>NZ_FOYG01000006.1:180762-375473 GCF_900116035.1 Paenibacillus sp. cl130
GGTGACACTGGTGTTACTGGACCTGTCGGACCTACTGGTGCCACGGGTGACACAGGTGCTACCGGACCTGTCGGGCCTACGGGAGCCACGGGCGACACAGGTGCTACCGGACCTGTCGGGCCCACGGGCGCTACGGGTGACACTGGTGTTACTGGACCTGTCGGACCTACTGGTGCCACGGGTGACACAGGTGCTACCGGACCTGTCGGGCCTACGGGAGCCACGGGCGACACAGGTGCTACCGGACCTGTCGGGCCCACGGGCGCTACGGGTGACACTGGTGTTACTGGACCTGTCGGACCTACTGGTGCCACGGGTGACACAGGTGCTACCGGACCTGTCGGGCCTACGGGAGCCACGGGCGACACAGGTGCTACCGGACCTGTCGGGCCCACGGGCGCTACGGGTGACACTGGTGTTACTGGACCTGTCGGACCTACTGGTGCCACGGGTGACACAGGTGCTACCGGACCTGTCGGACCTACAGGCGCCACGGGGGACACTGGTGTTACCGGACCTGCTGGACCAATCGGACCGATCGGGCCTATTGGCGACACAGGCGCTACTGGACCTGTCGGACCTACGGGCGACACGGGACCTACAGGGCCGACTGGACCTACCGGACCATTCGGCCTTGGATTTACCGGACCTGTCGGGCCTACTGGCGCCACAGGCGACACTGGTGCTACTGGCCCTGTCGGACCTACTGGTGCCACGGGTGATACAGGTGCTACCGGACCTGCTGGACCTACTGGTGCTACGGGTGACACTGGTGCTACCGGACCTGTCGGACCTACTGGCGCCACGGGGGACACTGGCGTTACCGGATCTATCGGGCCTACTGGCGCTACAGGCGACACTGGCGTTACCGGACCTGTCGGGCCTACTGGCGCCACGGGGGACACTGGTGTTACTGGACCTACAGGGCCGACTGGACCGATTGGACCAACAGGAGACACAGGCCCAGAAGGACCGATTGGACCTACCGGACCTACAGGGCCGACTGGACCTACGGGGCCTACCGGACTCTAACCTCCTTTTTCTGTCACATCATTTTTAAGCGATGTACCATACCTTATCGACAAAGCCGCACAGCATGTTAAGGCTTTGTCATCCATGCCCTGCCGCGATTGCGGCAGGGCTTCTATAAATCAGACCTCTTTTAAATCCAACTTTATGTTTGATCGGAATCCTTAAATGGTTCCCAAAGGAGTGATGCTCAATTGATCAGTATCAGCCTGTGCATGATCGTCAAAAATGATCAACATACCATTGGCCGTTGCCTGGAATCGGTCCATCATATTGTGGATGAGATCAATATCGTGGACACAGGTTCACAGGATCGGACCATTGACATATGTCGCAACTTTACAGATCGAATTTTTCCATTTGAATGGGTAGATCATTTTGCCCTTGCACGTAACTATTCGTTTGAGCAAGCTACGCAGGAGTACATTCTCTGGCTTGATGCCGATGATATTTTGAAGGAGCAGGATGCCGTCAAGCTGCTTGAGCTGAAGCAAACCCTTGATTCCTCAGCCGTACCAACCGTCGATTCCGTGTCTATGAATTATCATTATGGCTTTGATGATCATGGCAATGTCACCCTACATTTTCGCCGAAACCGCTTGATCCGAAGGTCAGCCGGGTTCCGTTGGCATGGAGCCGTGCATGAGTACCTCGCCGTTGACGGGAATATTCAACATGCCGATATCGCCATAACTCACACTAGAACACACACGGCCTCTCCAGGGCGAAACCTGCGAATTTATGAGAAATTGCTCTCCCAAGGTCATGTCTTCTCTCCTCGTGACCTTTACTATTACGCTAACGAGTTAAGAGACAATAAAAAATATGAGCAGGCCGTGCAGACTTACCGGGATTTTCTGGATACCGGACAATGCTGGGTAGAGGACGCGATTAGTGCATGTAGCAAAATGGCTGACTGCCTGCAACAACTGGGCAAGCTGGAGCAAAGTATTACCGCGGCTCTCCATAGTTTGACCTTCGATACACCCAGGGCAGATCTATGCTGTCGGATAGGTCATTATTTTTTGCATAAAAATGAGATCACCAAAGCTATTTATTGGTACGACATGGCTACCACTCTCAATCCTCCCGACACGATGGGCCCAGTACAGGACGCGTACCAAACGTGGTTTCCTCATATCCAGCTATGCATTTGCCATTTTCGGCTGAAGGATTACACACGTGCGAATTGGCACAACGAGCAAGCTGCCACGTATATTCCCAACGACCCGCATATCCTGCATAATCGACAATTTTTCAGCTCAATCCTGAATCCTCCCCAATAAAGTGTCCCCCATACCCCCCTCAATCTTTTAGTAAGTCAAAGGAGGAGCAAGCGGAATGCATCAATCGAATCGGTACAAGATAGCTGTCTATGCCATTAGCAAAAATGAAGCCCGATTCGCCAAACGATGGATGCACAGCATGCGTGAAGCCGATGTTGTCATTGTAGCGGACACCGGCTCTACAGACGATACCGTTTCTCTGCTACGCGAAGCGGGTGCAGAGGTGCATCGTATCCAGGTAACTCCTTGGCGTTTTGACAAGGCTCGCAATGAGTCCCTACGGCTGGTCCCTGACGATATAGATATTTGTGTCTGTACGGATCTGGACGAAGTCTGGGAGGAAGGTTGGCGGTCGCGGCTGGAACGCAACTGGAGGGAAGGAACTACCCGGATGCTATATGCCTTTACACATGGACAGCCTGGGCAAGATACCGTTTATACATGGTTCTGGAAAGAAAAAATACACACTCGTCACGGTTACCGCTGGGTACGCCCGGTTCACGAGGTGCTTGAATATATCGGGAAGGGTGAAGAACGCAGCATCCGATCCGACCAGCTACGCTTGTATCATGATCCCGATCCGCACAAGTCCCGCAGCCAATACCTTCCACTGCTGGAGCAGTCTGTGCGCGAGTTTCCTGAGGATGACCGCAACATGCATTACTTGGGGCGGGAATATATGTATCATGGCCGTTGGGACGAGTGCATTGCTACACTGCAACAACATCTTGCCATGCCGCAGGCACGCTGGGCAGATGAACGCAGCGCTTCGATGCGCTTTATTTCTAGAGCCTATAAAGCAAGTGAACAATGGCAGGAGGCAACACGTTGGTTATACCGGGCTATTGCGGAAGCACCGTATTTACGTGAACCTTACACGGAAATGGCTCAGCTGGCCTATCATACACGGAACTGGTCCGCTGTCTATCATATGGTTGAAGAAGCGTTACGTATTTCAACACGACCGGATACGTACATGCAAGAGGATTTTTGCTGGGACGCCACACTGTATGATCTTGGTGCCCTCGCTTGCTACGAGTTAGGCCTTTTACACAAAGCTTGTGAATTTGCGAGAGAAGCAACAGAGCGCTCCCCGGAAGACCCTCGCCTTAGCCATAATTATGCGCTGATTCAATCCAGGCTTCCATAGAAACCCACACCCCGTCCTGTGGGTTGAATAACTTGGTATAGGAGCTTGCGTTTGGCAAAGGAGGTTATTGAGATCAAAGTTCTATTTACTTTTTATATACCCAGCGGCGGTGTGGAAACCTTGAACCGCCAACGCTGTAAAGTGCTCATGCAGGACGGGATTGAGTGTCACCTTCTCTATTATCAGCAGGGGACCGGGATGCAAAACCTACACGGCGATATTCCAGTGTTCATGACCTCTTCTGAAGAAGAAATTCGAAAACTGGTGGAGGCTCATCGCTATGATGCAATTATCGTCTCTTCGGACTATCCCATGCTCCCCAGACTGCGAATGTTGGGCTATCAGGGGGTATTAATCTATGAATCGCAAGGCTTTGGCCCACACGAGGAAGCGGCATGGGTAGTCGCGGATGCGGCTCCGTATCTTCAAAAGTACGCCGATGCGGTGCTCCTGCCAGATACGACTCATTTAGTGAATTTATTCTCCAGCATGTGTCCATGGCTTAATCGCTACGTGTTTCCAAACGTACTGGATACCAGCGTATTTAATTATGTACCTAACACTCCTCCAACCAATCCGATTATTGCCTGGGTTGGGCGATTGGAGCCCAACAAGAACTGGAGGCATTTTGTCGACATTTCTTACTGGATGCTGCAAAACCGTGCGGATCTTCGAATCTGGATGTTTTATGATGACACCTTGTCTCAGCCGGAGGATAAAATACAATTCGAGAACATGCTTGCTCAGCTTGGCATGTCCTCAATTATCGAGCGCTTTAAAAGCGTGCCTCATGCCAAAATGCCCCTGTATTACTCCATGATTGGCGACTCAGGCGGCTACCTGCTATCGACCTCGCTGGTGGAGGGCTTCGGCTATGCGGTTGCTGAGGCGATGGCCTGTCGTTGCCCGGTACTAAGCTCTGATTCAGACGGAGTACGAGCATTCATTGACCACAACGAAACCGGTAAATTTTATCAGCAGGGAGACATCTTGCAGGCGATACTGCAAGGACTAGACCTGATGAACAACGTACCTCAACGCGAATCTATCCGCAGAAAAGGGCTGGAGCGAATCGTTAACCTGTTGGCACCAGACAAATATGTGCGCTCCTTCCGGCAGATGATGAACACGCTGGGTGTGAGGTAACTAAAAAAACAGCTGACGACAACCCTTTTTATATACGGGCCATCGTCAGCTTTAACTTGCCTTTTATTCTTGAATATTGGAATCTATCTAATCTTTAGTAAGCGGTCTCCTGCATGAATATCCTTGGGATCTTCAACTAAAATATCCGTGTACACGGCTGTATTGGTTACAATGACGGATGTGGTAATATCATATCCTTCATCCTCTATAGCCTTGGGATCAAATTCAACCAGCTTGTCCCCTTTTTGAATCGTATCCCCTTCAGATACAAAGGAAGTGAAATGTTTTCCTTTCAAGCTGACCGTATTAATTCCAATGTGAATGAGCAGTTCAACTCCATCCTCAGAAATAAGCCCGATGGCATGCTTGGTTTTGAAAACGGTAACAACAGTTCCGTTAAATGGCGCATAGGCTACTCCTTCTTTCGGAATAATTGCGGCCCCCTGGCCCATCGCACCGCTGGAAAAAGCTTCATCTTTTACTGCAGTTAAAGGAATCAATTCACCGTGTAGAGGACTGAATACCGCTTTTTCTTCTTCTTTGTTTTCATCTGCAATTTTAATCTCAGACGCAGGTTTTGCATTTTTATAACCGAAAAGATAGGTCAGAATAAATGCGACTACAAAAGCTACAACCAAAGATATGATAAAGCCGATGAAGCCTGCATCCATGCCTTTTGGATTAATGAATAGAGGGATACCAAAAATGCCGCCCGAAGCAAATCCATATGCCGTTGAGCCGAGTAAGCCTGCTGCAGCTCCTCCTATACCTCCAGCGATCGAGGCTAAAATAAACGGTTTCTTGGCGGGTAGCGTAACCCCGTAAATAGCTGGTTCAGTAACCCCCATCAAACCCGCAATTGTGGCAGAAGTGGCAATGGGTTTTAATTTAGGGTCCCGTGATTTCAAAGCGATGGCAAATGCCGCACCTGTTTGCGCAAAAGTCGTACAGAAAAGCATACCGTTAATCGGATCAAAACCATTCGTAACTACATTATTCAGGAGAATTGGAATGAATGCCCAATGCAGACCGAAGATAATGATGCCCTGCCAGAACCCGGCCAGAACGAGGCCAGCTACAGCCGGACTTAACTGATAAATCCACATAGAGCCTTTGGCTAACCCATCGCTGATTATAGTTGCTATCGGACCGACAACCAGAAAAACAAGCGGTGATATGATGACCAAAGTCAGAAAAGGCACTATGAACATTTTAATGGAGGCAGGTGCATACTTACTTATCATTTTTTCGACCTTAGTTGCCAAGAACGCTCCAATAATGATCGGTATAACAGAAGAAGTATAATTAATCAGAACGACAGGTATAGTCAAAAAGGACAGCGCCGTTTTATCCGTAAAGGCGGAAGTAATGGTCGGGTACACCATCGCTGCTCCCAAAACGGCAGACAGATACGGGTTTCCTCCAAATTTTTTACCTGCTGAAAACCCTAGAATAACCGGAAAGAAATAAAACATAGCATCTGCTGTCGCATATAAAATTTTATACGTGCCCATCTGATCAGTCATCCAGCCCAGGGATGTGCATAAAGCCAATAGTCCTTTTAGAATCCCCACAGCAGCGAGCACACCCACAACGGGCATAAACACACCTGAAATTACATCGACAAAGCGGCTAAATAGGCTCGCTTTTTCATTTTTTTGATCGTCTTCAACCATTTGATCTCCATGCTTTACTCCCATTGTATCCAAAAGAGCTTCGTATACTTTGGGAACCTCATTTCCGATGACCACCTGAAATTGGCCACCACTTTCCACAACGGTAATGACACCGTCAATCTGCTTGATCTTTTCTTTATCTGGCAATAGATTATCCTTCAGTTTAAATCTCAATCGAGTGACACAGTGAATGACACTGTTCACATTTTCATTTCCGCCCACGGCACTTAATACTTCTTTGGCTGTTTTTTTATGATCCATCATGTTCACTCCTTCTTGGATGCGCTTTCTATTATTCTATCCGTAGTAGCTGGATGTGCTATAACTGCGACAATTACGGCACTTATCCCAATTCAGTAGGTATATGGAATTGAGCTGCTTTTTGAAAAAGTAAATCTTAATTTCGATCACAAAATCCTTTGATTTCTGCATCCGAGATAAACTGCCATGCTTTTATATGTTTTTCCGACCAATATCCCGTTCCAATAACGCCGATTTTCCACATGTTGCTTCACTCCATCCACATTCTTCTCTGTTTTTATTTCGTTCCGATGATGACAACATCACTTTCAAAGCTGTGCATGTCTAGCACCGATTGATCCTTTTGGACGGACACGTCAGTTTGGGCAAACCGCTTCCCGGCTAAATCAATCGTTGTAAACTTGTAATCCTGCACGTTGATACTTAGTCGCACCTTCGTGTTAACCGGGACATACAAGATAAGGGTATTCTCGTTCCCCGCAGCTCTAATTTCCTCTGTCTTGTTTAAAACAATATCTAGCGGCTTTATGCCGATAAGGTTATACATTTCAAACAAATATTTAATAAAGGAATAATCCCACGCACCTTCAAATCGCAATGCGGTTCTCCAATCGTAGGGACTATCGAATCCTTCCCCTTCTACAATGCCGAATTTCTTTCCTTTCTTGTGCCAGCTCCAAATGCCATGCGCCCCGTAGGTAATTCCCGCTCCCCCGCCTGCAAGGAGACTTTGCCATGCTGCTTTTCTGGCATCCAGTGCAGTGTATCTGCCATACACATTGCGGCTGTAACTAATTTGTTCATAACATGGCTCCCCATTAATGACAGGCCGTATATCCGGCTTATGATAGAAATGTTGAGCAATCTCATGGGCTACATGTTGAAACTGGGAGTTATGTCCTGATTGATACATATAGAATCCAAGACCCTTGTGTTTCTCAAAGGCTGGAGGAATTTCTCTCAATCTCCCTTGAATATGCAGCGTAGTTAAGCTTGCAGGGCTTAATTGTTGTACAATGTCCAGTGCTTTTAAATAATAGGAATTGGCGCGTTCAGTCGGAAAATCACTATCCCCGCTAACCAGAAAAATAGGATCAAATGGAGAAAAACGGTTTACGACGTACGTTACATAGGGTTCAACGCATTCAAATGGCATTTTGTTACCCTTTTGGAACATTTCGGCCCATGTATCCGGTACATAGTTACACCACAACAGAACCAGTGCCGGAACAAATCCACGCTCTACAGCCATTTTCAACATGATTTCTGCCCGGTCAAAATAAGCTTCGTTTAATGTATGGTAGTCGAAATCCCCATTTTCCAGTAATGCAAACGGCTGTAGATTCAGATCCGATTCACTTGCGTCCCATTGTCGGAGCATGTTGATTTGCAACACATTGAAACCTTGCATCTTCCGATAGTCAAGATAATCGTTCCACTCCTCTATCGTCGCGTTGGTAAATACACTCCAAACCGTATCTGCCAAATAAAAAAAAGGTTTGTCCTCTTTTGTAAAACTTCTTTGATTTTCAGCAATGTTTAAACTCAAATGAATCACCTTTCCTTTCTTGCTACATTCACAAATTCCCCTAAACAAAAAACTAAAATAAACAACTAAATTTATATGTTTTTTCGCAAATAAACTAAATTAAAGCGCTTTACACTTGCATATTAACACTATAAATAATAAAAGGTCAACATTTTTTTCTTTTCATTTATTTAGTTTAGTTTAGTTTATAATCTAAACTTTCTTGTAGAGTAATGATATAATTTATGTAGTTTAGTTCAATAGGGGGTTCTACATTGAAAATTGATGATATTGCAAGGCTTGCAGGTGTTTCGAAATCTGCTGTCTCTCTTGCTTTTAATAACAAACCCGGAGTCAGTGAAGAAACCAAGGAGCAAATTCTAAAAATAGCCCAAGAGCATGGATATAAACCACGCACCATGAAGACAAGCAAGGAAGTCATTAAAAATCATCATGTGATACGCTTTGTGGCCTGTAAAAATACAGACATTGTAACAGAGCATTATGATTCACTTCCATTTTTCAATGAATTAATTCATCATATTACCAATCAGGTGAGAGAACATGGAAACACCTTGATTTTTTCGTCTTTTGATAGCCATAGCCTCGAAGAAGAATTATCTATTTTGGAAAAAGATCAGCCTTCTTCAGGCATACTTCTGCTTGGCACCAATTTAACTTCCGAGATTATTCATTCTATACAATCCATTCATTCCAATATCGTGATTTTAGATACCTACTTTGAACACGTCGACGCCAGTTTCGTATCTATTAACAACTATCTTGGTGGATATCAGGCAGGCCAATATTTAATTCAGTCAGGACACAGAAAGATAGGATACGTACAATCCAGTACCAGAATTCTTAACTTTAAAAAACGAAAGGAAGGGTTTATGGCAGCTTTAGAGGAGCACAATCTTTCCATAGAAAATGGGCTTATATTTGATATGCATCCCATGCTTGTAATGTCACAGGACGCATTTAAAACAGCTATTCATGAATTGAATGAGCTACCTTCAGCCCTATTTTGCGAAAATGATTATATGGCGATCAGTGCAATTAAAACGTTTCAGGAAATGAACATTCGAGTGCCTGAACAAATTTCCGTCATGGGATTTGATAATATTCATGAGGCCAAGGTCATTAGCCCGGAACTCACAACCATTCATGTGAAAAAGGATATTTTGGCCCGAACTGCTGTAAACTTGCTTATGGAGAGGCATAACAATCATCAGAGGCATCATACTCAGGTTCTTGTGAATACAGAGGTTATTGAAAGAAGATCTTGTTTAGCCACAGAATGACCTATGATCATTGGTTTATTATTGCTTGCTCTCTCTATGATTTTAGAATAAAGCCGCCATGTTGGCGGCCTTTTCTATCATCGGATTCCATATTAGACATTCCAATTTCTCGTCATTCGCTGAAATCTTCCTCTGTCAAATCCATATTTACGCTCGCAGCGGTTCGACTGCCGTCGGCCGCAGCAAAAATCAACTGAGAAGGCATGAAGTACGAAGAATCCCCGGCAGCATATACACCGGGTATGGAGGTTCTCCCCGCTTCATCCGTCTTGATCCCGCCCGACTCCGTTCTTTCACAGCCCAAACGTTCTCCAAACGGTGCACTTTGTACAAACTGGGGAGACACAAAACCGCCGACCCTCGGGACTTGAGTGCCATCCGTAAAGCGCACATGCTCCAGCTTTCCATTGTGACCGATGAACGCCGCAACAGGTTGCTCCATTACCACAATTCCCTTGGATTGAAGCCGTTCTTTTTGCTCATCCGACAGGGATGCATGACCGTTCGTACATACGATCAAATCCTTACTCCAGTTAAGGAGTAGTTTGGCTGTATGAAATATAGCCGCCGATTCAGAGACAAGGACAAGCGGTTGATCCCGCAACTCCCAGCCGTCGCAATAAGGGCAATTAAACAGACTTTTCCCGTATAACGGATAAAAACCTTCGATCTCGGGGAATATCTCCTTTACGCCCGTCGCTAATATCAATTTTCGCGCTTGAACGCGAAGGCCTGACGAATCAAGCACCTCAAATCCGGATTCGTTTTTCGTAATTGAAACAACCTCGGTTTGCAGATGATGGACAGACGGATAACGCAGCACTTCCTCATAAGCTACACGGCGGAACTCGGCTGGCGTTACGCCGTCTCTCGTAATAAAACCATGCGACGCATGCGTAACCGCATTTCTGGGCCGATTATTATCAATCAAAGCCACATTTCTTCTTGCCCTGCCCAGCACGAGGGCTGCATTCAATCCGGCGGGCCCTCCACCAATAATAGCGCAATCGTACAGCATAACACCCAACTCCTTTTCGAAGATATTAAAGACTCTTTATATCTGTAATAAAACCAAAAAAAACGCTTTACATAACTGGCAACCACCCTCTTTCTATATAAAGTCGCTTACTTTTAAACTTGCGTTTGCTTTTGCGCCAAATCGACCAATTTCGTATTTTTAAGATGTCGTTCCATTTTCTCCTCTGCTTCCCTCATTACAGTTTGAATCAGGCACTCAGATCCGTGGACAAAATCACATTCAAACAAAGAATTCGTACCTTCAATGGCATGGATAATATCCAAAAAAGTAAGATCATCTTTATGACGGGATAGGCGATAGCCTCCATTGGCTCCAGAAACGGATTCGATCATTCCAGCCTTCACAAGCCTCGTCAAAATTTTTGAAAGATAAGTTGGTGAAACATTTTGGGATTCGGCCAATTGCTGAACACCTACCGGCTTAACCGACGAATCAGCAACGAGCATGAGCATGGTGTGCAGTGCATAATTTGTAGCTTTTGTAAATTTCATAACTACACCTCAATCAAAGACTTATTGTGTCTACTATATCTCTGAATCTGCTGGTGTGTCAAGGTCATCTAGGATTTACGCTGTTGTCAACCCTTCTTTTGGTTACGCTCTAACCGTTGTATACTGTTCATCAGAACAGCTAAGAAAGGGGGCTCGTTGTGCGTATTTTTGATATTCTTCGTATATTGATTGCTGAACAGATGGTCAATGGAGAACACTTGGCAAATGCATTAAAGGTATCTTCTCGAACGATACGAACGGATTTAAAGGAATTGGGTGCGCTGTTGTCAAAACATGGAGCAGCAGTTAAACCCCTTAAAGGAACAGGCTACAAGTTAGAGGTTCGGGACGAACAAGCATTTCATCAACTGCTGAAGCAATTAAAGAATTATGAAAATAATGTACCCTATCCATTAGCGAATTCTTCTGACGCCAGAAATCGTTTTTTAATGAAAAAGCTGCTGCTTACCAATGCATATGTCAAACTTGATGATTTAGCCGAGATCCTGTATGTTAGTCGATCTACTTTACAGAATGACCTCAAAGAACTACGCAAGTTATTGGCAACTTACGGACTTTCCCTGGAGAATAGACCCTATCATGGTATTCGAGTCAAAGGTAATGAGGCCAGGCTGCGTTATTGCATTTCCGACTATATATTTAATAGGATAGATGAAATAGGCAACCAGCAGATGTCCCCCCCTCCTCTGATCTCTAACGAAGAGATGGAATTCATAAGAGAAGTGATTCTGGATCGTATTGAGATCAATGATATTCAGCTGTCGGACATTGCCCTGAACAATCTGGTCATTCATATTGCTATAGCATGTAAGCGTATTCGCGAAGAAAGGTATGTTTCGTATTATCCTCAGGAGATGAAAAAAATCGAAGCGCAAAAAGAGTTTAGGGTGGCGACTGAGATCGTATCCGCCTTGGAACAAAACATGAAGTACTCCTTTCCACTTGTTGAAGTTGCGTACATTGCTGTTCACCTGTTGGGTATAAGGACCGTCGTTAGTGCCCGTATGGATGAAGTGGAGATTAAAAAGATCATTGATAAAGATATCTACGAACTGACTATTGAAATACTGGACCAAATTGATCAGCAGTTGAAAATGAACATTCAAAACGATCAAGAATTGCTGATTGCTTTTTGCCTTCACCTCAAACCGGTGATTAACCGCTATCAATACGGAATGAATTTGCGTAATCCTATGCTGGATGAAATCAAAGCCAATTACCCGCTTGCCTTTGAAGCAGGTATCATTGCTGCGGAAGTCATCAAGCAGCGGCTTCATATACACATCGAGGAAAATGAAATTGGGTATTTAGCCATTCATATCGGAGTCGCGATGGAAAGAAAGAAAATGGAGGACGCGCCCAAAAGATGTATGATCGTATGTGCTTCTGGACTCGGTAGCGCTAAGCTGCTGTATTACAAGCTTCAATCGGTCTTCGGTTCCAGGTTGGATATCGTGGGAACCACTGAATTTTATAAGCTGAAACAAATGCCGTTGGATACACTGGACTTTGTTATTAGCACGATCCCCATTTCAGAACCGCTTTCTATCCCCATGATCCATGTGAATACATTTTTAGGCGGTTCCGATATTACTAAAATTGAGCAAGCCATTTCTGAGGCCAGACTTCCTGCTGTGCAGTATGTACGAAAAAAATTGGTCTTTCTTCAGCAGAAGTTTGAGAACAAACTCCAAGTGCTTGAATTTATAGCCGAAAAAATACACGAAGCAGATCTTGTAAAAGGCCCCCTGCTGCAATCTGTAATAGAACGTGAAGCCGTTTCCCCCACTTCATTTGGCAACTTTGTCGCGATCCCGCATCCGATGGAACCTTTCGCAGATTCTACGTTTTGGGCCATCTGTACATTACAAAAAGCTATCGACTGGGACGGCAAGCCGGTACAATTTATTTGTATGCTCTGCATACAGCGTACTAAATCAGAAGATTTACAGACTATGTATCATATTTTGCTTGATATTTTAAATAATGAACAGCTCGTCCAGCAGCTTATTCGCTGCAAATCGTATACGGAATTCATAGAAGTGTTGCATAAAAATTGTTGAACATGAGGAGTATGAAGAACGATTTATTTCCGTTAAGAAGAGGAAATAATGTGCGTTATGTTGAAAGCGATTCCAAATTATAATAGCCATACGAAGGGATCATTGAAAGGAGAGAAGATCACGTGAATAATGATGAATCTACAGAGCACGACGTGAACATGGAGGACATGGATGATACAGAGATTGTATTCCAAATTATATTATACGCAGGGAATGCACGCAGCTCGGCCATGGAGGCGATTGAGCTTGCAAAGGCGGGGAAATTCCGTGAAGCCAAAGAAGAATTAGCCTCAGCAAAAAAAGAACTGGTGTCCTCCCACAAAATTCAAACCAGAATCATCCGTAAGGAAGCAGCGGGTGAAAAAACAGAGATGTCCGTCATGATGGTGCATGCTCAAGATCATTTGATGAATGCCATCACCATACGTGATATGGCCTCAGAGTTTGTAGACCTGTATGAACGCATTGATCAATTCGTACCGAAATCGTAGAGGGAGGGGCGCTATCTTATGGCTTTCAAAGACAAACTGGTTGACGGCCTCACATCGGTAGCAAATGCAATCAACAATTTTAAATATATTATAGCGATCAAATCAGCTTTTATCACATTGATGCCCGTTATTATTGTCGGTGCCTTTGCTGTACTGATTTCCAATATGGTCATGGACCCGGTCAATGGTTTGGCCCATTTTAGGCCATTCTCATTCCTGGCTGAGTACAAACCGATTTTCTCAGGCATTAACTATGCCAGCTTGAATATCCTTACCATTCTGGCTATTTTCATGATTGGTCTAGAGCTAGGAAAAATTAACGGTGAGAAAAATCTCTTCCCCGGTTTGCTTGCTTTAATCTGTTTTATCTCTGTGACACCGACCACGATAGAGTTGATGGTTAACGGTGACATGCAAAAGGTAACAGACGTCATAGCCCGTCAATTTACGGATACCAAGAGCTTGTTTTTAGGTATTTTCATAAGCATCCTATCCGTTGAGCTATACAGCAAACTGGGCAAGTCCGATAAACTAAAAATTAAAATGCCTGAGAGTGTTCCCAGCAATGTGGCCGTTTCTTTCTCGGCACTCATTCCTACCATTATTACGGTGACTGTCTTCTCAATGTTTGGATTCTTTTTTCATAAGTTTACAGGTCTCTACCTGTACGATGCCGTCTATAATGTGGTGCAAAAACCTCTGGAGACCGTAGTACAGGGACTGCCAGGTATACTGGTGCTGATGCTGGTTGCGCAAATCTTCTGGGTGATCGGTATTCACGGGAACCAAATGGTAAAGCCCATTCGTGAACCCCTGCTGCTTGGCGCGATTACCGTCAACATGACTGCTTATGAGCAAGGACTGCCCATTCCGAACATTATTACGATGCCTTTCTGGGACGTATACATGAGTATCGGTGGTTCAGGAATTACGCTGGCCCTCTTGATTTGTATTATGATCGCTTCCAAGCGTGAAGATATGAAGGAAATAACAAAGCTTTCATTGGGTCCGGGTCTGTTTAATATTAATGAGCCTGTCATTTTTGGACTTCCGATTATGCTGAATCCATTGATGGCTATCCCTTTCATTATTACTCCGCTCATCACAGGAACGATTGGTTACTTCTCGACGTTGCTTGGATTTGCAGGTAAAGCCGTCGTCATGGTTCCATGGACTACTCCGCCTATTATTAATGCCTACCTGTCTACAGGTGGAAGCATTGGCGCCGTCGTAACTCAGATCATTTGTATTGTGGTAGCCATTATCATTTATTTCCCATTCGTCAAAATTGCCAACAAGCGAACGGCTGAATAATGCGTTACTATAGAAATACATCAATTAATTGAAAACGTATTCTTTATACAATGAAAAGGAGAAACATGTCATGGCTAAACATACGATACAAATTCCGTCGAATTTCATCATGGGTGCAGCGGCTTCCGCTTGGCAGACAGAGGGCTGGAGCGGTAAAAAAGAAGGTCAGGACTCATACCTAGACCAATGGTACAAATATGACCGCTATGTCTGGCACAATGGATATGGACCCGCGGTTGCAACCGACTTTTATAATCGCTATACCGAAGATATTGCGCTGATGAAGCAGATTGGCTTAACCCATTATCGTACTTCTATTAATTGGTCCCGCTTCTTAACGGATTATGAGAATGTAGTGGTGGATGAAACGTATGCGGATTATATGGGCCGGGTCATTGATGAGCTGATTGCAAGCGGAGTCGAGCCGATGATTTGTCTAGAACACTATGAGGTACCCGCCTATTTGCTGGACAAATATGAGGGCTGGTCTTCCAAGCATGTGGTGGAGCTGTTTGTAAAATATGCGGAGAAAGTGTTTGAACGGTACGGCGATCGGGTCAAGCACTGGTTTACGTTTAATGAGCCCATTGTTGTACAGACTCGTGTCTATCTAGATGCCCTTCGCTATCCCTATGAACAAAATACGCGGAAGTGGATGCAATGGAACTATAATAAAACGCTGGCTACCGCGAAATGCGTACAGCTTTTCAAAGCAAAAAACTATAGTCAGCAAGGGGCTAAAATAGGCGTTATTCTGAATCCCGAAGTCACTTATGCCCGATCAAGCGCCCCTCATGACCAGTATGCGGCACATGTGTATGATTTATTTTACAATCGAGTATTTCTGGACCCGCTTATTAAAGGCGAATACCCGCAAGAATTGTTCGATCTCATGGGCAAGCATGATATTACATTTGAAGCTACAACGGAAGAACTGGCAGTCATTAAGGAAAATACCGTTGACTACGTCGGGATCAATCTCTATTATCCCCATCGGGTAAAAGCACAGAGTAAAGCGTGGAACGAAAACACCCCCTTTCACCCCTCTTACTACTATGAGCATTTTGATCTTCCGGGTAAAAGAATGAACAAGTCACGGGGCTGGGAGATTTATCCGAAAATCATTTACGATATGGGAATGCGTATCAAGAACGAATATCACAATATCGAGTGGTTTGTCGCGGAAAATGGTATGGGCATTGAGAATGAAGCTGCTTTCAAAAATGAGGAACACATTATTCAGGACGACTATCGTATTGACTTTATAACTGAGCATTTATACTACACATTACAAGCTGTAGAAGCGGGCTCCAACTGTACAGGTTATATGCTGTGGGCCTTTACAGACAACGTTTCTCCCATGAATGCTTTTAAAAACCGCTATGGACTGGTGGAAATTAACCTTGACAATGATCGAAGTCGGCATTTGAAGAAATCCGGCTACTGGTATCAAGCCGCTATCAAGGAACGCTCATTTATTGCTGATCTGGATGAAGAGTATAAATAGTTAAAAATGAATTCTGGAGGCGCTCAAATATGAAAAAAATTATTTTGGCATGTGCTGCGGGTATGTCCACATCCATTTTGGTTTCTAAAATGAAAAAAGAAGCAACAGCAAGATCCATAGAGCTGAACATCGAAGCCATCCCCGAAAGCACCATCAAGGAAGAGCTAGAAGCCGTTACAGATTCTGTGATTGCTATTTTGCTCGGACCTCAAGTGCGGATGCGTAAAAAGGCAGTAACCGAAATTGCAGCTCCCTATGGTATCCCTGTAGATGTCATTGACACGTTGGCTTATGGTAGAGGAAACGGTGCAGCTGTCCTAGATCAAGCCTTGAAGCTGGCTGGCGAGAACATCTAATTGCTATTCAAATGAAAAAGAGGCTGAGAGTTACCTCAGTCTCTTTCTTGAGTTGCGCGCTCTTTATCAAGACATACCTTCTTTGCCTGAACCCATACTGCTCACATACGTTTCCTGTAAACCGGCAGAAATGCCGTATAGCGGTTCCCAACGAAGCCAATGTCTGGCGACTGCGTTACTAAGACAGCTATGGTGAATGTCTCCCGCTCGCGCTGGTGAATACACAGGGCGGACAGACGAACCGTGCAGCTTTAGTAAATCGTAGGCCAGTCGATTAATGGACGTCGTTCGTCCTGTACTTACATGTACTGTACGTTGGTCCGCTGCATGGATAGCCGCCATATTCGCTCGAACTACATCCTTGACGTACACAAAGTCTCGGGTTTGTGTCCCATCGCCGTGAATGAGCAAGGGACTTCCTTTTTTCAGCCGCTCCATAAAGAGAGCGACTACACCACCCTCTCCCTTCGCGGCCTGACCGGGACCATACACATTTCCATAACGCAAAATCGTATAGTTCATACCGTACAGCCGATAAAAAAGTCGAATATACGATTCTGCGGTCAGCTTGGACAGTCCGTAGCCTGAAATGGGCTCCACGGGATCGTCTTCCTGTATACATTGCTTTTGCAACTCTCCATATACACCGGACGTGGATGCAAATATAAATTTCGACACACCCGCTTCATGACAAGCCTGCAACAAATGAATCGTCCCCAGCACATTCACATCCGCGTCCTCATCGGGTCGATGGATGGATTGCTGCACATCCGCCTGTGCGGCCAAGTGAAACACAATATCCGGGCTTTCCCGAATCAGCAGCGTCCTAGCTTCAGAGCTGCGAATATCCGCAATATGCATGACCGCGCGCGGGTCCACATTTGCCATATTCCCGGTCGTCAGATTATCCAGCACATGCACTCTGATGCCCGAATCAGCAAGCGCACGTACCAGCTGAGAACCAATAAATCCGGCTCCCCCGGTGACCAAAGCCTTCACTAGCTCACCCTCCTTTTGTACCGAAGCATATGACTTCCCTTCGCATCATGTTATGCGACTCCCTATAGCTTGGCGCAGGCACAAGCACAGTCCGAAGACAATCTATAATGTGTCTCTAGAATCTCAGCACCTCAGACATGCAGTCTCACGTTTTCCAGCATATAACGCCACATCTCATCCTGACCGTTCCATATATCCTCAGGTGGCAGCTCCACTGAAACCAGCCGCTCCAACCCCCAGTCCAGCTCCGTCACACCATCAGTCCCTGTATAATCCACGTATAACAAGCGAAAATCATGTGTAATCCTCTGTAATAACACATCATGTAGTTCCACCGCTTGCTCCCGACTACCCCCGAGACGAACCAGTAGCAGACGGGACGCAAGCGCGAATTGGTCCAGTAGACGTGCAATGCGGCGATCAAGCGTCGTTTTGAATGCAGGGTAGGAAGTCAGCTGCTCCGATGTATTCTGGCTAACCGGAAAATGGTGTGCTGCTGTAATCCCATAGGATGCATCCTCAACCATGAAGTTATGCTCGCCGTAATCATGCCCCGTGACACGTAGACTATCAACATCCATAAAATCGGCAAAACGGGCGTCCAGCAAGCGACTGATCTGTGACAAGTTACCGGAAATCATCCAGTCCAGCGGACCCGCATAGGGACGCAGTCCGTTTTTATCCAGCTGAATGGAAGGCAAGCAATGTCCACCCAAACTGAATACAGCATCATAATCCCCCTGCAACCGCTCAAGCACGACGCCCTCCCCTTTCCGAAGACAAGGTCATCCCTTTAAAAAGGGTACGCCAGTGCGGATCACTCTTGTAATTCCATACATCGGCAAAAGGCATTTCCACCGAGCATACATGCGGAAGCTGCCAATCCACCTCCGTCAACTCCGTTACGCCGGAACAATTCACCACCAACAAACGAAATTCATTCGCTACCATGCCCGACAAAATACGTTCCAGTTCCTCTACTTCTTCATAGGTTCCCAGCATACGGACGAACAAGCTGCGCTTCGCCATCTGTGTTTTTGCAAAAAAACGTTCGATACGACGGTCTATCTTTTCCTTGAACTCGGGATAGGTCACCAGATCTGAGGACGTATTGCGTTCCTGCGGAAAATCATGTACCGAGATCACATTATAAGCGATATCTCTGACCATATAATTCAGTTGGCTCGTACCAACGACACTTAAATTAGGCAAATCCATAAATCCGGCAAACCGATTTTCAAGCAAGCGGTTCACATCGGACAGCGTGTCAGACATCATCCAATCCAGTACCCCGGCAAACGGCCGCAAACGGTTCTTTTCCAATTGAATGGCAGGTGTACAGTTTTGTCCCAGACTGAAGACCGCTTCATATTCCCCTGCCAGCTGTGCGAGTCTCATAGCCGCGCCTCCTTTTTTAATACGACCCTTCCCTCAGATCCTGCTTGGCCCTTCTTCTGTAGTCGAAAAGGGACTTCAGGCCGTAGTTTGTTCCACTCTACATTACATGCACAGCACGGCGAAAAGGGTTGGACACCGATGCGCTTTTTGTCAAAGAGGCGTACAACTATCCAGTCCAATCCCGGCTATTTTTCATATCATATTAAGGCTGGTAACCTAACGGAATTCAAGGAGGCATCATCATATGTCCGTGTTTCTTTTAACCGTCGATCACCATCTCGCTTACCACAGCGCCCACATACAAAGCTGCCATGTGACCCTTTTCAATCGTGAAAAGAGAGCCGTCGATGTGTTGCTGGAAATGGGAAATGACAGTGGCGTTTTCCGACGGCAGCTCCTTCGATTGAACCCTTCTCCCGAAGCTGGCTCCGTGCTAGAACTCAAGGATATGGAGACCGCCCAAAATCCTTTTTACCTGCGAGTGGTAACGAGTATTTACAATCCGGAAACGCTGTTTATCCTGGCTGAATTTTTGGAAAACGGGAACATTGTCGCTAAGCGTACAGCCAGTCATTTTACCGTGACACCCTAATGAACGGGCAGAGGAGGAAGAAGGTATGTTGAAATATTCAGTTCAAAACAAAGCTGAGCCAGACACATATGCACTGCCTTTTCAGGTCACCGAACAGGAGAGCGTGCTCTCTACATTAATCATTCCTGCAAGTGAATCTGAAGGACGTATTGTCATTGAAGTCTCTTTGGCATGGGAAAATCCGCTGCTCAACTGGGATATCGGGGAGTTGGACATTCGATTGCGTCGCAATGATGAGCGGGGACCTATGCTGGATTGGTTGCAGGATTCCTGTTATCAGGAGGGATTTGCAGAGTTAAGCTATGAGGAAACGGGAGAACAGGCAGAGCCTTATGTATACTGCTTGACCGTACAATCAGCTGACCGCCGTGCTGTTGTTACGGGGCCGCTCATAATTCGAGGCTCAGTTTATGAAGATTGACAAAAAACTGTTGGACAATGAACTGGAATAAACTAAAGGCAGGTGGGAGTTTTAAGCCCGACCTGCCTTTTTATAGGGTCTGTGTCCTCATGGTGCGGATTGTTTCAGACGTTCCAAAATGTCAGCGTCTGGCAGCTTATAATCTTCCGGCAACGAGGTGTTAATTCGGTTCCATATTGCGTAATCGACCTTCAGATCCGGGTGCGACTGCTGGATTTCAAAAATACGGTTGTACAAGTCTCCAACGACAGGAAAAGTCATGCTCTGCCTCCTAACTGTTGAATCAACATACTCAACGTACTTGATTCAGCGCTTGCCCATAAATATTCACGAGTCGCTCAATCATAACATCCAGAGACCAATGCACGGTCCCCCATGCTTTGGCATGTTTCCCCATAGCTATCCGCACTTCATCCTGAGCCAGCAAATGCTGCAAATGAGCTGCCAGTGCCTCCACATCGCCAACCGGGGAGACCAGTCCGGTGTGTTCATGCTTCACCATTTCCGGCAGTCCGCCCGCATCCGATACCACTGCCGGAAGCCCCATAATCTGCGCCTCCATGACCGAAAACGGCTGATTATCCTGTATGCTCGGATGGACAAAAAGGTCCGCCAATTGTAAAAGAGCAGGTACATCTTCACGATGCCCCAAAAAAAACACGTCTTCCTCCAACCCTAGCTCCTTCGCCTGTGTTTGAAGCTCTTCCCTTTTATCTCCCTCCCCGACAATCCAGCAAACCCAATCCGTACGATTTGCTTTCAGCAGGCCAAGAGCGCTCATTAAATAATGCAGCCCTTTGATATAGACCAGCCGTGAAGGACAAATCATAACTTTTTTCCCCTCAGGTCGTACTATGTCCGTTCCCCGGGCGTGGACTTCCCAGAAGTGCTCGGTATCCAATCCGTATTGGAAAGTAGCAATCTGCTGCTCAGGCACTTCGAACTCACGCACAAGCGTCTGTTTCATCCATTCTGTAGACGTAATGGTAATATCCGCGGATAGAGCGCCATAGTGCTCCAGCGCCCAATAATATTTCCACATCAACGTCTCTCGGTAACCCTCCTCATGATCCCTCTCCAGAGCCATCATAACTTCACGAGCCAGCGAGCCATGAATATTCGCTACCAACGCACTGTCCTTACGTTTGACCCGACTTAGAGCACGCGTCGCAATGACATCTTGCGTGTGAATAACATCATACTGCTCAACCCCGAAATACGCCGCTGCCAGCTCCATACAGTATCGATCCTTTTCCACCGTCTGCACCCATGAATCCAAATGTAATACAGGGACAGCCGATTCATTCAGCTTCGTATGCAGCAGGGGCAGCAGTTGATCCTTCAGCAGCTCCCTATCTTCAAAAACAATATGGTACTTAGGTGTATCCGGTCCGTTCCCCATCAAGTCTACTGTGTGACCCAGTAGCTCCAGCCTCCGTTTAATTTGCAGCATAAAGGGCCATACGCCACCCAAATGAGGAATCGGCCAGTACGTAGCCAACAAAATTTTCAAAACAGCCTCACCTCCTCTGTCTCGTACGCTGAGCTACATTCCGTTGCTTCCGTAAATTTGCTGGAAACCCGATAACGCATCTGTCCAGACCGCAAAAAATCCATTATTCGGCACGATCGTTACATCAATAAAATTACCAATCGTAACGACTGGAACGGGACTAATCCCGTTAGGATTAAAGGAGCTGTCTGTTATTCTGAGGTTCGTAAATGTATTCCCTCCGTTCGTTGATTCGGCCACAAATACGTCTAATAAAGAGGTCGTTATTTGATTGGTATAATATACGATCTTAATCACACCGGTCACAGGTGAAACATCAATAGCCGGGAAAAAATGCTGTGCCCCTGCACTAGCCCCTGTCACAGATTGCGGCGCAGTCCAGCTTAATCCACCATCCACCGAACGGGCGAGCAGCACATCCGCATACCCTGCCCGATTATCCTGCCAGACCGCATAAAGTGTTCCCTGATTCGGGCTAGTAGAGCGATCCACCGCAATGTTGGCCATCGGCAGCACATTGAAGCCAAACCCGGGCACGGGCAACGGACTCGGAACCGGGACAACAGAAGATACAGGCAGCGAAGAACTGAATGCTGTCCCCCCATTGAAGGACACAATGACCTGATATTGGTTAACCGGATTAGTTACAATGTACCCGACATAAATCACCCCAGTAATGCTCACGGTGATTTCCCCACGCGTGATCTGATTGGAGCCAGCGGTGAGCACCACGGGTGTATCCCACGTGATCCCTCCATCCTGCGAACGCTGGAAAAACATGACTGATCCGCCAAAAAAGTCAGGATTGTACTGATGCGTATAACATAAATAGATGTTTCCGGTATAGGAGCTGACCTGAGAAGTATCAAATTTCACGCCGACCTCAACATTATTGACAAATGTCCCATACCCCCGCTGGGCAATCACGGGCGGATCAAATGTATTACCGTTGTCTCTGGATACATAGGTAGCGATAGTACCGCTCAAGCCGTCTGCGGTAAATACGTGACAGGCTATGACAAACAAGTTGGGAAAACCGTAGCTGACGCTATGGGATTCCGCCCCTACATAGCCGGCTGGCAGCGGTAAAATCTGCTGTGTAAAGGAGACACCGCCGTTACCTGAACGGTATACCACCGTCAACGGCGGCCCTGTCGTAAAATCGATAGCCGCAGACACAATGGTACCGTCGAGCAGGTTGAAAGCTACACTCGGTTCCTGCGCCAGCCTTCCGTTAGGCGTAAGCTGTACGTTCGGCATCAGGACCCACCTCCCGGTACACCAGCAAAAATCGTCAGGCTGCCTGTACGCGTATCCGTCCAGACGGAAATGTAACTATTCGGCGGTACGATGGCGACATCAATATAGTCGCCGATCAGCTCTGATTCGCCTCCACCGACATTCGGATTAAAGGAGGTCGTTGTGAGACGACTGTTCGTAAAGGTGTTGCCTCCATCTGACGATTGGGCGGTGAACACATCCAGATTAAAGCCGTCCAGGCGATTGGTATAGTACACGACAACGACCAATCCCGTCTTAGGCGACACCGAAATCGCAGGAAAGAAATTTTGCGAGCCGGGCGGGCTGTCCGTCACGATGATCGGAGCACTCCAGGTACCGCCAAAATCGCTTGATTTGGACAATAAAATATTGCTGTATCCCTGACCAAAATCCTGCCAAACGGCATATAGCGTATTTGTTGTGGAAGGCACACCCGAGCAGTCCGCGGCCAAGCTAGGGAAATTCAATATCCGAAAGTCATAACCAGGAACGGGCAAAGGATTGGGCACCAGCGTTATATTGGACACAAGAATATCCCCGCTGAAAGTTGCCCCTCCATCAAAGGAGCGCCGGATAAAGAAAGCCGGTGTCTGCGGCCCTGTACGAATCCAACTGACATAGACACTGCCATATTTGTCGACCGCAGGCTCAGGCCGCTCCGTGGAGGATTGGATATTGGAAAGCAATAACGGTCGATCCCAGGTCAATCCTCCATCCGTAGAACGCTGGTAAAAGGCCGCAGACCGGGCATTAAACTCTACGTTGTATTGGCGGTTATACGTAACGTAGACGTGCCCTAAATAGGGACTTGCTCCTGCATTATCCGTCGTAATATTGGTCCAGTCATTATTAATGTAATCTCCATAGCCCGGGTTAATGACCACTGGAGGATCAAAGGTGGCACCATCGTCCGTAGAGCGATAGATCACAACAGCCCCGTTCTCATTTCCTGGAAACACATGTGCGGATATGATGAAAATATTCGGGAACAGATAGGCTACCATTCCTGCCTCGGCTCCTGTATATCCCGGTGGAATTGGCAGTAAAGTATCAGTCCAGTTCGCCCCGGCGTCCAAGGAACGATACAGTCCAATCAGCGGAGGCCCGCTACTAAAGTCAACAGCAACAGCTACAACGATATTCGGATTCAACAAATTAACGGCGACACTGGGCTCAAATTTGGGCAAACCGCTGGGTGTTACCTGAAAATTCAAAGGCATCGCAAGCATTCCCTTCATTATATAAATGGACATGCCTGAAGTATTTCTATTAAAATGTACTTTTTTCAGCACAGTCTACAGACAACCATACAAGCTTTCTTTTCAATAGATTCATAGTATAGAAGCATCCCTTCAGGGGTTTTCCAATATTCTGTTTTTTGAGAGGATGATTCGATTGGCTTTTACAACCGGATATATGACCAACACTAGAGATTTCGGTACTGCCTGCTCCAATGTCGTTGTAAATTTGGTCAACGAGGATACAGTGAACGCGGCAACCGTGACCATCCAAATTTTTTTCTCGCTTGTACCGGATACCAAGATCCCCTTATACGTGACATCGGTTAACTTACCTGTAAACTCTGTTGCCCGACGTACCTTCTTTGTGCAAGGGGTCCTTGCCTACGAGGTACAATACAACGTAGTCTCCGCTGCACCTTCCAATGTTGTGCTCTCCAACTTTGGACTGGATCAGTTTGGTAATGTTGTACAGGAGCATCGTGTTCTTCAGTCGGAACTGACCACAATCCCGGCGCTGTCTCCTGTTATTTAAAGTTGCCCTGCTCCAGTGCTTGATGCAATCTGTGGGTGTAATACACGTAATTCCATTCCGGCGGTACGGACTGAACCCCTCGGCCGCTACCGATGGTTGAGTGGTCATCTGTATAGTAGGAAAAGGCATGTGTATCCTGTAATGGGCGCAACAAATCCGTCAGATACAGCAAATCCGTCACGGCAATATATGGTTTGACACCGAAGCATACAACAAAGCGTGTCGTTGTTTCACCAATAGCCTGAACCAGTGCTTCCTGGACCGAATAATGCTGACGTGGCGTTACGATTAACCGAGGATCGAGCATCATCGACAGGAAAGCGGCGGCTCCCTGTTCTGGCGTTAAATCCAGCAACCGTACCACGCAATTGCTGTAGTGCTGCTCCAGCAGATTATCCAGCAATGGTTCAGCTTGAGCCATAGCCGTGACAGGCATTAAAATCGTCATTTCAAGTGGGATGCCCCGACGTGCTCTCGCCTCATGCTTGGCGATTTGGAATGCGTGCCGCCAGCGTCGGTGCTCCTTCTGGCTGTGCAGGCCGGCCGATACACTAAATGTGGAATTCACCCGGTAATCCATCAGGATCTCCGGGATGAATTTCATGCTGCACGTCTCGGTCAGCCGCAGCCAGTAATCATAATCCTCAACTGGTTGCAGCCGATAGCCGCCAATCAGGCGGGCATATTTGCTTTTGTACATAAATGAAACCCCGACAATGCTGGCATTCAGCAATTCATGATGCGGCTGGCCTTGGTACCGGATCAAAGCTTGCTGATGCTGCTCGTCATACAACGGGTTCCCACATGCGTCAACCTGACGGAAAGTAGAGAACACAAGGCCGAGTGAGTCCGGTCCCTGCTCCAGCTCCTGCCGCAATCGTTCAATAAAGGAAAAATTATAAACATTGTCGCTGGATACCCAGGTCACATACTTGATCGCAGGATCTTTAAACAACTCATCGAATCCTCGATTAAGGGCGTGGGATACTCCTTTGTTCTGAGGGAGTGTAACCAACTGAACGCGCGGGTCTCCCATTGCTGCGTGGAGCGCTGGCCCCACCATTTCCGGCGCTCCGTCAATAACAATGATGAAGCGAAATGCCCTGTAGCTCTGGGCTAGTACGGATGAGATCGCAGCTTGCAGATAGCCGATATCCTGTTTGTACAGTGGCATAACAATCCCCGTATCTACCATATCAATCCCCCCTGACAGACTTTCGGCTTCATGAGGATAAACCGCTCAATACCTGACTGAAGCGATCTCGATAACGCGCTTGGGTTATGTTGTACTCCCGCTCCACAGCGGGCCAATGTTTTTTGGTTCCCATTTCATCATGCCAGCGGTAGTTAACCAAGGACTCGTTCAGAAAAGGAAATGGATATCCCGCTATCATTACTCGGTACCACATATCCAGATCATGTGTGTACGGTAGCAGTTCATCAAACAAACCGATATGTGCAAACAGCTCCTTTTTAAACATAACCGTGCATCCATTAACCGGATTTCCTTGCTGAAAAAAACGGTAAAACTCCGTCATAGACGGAAACACGGCGGCTGCCTGGTAGCTTGTGACTTGGCTGTATTGATTGATGAAATTGAAATTGGTGTGGGAGATGTACGCACCGTTTTCCACCATAAAAGAAACCTGATTATTAATTTTGTCCCTATGATAGGTATCGTCGGAGCTGAGCCACGCAATATATTCCCCGCTGGCATGTCGGATACCATGATTCAGGGCGCTGGCTGTTCCACCGTTGGATTTGCCCAAATAATGTATATACGGAAGATAGGCCTGAAGCATATCAACATGTTCCGTGGACCCGTCATCGACAACAATAATCTCGAGGGGCCCATAAGTTTGCTCTAGTGCACTTTGCAAAGCCTGATCCACATATGCACAGTTATAAAAGGGAATGACGATCGTTACTTTCGGTCTCATATCGTTCCTTCCTTTCCAGCTCGGCGGTATTGAATCATATCCTCCAGAGATTGCCCCAGCTGTATGGTCGGCTTCCAGCCCATGTCCTCCAGCTCTTTCGCACGGTATGCCTCAGTGGATGCTGACTCTTCCACATCCCCCCATTGTATGGGAATAGATGTTTTGGCCAGCGCAATCATACGTTCCACGATATTGCCCAGTTCCACAATGCGGCCTGTGCAGACCGAGTAAACTCGGCCTGGCACCCCCTGTTCCAATAGCACACCGTATGCGCGAACGGCATCACGAACGTCGAGGAAATCACGTTGCGCATGTCGGGAAGATACCCGGAACGGGGCAGTTTCAGTTACGGACTGCCCCTCCAGACGTTCCGTCTGAACGATATACCCCGCGAGTAATGCACAAAATCCGGTAGATGGACCCGGACCGATCAAGTTGCAAGGCTCTGCCAGCATAACGGATTGTTCGAACAGCGCGCCCCACGAGAGCGCGACTGCCTCTTGAAGGCTTTTGCTAAGGCTGTATGGATGTGTTGGATGATACGGAGCCTGCAAAGCCGTCTTTAGCCGAGAGCCCGCCACGACAATTCTAGCTTTGGGGAAAGGTCGCAGTACATCGAGCAGATACAGGGTGGACAGTACATTGGATTCCATGTATAGCAGGGGACTCTGCCAAGATTCAGGGACGGAATTTTTACCACCCAGGTGAAGCACATAATCCGGAGCAATCTGTCTAATGACTTCGCCCAGACGTTTCTTGTCGAGCAAGTCACACACATAAGGCGTAATACAGTTACGGGTCTCCGCCTCTGGACTGTTATTTTCATCATCGCGAGCCAGTAAGATCAGTTCTGAGACGGAAGCGACAGTGCGAGTCAGCGCCGCTACCTCCCAGCCGAGCTTTGCAAAATGGCGGCAGGCATGCATCCCGGTATAGCCCGCCGCTCCAGTAATGACTATGACAGGCCGACGTTGTTCCGCTGTGCTTCCGTCCATTCCAGCAGCTCCTTCAGCATGATGCTGTAGTGAGGAACATCGTAGTGCAGATCGGCCCGGGTAGAACGAAGCGTCCGGTCCTGCACCGGCTCATCTTTCGGCACGATCCGAATATCCTCCCTATTCCAGATGTCTTTGAACAGCAGCAGCAAATCATGCTTGCTGATCGGTTCAGGGTGAACCAGATGAATGAGTCCGTCCAGCGGCTCATTCATCTGCACCTGTATCGCCTTCGCTAATTCCAGCGTCGTAACCCCGTTCCAAAAGACCCGGCGATACCCGTTAACGTCTCCGCTCTGCTGCAAGAACCAGTGCAGCAGACCAATGCCTCCCGGCCGAATTTCCGGCCCGATAATGGAGGTACGGATAGTCAAATGTCCTGCTGCCTTTACTTCTCCGAGTATTTTCGTCAAAGCATAGGCACTTGTCCCATCGGGTTGATCCGTCTCTTTATATAAACCTGGTACCCGATTTCCCTCGAATACGCAATCCGTGCTGATATGAATCAGTCGGGCACCGATACTGTCCGCTGTTCGCCGGAGAAGATGTGGCAGCAATCCATTGATTTGGTATGCTGCGATCTGATTCTCCCCAGCATGCTGATTCAGTACGCCTACCGCGTTAATAATAACGTCTGGCCGTACACTCCGTACCAGCTGCTCCACCATAAAGCTGTCCTTTACATCCAGCAGCAGACCGCCTTTATTTTCGGGATCACGGGTGGTGTAGAACACGTTATACCCGCTCTGGTTTTGGAAATACTTAACCAGAACATGGCCCGCCATGCCGTTACCACCCAAAATAAGCAGCTTCATTTGATGAACCCCCCGCTTTGGAGAATGCTGCGAATCTCCTCTTTGGACATCAAATTGAACTCCGAGCTAAAGCTGCTGAACGACACCGGAGGGCACTGAGTATAGCGGTCCTTTAATTGAGGAATATTCAGCGTTGGGAGAATAACCAAATATTGCTCGTCATAGACTACCGTCGTCAGGCTTTCAAAGTCACTCATCAGAATTTCATGAATTTTCTCGCCGGGACGCACACCTTTTTCTACAATTTCTACGTTTTCCACACCTGAATCCTCAATGAGCACCTCAGCCAAGTCCACAATACGGCAGGTTGGCATGGTCATAATAAAAATTTCCCCGCCGACACTTTCCACCGAGGCTTTGAACAGGAGACTGATCGCATCACGCAAGGTCAGGAAGAAGCGGGTCATGTTCATATCTGTGATCGAAACCTTGCCCTTTTGGCGAATCTGGCTTTGGAACAGATGCACCACGCTTCCGTTTGTGCCCAAAACATTACCGCCGCGCACCGTCACGAAACGTGTATCGCTATTCAGCAGATTGGCGTAAACAATCAGTTTTTCTCCAATCGCCTTCGTCATCCCGTAAAAATTAGACGGATTTGCGGCCTTGTCAGTCGATATATAAATGACTTTCTTTACCTGATTGGCAACAGCGGCCTCGATCACGTTTTGGGTGCCTACGACATTGGTTTTGAGTGCCTCATAGGGCTGATCCTCACAGACGGGAACGTGCTTGAGCGCTGCCAAATGAAATACATAGTCCACTCCTTGACAAGCGGTAGTCAGCGCATCCTTATCCCGAATATCTCCAATACAGAAGCTGAGTCGTTCATCCTCAAACTGCCTGTTCATGGCAACCTGACTGGATTCTCCACGTGAAAAGATAATGACCTCTTTGGGGTTACGCGGCAGTAACTGGGCAACCAGCTCATGCCCCCAGGAGCCGGTACCGCCGGTAACCAAGATACGTTGGTTTTCAAACATGCCGTTTCCCTCCAAGCAGAAATTTAACTACCTTATCCGACACATCTTCCGCCAGATAGCCCGCAGGACATTGCCACTTATGGGTCATCCCGGTCATTATGGCTACCGCGTTTGCTATAACCTCGCCATCAAGACCAGACACGATATTGCTGCCGCAATCTACTGTTTCCGGCCGTTCGGTCGTCCGGCGCATCGTAACCGTCGGTACCCCCATGACACAGCATTCTTCCTGTACGGTACCACTGTCCGTCAAAGCGCAGCGGGCATGCCGCTCCAGCAGAACGAAGTCAAAAAAACCGAACGGTTCGTGAAATTCCACTAGCGGGTCAAGCTGGATCGGCGGATGGCTTGCGATTCGGGCGGCAGTGCGGGGATGAATACTGCAAATGACCCGCTGCCCGAACTGCTGGGCTACCCGGTTAAGACCATCTAAAATAGCCAGCAAATGCGGTGGATGGTCGACATTTTCAGCTCTGTGAGCAGTGACCAGGAAATATTCTCCCGGCGACAGTCCCAACTTTTTCAAAATTCCACTGTCCGATACCTCTTTCTTATAGTGCTGCATCACTTCGTAGATCGGATTTCCAGTCAGTATAATTCGTTGACTTGGAAAGCCTTCACGTAGTAGGTGCTGCTTGCTTTGCTCCGTATAAGGCATATTAATGCTAGATATTGCATCAATGACACGCCGATTCTTCTCCTCCGGCACATCCAGATCATAACAGCGGTTCCCCGCCTCCATATGCACGACCGGGTAACCCATACGTTCCGCAAGCAAGGCACATAAGGCGCTGTTCGTATCACCGAGCAATAACACATGATCAGGGCGTTCCTTGTTTAAAATATCCTCCATCTGCGAGTACATGACGGACAACTGTTTGCCCAGTGTCCCCGCTTTCTCCTGAAGTACATAATCCGGGGCACGCAGTCCCAGCTCGCGGAAGAACTGCCCGCTCAGGCTTTCGGTGTAATTTTGGCCCGTATGCACAAGCACATGTTCATCTGCATGGCGGTCCAGCTTCGGAATGATCAGGCTGAGCCGTATAATTTCCGGTCTTGTGCCGAGCACGGTCAATATTTTCATGGTTTTGGAACCCACCTTTGCTGTCGTTGTTTCATTGAATTGTGGCGTTCAATGAATGATAGCCATCCAGCAGACTGGCTGTGCTCCAGCTTAACGTTCATCTCAACGGTCCGGCGTAGATTCACCCGGACCGTTGTTTTGTATGCTGTCCAGCCTTGAGTGTGACTCGCTTCTGCTTGTGCGCGTTGTGCCGTCGTGACCGGTGCTTGAATTTCCGCTTGAGCTTCTGTCTGGACTTGGTTTTCGGATAAAGTCCCTTCGACAACGGGGACCCGTGAATTTTCTTGAGGCGACTCTTGCCGCCGCTTCTCTTATACCTGCGATTCCGCAATCTGGTACGCTTGCGGCCCTTTGGCCATCTCGCCCGAACACTACGCTTGCCGCGGAGCAATTCGGGCGGTGACTCAGGTAAAGGGGATGGTGGTTGTGGCAAGCCCTGAATGGCTGCATATTCGATTGGCGGCAGACCCAGCACAGGCAGTTGACACACCACCGATTCGGGAAATTCTCGAATCGTGCTGGTATATCCCTCCGGTATAGCAGTGACCTGACGCAGTCCTTCGCCTTCCCTCGTCCATACTGGTCCACCTGGCTGCTGAATCAACGGGAACCAATGCGGATGATGACATACCCATTGACTGACCATGAGGTGCAGACTGCTTCGGTAGGAATCAGGTCCGTATACACGTGTAGCCGCGCTGTTGTTACGCACACCAATCCGTTCCACTTCCTCGGGATGATCGAGCAGATAGCCCACTTTTTGCGCCAGCATGTCGCTGTTGCCCGGCTCTACCAAAAAATCTGTATTTCCGGTCGCCTCCATCAATTCCACAAGTCCACCCTGCGCAAAGGCTACCACGGGCTTACCGTAAACTAGCCCTTCCAGGGCGGTCAGGCCAAAGCCTTCCTCCACCATACTTGGGATCACAACAATATCCATTGCGCTATAGGCCGTTGACACGGATTCCTCGAATGAATTGAACTGGAAGCGGCGGCTATAACGAGATTGGCGGATTAAAGAGACACATTTTACGTAATATTCCGAATCCACCGAGCTGCCGATGATCCAGAAACGACACCGCGAATTGGTTTCGCACAGCTTTAGAGCCATTTGGACAAAAGGTAACAGCCCTTTGGCTTCGTAGATAAAGGAAGAAATATAACCAATGCAAATATGAAAATCCCGCAGCCCCAGTTTTTCACGTTTCCTTCTCCGTTCCAGCACATGCTCTTTGGGAGACGGCATATCCATATCCCGGCAGGGAGACAACACCGTATGCGGACGTGTCAGTCCCCCACCATGCAAAGGACGCATTACAGCTTGCGAAATGCCGATGACCCATTGGCTATAGCGCTCTATGATAGAAACAGAAACGGGCGTATGCGCATTCTGGTTAATGACCTCGGTTATTTTCCAGATCACTGGAATATTAAGCTCTTGGGCAGCCATTGCAGGCATGACGTTCACACAGGTATTGACCAGCACCACATCAGGTCGAGCATGCCGAAGCATTTGGAACAACGGTGCATACGCCACATGGGTCCGCAAATTCTCCGCATCTTGCGCCAATCCCTCATATGGGGTATACATGCCATGCAGCATGAACAGGTTCTGTGTCAGAACGGTGATTCCGCGCTTGCGGGCCATTGAGGTCAGCCGCCCTTCACCAGGCGTTACGAGAATACAATCGAAGTACGTACGCATGTCTAGACAAAATTGCAATAACAGTTTCTCTGCCCCCGTAATACTGCGGACGTTGCTAACATGGCTGAATAGCATCATTTTCGGCTTGATCGGAGTTCACCTCCTTTAAAATAGCAACCATCGGACGTGTGAATCACCTTATGGAAATATGACCGATAACAGTTGGTCAATCCGGTGACCATAGGTGTGCTCCCGCAGGGTTCGTTCCAGAGCACGCAGGGCAATCTCATGGCGCTCTTTTTCATGCGTTAAATAAAACTCAACCTTCTCCAGCAGTTCCTGCTGAGAGCTGTAGGTCTCTATCTCTTCCCCCGGCTTGTAAAAACGAGCCAGATCATCTCTTGTATCTGTCAGTTGCAACGTGCCACTGGCAGAAATTTCAAACGTGCGCGGGTTGGGCGAAGCCCCTGGAATTTTCAGTGAGTTGTTGTTCACCGAATCATCCTGATGGGAACGATGAAGATTAATTACGATTTTGCTGCCGTTATACGAATCATTGGTCTCGACCGGAGACATCCAGCGACCCAGCTCAATTTTGTCACCATACAACTGATAATCCGGGAGACGATCCCACCAGATTCCGTTGATTTTAATGTTACGGGCCATGAGCTGAGGCATAATCGGATTGAAGAAATAGATGCGGTTCCAGTAGGCTGAGCCTGTAAACCCAATCTCACGTCGTACCGAAGCGGGCGAGCTGAGTGGGAAATAGTGAGTCAGAAATGCCCCAAAGGGCAAATAGTGCACAGACGTGCAACCCAACTGACGGTACAGCTCCAGGCAGTTCATTTCTAACGTGAACACATAATCATAATTCGTAACGATTTTGGTCGTCGTGTCGGTGTAATACGGATCGTCCGTTAGCCAGATGGCGGTGGGGATGCCCAACTGGCGTACCGCAGTAACCTGCTCCAACGGAAGATCCATTCCATCCAGTGCCAGCATCAGATTCGGACGGAGCTGAGCGGCAATATCTCCTACCGGCTGACGTGGGTCTGTTACGGTAACCTGAGCCGTCATGCTTTGCAACGTGGTAATGACCGCCTCATCCAGCGGAGAATACGGAAGGCCTTTGCCGGAGACGACATACAGTACATGGATTTGTCGAAAAGGGAAAACTGCTTTCATCCGCCCAACAATTGCGTTAGCACGTCCGCGCAGATATCCTTCGTCGTATCCGTCATGCACTCCCGCAATTCTCCCCCTTTCCCAGGAGGCTGCCGCCGTCTGGTGAACAGCCGGGTCATACGGTCCTGTCGTAGATATCGTCATCACTTTCACTCCTCACTGTTTATGGTGTTTACTTTAGGCCATCGCCTTGTCCAGCAGTTCTTCCATACGATTGGAGTACATATGCTTTTGCATAGTCGTGTACAATGCGCGCCAGGCCATGCGTTCGCGTTCCCAGTCATGCTTGAGATAGTAGTCCAGCTTCACTTTCAGCTCCTCTGCTCCAGAGAAGGTTTCAATGTCATAGCCTGGTCGGTAATAACGGCTCAAATCCTTCCGAATATCCGTCATTTGAAGCGTGCCGCAAGCAGAAATTTCGTATGTCCGAGGATTGATGGACTCCGCTGAAAGCTGGTGTGTATTCCGATTATCCAGTCCGGGGTCTGTCGGGCGGTGCATATTGATGACAATTTTGGAGCCGTTATAATATTGAGCGGTCTCTTCCGGCTCCATAAAACCTGGACGGATAAAGCGTTCCAGCACATCCCGCCGGGTCAGCCGATCCCAGTGCCCACCTACGATCAGCACTCTTTTGTCCGCCAAGAAGGGAGCAAGGTAGTCGAACAGCTTCACACGGTTCCAGAAGGCATTTCCAATGAAGCAAATATCATGCTGATGTTCCCGCTCTACCCGCCGGGGATAAAAGATACGAGTTGACGCAGCCAGCGGCAAATAGTGAACCCTCGTTACTCCCTGATCGCGATAAAACGGCAGGCAAGAAATTTCGTGCGTAAATACGACATCGTAGGATTGACAAATCAACGCCGTATCCTCCGTAAAGTAAGGATCATCTACAAACCATATGGCCGTCCGAATGCCTAGGGCTCGTATTTGCTGTACCTGCTCCAGATGATCCGCCGGAAAAACATGCAGCCCGTTCATGACCAGCACGAGGTCTGGACGTTGAGCCTCGGCGTCAGCTAGCATCGTAGCAGGCGTACCGATGGCGCATGAGCTGCATATTTGACCTAATGCCTCTTGCACACCTGTGTCTATAGCTGCGAAACCTTGCGGAATATATAACACTTTCAAATGACGAACAGCAGGCTGTATTGCCACGACCTGTGACAGAGCAGCCGTGCAACCGCCCATTCTGCGTCCTTCCCGATAGCCGCATCGGTACGCTTCGCGTTCATTTCCGCTTTGTTGATCGTTCACATCCTTCACCCTGTCCTGTTGTGGGATAAACTTCTGTCACTCCTAAACTATATGCGGAGGGGTCAAACGCATCATGGACGACTGCCACTGCCCGGACAAAATTGGCGTTTGCCCGTCCAACTGCCGAACCGCAAATAACCCCAAAGCTGTTAGCTTCGGGGGAGAACAGTAATAGATGATTTGCACAGTTTACTGAGCTTTGTAAGCGAGCTGGTGTCCATCTTCATAACCTTTGGCAAAGCCTGAATTGAAACCCTCGTTGTAAGCTGCATCATATCCCTGCTGAAATGCCTGCGGATCATGCTCCAATACAACAGTCCCGGGCTGTGGATTGTCCGCAGAAGGGGCTGCCGCCGGGTTAGCTTGAGGTTTTTTCCGCCGCCGCAAAAGAGGATGTCTTCTACGTGCAGAATGAAGTCCTCTTTTACGGCGTCTTAGAGCAAGGAGACGTCTTCTTCTCCGTTTTAATCTCCGCATGCTGGAACGCCGGGCATCTTTACGTCTTTTGCGGGCTTTGTCCCGAGTGGCGCGTTCCCACCTTGTACTCATTTTCATTCCTCCTTTGCTTTCTCGTGGTGGTTTCATTTTTCTGAACAGGCACATGGAGCCACGGCTTAGTCGGTTTCCCATATACCTGTCGTCTTAATGGAATACCCGCCAACATTTGCGTGATTTCTCCCTGGTAGTTGCTGAGTATACGAATGGTTTCTTCCAGACGGGTAGCCGACATATCCGCATGGGGCGTCAAGTCCGCAAGACTGGTCAGCATCCGAGCAACGGCGTGCTGGCTGGCAGCAATAGACTCCATCATATCCAGCTTGATCTCACGTTCACGCCTCATGCTCATTAGTTCATATCCCCCGAGCCCATTCCTCCCATCATCCCTTCCATGCCGCCACCCTGCTGCTCATCCTGATCCAGCAATGCTTTGAGATTGCTGCAAAGTCCAGTCTGAAGCCGCGTTAATCCCTCCAGCATTTCCACCATTTGCTCGTGAATCTCCAAAGGTCGTCCCAGCTGTTCTTCATCGGTTTCAAAGGCGTGGGGCGCCAGATGGTTCAGCGCCCAATTACGCACTTTTTCTGCTTCGACCGCCTTGGCCTCCAGAATCATAGACACATTCCGCTGCATTTTGGAGGCTGCGTCCAGCATGTGAATCATTGCTTGTTCCCTACTCATGTGTTCACTCCCTGCCCTCGGTTGTTACGTTACTCCTCTTCCGGGTATGCCGTTTCCTTCACGACACGAACGAGCATTTCAGCCATTGCTTCCTGAAGATCGGCAATACCGTTCAGATAGGCCACAATGCTTTTGTTTACTTGTCCCGAGCTGTCGAGAATGCCCGGAATTCCATCAAAACGCGGCTCCTCATCTGGCAGTTCATGTATGATCTGCGCCATGCGCACAACCACCTGACGTTCCGCATCCAACAACCTTGACATCTGCTGCTGCGAGTGCGAAATGTGGATCAGCAAATCATCTAACTCGTTATGCATAAGCCCCTCCTTTATGTGCTCCGCCGTGCGGAACGCACGAATTACCTACGGGCTTTCCGCTACTACAGCGTATGCCGCAGCGAGTAGTCGGTTCCGCCTAAAAGCGCCTATTCAGATCATTACAGATGCCCGCGCAGCACTGGTGGAGCAATAATAGGCTGCTTCTCCACCAAAGCCGACAAATCTCCGGGAGACAAAAACTGAATTCGGTAGTCCTCTGCCCGCCAGCTCATCGCAGCGTACAGGGTAAGGAACGGCCTTTTCCAGCCGTTACCGATTTGATACAGTTGCCCGCCCTCAGCATACAATACCTCGATCCATCGCTTGCGTTGAGCCGGTATATTCAGTGTGGGCAGCATGGACATGTTCTCCAGATCGGGAGCCGCCAGTACAGGAATAGGTTCCTCTGGCGGCTCAGCTACAGGTGCATCAATGCTGCCGGAAACTGTGGCCTCCGGCTTCCCTACCAAGGGAAGCACCAACAAATCCAGCTGAGACACTCTAACAGGGCGCACATTTTCACCTCCCGCAGCACTGACTCCATGCAGATACCGCCTTCTTCCCGGCTCTAACCGAAATACTGCTCCAGACGGTCCCTGAACAACCGCTCCGATGGGATAAAAGCTTGCCGCTGATACGTGTGTTTCGTTACCTGTTGATATCTGGCCGTCCGTCTCCGCTGTACTGAATTTCAGGTTGTGGAACAGCTTATCCGCGTCCCCCCACTTTTGTACAAAAAAGGATCGGTTCCGGCTGCTTTCCTCCATTGAACCGCTTTTTTCGGTCGTTTGAGGAAAAGCATACACCGTATCCCGATCTCTTTCCTCATAATGGATAAAAGCATCTCCAGCAATTGCCATACGTATCCCCAACAAACGCACACGCAGTAGCCAATCTGCATGGGCTTCCTGAGTACTGTGGCAGCCTTCGTCCCAGTAGCCCGTTTTTTCCAGTGTCTCTCTGCGCAGCAATAAACAAAATCCGGCTAAGCTTTCGGTCTCTCGCCATGCATCCGGGTTAGGCATATTGTAGGTCATGGCAAATTGACGTGCTCCATTTTCGTTCATATAAGGAACCTCAATCTGCTGTTCTTTGAATGGACCATTCGTTACAGGCCCAACAACACCGATACGCGGATCGCTGTATAAACACGCTAACAACCGATCCAACCAGCCGGGGGTCACCATGGAGTTTTGATCCAGTACCACAATAGTTGTGCCTTTTGCCATCATCAGCCCCTGATTCAGGCTACCTATCATTTGAACATCCTTTTTTAACAGCGCATAACGCACAGCGATGCTTTTACGGAGCAAATAGGTGGATGTCCCGTCCGTCGAGCCGCAGTCCACCACAATAATTTCGTGAGGATGGCTCGTATTCTCCTCAATACGGTGAATGCATGCACGGAGCTGTTGAAGCTGATTGCAGGACGGAATGATAATACTGACGCCTTCAAAAACCTTGCCGAACGAAGCCTGGCCCAACCTGTTGCCTTGCTCCTGGCCCCTTTTAAATCCTGACCAATAGCCTTTCTTTCCGAGCCGCTTGCTGTGTTTCCTTTGCATATTCAGGCGTTTCATGCCGTTCACTCCTCCGGGTGGCATTATGCCTATACTATATGCCTGGCCCGGCCGGATGGTGTTTCATTGAGATCAGGGTAGAAGTCCTTTCATTTTCACTCCAGCTTCCTGGAGGGAATCGAAGGTTCCTGCGTCGCTCCAATAACGCCGTAAAATATCATATTCCAGCTTGCCTTCAGCGGCATAACAGTTGTTAACATCCGTGATCTCAAGCTCACCGCGTGCCGAAGGTGTAATTTGCCGGATCTTATCGAACACGGCAGTATCGTACATATAGATACCCGTAACGCAATATTTGGATTGGGGATGCTGTGGCTTTTCTTCAATCCGCATAATGCTCTCCGGGCGCTCAGGATCAAATACGGGTACCCCGTAACGACGAGCATCTGCCACCTTTTTCAACAACACTCTGGCGCTCCCCGGGGGCTGTTGCTTGAACCGTTCGATCACAGGTCCCAAGTCTTCCTTGAACAAATTATCACCTAACAAAACAGTGAATTTCTCTTCTGCCTGCATATAGCTTCTTGCCAGTTCGAGTGCTTCCGCAATGCCGCCCGCCTTTTCTTGAATCCGGTATGTCAGTTGGACACCATAATCGCTGCCACTGCCCAAAAAATCGGTATACAGTCCGGCCGATTGTTTACCAATAATAATAAGCATATCGGTGATCCCCGCCTGTCGCAGCCTCTCGATACCATATACGATCATGGGATACTTGCCGACCGGAAGCAGATGCTTGTTGAGTAATGTAGTCAACGGATGAAGGCGCGATCCGGTTCCTCCTGCGAGAATAACCCCTTTCATATCTTCCTTCCTCCTTCGACAGCATGTTCAGTGCATACAACCCCAGCGTTTCCAGTTTCGATGAACATTCTGGGATCTATACTCCATTTCTCTATAAACAAACGATAGTTCCGCTCGATCAGCTCTTCCATCCAGGAAGTTTCCGAGCGTGAGAAGCTCGCATTCCCCTCGTGATAGACAAAACAGTCGTTGCACATGAGCAGCTTGTAGCCATGCACGCGTGCGCGTAGACAATAATCGTCATCCTCATAATGTCCGGGGCTGAACCGTTCATCCAGCAATCCGATCCGTTCCATCAGATCGCGCCGGAACAGCAAACAAAATCCGACCAACCGCTTGACCTCCTGCCATCTGGAGGGATTACTTGCATTATTCTGCTCCGCATATCTCAGACAACTGGCCAAATCTCCTTCTAATCCGTGTATCTGCTGAATACCGCTGACGTAATTCGTCACCGGTCCCACCAATCCCACTATGCTTTCGCTCTGCAATGCAGCCAACATATTCGATAGCCATCCCCGCGTAACCGTCACATCATTGTTTAAAATAACGAACTGGTCACCGGAAGACAGCCGGAGCCCCGTATTACATGCTGCTGGAAAGCCTCTGTTTTCAGGAAGACGTATGCTGATCAGCCGCTCGGATGCGCAAAAATCATCCGTTCCGTCATTCGAAGCGTTGTCCACAACAATGATTTCATACGGTACATCTATCGTATGTGTCCGAATCGCCTCAATGCACGGCTTTAACAGATGCAGGCCGTTATAAGTCGGAATAATGATGCTCGTCAGACTCATTGTGCATTCCTCCCTTTGGCAACGTCTACCCGTGTTGGAACAGGCCCGAGCGGGGAATACCCGGCTACCTGAAACACCGCCGTCAGTGCCTCTGCATGATCACCGACGATCAACTGTTCCATAGCGTTCCCTTTGCCAACATTGAAGGTCCGCTTACGGTTTGTTTTAATGACATCGACAGCATGTACTGCCGCCACGATCATGCCATGCAGAATTGCCATGGCGTGGGCTTTTGGCGGTACGGCAAGCACGGCTGAGCCAAGCTGATCCAGTAAACGCCGAGATAAGGCATGCGGTACGGCAGTCAATGAGCTTGCTCCCAGATCCGGCCTGCGTAGTACGCGATTCAGGAATGCTTTGCACCGTGTCACGCTGTCCTGCTGGGCATAGGGCGGCAAATGTCTGCCCAGATCATTAAGCGCAACATCCGTTCCCTGATCCACCGCGTGGAGAAAAGGTAACAAATCAGATGCTGGAATCGGCAAATCTCCGTCCACGAACAGCACAATATCAGCCTGCGTCATACGCGCACCTACTGCACGGCCAACATCATGCCCCAGTCGATCCGGCACGTTGACGAGAGTCACACTGGGATGATGTTTGGCTACGGTGGAGCGCGTGCCGTCCGTGCAGCCGTTCAATACGACAATGATATCCGTAAATGGAAGTTTTTCCAGCTCACCCAGTACCCGGTCAATCGTTGACTCTTCATTACAGGCGCTGACCACAGCCGCTGCCGTTCCCTGTAACACAATATCTCCCGGAACTTCGCGTTCCACAGGCGGAGTCACTTCGGTCATTCCTTTCGCCCGAGGTGTGGGCTTTCTCACCCTACGGCTATGCATTGAAGTCGTCGTTCCTCGTTTTCGCTGAACACGTCTGATCCCCCAGCTCGGTTCTTCACGCTTCCCTCTGCGATACTGTCTACTCACAGTTTCACCTCGTCTCTGATCCGTTTGCGCCCCAAATCCGTATATCCCGCACGCGTTCCCAGACGCGATGTAAGCCAGGCAATGGCATCCAGATGATCCTGAACAATTACATCTGCCAGCGGGTCCTTGCCGTTCTGTTTTTTACGTGTCGCATTTATTTTACCGACAGCTATTCCATATACAGTCACCACTCGTAACCCGGAGGCGATGGACATAGCTTGAAATAAAGGAGGTTTCTCCAAGGGCTTTAGACCTATTTCCTTTAGAGCCTTTTGACTTATGGCGTGTGGAATGCCAGTCATAGATGCTCCCCCTAAATCAGCACGATTCGACAAGATATTCAATACATGCTTTGCCTCCACTACAGGATGTACGGGCGTACGATTCACAGGTCCATGGTAATCATTCAGCACCACATCCGCCCCTGCACATATGGCGTGTATAAACGGCCGGAGTCTAACGCAGGGAATGACGATATCCCCATCCAGGAAAAGCAGGATCTGTCCGGATGCTGCCTCCGCTCCAATACGACGGCCAACATCATGTCCGAGCGGTTCCGGGAAAGAAAGTACACGAGCTCCCGCCGCTGCTGCCACCTTCGCCGTTCTATCGTGTGATCCGTTCTCAACGACGATAACCTCTGTATGTGGATGGACACGGCGCGCTTCGCGAATCACAGCTCCGATTTTTTTTTGCTCATTCATGGCCGGGATAATGACAGATACGAAAAACTTTCCCACTGATGACAGTTCAGATGGTCGCTCTTCTCCGCTCTGTGCCCCTCTCTCCGTGTCGAGTACCTCCCTCATGGCAGGGGTTACCGGATTCTTATGCATGTTCGGCATTCGTAACGGCAGCCACATCTTGGAATGATAGTAAGCGCCGGAATGCCGCCTCCGTTTGATCTTGTATCCAGCTCTTCCCTGCTTCTTCATGCTCCCGTCTCACCTCCCTTCCTGCTGTATAGATGGACAGCATGATTAGGACAGTTCAACATAACCTATGCGGTCCAAAAGCCGTGTGTAACGGCAATCGTGGAGTCTTTTCGACACAGCAATTTTCGACTTTATTTTACAAAACTTATTAATCCTATTAAATAAATGAGTTATTAGGGTCTAAAGAATCATTTTGGATAAATTTGTGACATAGATCTTCTCGTCCGTCATTCTCTGTGCTAATATCAGAGCCAGATGATGGGAGTTCAAAAAATCAACATTTGTTTTTTTTGCATAAGACAACTTTTTCCATTATCCACCATTATTCTATTTTCTTTATATACGACAGGAAAGGAGGAGTTTGTCACCTTTTTAGGCTACATGCTTCATATTGCAGTACCCTCTTTTCACGTACGCTTCATGAAAAACACTTCGGTATTTCTCTTCATGTTCCATTTTCTTCTATTCCAGACGACAACACGACCTACATAAATGGCGCAATGCCTTATTCAAGACAGGATGATTCATCCTGACATTAATCGAGGAGAGTGAATTTTTAATGAAAAAAGTATGGGTTTCGCTTCTTGGAGGAGCTATGTTATTAGGGTCTGTCGCGTCTGGTGCATCAGCGGAGAGTTCCGTTTCGGGGCCAACTCAGCTTACACCGACCTTTCACGCCGAGCAATGGAAAGCCCCTTCCTCGGTATCGGGGGACGACATTGTATGGAGCTATTTGAATCGGCAAAAGAAATCGTTACTGGGTGCGGACGACTCTAGTGTACGTGAACAATTCCGAATCGTTGATCGCACAAGCGACAAGTCCGGTGTGAGCCATTATCGGCTGAAACAGTATGTAAACGGGATTCCCGTATATGGAGCTGAACAGACTATTCATGTGGGCAAATCTGGTGAGGTCACCTCTTACTTAGGAGCGGTGGTTACTGAGGATCAGCAAGCTGAAGCTACGCAAGGTACAACTCCAAAAATCAGCGCTTCTGAAGCGGTCTACACTGCATATAAAGAAGCAGCTGCACGGATTGAAGCCCTCCCTACCTCCGACGATACGATTTCTAAAGATGTTGAGGAACAAAGCAGTGTAAGCAAAGACACTTACGCCGAAGCAGCTAACAACGAAAAAACGCTATCTACTGATAAGGACGAGCTGAGTCTTGATAAAGCATCTGCCCTGAAAGATAGCAAAATTGAAGCGGTGGAAGCAGAAAAAAGTTCCATTGCCAAAATCGCTAATCTGCAGCCAGAAGTAGATCCTAAAGCCGATCTGTACTTCTATCCTAAAGGGGATGACCTGCAGCTGGTTTATGTAACAGAAGTCAATGTTTTAGAACCTGCCCCACTGCGTACTCGCTACATTATTGATGCCAATGATGGCAGCATCGTATTCCAGTATGACATCATTAATGAAGCGACAGGCACAGGTAAAGGTGTGCTTGGTGATACCAAATCATTCACCACAACTGCTTCCGGAAGTAGCTACCAGTTAAAAGATACAACGCGCGGTAACGGGGTTGTGACCTACACGGCCTCCAACCGTCAAAGCATCCCAGGTACCATTCTGACCGATGCCGATAATGTATGGAATGATCCAGCCGGCGTGGATGCCCATACGTATGCTGCCAAAACATATGATTACTATAAGGCCAAATTTGGACGCAACAGCATTGACGGACGCGGGCTGCAACTCCGTTCGACAGTCCATTACGGTAGCCGTTACAACAACGCCTTCTGGAATGGCTCCCAAATGACTTATGGAGACGGGGACGGTAGCACATTTATCGCATTCAGCGGGGACCCCGATGTGGTAGGTCATGAACTTACGCACGGTGTCACAGAGTATACTTCGAATTTGGAGTATTACGGAGAGTCCGGTGCATTGAATGAGGCTTTCTCGGACGTCATCGGTAATGACATTCAGCGTAAAAATTGGCTTGTAGGCGATGATATTTATACGCCAAACATTGCAGGCGATGCTCTGCGCTCTATGTCCAATCCTACCCTGTACGATCAACCAGATCACTATTCCAACTTGTATACAGGCAGCTCCGATAACGGCGGCGTTCATACGAACAGCGGTATTATCAATAAAGCCTACTATCTGTTAGCACAAGGTGGTACTTTCCATGGCGTAACTGTAAATGGAATTGGCCGCGATGCAGCGGTTCAAATTTACTATAGTGCCTTTACGAACTACCTGACTTCTTCTTCCGACTTCTCCAACGCACGCGCTGCTGTGATCCAAGCAGCAAAAGATCAGTACGGTGCGAACTCAGCAGAAGCAACTGCAGCTGCCAAATCTTTTGACGCTGTAGGCGTAAACTAAATCATATACGCTATAATCCTCATATCCCGTCCATAGACCTTTGCCGTTGTGCAACTGTCACTTGGCCCTGACTCATACAATGGACGAAAAAATAGGGGTGCAGTGTACAAGTCTGCGCCCCTTCCCCCCTTATTTATGGCGTCCCCTCAAAGGGGCGCCCTTTTCTTGTTCATCGGGTCCCTTCGATCATTTTCGACTAAATAAGACAAATAAACAGTAAATCAGGGACTAAAGATTCATTTTGGGGTATTTTGTAAAATTAACCTTCTCGTTCGACAACCTCTGTGCTAATATCAGAGCCAAGACGATGAGATTGCAAAAAAATAAACCTTAATATTTTACATAAGGTAATTTTTTTCAATCCTCTTCACGTTTCAAAGGAGCAACAAGACTTACATATATGACGAATAGCTTCTGCAAACAGGGTGTTTTTCACCCCAACATTAATTAGGGAGAGTGAGTATGAATTGAAAAAAGTATGGGTTTCACTTCTTGGAGGGGCTATGTTATTAGGATCTATAGCGCCGGGGGCCTCCGCAGCTGAAAATTCTGTTCCCGATCCGACTCAGTTTACGCCAACATTCCAAACGGTGAACTGGAAGTCCCCTTCAACGGTAACAGGCGACAATCTGGTCTGGAGCTTTTTAAATCGACAACAAAAAACATTATTGAGTCTGGACAATACCCACATCGGTTCCCATGTGCGCGAGCAATTTCGTATCGTGGATCGTACCAGTGACAAATTTGGTACAAAGCATTATCGGTTAAAACAATACGTAGACGGAATTCCCGTATTTGGAGCCGAACAGACCATCCATGTAAACAAGTCTGGTCAAATCACCTCTTATTTGGGAGCGGTCATTTCAGAAGATCAACAAGCCGATGCTAAAGAAAATACAACTCCAAAAATCAGTGCTACTGAGGCTGTATATACCGCATATGAAGATGCAGCTATACGGGTTCAATCTCTCTCTTCCTCCGTCCAAATCGTTCCTGAACCTTACGAGGATACAAGTAGTGTAAGTAAAGACACTTACGAAAAAGCATCTAACAATGAATTATCAATCTCTCTTGATAAGGACTCCTTGGATTTGGATAAAGCAGCTGAACTGGAGGACAGTAAATTGGAAGCGGTAGAGCCTGCATCCTCTATCCCCAAAATTGCCAATCTGGAACCAAGCGTGGACCCTAAAGCAGAACTGTATATCTATCCCGATGGAGACTCAACACGTCTAGTCTATGTAACCGAAGTTAATACTTTACAACCCACTCTGCTGCGCACACGTTACTTTATTGACGCTAATGATGGAAAAATCGTATTCAAGTATGACATCCTTAACGAAGTGATCGGCACAGGGCGCGGTGTATTCGGTGATACCAAAACATTTGAAACAACAGCTTCGGGCAAGAAGTATCAACTAAAGGATACGACTCGTGGTAAAGGAATCCTAACTTATAACGTCCACAACACCGAGACGCTCCCCGGCACCCTGTATACAGATTCAGATAACGTATGGGAAGATCCGGCTGCGGTGGATGCCCACGCTTACGCTATCCGCACTTACGATTATTACAAGGATAGATTTGGACGCGACAGCATTGACGGGCATGGCATGGCCATCGCTTCGGCAGTCCATTACGGCGCAAAGAACTACAATAATGCCCACTGGGGCGGCACTCATATGCTTTACGGAGACGGAGACGGCACGTTATTTGCCCCTTTCAGCAGCGACCTTGAAATTGTTGCCCATGAGCTGACACACGGTGTGACCGAGCATTCATCAGGGCTCGTGTATTTCGCTGAATCTGGTGCATTAAGTGAAGCCATCTCAGATATTATAGGCAACGACATTGAGCGTACCAATTGGGACTTCGGCAAAGTCGCTTATACCCCTAATATTAAGGGCGACGCCATTCGCTCCCTTTCCGATCCTGTCAAATACGGTCAAGTCGATCACTACAGCAATCTCTATCCTGATCCTAACAACGAGGATTATGGTGGAGCCCATATTAATAGTGGCATTATTAATAAAGCCTACTATCTACTGGCACAAGGAGGCACCTTCCATGGTGTCAAGGTAGATGGAATCGGACGTGATGCAGCCGTATATATTTATTATAATGCCTTCACCAATTATCTGACTTCCACGTCTAACTTCTCCACCGCGCGTGCCGCTGTTATCCAAGCGGCCAAAGATAGTTATGGTGAAAATTCAATAGCCGTAACCTCTGCTATTAAGTCTTTTGACGCTGTAGGTGTGAGATAAGTAATAAATACAAACTTCCCCGATATTACAAGTTTTCCCCCTTCCCTCTTATGTATACGGCGTCCCACTGTGGGACGCCTTTTTCTAGTATGAAGTTGATTATTGGCAACTTATATTCCTGGCTTCTTATTATTGCCCCATCGCAATCCAAAGGACCAACCCTTCACATATCGGACCTGAGTGTATGCGTTCCACAGTAAGTACTGCTGAATACCTCTGACGTTGTGTGACGGATACCAGCACTCCCGGTATACTCGCACTGGCAGTGATTACATATTGTGTATCTATAAAAGGCTTCTCAAATATAACGCTCACTTCGCCCCTATCCGCTCGTGCGGGGAGATGAAAAGAAATGCTCCCATATTGAGATGAAGCTATATGATCGTCAGAAGCCTCGTCACTGGTCGCTGATTCGTCGTGAATGGCATTCAAGTCTAATTCTTTCTCCGTATCGAAAGCTGGATCGATATCTTGCTCAGGCAAGACCACGCGTTGCTTTGGGCGGTGTCTTCCTTCCGCAATGTGAATACTGGTTATGGAACAATCCAGTAATGAATCTTGCTCTGCCTGATCTTCCGTCGTAATAGACGGTTTATCGTTATCCATCCTGCCTTCCGTATCTGACTCAGGCACAGACAACAGCAGTACAGATGCTCGATTCATCTGCATCGCTTCCTCTAGCGTTTTGGGAAGCTTATGCTTCTTCCATGCCGCTTCCTCTATAGCTTGAACCGAGGTATCCTTCTCTACGGGGGCAGGGACCGTTGCCGTCCCGCGCTGGCTCAGTCTATGACTGCCGGAGGTCGAAGCCGCTTTCTCCTTGTTAACACGGGGTGAGGGAACTGCATTGGAAAGGTTACGCCGCGCTGTTCTTTTATCCTTAGGGCTATGGTTCGTACGATGGTTCATGGTGATCGCTCCTTTGGCACAGGAGTGAACCAGCGGTCGCCCCGCTTCATTCACCCGGCTGGAAATCATGGCTAATGCCTATAAGATAGCCTATGCGCGTAACAGCGCCTACGTCACTCCGTTGCGCAGTCCGTTATGATTTGTGCCCAGCGTTGTGCTGAGTGCTGCCATAAAAATCGTCTTCGTACCTCGTCAAGCCCGGCTTCTCCCATCCGTCGTCGCAAGCCAGGTTGCTGGAGCAGCCTGATGATGGCATCGGCCATTTCCTGCTCACCGTGAGACGGATACACAAGCCAGCCTGTCTCGCCGTGTTGTACAACTTCCGGAATACCGCCGATTCGTGAAGCGACCACAGGCACTCCTGCTGCCATGGCTTCCAGATTGACCAGCCCGAAGGCCTCATCCTTCACTGAAGGAACAACGGTCACATCGGCTAGCTGATATAGCGAGGCCAATGCTGGATGCGGAACATAATCTAGGAATTGCACATGCTTCCCCAACCTTAGTTTACGCATCTGCCGATGCAACGACGTCGTGTACGGCGTGAGGCGATCATGCCCGTAATAGGCACTGCCTGCAATGAGCAGCAGTACGTCCGGGCAGGTGCGGACGACATGCCGCAGGGCCTTGAGCAGTCGGTGAACGCCCTTTCCTGGCATCAGTCTGCCCGCGAATAACACGATTTGGCGGCTTGACCAGCCGAAATCGTCCAATCGCGCCGATCTGGCCGCTTCTGCTGCAGGAGTCCACCTTGGCAGGAAATCGCCAGGATGGATACCCAGCTTGTTTATGACGATGCGTTCCCTGACCGCGTCGGGACAGTCAGAAGCTACGATTGCCCCCAAATACGCACTGTTCACGATAATGCGATCCATCGATGCCAGCAGCCTACCCATCTCCTCCCGTTTGAGGTGGGGCTCCCGGATGAACGTGGTCGAATGCAAAGTCAGCACAACCCGACTATCGGGTAAAGCCTCGCGAATTGCATACGCAACTGCTGGACGGTTGTGTACATCTACTACCGCTGGTAACCATCTCTTTAAATCAGCAATCACCTCAGAAATATAACCTGCTCCCCGCTTATAACGCATGCAGGGAATTCCGTCGACATCGCCATGATCAGGTGCCTCTGCTCCCTTTATGCCATAGATCTGCGCTTGGAGCTCATGACTAGCCAACGGTACCATGTGGGCAATTACCCGCTCCACAGAACTGCTGCGGGGCGAAGGTATAACAAAGGAGCCCGGTGTAACGACTGCTACCTTCGGCCTCTGCATCACCTCACCTACTTTCTGACCCTATTCCAACACTCTTCAACAATCATCTTGTATCATATCGTCCGCCTCCCTGAAAGGTGCCTCGCTTCTAACTTTGGGCTTACCGCAAGGCTAGCGTCCATGCCTGGCCGATCTTTGATACATATGATGGACTAGAATCACAGTATGATCAGTTGGAGTGACTACAAGGAGGGCGGACATACTCATGTTGCATGTCGGCGTCATGCTCAACCCGGCAACCTACCGGGGCATTCCCGCCATGAGGACGCGATATGAATCTATCGCCAATTACGAGGACGCCGGGTTAAGCTACGAGCTCATCCCCTGCTTTCTTCGTCTGGAGGATATTCATATAGCGACCGGAACATGCCGGGCTTTTGTTAAACACGGCAACGAGTATCGGCAGATGACTCTTCCGTTGCCGCCGGTCATCCACAATCGGACTCTCTATCGGCAAAATGAAAATGCTAGCGATATCAACAAGCTTGTACAAAAGGGATTCTATATTTTTAATGAACAAAACCGTTTCCACAAAGACCATATACATGCAATTCTGCAAGAAGACCCTTTGCTACGCATCCACCTCCCCAAAACATTGCAAGGCAACCTTTCCTCCATCCATACCTTGATGGAGGAAACCGGAGATGTTGTAATTAAACCCAGTAGCGGTAGCGTAGGTAGAGGAATTATGCGTCTGCGGCATTCCCGCGGAGGCTGGACTTTGCAATGTGCTCATCCGGCTATACCTGAGCGTTGGTCCACACTACGTTTGAATGTTGGGGAACTCCCATTATTTCTACACAAACGACTGCTGCATGTGCCTCATATCGTACAGGAAACCATACCGCTTGCTTTGAACAATAATCGTCCGTTTGATGTCCGTGTGTCAGTTCAGCGCGGATATGGCGGTATCTGGGGTGTGACAGGCATGTATGCTAAAATTGCTCCTTCCCACACCTTCGTTTCCAATGTTGCACAGGGCGGTACGGCCCGTTCCCTACTGGAGGTATTATCACAAACCGAGACGGTTCAGACTTCGAACGCAGTCCGGCTGATGAATGAATTGGAGCGACTCTCGTTACAAATCGTGCACCGACTGGCACAAACCCTTCCCCGTCTCGCCGACGTCGGTCTGGATCTGGGAATTACCCATGAGGGCAAGATTGTTTTTATCGAATGCAACGGTCGTGATCAGCGCTATGGCTTCAGCCAGGCGGGCATGCACAATGTCTGGAAAGAAACATACACTCAGCCGATGGCTTACGCTCGTTGGCTTCTCGAACGGATGCCTTCGTCAGACACCGAACGTTCACCAGGCCGTCCACTGTATTGATTTACGTCACATTCTGTGTCAATATAGTTCAGAGCGGCCGGACAGGTTCCGGCCAAGACGGCTCGGAAATGAACAAGGGGGATCTGTAATGGCAAAACAGTGGCTGCGGCTCATGACGGAGCTATCATCGCGCAAGTGGGTGTGCCGGATTGTAGGCTCCTTCGCGCAAAGCGGTGCAAGCCGACTTTTTATCCCCACCTTTATACGTACGTACCAGATCCAGACGCATGAGGCGGAACAGGAATGGAAGGAATACCGTTCCCTGAACGCCTATTTTACACGCAAATTAAAAGCGGGCATGCGCCCGATTGATACGAACGCCGAGGTGATGACCAGTCCGGTGGATGCACGGATTACTTTCACTGGCCCAATTACGTCCGGCACTCTTTTGGATGTCAAAGGGCAGGACTATACGCTGGAAGAGCTTCTTAACCGCTCTCCGCGTCTTGAAAAATACACACACGGCTATGCTTTTGTACTCTATCTCAGCCCGACGGATTATCATCGCATTCATGCACCAGTATCCGGTACGCTGGTAGAAAAAGAACATCTGCGCGGCAAGGTATACCCAGTGAATGACTTCGGCTTGCAACATATGCGAGCAGTTCTTAGCCGCAATGAACGACAGATTACGTACATTGCCCATGAATATGGTGAGGTGGCGGTCGTCAAGGTTGGCGCAATGAATGTGAGTAGCATCAAATATACGGATGATAAAGCCGTCTCATGGACAAAAGGAGACGATCTCGCCTATTTCGAATTTGGATCAACTGTCGTTTTGCTAACTGAAAACGGCACGTTTGATCCAGACCCCGCATTGAAGCCGGGGGATGCGGTGAAAATGGGACAACGTCTGGGTTGCTTTCGACATGATCCCAAAGCATAAGTGAATTTACCGTAACCGTATTATAGCTACACATATGAGCATCGGGATCGGATGATGCTAAATTGCTCATAAAAAAAGGACCCGGCGTAACTGCTCGGGTCCTTTTTGGAATTTATCCTTTATATTCGTTATTCGTTAATCCCATTACGCCTAAATCCGAAACAGCTTGTCCACCGTCCATAGCATTACCGGATCTCAGACGGACTTTTCCCCGTATACTGCTTGAATTGGCGGCTGAAAAAAAAGATGTCACGATACCCCAGAGCCTCTGCCACCTCGGTCACATTCATTCCGGCATGTAGTAATAGATGCTGTGCACGCTCAATCCGCATGCTGATAATATGAGATTGCGCGGACACACCCAGCAGCTCCTTGAATTTAATCGAAAAATAACGCGGTGACAGCCCCGCCCGTGCAGCCAAATCCTCGACGCGATGAGGAAGTCCCGGATGCTGACGCACATAGTTGGCCGTTTCCCGAATGACCTCGGTGAGCTGGTTACTGGCCTGTTGCTCCTGAGGCTCCTTGCGGTCCGCACGCAGCAGATGAATCATCAGTTGTTTCAGGATCAGCTTGCCTTCCTCGTCAGCTCCGTAAGCACGCTCCAGACGTAGTCGAACGTATCTGGCAAGCATATGCTCTACCTCGAACGTTTCCTCCAGCATACGGTAGCTTGCAGGGATAAGCTTTGGCTGTTCGATAAGATCAAAATGAATATAGGTAAGTATGAGCGGCTTTTGCGGGTTATGTGTGGCACGGGTATCATCCCCCGGCTTGAACAGGAAGCAACTCCCCTTGCTTACCGGATACGACGTCCCGTTTAAGATCACTGTTCCTTCTCCGCTCCATACATAAAATAAATCATAGTTTGGCATCGGCTTCTCGCGTACCTGCCACTTCCAGCCCGGCTCGCACACAATTTTGGCGAAAGCCGACAACAGGATAAACGATGACGCAGATGTATCCAGCAAAATCTGCACCTCCTCTTGTTCATCTTTGGTTGTCCTTTATCCCGTTAATTTATAATATAAGCTCAGCGCCGTCATTAAGCAAAAAAATGCGCTTTTATGTTCCAGATGCTTTTGCGTGACGCTTACCGTGTGTAATGCTATAATATGTAATCAAAATGACTTGGAAGGATGAAACGGGAATGAATCCACTGGCAGCGCAGTTAAACCAAAACATTCAGACAGGCAACGAGCATGTATATCAAATGCTTTCTCTTTTAGGGAAAGAAATTTATTTCCCAAAAGAAGGGATTTTGAGTCAATCCGCAGAAGCAGGGAAGCTTGCTAAAAAGTACAACGCCACGATTGGCATTGCTACAGAAGGCAATGGTCCTATGCATTTGGAGGTCATTCAGGAGAAGTTGTCCGCTTACAATCCCAAGGATTTATACCCTTACGCTCCCCCTGCGGGCAAACCTGAACTTCGTAGTGTATGGCGTGACAAAATGCTGAAGGAAAACCCTTCATTGGCTGGGAAAAATTACGGCCTTCCCGTAGTTACGAACGCGCTGACCCACGGTTTGAGCATCGTTGCCGACCTGTTCACGGATGAAGGGGACGCTGTCATTTATCCAGACAAAAACTGGGAAAACTATGAGCTGACTTTCGGTATTCGCCGTCATGGACGTTTGGTGAATTTCCCGTTGTTCACAGAGGATCAACGTTTTAATAGTGAAGGATTACGCGACGCGCTACTGGCACAGAAAGAATACGGCAAAGCGATCGTTGTGCTGAACTTCCCGAATAACCCAACAGGCTACACACCGGGAGTGGAAGAGGGTAAAGCAATTGTTGCTGCCATCCAGGAAGCCGCGGAAGCGGGCATCAATGTCGTAGTTGTGACGGATGACGCTTATTTTGGTCTGTTCTTCGAGGACTCCCTGCATGAATCACTATTCGGTCAGTTAGCTGGACTTCATCCGAGAATTCTACCAGTCAAAATTGACGGAGCTACCAAGGAAGAATTCGTTTGGGGCTTCCGTGTCGGATTTATTACCTTTGCTTCGGAACATCAGGATGTACTGAGCGCACTGGAACAAAAAACATTAGGGATTATTCGGGCAACGATTTCGAGCGGTCCTCACCCATCTCAAACCTTCGTCCTGGATGCCCTCAAGTCAACGGACTTTGAACAACAGAAGAAAGAAAAGTTCCAGATTATGAAGGGACGGGCTAACAAAGTCAAAGCGTTGCTCGATAGTGGAAAATACGGAGATGTATGGAGCTACTATCCTTTCAATTCGGGTTATTTTATGTGTCTCAAGCTGAACGGCTTGTCCGCTGAACGACTGCGCACACATTTGCTGGAACAATATGGGGTAGGAACAATTGCGCTGGGTGAATATGACCTCCGAATCGCATTCTCATGTATCGAGGAAGAGTATCTGGAAGACCTGTATGACATTGTTTACCGTGGCGCACAAGATTTGTTGAACACCTAATATGTAACAGATTAAATATAGCATCATTAGCGGTATGCCAGATGTTGCGCATACCGCTTTTTAATGGGCTGAACCATTGTGAATGACACTTCGAAACAAACTATCCTTCAGCAGCGAGCAAAGATTTCTGTGCGAGTGGCAGCAGGATGACTACCTCAGTTCCGACTCCGGGCTCACTCTCATAGTGTATACTTCCGTTCATGGCTTCAATGATTCGAAAGGAGACGACCGTTCCCAGTCCTGTTCCTACCTCTTTGGTTGAAAAAAACAAAGTCCCCACTCGCTCCAGGTGCTCCTGACTCATGCCTTTTCCCGTATCCCTAATATGCAGACATGCCTTCTCTTCCTGAATCGCCAGCTTTATGTATACCCTGCCTCCATCATCCGCAGCTTCGATCGCATTTTTCGTCACATGTATTAACGCCTGTAACAGCTGATTACGATCCATATGTACGTATATTTCATTCCTTAGCTCAGTATACAGTCTTACGCCTTGCTTGGTCGCCATCGGTTTCAAAAGCAAAACAATCTGTTGAACCATGCCAGACAGATCCATCAGCTCTGTGTTCCCAATCTGCGGTCTGGATAAGTTCAGATAGTCGCTAATAATTCTTTCAGCCCGATCGACCTCTGCTAGTGCCAAAGCAATATATCTGCGATTTTTCCCTTCTAGCCCTGACTGAACCATTTGCAGGAACCCTTTAACCACGGTCAACGGATTCCTTACTTCATGAGCCATAGAGGCAGCCAGTTCACCTAAGGTATTCAGATGCTCAGCATATTTAATCTTTCTTCTCATTTCTTCCCGTTCCAAACTAAACTCCATCCAGAAAGAGGAGGCTCCAATGCTTAGGAATTGAATCACACCGAACCAGAGTATTGCCCGGATCAGCTCGACCTCATCCTTATCCAGCCTGCCATTGGCCCAGGAATGTATTAACAAAAATATAAGCATGGCAATATTGGTCCATATACTCATTAGCATATTCATGCCCACCCGAAGCAACATACTATTGAGCTGCATAAACTTTTTTCTTACCAAGAGAGGGCCCAAATAACACAACATCATGCTGGGAAAGCTCACCACCATAGACTCAGGATCTATATACATACGAGCCATCACTATCAGCGTTATATTCAGAAGCCCTGCCTTAGGACCAAAATATAAAACAGAGAGGATCAAAGGAACATATCGGAGATCCCAATATAATCCATACCAAATGTACGAAAACATAAGGCAAAGCACAGAAGACACACCCAACACCCCTCCCATAAGCAACGGGGTATGTTTCCTATGCCGATGATCTGACAAAGCGCTATATACTAATAACGGTACAAACACAAGAAATATGTTCACGAGCAGCTTATCTACCAGCATCTCGTCTTTCCCACTTTCCAAGTGATAATGACTACGTACTTCTTCTATTCTCGATAATACGTGCCTTTTCCTCTATCCTCCCCTACATCTGATGAAAAATATAAGGCGATTCGGCAACACACCTGAGCATTGGCCCACGCAATCTGAAAATCCACTTCATAAGATACGATGTATCCTTTATCACAATGACCGAGAGGAGAATGAGCATGGGAGCAGAAGAAACAAGAGGCGGTTACGGTGGTTACGGCGCATTTACAAGCACAGGAACAATTCTGGTACTGTTCATTTTATTAGTTATCATCAGCAAAACGATCTTCATATAAGCAGACGATTATCTGCACCCACAGCTACGATAGCAGTGAGCATACAAAAAAAGGCTAATTCGCAGACAGCTCTTGCTGCTTGCGAATTAGCCTTTACTTTATTCACATAGATACACATTACACTTCTTCTTCATCCTGACCGTCCAAACGCCATTTTTTGGCTTGAGCGCCTCGTAACAGGAACACTACTGCAACTCCCCCAAGCAGCGTGAGCAGTGTAGACAGTAGATCTTCCTTTCCTTTTGCCAGAAAAGGAAGCCACAGAACCACAGCAGCCGGCAACGTCAACCGAACAACAAAGTCGAGAAAAGACGCACGACGACTATGCGCAGGAATCGGATATAACTGAAGCCATAACGAATCCTTGTGATACTGCCTTAGTGAAGTGACCTGTACACCAATGAGGAATATGAAAAATAAATATACTGCAATCCCAATCCAGCTAGCATGGGTGATATATATAATTAACAACCCCAGAATTCCAAGCCGAATGACAATACCTGCTGGCTCTGTACGCAGGAACGTCTTAAACAGCAGGTAACGATACGCTCCCCTTCTGTTCCAAGGTATGTTACCTCCCAACCAGGACAGCCAACGACGTGGCGTCACTCTCTGCGTAAGGGCGGGCACATCGACAAACCAGCCCAAAGTGCGCATCACCCGAGCAGCCTGCATACCCTCTGTACGAATCAGCTTTTCCCAAGCCACTAGCAGCTTGACCGGAAAACGCAGAACAAGCACGTACACCACACCGACCAATATGATAAATGGCACGCTGTGTAGTGGAGGCTGCCATAGCCATGCGGCTACCATCAGCACAGCCAACACCCACCGAAGCAGACGATAGCCTACACTCCCGCCAATCGATACCATGCGAAGCTCTTGCCAGCCGCCGTAGCTGAATAGCAGCTTTAACAGCACGAACAGTAGCAGGGTCAGTAGCAGCGGCTTAGGCGCGGTATCACTGCGAATATACAGCGGCCACACGATAATAGACAGCAATAGCAAACCGAATATTTTATACACCACACCCCGAATCCGGCTGGCCTTAAAATAATCGTGCATCGCGTGCTCCTGTGGACGGAGGAAAACAATATCCGCCGCGTTTAAATACGTACGAAAGCTCGCATGAGCAATCGGAATAGCCACAATAAGCATGATCCAGCGGATGGGCAAATCCGGTGGAGTATGCATCAGCAGCGACGTGTACCATGCGGCAAAGGCAATCAGTGCAAAGCCGAAGACCACCGCCAGACCGCTCTGAATGACATAGCCCAGATAGGGCAGCACCTGTCCCCAGAACGCTACACGTCTTTCTTTATGCAAACGTTGCAAATCCATGCTCATTCCCTGCCCTGTACCAGCTCATAAAATGCATCTTCCAGCGGCATGCCCGGCTTACCCGCCTGTGCTGTCACTTCGTCCAGCGTACCCTGTGCAATGATGGCACCCTGATGAAGTACAATGAAACGATCGCAATAATTTTCAATCGTGGACAAAATATGAGAACTGAGCAGAATGGACGAACCCGAACGCTTCATCTCTAACATAAAGTCAAGCAGGGAACGAATACCAAGCGGGTCCAAACCCAAAAAAGGCTCATCTATGACATACAACGGCGGTCCCGCTAAAAATGCGCACATAATCATCACTTTCTGGCGCATCCCTTTAGACAGATGCATCGACATACTTCCACTTTTATCCCGCATACGGAACAAGTCCAGCATTTGATCACTGCGTGTGCGGAAATCTGCTTCGCTAACTCCGTACGCTCTGGCCGTGAATTCCATATGCTCCATCACCGTCATTTCAGGATACAGCTCTGGAGATTCAGGTACAAAAGCAATGGCTCCCTGATACTCCTCGGGATTTTCATCCTGCTTATGACCCTGCACACGAATTTCTCCGGCCTGCGGTGTCATCAGGCCCAAAATATGCTTCATGGTCGTACTTTTCCCGGCCCCGTTCAGACCGATCAATCCTACCATTTCGCCCGGTTTCACATCCAGCGAAATCTGATGCAGCACCGGGCGCTTGGCGCTATATCCGCCGGTCAGTCCGTTAATTTGCAACACAGGCTGTTGTTCCATGGCTCCCCCTCTTCTCCCTTACTCGTTCGGTTTTGATCCTTTTTCCTTCAGCCATCTTGGTGCACCCTTGTTTTTGCGATCACGCTCACGCTGTGCTTTTCCTGCTTTGGACAAGGCTGCTCCTTTGCTCTTGCCTGGAGCTGAACCGTTCGCGGAATTCCTGCCAGGACGTCCGTTTTCGGTACGAACAGGTGCCTTACGGTTTTCCGTCTGTGCTCCGTCAGATATGGATCTGGCCTCGGATGGTCTTACAGATGCACGCTTAGCATCCGCCGGACGCGGCACAACTACTCGACCTCCATGCAACGCACGCTCTGCGATGTCAATGCCCAGTTCACGGGAGAACTTACGCATGATGAACGTTTCACGGTCGGTAACAACCGACGCCACCAATCCTTTGCGTCCCATCCGTCCTGTCCGTCCTGCACGGTGAACATAAGCTTGACTATCCGTAGCCGGGTCAAAATGAATGACCATTTCAAGGCCCTCAATATCCAGACCACGGGCTGCCACATCCGAAGCGACCAGCACTTTGAGCTTGTCCTCGCGGAATCGGGCCAACACGTTGCTACGCGTGACTTTATCCGCATCTCCATACAAGGATGCCGTAGTCAGCCCCATATGCTTGAGCTTGGCTTCAATCTCCCCGATGGCATTGGTTGTATTCACGAACACCAGCGCTTTTCTTGGATTAAAATGACGCACCAGACGGCGCAGCATATCCACTTTATCCCGTTCTTCAGATACAAAGTAATAGTGTTCCAGTCCACTGGCCGTCTTCTGGTCGGGATCAATCCCAATTTCTACATATTCACGCATCTCTCGTTTCGCCAGCGACTGAATCTCATCGTTCAGCGTTGCGGACAGGAATACCAATTGACGATCACGTTGGGCGGTGCCCAATATGTTTGTTACATCGCCTGCTCCGCCGAGCTGGAACATCTGATCCACCTCATCAATAACAATGGCTGTAATATTGTGCATTTTCAACTTTTTCGAAGCGATGAGTTCCCGTACACGTCCTGGTGTGCCCACGACAAGCTGTGGATGATCCTTGAGCTTTTCGATTTGACGTTTGATAGCCGCCCCACCAATCAGACCGAGTACACGGATTCCGCGATGCTCTCCGTAGCGCTGACCCTCACGTACAATTTGCATGGCCAGTTCCTGGCTTGGAGCTAGTATCAGCTTTTGCGTAGCCTTTTTCTGTGGATCAATCGCTTGCAACAGCGGCAACAAATAAGCCAGTGTCTTGCCTGTGCCAGTTTGTGAACGCGCCAAAACATGCTTTCCCTTCATTATTTCCGGTATAGCCTCTGCCTGAACTGGCGAAGGCTGTGTAATTTCATGCTCAGTCAGTTTGTCCAACAGATCTTGTTCAACGCCGAGCGATTCAAAATTCAATGTCATGAAAAGGTCCAACCCCTATACGTAAATTCGTTACTCTCCATTATATGCGAAAATAGCCCTGTTACCAAATCACAAAAATAAAAGATGTCCCTCACCATAGCTAATGGCTTACGGGACATCTTTTATTTCTTATTCATCACGCCATGACCCAGCCTATCGGTTAGTCTGGGAGCTAACTGATACAGCTTGAGAAAAGGAGATACCCACCGTGGCAGATTAACCTCCTCTTTGCCAAGCTCCATCGCTCTTACGATATGCCGTGCTACCTTATCAGGTTGTAGCATAAACCAGCTTACATTTCGAACATATCCTCCTGAAGGATCTGCCAGCTCAAAAAACGGTGTGTCGATCGGCCCCGGGTTAATCGTCGTTACAGTCACTCCACTCCCGCGCAGCTCTTGCCTGAGCGCATTGCTGAAACCCAGCAATGCATGCTTCGTCGCCGTGTAAGAAGACGATTTGGCTGTCCCGATTTTCCCAGCCATTGATGCTACATTGACAATCTGTCCATGGCCCCGCTCTGTCATTTGCGGCAGAAACGCCTTGATGCAGCGAACAACACCCATGTAGTTCACGTCCATCATTTGTTCAAACTCCGTCAGGTCGGTTTCATTAAAATACTCAAACTTTCCGTAGCCCGCATTGTTAAGCAATATATCGACCCGTCCGTACTGTTCCAATACTCGTGCAGCAACAGCCTCTACCTGCTCCTGGCGGGTGACGTCCAGTTGGATAAGCTCATGCCTACCGCTGATTCCCGCAGATACTTGCTTCAGTCGCTCCTGCGAGCGTGCTGTTAAAATAGGAATCGCGCCCTTTTCGCTTAACAACTGAGCGCAAAGGGCTCCAATTCCACTAGATGCACCTGTAATCACAACTATCTTGTCCTGTAGTATACTCACGGTCATCCCTCCACATTAAGGAAACTTGCTCCTTTAATATTAAGAGATCATCACCTGAATATCCAGCTCGCCGATTCCTTCCACCGTGAGCGGAATATAAAGGGCACGCTGAGGCACAAAAGTGGTCAAGTTTTCTGATTTCATGACCTGCGGAGGCGTAATATCCACGACAATTCCCTGATTGGACAAAATCGTACTGGCATTACCACTAATCATATTGCCCAATTCTGAAATTGCGCTTTTTCCCATCTCATCAATTTCAGTCAACACAAATCCGCCCATCATCGCTGATACCATACGTAGCGCCACCTGTTCATTCAGGCCGAACACAATATTTCCGCTAAGCTGTCCGGTCATCCCGATCATAATCCAGATGTGGTCGTCCACCAGCTCGACATTTTTCACACCAAGATTTCCGGGTGAAGGAGATACTTGGATCAATTGTTCAATGACCCGTCGCGCCGACTCCAAAAAAGGATTTATCACTTCTGCCTTCACGATCAAAGCGCCCCTTTACGATGGGCTTTTAGACATACAACAAAAGTCCCATTTAAATTAGAATTTTTTAATTAAATATTACTGTAAAACGCATCGATCCTCAACAAAATGCTCTCTCTATCACTTATCGACAGCTGCCCGGTAATTTTTTATAGCTAAACCACAAAAAATGTGAATAATGTCCTATATCTTTGCTTCTTACCGATTTTAGACTGATTATTTTTGAAGGATATCAGGACTTTAGTCTTTATTTCCCAATATACCACACTTTAAGGTGCTCTGCTTCGATTCATTGCCCTTCCTGCTCGAATAACCTATAATTTAATGAAATAAAGCATAACGACGGTTTTACATATGAACCTATGGATTGGCTAAAAATATTCATTCTATACAGCTGCGACAAGATTAAGAAAAGAGAGGAGGAACTTCATGAACATCAGTCAACTTGAAACACTTATCATGATTTCCAAAACAATGAGCTTCCGCAAAGCCGGAGAACTTCTCAATTTGACGCAGCCGGCGGTGTCCGCCCAAATTAAAAGTCTAGAGGATGAGTTCAAAACCATTCTGATTGACCGCAACCAGCCCGTCACCCTGACCGACCGGGGAGCTGTTTTTTTGGAACACGCCGAGCGCATATTGGAGGTTGTTGAGGAATTAAGACAAAAATTGTACGATCTAAACGAAACACCGCAGGGTCACATTGCGCTGGGTACCACAACATCCATCGCTATTCAAATTTTACCGCGCGTGCTTTCCTACTTTCAGGATCAGTTCCCTCTCATCAAAACCTCCATTCAATCCATGGCTTCCTCAATGATTTATCAGCAGGTGGAGAACGGACTTATTGATGTTGGCATCGGCTATCTGATCGAACGTAATCCCAATTTAAGCACTTCGGTTCTGTATTACGATTCCTTCGAGCTAGTCGTGTCTCCTACTCATCCGCTGGCCTCACAACCACATGCTACCATTGAAGCCCTTCGGGAAATTCCGCTTATTCTGCTCTCTCCCGATACGGTGGGACGAAAATTCGTGGACGATGTATTTAAAAAGCACCAAATCGTACCTCATGTCGTGATCGAGTTGTCCAGCAGTGAGGAAGTCAAACGGATGGTCGAAATTAATCTCGGTGCTGCCATTATTTCCAGACTGTCGGTCACTTCGGAACTGCGTGCAGGCACATTAAAAATGATCCATATTCCCGAGCTGGAAGTTAGTCATCCGGTAGGAGTGATTTATAAATCCGGCCGATATCTAAACTCAGCCATGCAGCAATTTTTAAGTGATCTGAAGGGGATGCCGGAGACGAATTTTACCAGTTCTGAATAACGTAATTCGCTATGAACAACATACGCAATATAAACTTGGTTACGAAAGGAAGACAGGCTATGAAATTTGATCTGCACACCCATCATTTCCGCTGCGGTCATGCAGACGGCAACATTCGGGATTATATTGAAGCAGGTATTCAATCTGGCTTACAAGCTATTGGCATTTCGGATCATTCCCCCTTTCTATGTAGCGAACAGGATCAGGCTTTTCCTAAAATTTATATGGCTAAGTCACAGCTTGCTGAATACGTAGAAGAGGTACAACAGCTCAAAAAGGAATACGAAGGCCGTATTGACGTGCTCCTCGGATTGGAAACGGATTATTTTCCTGATTTCGCAGAATTATATCGTTCCACTCTGGCTCCTTATCCATTTGATTACCTCATTGGGTCGATTCACAATGTCGAAGGGGACAGCATTTTTAACCGTAACCGTTGGAACAAATTAAGCGACGCTCGTAAAATCGAGGTCAAACAAGCCTACTATGCGCTCATTCAGGAATCTGCGCGAAGCGGCATGTTTCAGATTTTAGGTCATATTGACGCAATGAAGGGGAACTTCCCTGCCTTTTCAGACATTCCTGCCGATACAGCCATTGATGAAACCTTGCGGGTAATTGCGGAATCCAATGTGGCGATTGAAATTAACACTTCGGGTAAAACCAAGCTGAGTGGCGGATGGTACCCGTCTGCTTCTATTTTAGAAAGAGCGCACCATTTTGGTGTGGAGGTCACTTTTGGTTCGGATGCCCATAAGCCTTCGCGGGTAGGCGATGATTGGGAAGAAGTAAAGGCAATGCTGAAGGATATCGGCTTCCGGGAATGGGTCTATTTTAAAGAAAAACGTAAAATTCCTGTGGCGCTTTAAAATTTAAGGTGGGAATTGCCGCTCCGCAAATCATTTGATTTTACGAACGCTGCTGCAATGGGATTATTGGGGATTGTAATTTATAAGGTGATAATCCCATTGCAAAGGCGAATGCTTAGCAAGATTATGACATCTATGTGTGAGGAGAATTACATATGCACTTGGAAGATCCTATGGACAAGATCAAAAAGCTAAAGCATGACATCACGCGGTTTATGCTAATCTATAAATTTGCGCTCGACGAAATGGAAACCAAGATTGAAATATTAAAACAGGAATTTCAAGCATTACACGATTACAGCCCTATTGAGCATACCAAATCACGCCTTAAATCTCCTGAGAGCATCATGAACAAAATGCTTCGTAAAAATAGCGAGTTATCCCTGGATGCTGTCAAAAATCATATTAAGGATATCGCTGGCTTACGTATTACTTGCTCTTTTATTTCTGACATTTACGATGTCAGTAACATGCTTCAGAGACAGAGTGACTTGAAGGTGCTGGAAATTAAGGATTACATCAAGAATCCCAAGCCGAACGGTTACCAGAGCCTGCATTTGCTGGTTCAAGTTCCTGTATTCATGTCGGATTGTGAGGAGCTAGTCTGCGTAGAGGTGCAAATTCGAACCATTGCCATGGATTTCTGGGCCAGCCTGGAGCATAAAATCTTTTATAAGTACAACCAGTCCGTTCCCGAAAGTCTGACACGTGAATTAAAGAGCGCAGCGGATTCCGCTAATGCGCTAGATCTCCAAATGGAGCGTCTACATCGTGAGATCAAGGAAATTAAAGACGCTAGAGGTGAAGAGGACTCCATAGAGGTGCTTCGGAAGATTATGATAAATAATCAGCAAATTACGGTGCCGGCCAATTTCTTGAAGCTTCTAGGAGAGTAAGATTAGGCGTTGCTCCACCGCTATGCGAATAATTTGATCTTATGATCAACGGATTGCATGCTTGTTCAAAAATGAAAGAATAGAATCATTGATTAAGATCGGCTTCTCTCTAAGCATGTGCGGTCGATGACTACAACCCGGAGCAATTAGATAACGTGAGTCTTGGACCCATAAGCATAATTCCAGAAGCTGCTCTTCAGTGGCAAAATCATCATGTTCACCCGCGATAAATAATGCAGGGCACGTAATGCTGCTTAGCTCGTTACGTGCCAATTGCGGATATTGGCGCCAATCCTGTGCGCTCTGTCGCATAAACTCTTGCCAATTCCCCTGATGTGCCTCCTCATGCCGTTCCATCATTTGATGGATCATTTCATAACGTTCGTTTTTTGATGAGCCACTCCGGTTCAAATTCATCTGCCCCCACAGGACATGCGACTCCACTACAGCCTATGATCCTCCTCTTTTTACTTAATTGTTAGATGAACTATGTAAATAAACTAAGTATATGATAGATTGCAAAATGGCTCCGCACTAAGAGCACTTCATCAAAGTATGTTAAGCTCTTTTCATTCGCTCTGTACCCTTTACAGTCATTATTTCGTCTACCTTAATATCTGAGGATTTTGCAAAAAAAACAATAAGCGACTGGAATCGAATTTTGCAAAATCCTGATCTATGAAAACCATTCCGAAGGAGTGATAAAGTATGAGAAAGGTACTTGTATTGGGAGGAACGCGCTTTTTTGGCAAGAGACTGGTGGAACGTCTGCTGGAGAGTTCCGAGAACTCGGTTACCATCCTCACACGAGGCCAAACAAGTGATTCGTTTGGTGACCGCGTTCAGCGGATCTGTGCAGACCGTACCGACCGGCAAGCGCTCGCTGAAGCGGTAGGTGAGCAAGTGTGGGATGTTGTTTATGATAATATTTGCTTTTCTCCAGATGAAGCCAGCGAAGCCTGCCGCATTTTTGATGCTAAAGCCAAGAGGTATATTGTGACCTCCAGCCTATCCGTCTATGATTCGAGCCCGGAAGTGCTGACAGAGAGCATCTTTGATCCTCAAACTTACCCGGTTCGCAAGGGCGGGAAAGACGATTTTACATATCAGGAGGCTAAACGGCAGGCAGAAGCAGTTTTTATGCAACAAGCTACATTCCCTGTAGTCGCTGTTCGTTTTCCGATTGTATTGGGAACAGATGATTATACGAAAAGGCTTCATTTTCATATCGAACATGTTCGTGAAGGAAGAGAAATCGGAGTACCTAATTCCGCAGCACAAATCTCATTTATTCGTTCCGATGAAGCCGCAGATTTTCTGCTTTGGCTCGGTCACACTTATTTAACAGGTCCTGTAAATGCTTGTTCCGACGGTACAGTGAGAATTGGAGAGATCATTTCGATCATTGAGCAGGCAACGGGAAAACAAGCTGTGGTGAAAGAAAAAACAGCAGACGAGCACATGTCTCCATTTGGTATTACACAATCGTGGTACATGGATACGTCCAAAGCCCAGTCAGAGGGGTACTCATTTCTCTCCCTAAATGAATGGCTTCCAGAGCTGATAACCAGCCTGAACCGTTCCTAAAATCATAAAAAAAGAGGACCCGAAGCTTCGGGTCCCAGCAATATATATAATTCAAAGGGGGTCATATCTATGTTGTACCCACTCTATGTTAAAGTAACTTTGCAGTTATGTTTCATCTTTGTAACAAAATGAAATGCAATTGAGTCCAGCCAAGGCAAGAACTCCACTCACTGCCACAGAAATAGAGAATGCTCTGATATAATCTGACAGATTAGCTTCTGAAAGCGTGTGATGGAGCAAGGAAGAGAACAAGATACCGATCAGAGCGACTCCCAACGAATTAGCCAAGTACATAAAGGTCGTAAACAAGCCTGAACCCGTTCCTGCCTCTTCAGCCGATACAGCACCAAGGACGACATGGGCCAGTGGCGTTGTGGCCATCCCGAGACCCAGACCATATACACCTAGTATCATGATATTTTGAATATGACATAAATGGATTGCATCTAGATGTAACGATCCAATGAGCAGAAAGCTACAAATCCCCATGATTAGCATACCTGATTTCAACACCTTGCTCCCCCACTTCTTTACTAGCCTGGACGACCATAATGAGGTGAGAAAAAAGCCAACACCAAGCGGCAAAAAGACCATACTTGTGGATCGAACATTGTATTTCAAACCGGATTGTACATAATAATTTAAAATAAAGAAGAACGAAAACATACTAAGATAGATGACAATTACCGTCAATATCCCTGCGCCGAATGAACTCTTTCTAAATATAGATAGACAAATAAAAGGCGAGCCTTCCCTCTTTTCTTTTCCCATTTGCGTAACTATAAAAGCAACCAAAACCAGAATGGACAACAGCAGACACCCCCATGTCCATAAAGCCCAGCCCTGCTTTTGCCCGGTTGTCAACGGATAGACAAACAGCATTAAACCAAGAAGCAACAGAAAAACCCCACCCCAATCCATATTCGGCACGGATCTGCCATAGGATTCCGTAATAATAGGACAAAAGAGTAACACTAACAGCCCAAAGGGGACATTAAAAAAGAAAATGATGCGCCAGCCCAGGCCGAAAAGGTTCCAGTCTACCAAAAATCCACCCAGAATTAAACCAAGTGTAAACCCAACCCCAATGATAGCTCCGTAAATTGCAAATACCAGTCCCTTCTCTTTGGGAAGAAAGCTGCTTTGCATGATAGATAGAACCTGGGGTTGAATCATGGCAGCTGATATCCCTTGAAGCACACGAATCATAATGATTAACGTAGGCTGCGATACGATCCCCCCTAACAGAGCCATCAATGTAAACCCCAACACCCCGATACATAACATGCGTCTTCTACCATACATATCTCCAAGTTTGCCGCCCAATATCAAGGCCACAGCCAATCCCAGAGAATATCCCGTAAATATGAGCTGTGCCTCGGAAAAACTGGCATGCAGGTCCGCCTGCATCATCGGAAGGGCAACCTGCATCATATAGTTGTTCAGTGAAATTAATAAAGTAGGAAGTAAAATAAGAGCTAATGCGTACCAGCGACGCGAATCTACCTGCTGTACTGCTTGAGGATTAGTCATGGCTATGGCAAATTGATCTTTCATTGTAGTTCCTCCAACCTATAATGGGCATCTTTAATCTTTTCATTTCTTATCTCAACTGATAACCATTATCATCTATAAAGCAAGGAGGTCTCTACCTGCAAAGGTATTTTCTATCCCTATAGAAGGAGCACCAATAAAAAACCCTCCAAACATGATGGACATGCTTGAAGGATTGTTTCATTAAGATTTATTCGTAAATGTATCTGGATTACGTATTTTTTTGATATATTCGCTAGGATTACAACCATAATACTTTCGAAAGGTTGTCGTAAAATTACTGGCGTTGCTGTACCCGATTGAAAATGCCGTCTCTCCAATGTTTAATTGTTCAACTTCCAAGTACCAGAGAGCTTTTTCCATTCTTTGCTTACGCACCATTTCAAAAATAGTCATTCCGAATAAATGGGGGAATCCTTTCTTTAGCTTGAATTCATTAAGCCCAACCTTTCGGGCCAACGCTTGAATGGACAGGGGGTGCTCAAAATGAAGAATGACGAATTCACGAGCCTTATGGAGCTTTGATATATCTTCACGACTTATAAAATGGCTTGTCCCCCTTGTTACATGTCCATCCATCACCCCAAACAATGCAATAAACTCCATTGCCTTACTTTCCATGTATAACCGTTTCATCGTCCCATTGTAGTTACAATGTATCATGTCATAAACACACTTGTGCATGGCGGGCGTATCCGCGTAGGCGTCAATATTCCCTTTGTAACGTTGTAACCATGTTTCTATGCTATGCTTTTCTGCAATATCTCCGGCGTAAGAAAATAGCTCTTGTGGAGAACACCTTATTTCCACTATTTGTTGGTGAACGCCTGCCTTCTTTTCCTCATAAACCAGTTCATCCTCTAAATATAAAACATTCCCGGTCAACCGATTGGTATGACTTTCTTTGCCGTTCCATTCACAGTATATTTCACCGTTTAAGCAATAGCTGAGTTCAAAGAGCGGACAAGCCTCCTGAATATGAAGCTTCATATTCTGTTCAAAGGTGAGATCCGTGACCACGATTTCCATACCTGGACGAATCCGTGTGCGAGTCATACTTCCCTTACCTATATGCGGGGGAATCGTGAGTTGTTGCTCCGATTTTTTATGATGAATATGACCATCCACAAGCTCAGTGAATTGGTCAAATAAATGATGAATGTCTGCACTCCATATATTCAAAGCCAATGCCAGTCCTTCTTTCCTGTTCAGTTCTAACTATAGGATAACAAAAAAAGAGGACCCGAATCATCGGGTCCCAGCAACATATATTATTCAAAAGGGGGTCATGTCTGTATTGTACCCGTCCTGTGTTAGAGTTGTTTTGCAGTTATATTTCATCTTTGTAACAAAATATTCCACTGCCATTTCTACGCATAATCCCCTTGGGTCATCGAAAATACCAATACACTCGGTACCTCGCCTGAGGGATCATAAGCACCAATTGTACGCAGCAGGCGCATCTTATTTTTAATAAGCACGCGCATGGAAGCCTGATTATCCTCTTGGCAACGACTTTCGATCCGCTTGAGCTTCAAAGATCCGAAACCAAAATTCAGCATTTCTCCTACCATTTCTGTAGCCAGCCCCTGTCCCCAAAAAGGACGATCCAGAATATAGCCCAGTTGTGCCTCACCCGTTCTTTCATTCCATTGCTGAAAAGAGACGATACCGAGCAACGGTGAGGAGGTAAGCTCATTGGATTCACTAAGTAAATTGCTTTCTCCTGTATTTCTCTGATGCCATTCCACCGCAAAATGCAGGGAATCTAGTGAATCAGCAGATATTTTAATTTGCGCAACCAGACGCCGCATTCGTGTATAGACTGGCTTGCGAATTCGATTCACATATTGGATCACCAATGGATCGGATAGGATCCGTTCCAGCGCGGGATAATCCTCCGCTCTTAACTGGCGCAATCGGACTCGACGGGCGTAAAGCTCCGGTAGCCCAAGACGAAGCATTTCTCTGGTCAGCACAATGTTCCCTCCTGCGGATGGATTGGCTTTTAGAAATGAATGTTTCCATACTTAATCCAGGTCCTGAATCCCCCGATAAATTCCTGTGCGCAGCTCTCGAATATAATACGGCAAAGAAGGTACAGCAGCTTCCTCCGCTTGTTTTACCGCCAGTTCTATATCATAAGGTACACGTACAAAATGAATGGAGAAGGACGTAGGCTGCTCCTCTCCCATCTCCCCCTCTAAAATGCAGTAGGAAGCCTGCGTAACATCCAACGGATTCCCGACACTACCGACGTTAAAAAGTGTTTTTCCCTGAAAATGCTGGATAAAAGCATTGTGCACATCACCATATCCCACGACATCCGGAGCAAAAACAACTTTTCCATTTTCTTCTGCTAACGGATCGAACATGGCAAGCCGTTTTTCCGGCTCATCCCATGGCTGCACACGGTGATATACACTTTGCGGCGAGGCATGCACCAGACGGATACGGCGTCCGCTCATTCTGAAATCATAATGAAACGGTAACTGTGCCAAATACTGCACTCGTTCTGCCCCCAAGCGTTCGGCTTGCCAGCTAAAATTGAGATCATCCGTAATACTAACCAGCTCATCCCAATTCCCCCGCACGACCACTTCACAACGTTGACGGACAGCATCCAGAACCTCGCACGGGCTAGGCCCTTTGCCGATCAGATCCCCCAAACAAAACACACGGCTAATGCCTCGGGAAGCAATATCCTCCAGCACCGCCTCACAGGCAGGCCAATTGCCATGAATATCTGAAATGACAGCAATACGATCCATCTGAACCTCACTCCTTTGTCCGAAACGACTACATCTCTACACTACATTCGAGCCATCTTTATGTAGTTCCAACATATATGATAAAGATGAAAAAAAGATCATGGCCTATTGGCCGGATTTTAACGTAATGACACTAAGCTCCGGTCTGCACAGCACGCGAATCGGCAGATGTGTCATGCCAATGCCTCGGCTGACATACAGCGGCATTCTCTCCGTTCCCACATGAAATAATCCCTGGATGTACTTGCGTCCACCCGGAGGCGGCATCGGCGCTCCAATGACCGGCAAGCGTACCTGTCCTCCATGCGTATGCCCTGACAGTTGAAGATCAAAGGACATTTGCGCCGCCACATCTGCATAGTCCGGCTCATGCATCAGCAGGAGCTTGCACATCTCATCAGGTAGTCCGTGAATGGCACGCTGCGGATTGGGCTTGCCCATGATGTTATCCTCTAAACCGACCAAGGCTACACGCTGTCCCGCAAGCTCTACAATCGCATGCTCGTTTCTCAGCAACGTAAACCCGGTTTTCGGATACAATTCCTGTACTCCGGCTGGTAAGCCTCTATAATCATGATTGCCCAGAATAGCAAATTTGCCAAGTGTGGCGTGCATAGAAGCCATAACTGGAACAGCAGCCTTCATGGATACTGCATAGTCATCCACAATATCGCCTGTAAAACAGAGCAAATCTGGCTTCAGACCTGCTATACGGTCCGCAAGCTCGCGTAGATCCTGCTCATCCATGTGAAAACCCAAGTGCACATCACTAAAATGTACGACCCTGATTCCGTCAAAAGCAGACGGAAGACGAGGGAGAGACAAGTTGAAGCGTGTAATTTCCAAATGATTAGGCTCCCATAAGGAAGCATATCCTCCAGCCAGAAGCGCGGTTCCGGCTGTGGCTAAAGCCGCTTTTTTCAAAAAATGGCGGCGCGAAGGATTGGCTGGTTCATTTGAAATGGAACGCCGCGAAGAACCGGGAGGGATAGCGGACCCCTGATGCGGGCCATCCTGACTCTCGCGGCGGGTGTGCGGCGTCTTCTCCATATGCATTCCCCCCTGCAATCTATTCCTTGATCTCACTTTTTAGAAATTCTTACTGTCCAGAAGCTTTAGCGGTAGTTGGACAACCACTGCTCCGCATAGTCTACCAAATCACGTTGCCTCGCGAAAAAACATGAAGCCTCCCCAATGTTCACCCGCGTAAAGGCTGAGGGACAGTCCCGTTCAAAATCAAGTCCCAGCTTCTCAAAGTCATCTGAGGTAATATTAAAATCCTGAAAAGATACCCACGCTTTTGCTCCATCCACCATCATAGGAGCTTGATGCGTGATCACTTCTCGTCCATTATAGGCTGTTCGATATTCCGCCAAATGCAAGGACGTGTTGCTGTCATGTTCGCAGCCCAACAGCAGTACATAGGCATCTGCCTCATACAGCTTTGCCAAGGGCGAATGCTCACCCAGCCCAAAATCAAGCTCATGCGCCTCCAGCAAGTCTGAAGCAGCAGGTCCACGTGCCGCCAGAGAAACATGCGGATGCCCGCTGCGCTTGGTTCCCGGCAGACCACGGAACGTTTCTACAATGACGCCCATCCCTCCGGTCAGCGTCCAAGCCGGATCATAAGCGGGCATTTCCTCGCGTACCAGTTCCCACCATGACTCATCCAGAGGCGGGTTCATCCAAGTCGAGGGATCAGTCAAGTCATGAGACTGTGTCGGCATTACCAGCGTCCCTTCCGGACCAACCGCTTCGGTTAGCGCGGCAAGAATGGCCGAGGCCCCGCCTGGAACAAAGCGTCCAAAGCTGCGCATCGACGAGTGAACAAGCAATGTCATGCCGCTCCGAACTCCCAGATCCTTTAATCCCTTCATTACATCCGACCTAGTGACAGGTCGATTCGTTATCGGTTGCACAGTCACCTGTCCAGCCTCCTTTTCACCAAAAACGATACACAATACCATAATTATACCATAACTGCTATCCCGCGCTCCTTTCTCCATGTTACCCTCCATCATTCCTGAGCGCAAAAAAAACAGGCTTTCTCCAGTTTGAGAAAAAGCCTGTTTGTGCATAACCTATTCGCTGTCTAGTGCTATACAGTCAGCCAGCGCTTGAACATATGCTTGGTCGTTTCCTTGTTCATTTCGGCAATAGAAGTTGTCAACGGAATGCCTTTCGGGCAAGAGCGTACGCAGTTTTGCGAGTTCCCGCACCCTTCCAGCCCGTCGTCCGTCATCAACGCCTCCAGCCGCTCTTCCTGATTCATTTCCCCTGTCGGATGGCTGTTGAACAGGCGAACCTGAGAAATCGCCGCAGGTCCGATGAACGTCGTCTTCTCGTTGACGTTCGGGCAAGCTTCCAGGCAGACACCGCAGGTCATGCACTTGGACAGCTCATACGCCCACTGACGCTTTTTCTCTGCCATTCTAGGACCAGGACCCAGATCGTAGGTACCGTCAATCGGAATCCACGCTTTGACCTTCTTGAGCGCATTAAACATCCGGCTGCGGTCGATGACCAAATCCCGAACTACCGGGAACGTGCTCATCGGCGCGATCGTAATTGGCTGCTCCAGCTTATCGACGAGCGCTGCACAGGCCTGACGCGGCTTGCCGTTAATCACCATGGAGCATGCTCCGCATACTTCCTCCAGGCAATTCGACTCCCAGCACACCGGAGCCGTCTCTTTACCGTGGCTGTCCACCGGGTTACGCTGAATTTCCATCAGCGCGCTAATCACATTCATCCCCGGACGATAAGCCAATTCGAATTCTTCCGTATAGGAACTGGCTTTAGGATCAGCTTGACGGGTCACAACGAACTTCACTGTTTTATTCGACTTCACTGCTTGCTCCGACATCTAAATACACTCCCTTCCGTTATTTGTTCTTGGAATAATCCCGAATACGCGGCTTGATCAGCGAAACATCCACCGCTTCATACGAGATTTGTGGTCCTTCCGGTGTCCAGTCCGCAATCGTCGTTTTCAGGAAATCCTCATCGTTGCGATCCGGGAAGTCTGGTTTGTAATGGGCCCCGCGGCTTTCGTTGCGCAATAGCGCACCTTTGGTCATCGCTTCGGCCAGCTCCATCATATTCCACAGTTGCCGTGTAAACGCCGCACCCGCATTGTTCCAGCGCGAAGCGTCATTGATGTTAATGTTAGAGTAACGCTCCTTCAGCTCCTTGATCTTGTGGATCGTAGCTTCCAGCTTGTCATTATAACGAACCACAGTCATGTTGTTCGTCATCCACTCGCCCAGCTCTTTATGAAGAACATAAGCATTTTCTTTTCCGTCCATATGCAAAATACGCTCATACTTCTCCGTCTGCTGATTCACTGCCGCATCAAATACGGAAGTAGCTATATCCTGTGCAGATTTTTTCAAGCCTTTGATATATTCCACAGCCTTAGGTCCAGCTACCATCCCGCCGTAAATGGCTGACAGCAACGAGTTCGCACCCAAACGGTTCGCACCGTGATATTGGAATTCACACTCACCAGCCGCGAACAAGCCCGGTATATTCGTCATCTGATTGTAATCGACCCACATGCCGCCCATTGAATAATGAACAGCCGGGAATATTTTCATCGGGATTTTGCGCGGATCGTCACCGACGAATTTTTCATAGATTTCAATAATGCCGCCCAGCTTTACATCCAGCTCTTTCGGGTCCTTGTGGGACAGATCGAGGTAGACCATGTTCTCGCCATTAATACCCAGTCCATCATCAACGCATACACTGAATATTTCACGTGTTGCAATATCGCGAGGGACCAGATTTCCGTAAGCCGGATACTTTTCTTCGAGGAAATACCATGGCTTACCGTCCTTATACGTCCAAATACGACCGCCCTCTCCCCGTGCCGACTCGGACATGAGACGCAGCTTGTCATCCCCTGGTATAGCCGTCGGATGAATCTGGATAAACTCACCGTTCGCATAGCGTACGCCTTGCTGATACACCGCACCAGCAGCTGTGCCCGTATTAATGACGGAATTCGTGGTTTTACCGAAAATAATCCCGGGGCCACCAGACGCCAAAATAACTGCATCCGCTGCAAAAGTCTTCACTTCCATCGTACGCAAATCCTGCCCGCAAATCCCTCGGCAGATGCCTTCATCATCCAGTACAGCCTGTAAAAACTCCCAGTTTTCATACTTGGTCACCAAACCAGCAGATTCCCAGCGCCGTACCTGCTCATCGAGAGCGTACAGAAGCTGCTGTCCTGTCGTCGCGCCAGCAAAGGCGGTCCGATGATGCTGGGTACCGCCGAAGCGACGGAAGTCCAGCAGTCCTTCCGGTGTCCGGTTAAACATGACGCCCATGCGGTCCATGAGATGAATGATCCCTGGAGCCGCTTCGCACATCGCTTTTACCGGAGGCTGGTTGGCCAGAAAGTCCCCGCCATAGACCGAATCATCAAAGTGAATCCAGGGGGAGTCTCCCTCACCCTTGGTATTTACCGCACCATTGATGCCGCCTTGAGCACAAACGGAGTGGGACCTTTTGACCGGAACCAAAGAAAATAAATGAACGTGAACTCCCGCCTCTGCCGCCTTGATCGTAGCCATTAGACCTGCCAGACCGCCGCCCACGACAATAATGTTGGATGCTGCCATTTCTGCTCACTCCTTTTTTTCAGGATTTTAACCAAATCCCCTTTTACGTTTAAAAATAGAATCTCAACACGATGTATAATGGATATGACTCATTTACAGTAGCTGTTTAAAAGCGCTGCATTGCACCAAGGCAGTTGCCGTTTCCTGAAATTCCGCGCTGCGGAATGCAAGCAGGGAAGCGATGAAGCCGATAGACACCACCACGAACAGGGTCATACAGATATAAGAAGATACTTTTTGCGCACGTGGTCCCACAGTAATCCCCCAACTGACCATAAATGCCCACAGTCCGTTAGCAAAGTGAAAGGATGCCGAAACGACACTGATTAAATACAAAATGAAATAAACCGGGTTCGTCACGATGCCATGCATAACGCCGCCTAGCTCCTCATGAGTTACTTTACCCAGAGCTACCTGAAAGCGTGTGTCGTATACGTGCCAGATAATAAATACAAATGTAATGACGCCAGAAATACGCTGGAACAGAAAGCGCCAGTTACGTGAATAGCCGAACCTTTTGACATTCGGGTCAGCCTGATAAGCGATATACAAGCCATAAATCCCGTGGAACAGTAATGGCAAGTAGATGAATAACGTTTCTAGCACAATAACCAGCGGCAAACCATTCAGGAAGGCCACGCTGCGATTAAATCCTTCCTTGCCGCCCTCCACCGCTGTGAAGTTCGTCACCAAATGCTCAACAAAAAATAGAGCCAACGGAATGACGCCAAGAAGCGAATGCAGCTTTCTGGAATAAAATCCTCTCATCTAGGTCATGCTCCCTTCTCCCAATAATAGCGTTTTCAATAGTAATATAACATATAAAATGACAGTTCCCGACAGGAAATGTCCAACAAGGTGTCCCTTATAAGGAAAAACAAAAGTGTGAACATCTTGTGTCGCTTTCATGTTACTCCTTTTCGGCTTATAATGGAATTGCAATATACGTATTAATTATTATGTCTTTTTTGCATATAGAGAGGAAGTGGATGATTTGTTTGAGGATTTGAACGCTTTTGCCGTCATTGTCGAGCAGTCCAGCCTGAATAAAGCCTCCAAACTGCTGAATCTGTCCCAACCTGCCCTGTCTCGCAAAATTGCCAAGCTGGAGGAAGAGCTGGGTGTGAATCTCTTTGATCGTCGGGGCAAACGGCTCGAAATTACGTCCACTGGCCGATTTGTTTATACATTCGCACTAGAGCAACGGCAACGACAGCTTCGCTTTTTACAAAAGCTGTCCCAGCACAAAAATGAAGCCCAGAGTATGCTTACACTCGGCGCAAGCCTCACGACACTCCAAACGACGCTGCCTACCCTCGTCGAAGCTTTCATGAGCAAGCATCCTCAAACCGAGCTGAAGCTGCTCACCGGTAAAACCCATGAAATCGTCGCCTTTGTACGTGATAAAAAAGCAGACGCCGGTATTGTCGGGTCTGCCATTCATGAAGCCGGACTGCGTTGCATTCCGCTATTTGATGATCATTTGGAGCTTGTTGTTCCCATTGGACATGAATTAACCGTCAAGACAGGAACGGCCTCGATGAAAGATCTACAAGGATTGCCGATGATTATATTCTCCAAAGGAACCTGGTACCGCAGTCTGACGGATGACTTATTCCAGCGCAGCGGCATCATGCCGGATATCCGCATGGAAATCGACTCCTTCGAGGCAATTGTACGCCTGCTTCCAACCTGTAAGGCTTCCGCCTTGCTACCCAAATCCTATTTGCGCAGCGAACTATTACGGGATAATGGACTCACTGCATTATACTTGCCCGATTTGAAGGAGACACGCCGAACGACCTCCCTCATTTACTCGGAGACGACCGATCTCGGTCCGACAGCACGACGCTGGATTAGCGAGACACGTGCGTCGTTTGCAGGCTACCGTATGGTGTAGAGGGTTTAATCCTCTTCATTAACATTAACAACCTCATCCTCAAAGCGACCGATATTGTCATTCGAGCCGATGATGACCATAATATCGTCTGCTTTTAACCGATCCATAGCCGTCGGTGCGATCAGGATACCGTTCGCCGTATGAAGCGCCACGACACTACAACCAAAGCGAGTACGGGCATTTAGCTCTGCTAGCGTTTTTCCATTCAGACATGCAGGTACATTGAGTTCCACAATACTGTATTCTTTGGACAACTCCAAATAATCGAGCAAATTAGGCGTGACTAGCTGATGAGCCACCCGGATACCCATATCCCGTTCTGGATAAATGATCCGGTCCACACCGAGCTTCTCTAACGCACGCCCGTGCAGCACAGATATGGCTTTGGCTACGACTTTTTTCACACCCAGCTCCTTCAGCAAAATGGCGGTCAGGATGCTTACCTGAATGTCATCACCAATAGCAACAATGCCGCAATCGAAATTACGGATGCCCAGTGATCGCAACGAGTCTTCATCGGTAGCGTCCGCAACGACAGTATGTGTCAACATCTCACTCATACTGTCCACCACATCCTCATTCCGGTCAATGCCTAGCACCTCGCACCCCATATCCACCAATTGCAAAGCCAGGCTTGAGCCAAACCGCCCCAAGCCAATAACTACAAACTGCTGCGTTTTCATATCTACTCGAAAACTCCCTTATCTGAATCAATTTCATAAATGAGGATTTTGCAAAAATCCCATAAGCGACTTCCAATGAAGAAGATATAGATCGAAATGGTTTAGTTCGTCTATATCTTGACTTCGGAGCGACTGGTATCGAATTTTGCAAAATCCTGAAATGATTAAACCCACGAAATGTATACTACATATCATGAAATGATTCATCCTATAATCATTTTGCCTTCCGGATGACGATATAATTCTTTACCCTTTTTCGGCCCCAGTGCATAAGCTAGCGTGAGTGGCCCCAGTCTACCTGCAAACATCGTCAGGGTAATCACCAGCTTACCTATGACTGTCAAATCAGGTGTAAGCCCCATCGACAGCCCCACCGTACCAAACGCAGACACCGTCTCAAACAAGATCATCAGAAAATGATGATCTTCGGTTGCCGACAAAATCATGGTCACCCCGATCACGAACAGCAACCCCAGCAGTGTAATGGTCAAAGCCTTGTAAATTCGTCCCTGCGCAAGTCGGTACTTGAACAGTACAATATCTTCACGCCCCCGTAGCATCGAAATCACGGCTCCAATGAGCAGCGCGAATGTTGTGGTCTTAATCCCGCCTCCAGTAGAGCCAGGAGAAGCCCCGATAAACATGAGTATGATGATAAAAAACTGCGTAGCCTGCCGCAAGCCTGCAATGTCCAGTGTATTGGCACCTGCGGTACGAGGGGTTACGGACTGGAATAAAGATCCCAGCAGTTTCCCCCCCCAATCAAGCGAGCCAAGAGTCTTTGGATTCGTAAACTCAAATACAAAAATCACGAGCGTGCCGACTACAATCATAGCGCCCGTCATGCTGAGTACCACCTTAGTATGCAAGGACAGTCTCTTGCGCTTGCGATATTCTGCCAGATCCGACATCACTACAAAACCAATGCCGCCTGAAATAATCAGGAACATAGCTGTAAAATTAACAATCGGATCATATACATAACCTGTCAGGCTGCGAAAGTGCCCGAATAAGTCAAAACCAGCATTGTTAAACATGGAGATGGCATGCCAAATCCCAAAATAAATCGCCCTGCCTACAGGCATATCAAACGACCAGCGAATCGCAAATATTGCAGCACATACGCCCTCAATGACCAGCGAGTACAGCAGCACCTTACGAATCAATCCGACAATTCCTTCGACAGAGGTCTGATTCATCGCTTCCTGTAAAATGAGGCGCTCCCGTAAGGAAATCCGACGTTTGAACACCAGCGCGATCAAGGTAGCCATAGTCATAAAGCCCAGGCCGCCGATCTGAATGAGCGCAGCGATAACAACTTGACCAAAGGTTGTAAAAAAGGTCCCCGTATCCTTTACGACAAGCCCTGTAACACAGGTCGCGGAAGCGGCAGTAAACAAAGCGTCTATAAACGCAAGTGGCTTTCCTGTTGTATTGGAGATCGGCAGCATTAACAATAAACTACCTATTAGAATGATAATGGCAAAGCCCGCAACGAATATCTGCGGTGGAGAAAGCCGGAGCCAGCTTGCATTGGGATTCATCTATTCATCACTTCTCTCCTAATCCTTAAAACTATAAAAACAGTGATTTAATACGGTGTAAGCCCGCTACGCGTTCCATTTGATCTTCCGATCGTCGTTGCCCCTAATTTTTTTGATTTTTCCAAACCTTTAGTAACTATAATTAGCATTCCCTGAATACAGGAAGAATGCATGTCAAGCACTACTCTGCCCCCTGTGCTATTGGCGGGCAGCAGCGAAGGAAGCAGAATTGTTCTGAAGAAGCGAAGCGTTTGCCTTTATCTCCGGATTTTAACCATTAAAGGGGTTATACAATCAAAAAATCCGGGGATAACAGCAATCGGAAGAATAATCTGCACCCGCAGCGGTCTAACCAATCCAAACACTTTTATACACACAAAAATAGACACCGGAAAACCGAGTGCCTGACTTGGTTCCTGCTCATAGCCTACGAGGTTAGCTGACGGATTCGGGCAGCACAGTATGCCCTATTTACACATCCAATCCAGCAGGATCGGCTGTAAAATTCACCCCAGTAACATGGTTCCCCCGTTTTCTCATAGAAATTCGGCTCAACTGTATATCATTACCTATGTATTTTATAGGCATTGCCTCAAGATTATAATCCTTCTATATCCAGATCACAAAACCGATTTCGCCGAAAAAACGTGAAATTGGCTTTATTTTGCGAATGGGCATCGTTTAATCGCAGCTTATCTTATTTTATTGGAACTTTAAAGTGCTTTCACTCTATTTTCATGAATATCGCTGGTCTGTTGGCGGGAACCTGTGCAGTATGATATCTTTAATGGATGTTCTTATTTACAGATTAAGGAGGAAACTCATGAATCCTATCGGGAAACCGGTCGTGCTCACGGCCAACTTCAAAAAATTAGGCTTGCTGGGCGGGATTGGCCTGATTTGCTTTTTTATCTTTCAATTGCTTATTCCCTCGCTTAGCAATCCGAGTCCAGAATCAGTAATGAACGCAAAGGTCATCAGCAAACAAGAAGCGGTCATACACGCATTGGACTTTGCCCGCTCCGAGTTGGGCTATACTGAATCACAGCCAGGGGAGCCTGTCGTGACCTATCAGGCCGAAACAGATTTGTACGGTTATTTATCTAGAGAAAAACTGCTTCAACAGTACGACCGTACATGGAAGAAAAATTACCCTTACGAAACCTTTCGGGTTGATCTGCCTGAATCCTCAGCGAAAAGCAAACTGCAAATTCATGTGGATTTATCCACTGGGAAGGTCGTTAGCTTTAAACGGATCACCTCCAGTACCAATTACACACAGGCTGATATTTCTACGGATGAAGAAGCACGTAACAGGCTTATACGTGTAGCTGAGGACGGCATGACGCTTGAAGCCAAGGAGCAGGCGGCCGCAGTATGGGTTAAGCGCTTTGGTTTTAAGCCGTCGGACTTGAAGCTCGCCACCACTGAAAAAGAAGGTGGATTAAAGTATACCGTAGACGATAAAAAAATCGGCGCCTCGGTACTTACATTGGCTTTTACTTTCGAAGACGGTGATGTTCGCTCCTTCTCTCAAAGCTTTTCGGCCCCGTCGTCCTATACCGATTATATCGAAAAGCAAACATTTTGGGCGAATTGGATGACCTATGCGGGTTATGCCCTATTTAGCTTTGTGCTGGGTGTTCTTGCCATTGTGTATGCGTCACTCACCCGACGACATACTTCATTTGTACGCGGCATTGTTCTGTCCGTTATATACTTTATTGCAAGTATAGCTGGGACAATGAACATGCTGCCTTTATTGCAAGCAGAAGCAGGCGGTAAGGGCATGCTTATATTTCTTATGGTGTTCCAGATTGGTGTTACCTTCTTCATGGCAGTAGCGCTCTACTTCTCCTTGGTCGGCGGTGACGGACTTATGCGTCAGGTTGGACTGAATGCATGGCCGCGTGCGAAAGAGCCGGGCTACGGGCTGTATGTGCTTCGCAGTATGTATGTTGGCTACTTGTGGGCCTTTATTTTACTCGGGGTACAATCCATCTTATTCTTTATACTGGAGCGCACATTTAATACATTCTCCACAACAGATGCCACGCAATCCCCTTACAATATGGCTTATCCATGGTTACTGCCGATTATGGCCTGGATGGCAGGTATTGGAGAAGAGACTGTCTACCGTCTGTTTGGTATTCCGATGGTCAAAAAAATAGTGAAAAACACTTTTGTTGCTTGTCTGATCACCACGCTGATTTGGGCACTGGGACATACACTTTATCCGATCTATCCGGTGATTTCCAGACCTATTGAGCTGACTTTTCTTGGTTTGCTGTTCAGTTTTGTGTTCCTGCGTTACGGTTTTATTGCCGCCATGTTCAGCCACGTTATTTTTGACAGCATTCTAATGGGGCTTAGTGTAATGAGTCTGGGAGACACTGTGAATGTGATCGCTGGTCTATTCTGGATCTTACTTCCAGCCATTGTGGGTTACATCATTTATTGGTTTAGTCCTAAAAAGCCAAATCGAATTATGTTTGAACCTATTAAAAAAGAGGAGCCGTATTCTACGACTCCTCCTCCCGAAGGGCAGCTATAATCTGACGCGCAAGCTTATCCCCAATAGAGAGAGGCCGGAATTCTTCGATGCTGGCCTCTCTTATTTTTTTGAGTGATCCAAAATGCTTGAGCAGTAACTTACGCCGTTTCTCGCCGATGCCTGGAATAGAGTCCAACCGAGAAGTCACCATAGATTTGCCGCGTTGCTCGCGGTGGAACGTGATGGCAAAACGGTGAACCTCGTCCTGAATCCGTTGCAGCAGATAAAATTCTTCGCTATTGCGTGCAAGTGTCACGGCCTCAGAGGACTCTCCCACTAATAGTTGGGAAGTTCTATGTTTGGCATCCTTCACCAGACCACACACAGGAATGAACAAACCCAGCTCATTTTGCAGTACATCGGTCGCCGCCTTAATTTGTCCACGTCCACCATCCACAACGATCAAGTCGGGACGTTCCAGATTTTCCTTAAGCACACGTTCATATCTACGCCGAATAACCTCACGCATCGTTTCATAATCATCGGGTCCCTGCACAGAACGGATCTTATATTTTCGATACTCCTTCTTGGCAGGCTTGCCATCAATAAACACGATCATGGCGGAGACTGGATCGGAACCCTGGATGTTGGAGTTATCAAACGCCTCCACCCGGTGCAAGCTATCCAGCCCAATGGCACGTCCGAGATTGCTTGCAGCTTTGGATGTCCGTTCCTCATCCCGCTCGATCAGCTTAAACTTCTCATCCAAAGCAACACGTGCATTTTCCGTCGCCATGCCTGTCATTTGCTTTTTCAGTCCACGCTGCGGTACAAGTACCTTAACATCCAACCATTCAGCCAGAGCGAGAGCCGCCGTAGCTGGGTCCTCCAGTCCACCGGATAGTTGGGTTTCTGTTTCCTTTATCTCTGCATCTTGGTCACCAACTTGACCTTGATTCGTTGCTACTGCATAAGCTACTCGTTCTTCAGCCACCAGCAGTGAGTCAGCAGAATGCTCTGTCTCCGTTTGTATCGCTTTCTCATCTGTCTGTCCGGTAACATCGGCTGTAGGTGCACTGTGGAGTGCAGTTTCTGCCGCAACCGGTTGATAGACATTGACCTGTTCTGCCTGCATCAGCTTAGGAGAATCCGGCAGCAATATTTCCTGCGGCACTGCTGGGTTGTCACTATAATATTGCGTCACATAAGACATAAAATCACTGTAAGCCTCACCGTAGAAAGGAAAAGTCGACATATGGCGCTCGATCATTTTACCTTTGCGGACATATAGGATTTGTACACACATCCAGCCCTTATCTACTGAAAAACCGAATACATCTCGATCCTTCGCATCCGATGTGGTGATTTTCTGCTTTTCCATCATCGCGTCGATGCTGATAATCTGATCTCGCAGCTCCTTGGCCCGCTCAAAGTACAATTCCTCTGCGGCCTCCTGCATTTTACGCTGAAGATCCTTTTTAATTTCCTCATGTCCCCCGCTCAAAAAGGAACCAATCTCCTGACCAATCTGCTCATACGTTTCCTTCTCGACCTCTTTCACACAAGGCCCCAAACATTGATGCATGTGATAATACAGACACACTTCCTTGGGCATCACACCACACTTGCGTAAGGGATACATGCGATCCAGCAGCTTTTTCGTCTGATGTGCCGCGTAGGCATTGGGGTACGGTCCAAAATATTTTGCTTTATCTTTCAGAACGCGACGGGTCACCTCCAGCTTGGGGTGTGCCTCGTTCGTAATTTTCAAATACGGAAAGGTTTTATCATCCTTCAACAGCACGTTATAGCGCGGCTGGTGCTTTTTAATGAGGTTGCACTCCAGAATGAGCGCCTCCATATTACTACCTGTAACGATATATTCAAAATCACGGATATCGGAAACCAATCGCTGCGTCTTGCCGTTATGGCTACCTGTAAAATAGGAACGGACCCGGTTTTTCAACACTTTGGCCTTGCCGACATAAATGATGGTGCCTTCGCTGTTCTTCATCAGGTAACAGCCTGATGCATCCGGCAGTAACGCTAATTTGTGCCGTATGTTTTCCAGCGCCTTCTCCTGATTCTGCAAGTCCTCCGCATAAGGTTTCATTCGCCGGTTCCTCCTTCCATTCTTAATGACTGCTCAACTAACTACTTATAATATATAGGAATAATACACAAAAACGCCCCCGGTATTTACAACCGGAGGCATTGACCTTTCATGGCCGCTCCACCAAGCCCCCGCGGGAGCATGGGTCACATGCGATGATTATTGGTGTTTAGTAAGCATGCTTTTCAGCGCTTCTTTGGAGTTCAGACCTACCACTTTATCAACAGGCTGTCCGTCTTTGAAAACGATCAGGGTAGGAATACTCATCACGCCGAAACGGGAAGCAGACTCTGGATTTTCATCCACGTTCACCTTCGCGATTTTGACGCTGTCGCCAACTTCTGTGGACAGATCCTCCAGAATGGGAGCGATCATTTTGCAAGGACCGCACCATGGCGCCCAAAAATCAACCAAAACGGTTCCTGTGCCTTCGACTTCTGCGTTGAAGGATTGATCGGACACGTTAACAATTGCCATTGTATGTTCCTCCTTTATAGAAAAGTCAAGATTATTATAACCTGTAATGTCTGTTTCGACACCTTTTAATTATATCACAATAGTCTTTTAATTGTAAGATATCAAAATAGCAGACGGATAAACGCTTACCCCCGCTGATTTTTTCCCTTTACGGTAATGACATCTACAAAAGGACGAATCCGGTCCATCAAGCGTTGTCCTTTGTACATTTCCTCTCCGTCCTTGCTCGTAAAGCTGAGATGCTTCTCCAGCCCCTGCAACGAATAATTGGAAGTATAAAAAGTAGGTTTGCGGTTCATTCGGTAATTCAAAATGGAACCCATCACATGGTCCCGTACCCACGGGCTTAAATTTTCGGCACCAATATCGTCAAATACGAGCAGATCACAATTTTTGAGCATTTCGGTCGTTTCCTTCAGCTTCTGTCCATCCTGAATCATGGACTTTAAGTCCTCCACAAAATCAGGCATATACACGATCACACCGTTCAGACCCGACAGAGCCAGCTCGTGCAATAGATAGCCCATCAAAAAAGTTTTACCCGTACCAAACGTACCTTCCAGATACAGTCCTTTTTTGGATAGACCCTGACTTTTCGTTTCTTCAATGTAACGGAATAGCTGTGTGACGGCAGGCATACGTTGTGAATCTTTGCGCGCAATCTCAAGAGCGTTATATCCCTCCAGAAGTGCCCGTTCATCCACATAAAAGCTTTTAATTCTCTGACGCACCCGTTGTTCATGTTGGGAAGCAACCAACTTCGCACATGGGGTCCGAATGTCCACGATTTCGGCTGTTCCATTCGGATATTCCACGCCCAGCTTACAAAAGTGGCCCTGAAAATCGTTAGGACACTGTTCCAGCCCCGGACAATTGTCGCAATTTCGACGATCCCGGGCATACTGAAAGAGCATGCTCATGTTGAGTCGCAATTGTGTTTCGTCCACATCAGGATGCGCAGCACAAAACTCCTGCACGAGCGGATCATTTAGAACTTGATCGGCTACATTGCGAGTGCGCTGGCGAAACGAAGGGTTCTGCATCTGCTGTAGCAAATCGCCCAGTGATTCCAAGAACGCTCCTCCTTTCTAAAATGTGCAGAGTTATGGGGGGAGACGCTTCGCGGATGGATCATTCTTACGATCGCTGTTGCCACCAGATTTTTTCTATCGTAATAGAAATTTAAAGGTGAAAATCCGGTGGCAAAGGCGAACGCTATCGCTTCTCCAGAACGATTTCATCCGCTCCGCTACTGACCGCCATAAAGTCGACATCTATTTGAATTGGCTTCGCTTAATAGTTTCATAAAACCTAAAATTCACTAGACTTTTTTCTGTTTTCCGGATTGCATTCGTTCGGCCAGACGCAGCAGTTCATCCAATTCTTCCTCAGATACAGACTCCTCGGAAGGGTGATCCTGAACGATTGGAATGGATGGCTTGGCTGGCCCGTTATTTTTGGCATATGCGCGGGATCGGCCGCCGGAAGGAGAAGCAGAGGACTGTTTTCCTTTTACCTTGGCTTGATCCCTTATATATTGAACGGCTTTTTCGTAAGTGTTTACCTGCTTAAGCAGCATGTTGGAAGCAACGGCCTCGACAAAGTTTCGGTTAATTCGCTGATCGCTCCCCGATACGAGCAGTGACATCAAATAATGGATCAGCACATTGATGACTTCACCGGGCAGCTTATAGCTGATATCAATTTTCTCAAATATATCCAGCAGGTTACCGGGAACCGTGCCGGGGAAAAAGGTTTGCAGCAAACGGCGATAAGGCTCGTTGCGCAACATCATATTATATTGGTGAATGTCACACTTGGCTGTGAATTGTGGTGGAACCTCCACATAAAATTCCATTTCCACAGCCTGTTCTGCAGGCGGCTCTTCAGGTGTGGAAGCTTCCCTCTGGCGCAAGGCGACCACTTTGGCGGCCTGTACCTGCTGTTCCTCCTGACGCTTCCGATCCTGTCTGGAGTGCTGACTAGCCCGAAGCTGAAGCTCGTCAAGCAACAAATCGCCTGCTTCGGTAAAAATACCATCCTCATCCAGCAAGCGACTAATATCCTGTACAGAAAGGTCAAATTTGCGAACAACGTAATTGACCATGCCTAACTGCTCGTGCTCAAACCGAAGACGCTCCACGTGCTTGCGATTGGCAGATTCACGCGGAAAACGGAGAATAATATCTGCATAATTCAATGCTTCCTCCGATTCTGACGCTAGTGGTCCAGTCTGACGGCTAGTGGACACCTCGGACAGCGCCTGTTCCAGTTCGTAATCTATAACATGGGTATTCAATTCAAATAACTCGTAGAAAGGAATCGAAATATTTTCTTTATTATAGGAAGATTGCGACCATTCGCTAGATTCCCTACTCCACAACGATTCTCTCAGAGAAAGCACTGCAAACTTACCGATTTTGTCTCTCAACAAAAGGGTGAGATGCTGCGTTCTGAAAAATTCAGCAGGTGCGAGCGGCGGCTGCATCTCATATTCATACATATAGTCGTCCGTTTCGGGTGCATACAGCCTGGACGTCTGTAATAGACCGACGGCCTCCAGCTTGGAGGTCTGTTCAATCAAATACTTGCGTCCCTTCTCACTCGGCTCCAGTCCCAGTGTCAGAAAAAGGCGACGCTGCTGTTCCAACGGCGAATAACCGACTTGTCCTACTGGCACATGCTGGAACAACAGTCGATACAGACTGACCGCAAATGCGCCTACCATCGGCTGATAGACGCTTCCCAGCATCAATTCATCCAGTGCGCTCAAGCCAAATTCCCGATAAACGCAGTAGCGGTGGTTCTCAGTATAGTGCAGCAGGTTTTTCATCCGCATTCCAACATTCTTCCTTTCCTGACATAACGGTCTCCAAGATGTTTTTCTATTCTATCATACTTGCCTTCTCGTGGGACCAACAAAATAAGGGCAATTGTTCTCCTTTTTGGCAGCCGTATTCGTCTGAGTTCTACTTTTTTCGAGAATACTAACTATTTTAAGACTTTGTGACCTGCATCATGGTAAAAATAAAATTCTTCACACTTCTTTCATTGGTGAAAAGCTTTACTTTGAGCTACAATATAATGGTTAAGCATCACGTATTGGATACAGGAATGATATAAGGAAGTACACATATTTCGGCTGAGCCGATTATCATTTACAGACGTAAAGGAGTGTAGATCGTGAGTCAACATCAACCTCAACAAACCCCAGCAACACCCAACGAAGTAGCCTCCACACTGGAAGGCTGGTATGCGCTTCACGATTTCCGGTCCATCAACTGGACAGCATGGAAGACCGCAGACGATGAAGAGCGCGCCGGAGCACTGGACGAGCTTCAAGAGTTTATGAAGGAATGGAACGTTACCGAGGAAGCGGGTCTGGGCAGTTCAGCTGTCTATACTGTTGTCGGACAAAAGGCTGATTTTGTCATGATGCACCTGCGCGAAACGCTGGAAGACCTCAATAAACTGGAAAATGATTTTAACAAAACAACCTTCGCCAAATATACAACCAAAACCTATTCTTATGTGAGTGTGGTGGAACTGAGTAATTATTTGAGCAAGGATGAAGATCCCATGCAAAATCCACAAATTGTCGCACGCTTGAAGCCCGTATTAAACAAGGCCCGTTATATTTGCTTCTATCCAATGAACAAAAAACGTGACCTGGACGACAACTGGTACATGCTTTCGATGGACGAGCGTCGCACCTTGATGCGCAGCCACGGCTTAATTGGACGCAGCTATGCTGGCAAAGTAAAGCAAATTATTTCCGGTTCCGTCGGCTTTGACGATTGGGAATGGGGCGTAACACTGTTCTCCGATGACGCACTTCAGTTCAAGAAGCTAATCTACGAAATGCGTTTTGATGAAGTCAGTGCTCGTTACGGTGAATTTGGCTCCTTCTATGTCGGCAGTGTGTTAAATGAAGAGACATTTGAAGACATGTTGAAGCTGTAAACCATAAGCGTCGGAACTATGTCGCAACATACAATCAAGGATTTCGTGAACTCCCACTTTCGGGACGACGGAATCCTTTTTTATATACCTTGATGCGCCAGCTTTCTTTTCTCCAAAGTGATCAGAATAGAGATAATAAGCAGCAAACCACTTAGTAAGATCAAAAAGCCTCCCAATTCGGGAATAAAATATTTTAAGCTTCCACCTTTAAAGCCCATACCTCTCAAAAACTTGAAATGCCAGGTCAATGGGAGAATGTTACTTACATATTGCAGCGATGGAGGCAGCATAGCCACTGGCAATTGAGCGCCGCTCAGTAAAAACGAAGGCAGTATAATTAGCATGAGGCGTGGGGAAGCTTTTCCAGGATTGGCCGCATTCCACCCTAAAGCCATCGCAAACAAACCCAACGTAATCGTGTACAGGAGAAATGGAATACTGAGCTGCCATACATTCGCTTCAAAGCGTAGTCCGCCAATTTGCTTAAGTAAACCAATGGACAGGTAAAAGGACACACATCCTACTAACGCATACGGCAACACCCTAAGAATCAAGCCATACGAATGCTGAAGCTCCTCTTTTAATCTTCCTTGCTCCCGCAATCGCGGGACAATTGTCAGTACAGTAGCACCAATCAGTGAAATCATGACCGTATTAATGAACCCCATAACCGAGGTCATCAAAGTAGCATTGGTAGGATTATATAACAGGCGCTGCTGAAGCAGCATATTGGAAGTAAGCCCTGTAACCTGACTGTCACTCATTCCCATACCCTTTAATCCACCACCAGCCAGCATCGCATTTTCCGTCGCCATGATCTCTGTGACTGCCGAGCGTAGATTTCCAGTAGCCTGACCTACCGTATTATCTACATAAAAACCGATGTTGCTCTGAACTCCTTTAATCCTATTTTCCTCCAACCCAGCTGGAAGGTAAATCACCGCAAAAAACTTTTCATTATATAAAAGTAAATTCGGATCGGTTTCGTTCTCTTGCACATGGCGTACATCAATATACTGCGATGCATCTAATTTATTAATAAGCTGTCGGCTATAACTGCTATGATCTAAATCGACTACAGCTACAGAGGCATCGTTAAGCTGATTATTTTTAAAAACAAATCCAAAGGCAACAGCTACAACGATAGGAACGAGCAGCATAATAAAAACCATTTTGCCGCTGATCATCAGCTTCCATTCTTCTATAAACGCCTTCATTTCGTCACAACCTCTACCGTCATTCCAGGTAATAATTCAGATGTTCGCTGGACATCCACCCGTATTTGGAAGGAGCTGATATCCGACAGACCTTTGTCCCGACTCATTCTCATGTTGGTATACTGAGGGGCAGAAGTAATGTACCTCACCTTGCCTTGGACATCTTTATCTAAAGCTACAACGTGCGAAGTCACATTTCCCCCAGCTTTAAACTGTGATATGGAATCCTCGCCCACGTAAATATCGTAGTATAGCTGATTGGTTTCAATAACGGCGCCCGTTGCCCCCGTAGAAACGATCTCTCCCATTTTAGGTACAATACGTGCCACTTTACCATCTGTAGATGCCTTCAGCACCATACGTCCGCGCTGCAATTCCAAAGTTTTGAGTTGAACAATCAATGCCTGCTTTTGTTGAGCCAGAAGATCCACATTGTATTCGCTATTCTTAACATCTTTTCGTGTTTGCGAGGTTTGAGTCAAGGCTTCCTTGGCTTTTTCTGTTTTGATACGAGCCTGCTGGCGTTCCTCAGCAGTTGCGCCAGCCTCCATTTTATCCAAAGCGGTTTGCTGCTGAGCGATCCCATTTTTAGCAATGTCCGATTGTTTGCTAGCCGCTGTAATCTGGTTATTGGCAATTTCAACCTGATCCTTAGCTGTATCTAACGCGATTTGGGCATTATCCAGTTGGTTTTTGGCGTTATCCAGTTCTGCTTTGGTTCCAGCTCCAGCATCATATAACGCTTGAATACGGTTGTAATTCACTTTAGCCAAGTCCAGAGCCTGTTGTCTGGATGCTACTGTTTTTTGCGCGATTTCCGCATTTCTTTTGGCTGTCTCTACTCCTGTCAGAGCTGCGTCCAACGATTGCTGTGCTGCTTCAATAGCCAGCTTTTGTCTTACAATATCCTCCGCACGTGTGCCTTGGTTTAATAAGGACTCTCCCGCTTGCGCAGCTTGAATGTCCAATTGCCCCTGTTTTTCTGAATTCGAAATTTTCTCCGACTGATTTTGCAGCGCGTCTTTAGCCTGTTTTATTTTCACATCAGCCTGTGCGATATCCGTTTTTAATTTCTCAATTTGCAAATCAAGGTCTACAGGATCGAGGGTCATGAGCACATCCCCTTTTTTCACCTGTTGTTCTTCCTTCACCTCAATCGTGTTTACTCTTCCCCCTACACCCTGAAAAGCAACATTCACGGTATCCGCCGTAAGCAGTGTATTTTTTTGTTGGGCTGCCATACTCACAGCATCCTTGCCGCTCATTGCCATTAGCGTACCCCCGGTACCTAACGCGACAATAAGTAATACGTACACAATGATCTTTTTGTTCATTACAATAAACTCTCCTTCATGATGATTTAGCAATGATAGTTAAAAATTAATAGTCGAAAACTAATAAGTAACCTGATAGTACGACGTCTAACTATTTGAGTTGGGAAATTTTTTTATTCCCGTTTTATCTGTTCAAGTCCTGAGGAAAGCTTATTTAATAACGTAGCAAATAGAATATGATCTTCCTTCGTAAATTCATTCATCAAATCAGCAAAAAGCTGCATCAACAACGGAATTCTTTCCGTCATTAACTGTTTACCTTCATTAGTCAAGGAGATTGCAGTCATACGTCGATCCGTCAGCGTACTTCTCCGGATGATGCCGTCTCGTTCCAGCTTATCAATTACACTGGTTACTGTTGAACGAGTAACTCCTGAATATTCAGCCAGCTCGGATGGAGTCAATGCACGTTCATGAAGAAACAATGGCATTAAAATTTTCAGGTTGCCTACAGACAGCCCATATTCCGACAGTCTGGAAGACACTCCATTGTACACTTCATGCGCTGCCTGCACGAAAAGTACCAACGTATTCAACGATTGGGAGTCCGCATTTGGAAACTTTTCTGCCAATAAATTTATTCTCTTGGGATCAGCATTGATATTAAAATCAGAATTCAATCTGAAGCTCCCCCTCTGTAATTAGTAACCATACTATACGTCGTCAAATAGTTATGAGTCAATATCTTTTTTGTTCATTGAAATAAAAAAGGTCTCCAAGCTCCTTTTTAGGAGTCATGGAAACCTTTCTGCCTTAGAAAAACCGTCCCTTTTTCAGTACCAGTGGAATTCCGCCAATGATGAACAGATAGCGGAGATCCACAATTTTTTTCAATTGTGCGGCCACCCAACCTTTTATTTTGCGTTTGCCCACCACGGCGACGGCTTCCCCTTTTCCAAGAGAAGCAACCGTCCCTTTGTTGGAAAATATGAACTTGTGCAGCTCCTTTTTGCGAAGAGTAGCGGCCAGATTCTTGGCACAAAGAACCCCTTGCTGCATCGCAATTTGGGCAGTCGGTGGATAAGGGCGTCCTTCAGGATTAAACATCAGGGAGCTGTCCCCGATAATAAAAATATCATCGTGGCCCGGTGCACGCAGAAAATCGTCGATTTTCACCCTTCCGCGCATCACTTCGAATCCGGCTTTCTCGATTAATCCGTTCCCACGGATCCCTCCCGTCCAGACCACCGTGCACGCTTCGATTTTCTCCCCCTCACCAACGATTACACCATCCTGCAAGCATTCCTTAATCGGAATTCCAATGCGGAAGGTGACCCCTTTACGCTTAAGGACGTTCATCGCATACTCCACCAGCTCAGGATCGAACCCTGGCAGCGCCGTAGGAGCTGCCTCGACGTTAATGATTTGAATCCGGTTAAAATCGATGTCATAGGCTCTGGCCAGCTGTGGCAATCGATCCGCCAATTCTGCTACAAACTCAATGCCGCTAAAACCAGCGCCTCCTACGACGAAATTGAGGCGACCTGGTTTACCGTCATTTTTATACAGGGCCAGCTGGTATTCAATATGCTCACGAATCAGGCGAACCGAGTTAATACTGCGAATCGTCAGCGCGAACTTATCCATTCCCGGAATACCGAATGTTTCTGGCTCGCCGCCTAATCCAATGACCAAATAGTCATAGGAGAGTGATCCATCCTCCAGCACGATTTTTTTCTCCTTCGGTATGATTTCCTTAACCGTTCCTTTGACTAAATCCACCTTGAACTCATCGATTAGCTGGGCAATCGGAATCCTTGAATGCTCAATCGTATCCGTACCTGCCGCAGGCATATGAAGATGTGTCGTAATATAGTGGTAATCATGTCGATTGATCAGTGTGACATCCGCCTCATTGTGCTTGAGCTCCTTTTGCAATTGCTGAGCCGTCAATATACCGCCATATCCGGCGCCCACAATGACAATTTTGGGAATACTGCTCATGCTTCTACCCCTTCCGATATACATAATCATTAATTATTCACAGCTGTTCTCTCAAAACGGTTAATTTATACTCACAGAAAAGTCTTCATCAAATATTAACCGCTTTAACTTTGCAAGCGGAACCCAGCAGTTTATAATGATAAACAGTGAATCATGCGTTCGGCGGCTATCTGAACCTCTATGCGGCTGATTCAATGTCTACAAATCCCATACTATCCCTTTCGGAGGTGTTTTAGAGTGACAGCTCAATCCACAGGTGCGGAAATCCGCGATCTGATTATTATCGGAGGCGGTCCAGCCGGTATTTTCGCCGCTTTTTACGGGGGAATGCGTCAGGCGTCCGTCACCTTAATTGAAAGTATGCCCCAACTGGGCGGCCAGCTTGCAGCCCTTTATCCTGAAAAATATATCTATGACGTCGCTGGCTTTCCTAAAGTGACTGCACAGGAACTGGTTAACAATTTGGTTCAACAAATGAACCACTTTAATCCAGAGGTGCAGCTAGAAGAGAAAGTCGTATCATTAGAGAAAAAGGAAGAACGCCACTTCATCGTAAAAACAGACAAAGGTGGCGAGTATCATGGTAAAGCGGTTATTATTACCGCTGGTGTGGGTGCTTTCGAGCCGCGCAGACTGGAGCTTCCAGGTGCCGAACGTTTTGAAAAAACGAACCTGCATTACTTTGTCAGCGACCTGAGCAAATTTGCAGGCCGAAAAGTGCTAATTAGCGGTGGTGGTGACTCTGCTGTAGACTGGGCACTTATGCTGGAACCGATTGCAGAACAGGTTACATTGATTCACCGCCGTGACAAATTCCGTGCGCATGAACACAGTGTCGAAAACCTCCTCGCTTCCAAAGTAAACGTTATTACACCAACGGAAATTACAGAATTGCATGGAGAAGACACAATTACGAAAGTCACTCTTGCTCATGTAAAAACCAAAGAAACACAGGAAATCGAAGTGGACGATGTGATCGTTAACTTTGGATTTGTATCCACACTTGGCCCGATTGCTGAATGGGGAATTGAAATCGAAAGTAACTCTATCGTGGTCGATTCTCGCCAGGAAACTAATATTCCCGGCATTTTCGCCGCTGGGGACATTACGACCTATCCAGGCAAGCTCAAGCTGATTGCGGTCGGCTTTGGTGAAGCTCCTACGGCAGTCAACAACGCCAAGGTCTATGTAGATCCAGATGCCAAGTTATCTCCTGGTCACAGCAGTAACATGAAATTGTAGTCTAGTTTAGACTATGACAAAAAAGGGTATTTTACTCCAAATTTGAATCTTTGGAGTGAAATACCCTTTTTTACGGTGTGCCTATTCGTTGCAGTGATTGTCCGTAAAGTCATCCGAACCCTGAATGACTTCACAGTCGCAGTACGAGAGCTTGTCCGGTCTAATGAAGGACTACGGCTGTATTCATCTCTAACTTTCTTTTGTGAATCTCAGCCAGCAACAGTGCAATGAAGTCACATTCAAGTTTAAGCTCGATTGCCATCTGATAGGAATCCAAAAGCATTTCATCCGTCAGCATAGCCATCCTCGACACAACCTTTCCTTTTATTTCAAAATCTATTCTATCAAAATACCAAAATCGGAACAAGCGTTCTGTTATCCACAGTCAATTGTGGAAATCCTGTGTATAAATTGTTGGTAAGTGTCGTTAACCCATATATGTGACAGGGGATAATGTGGACAATATTTATACACAGAATTTTGACGCTCGAACACAAAAAAAATATTTTTATTATTTATATAAATATATTATATTTAGCGTCTTGTTAATAGATTATATTGGAATTTTTTTAAAGAAATCAGAAATTTATTGAGGTCTTGTATTAACCTCTAAAATCCATACCCGTCCACTCTGATCAAGCCCGTAATCAAATCCCAGTTGTCCGATCCCAGGAAATCTTCTTTCCAGTACAGGAATACAGCGCTGTGTAAGTTGAATGATTTCGCGCCGCTTTTGAATAGCAAGCCGCCGGGGATATATCATCCGAAGCGCCTCTGTTCCCTTCAGCAAAGTTCCCCCTTTGCACAGATTTGTAATGACCAGTCCGGGACGAGCATGACGTGCAACCACCGCACGAAAATCCCATGTCTGCCCTTCCTTCACGACTTTGACTCGATAGTCGACAGGTCTACCTTGAATACTTGCCAGTTGGATGCCTTGTTGAATGAGATATGGACGTTGGATTCGGAGCTTATGGATTCCGAATACAAGTGCTCTAAAATGACTGAACCGATGTGTATGCTCCATACGCGTACAGGCGTATCCTCTACGCTCCTTTGCCACACGCATGACTCCGATTCCTCCGCCTCCTTTTACAGGTTTTATAAATACAAAAGCATGCCGCCGCAGCATCATGCGCAATTGATCTTCACTATATAGACAGGTTTCCGGTATATAAACGGCGGTATGTGGATGGTGCAGCAGCGCCTTCGTCTTTAGCCATTTGCTTGCAAGTTGTCTCATCTAACCCTCTCCTTTCGCCGTCAGGTATACTTATACATACTCAACAGGAATGTTCTATTCTTGGATGATTGTCCGCGGCATGTGTCTATTTCGACAAGATCATGGCGAACGGTAGCATGCACCGAACATCACTGATACAATGACAATAATCTACTACCATTTGCACGGAGCAGCGGAAATTACCGGCAAATCGTTTTTTCAACAAGGAGGTCAACTCATGAATAGCAAAATTGGCATCATGGACATTGGCTCAAACTCCATACGTCTGGTGATCTATGAAATGACAGAGACAGGAGCCTATCGAATTGTGCAGGAATGCAAAGAAGCTGCCCGACTGAGCGAAAAGGTTGGGGCCAACGGCCGTATGGAACGGGAGGCGATTCGAAGCATCGCTCCATTGCTGCGCCAATTTATGGCGGTATGCCATATGCACGGGGTTGTCCGTATGCGTGCAGCAGCAACAGCAGCCATCCGCAATGCCACGAATTCGGACGAAATCGTCCAATGGATCGCGGAGGAGACAAATTTAACACTGGAAATACTGAGCGGAGAGCAAGAAGGCTATGCCGGTTTTCTGGGAGTAGTGAACACTATGAATGTGAGTGACGGAATCATTATTGACATCGGGGGTGGCAGTACCGAAATTACGTTGTTCCGCGATCGAGAACGACTGCATACTGTGTCATTTCCCTTTGGCGCCGTCAATATGAATTGGCGCTTTGGACGTGAGGTCAAGAATGGCGAATGGTCTCCTCAGCAGATAGAGGAAATGGAGAGCTTTGTCCGTTCTTCCCTGCAAAATCATGATTGGATCTTCTCCAATCCGGGTCTGCCATTCATCGGGCTAGGTGGAACCCTGCGTACTTTGGCTAAAATCAATCAGAAACGACTGGATTACTCACTTCCTGTGACGCACCATTACGAAATGACGATAGAAGATGTCGATTACTTCTATGACAGTCTGCCCCATCTGCCCTATGAAAAACGCAAAAAAACAGCCGGCCTGTCCAAGGACAGAGCCGACATCATTGTACCGGGTCTTATTATATTGAAAACGATATTTGAAGCTGCTCAAGGCTCCGCGTATTTAGTCAGTGGAGCGGGTCTGCGAGACGGCCTATTTCATGAGCTGGTCAACGCTGAACAGCCCGTGGTAGCTAATCCGCTTATCACATCCATTCGCAATATCCTTTCGTTTGCTGTCCCGGTTAGCGAAGCGCATGTCAAGCGGGTTAACGAGTACGCCGTCCGGCTCTATGACACATTAGCTAGCGGAACCTCAGCGGCTATGGACAAACGCTTGTTACTGACCGCAGCAACTCTTTACAAAACGGGAGCTGCCTTGAATTACTATCATTTCCGCCAGAATTCCGTGTTCTGGATCTTACATGCAGGCATTGGCGGTTTATCCCATAGGGAAACGGTACTAGCCGCGTTGATCGCGGATTACCATCCCAAGAACCGGACACCCCGTTTGCTACGCACACATGCAGATATTTTGGAGCCTTCCGACGAGGAACGTGTACATCGACTCGGCTCGCTGCTCCAGCTCGCGATTGGCATGGATCGGAGTGAGTCCGGAATGATTAGCAGCATCAATCCCACTACAGGGGATGATGCACTGCATCTTCGTCTGGAAAGCAAGAGTGAACCCATATTAGAACAACGGGAGCTGGAATCAGTTGCCAAGGATTTCCAAAAGGCGTGGAATCTTACATTGTCGTGGTCCATTCTACCTTCTTCCAATTTCTAACCTTCATCGCTTCAGATTGGCTCCTGATGGGAGCCTCTTTGTCGTTTCTGGACACAAATTGATAGCTGCCGTTAGGCATAAGCTGGCGTGCCTTCACATTATCTCTTAACGATAAATGCAGAATATCTGCCAGCATTTCTTTGATCCCGTCATCATAAATCGGGCACATCAGTTCAATTCGGCGGGTCAAATTTCGCGTCATCCAATCCGCGCTGGACAGAAACAACTCAGAATTGCCTCCATTTTCAAAATAAAACAATCTGGAATGTTCCAGGAAGCGGTCTACAATACTGATGACACGTATGTTCTCGCTGAATCCTTCCACACCCGGACGCAAACAGCAGACCCCTCTAATGATAAGATCAATCTTCACACCTGCTTGGGAAGCCGCATATAGTTCATCGATCATCTCCTGATTGGATAAGGAGTTGATCTTGGCAATAATCCGGGCGGGCTTACCTGCCAATGCTTGCTCAGCTTCCCTACGGATGAGTTCAAACAGCTTGTTCTTCATTCCCGTTGGAGCCACCGTAAAAGCTTGCAAAGTCTTGAGCGCAGAGAATCCCGTAATTTCATTAAACAGTTCGGAGGCATCCTCGCCAAGTACCGGATCCGACGTAAACAATCCGATATCCGTATACACGCGCGCCGTGCTTTCATTATAATTGCCTGTGCCTACGTGCACATATCGTTTGAGTGCGTTGCGCTCATGGCGTATGACAAGAATGATTTTGGCGTGCGTCTTCAAGCCAACCAGCCCATACACTACGTGACAGCCTGCTTTTTCAAGCGTACGCGCCCAAGCAATATTACGTTCCTCGTCAAAACGGGCTTTCAGCTCCACCACCACCGTTACCTGCTTGCCCGATTCGGCCGCACGTGCCAATGCCGGAATCAGCTTCGATTCCCCGTTGACACGGTACAGGGTCATTTTGATTGCCATCACATCCGGGTCCTCTGATGCCTCAATGATAAAATCAGTTACCGCATCGAATGATTCATACGGATGGTACACGAGCACGTCCCGTTTGCGAAGCACGTTGAAAATATCCTCTTGCGGGGGCAGTTCTTCCGGATACAGTGGTTTGATTGCCGGAAATTTCAAATGCGAATACCCCTCCAAATGATCGGCAAAAGACGACAAAAACGTCAGATCCAACGGCCCGTCCATCTCAAACACATGATCGAACAGCTTGAATTCGCGTTGAAGCTCCATCAGGGCATAGGGATGAATCCCTTTTTCTACTTCCAGTCTTACCGGTGCCCCCCGTCGTCTTCGACGCAGCTCTTTTTCAATCTCTTCGAGCAAATCTTCGATCTCTTCTTCATTAATGGACAAATCGGAGTTACGCGTAACACGAAAGGCATGAACCGCCTCCGGAACATATCCGGTGAACAGCGTTTGAATGTGATGCTTGATTAGTTCCTCAATTAAAATAAATGATTTCTTCTTGCTGTTCGACCGCAAAGGCACCGTAACAACACGTGGAATATTCGAAGGCACCTGCACAATGGCAAAAAGTGGTTTATCCTCCTCCGTATCCCCAGGACGTCTCAAGACGACCGCTAAATATACGTATTTATTGTGAACGAGTGGAAAAGGACGGCTCTGATCGACCGCCATCGGCGTGAGCACCGGAAATATAATTTCATGAAAATATGCATCCAGCGACTTGCGCTGTGTCGTATTTAAGTCTTCATATTCGAACAGTAAAAGACCCTTTTTCGTCAAGAGGCGAGAAATATCACGATAGGTCCGGTATTGTTCCGATACCATTGAGACGGTACGCTTGATCAGGCGTTTGTACAAACCGGAGGGGGTATATCCCGTAAAATCCTTTTGCATAAAACCCGCCTTGATCTTCTCGCGCGTCTCTGCAACACGAACAGCCATAAACTCATCCAAATTGCTAGATACAATCGCCAAAAATTTGGCTCTCTCCAGCAACGGTGTATCTGCATCCTGAGCTTCCTGAAGCACACGGCGATTAAATTCAATCCAGCTTAAATCTCGGTTAAAGTAACGTTCTGACCCGGCTTTATCTTTATTCTGACTCTCTATCAACATATGGCCTCCATCAATTCATGCAGTATAGTTACCCTTTATTGTACTATTAGATGAAACGCACTAGCATCACAGCAGTGTAAACGCAATGTAAAATGTGTGTAAACACAAACTGGATGTTTGAAAAGGTCAATCGGATGCTTTACAAAAATAGCATTAAGCGGTACAGTGTTTACGTCTGTTTCATAGAGTAGATTGACGAACCGTTCCTTTTTCAGTTGTTTATGTTCATTATGATGTGTAGTAACCACTTAGAAGCCACGTTCAATTGCTGATTTTTAAATGGCATGATATAGGGAGGATTTACGTTATGGAACCCAAGAAAACGCCACGCGTACTGCAAAAAAACATCGAATTTTTCACCGCGGCGCTATCTCAACACCTCGTTTCGGTCTGGCAAGAGGACCCTACAGGTGTATACTGTGAGATTGGCTGTGGATATATCGAGTTATTCAGTAGCGAGATGATTCGGGTGCGCAATCAAGATGGAACCCCAAGCCATTATGACCGCAATATTACCATGTTTCAGTTAATCACGAAGGATCAGCCGATATAATTATTATATGCTATGCCTGCGCTGTTCTTCCAGATTAGAATTGTTTTATGTTACAATTACCGATTTTCATATCTGCTGAATCCTGCAGTTTTTCCAAAAAGCGCCTCAGAGCGCTTTTTTTGTCGACTTTTTTTGAACATCGTTTCGAAAAGCAGTATGATAAGGGAGCATATTACCTAAATTTAAAGGGGAATCAACCGATGGAGCATACAACATCAGATGGACGCATCCTGGTTATGACCGCGGTTGAAGGCGAACGGGAAGCTGTACTGCGGGGCCTGAAAGGCGATACCCGTTTTGTGGTCGAGCTGGCTGGCGTGGGCGCACCGTCCGCAGCGGCTTCAACCGCGCTAGCACTGGCGGCGGCTGGTGACTATCGGCTGGTTATCAGCGCCGGAATTGGTGGCGGCTTCGTGGAGGTCGCTGCACTGGAAAGCGTCGTTGTTGCTGACGCGATCATTGCCGCCGACCTGGGTGCCGAGACGGCAGAGGGCTTCAGCAGCGTGGACGAGCTGGGTTTCGGCTCAAGCCAAATTGCCGTGAATGTTGCCACCGCACAGCGATTCGTTCAGGCGTTGCATGCCGCTGGACAGACAGCTGTCGCGGGGCCGATCCTGACCGTCTCCACGGCCACCGGTACGGCGGCAACAGCGGAACAGCTGGCCAAGCGCGTTCCCGGAGCTGCTGCCGAAGCGATGGAAGGCTACGGCGTAGCCGTGGCGGCAAATAGGCTGGAACTGCCGACGATGGAAATCCGCACGATTTCCAATGCTGTCGGTCCACGTGACCGTGCAGCCTGGCGGATCAAAGAGGCTTTGCAAGCGTTGGAAGCCGCATTTTCTACATTAACGGAGGTTATATAGATGCAAATTGCTTTTTCACCTTGTCCTAACGACACTTTTGTCTTCCATGCCCTGGCGCATGGATTGATTCCGGGCGCACCCGCGCTGGACATTACATTTGCCGATATCGACATCACCAACAATCTGGCGATCACACCAGACGGACTCGATATCATGAAAATTTCGTATGCTGCACTCCCTTGGGTGCTAGATGAATATGCCCTGTTGCCTTGCGGGGGCGCACTGGGCCGGGGTTGTGGGCCGCTCGTGCTGACCAGGGAAGGTTCCACGATCGAAGGCCCGAAAGCCCTGTCTGGCAAGCGTGTAGCCGTTCCGAGTGAACGTTCCACTGCCTATCTGCTGTTCCGCCTGTGGGCAGCCAAGCATGTGCCTGGGGGTGTCGGCGAGATCGTCGTGATGCCGTTCGACCAAATCATGCCTGCTGCCCGTGACGGGGAGATAGATGCCGGACTGGTTATTCATGAAGCACGGTTCACGTATCCGTCCTACGGACTTAGTAAGCAAGTCGATCTGGGGAACTGGTGGGAAGAAGATACAGGGCTGCCGATCCCGCTCGGAGCTATCATTGCCCGCCGTACGCTGGATCTGGATGCGATCACAAACTGGATACGCGCCTCTGTCGAATATGCTTGGAAGCATCCTGAAGCTTCGCGTGAATATGTATTGTCTCATGCGCAGGAACTTTCACCCGATGTCGCCCAATCGCATATCGACCTTTACGTAAACGATTTTACCGCCAATCTGGGCGACAGCGGATATGCCGCCATCGAAGCTTTGCTTGGTCGCGCTGCGCAGGAAGGGCTGGTACCTTCGTTTGATTTAGCCCAACTGCGCCCTACTTCCACAACAACACGTTAAAAGGGACAGACATGCCATGCATGTTTTCATGCTGAATAGAGTAGTTTAAACATATAAAACCTCCCGAACGAGCACATGGCCTAGCCAGGCGCCCCATTCGGGAGGTTTTATCATTTCATATGGCGAATCCTCATTCGGACTCGCTTGATCCTTATTCTTAGTTCTGTTCCTGCTCCACAACCTCGGTCTTAAATACGTTATCCAGTTTGGTACCCAATCTTTTGACCAGCGGCACCTTGATATCCCGGCTCAGCTCCTTGAAAAAAGCGTCCATGTCACAATTAATCTTATCCAACACGACCTTCACGGTACCCTCTTCCAAGATCTGCTCATTCAGATCCTCCGGTACGGTAACCGAGATATCATACTTCTTGCTTAACGTTTTAATGTAGCGGGTAAAGATTTCGATAAGCTCCTCATTGTTGAACTTCTCAACTGCAACTTGCCCTTTGTTAGTAAATTTCAAATTCACTCTCACGTTAGCATTTCCCCTTTTCCTTTTGACCATTTATTTTGGATAAACGTTGAACCTTTCAGAGGCTCTTCAAAGAAAGGGCCTTACCGGTCGTTTTAGACTCTTGTCCTTTGATATACTAAGTATAACACATTAAGGCCGTTTTCATTTCCCAACTTGTCGTTTTATGATAAAAAATGATACAATTTGCGCATTTTCAGCATAAATTCTTTCTTTTCATGCCAATCATTAGAAATAGTTTATACACAAATACACAAAAAAACGCCTATCTCGCAAAAGAAAGACGTTTCCGTATAGATGCCTAAGTGGTATGCATTTACAGAGGTTTCGTACATTCCCAACCGTGTGAACGATACTCACGCACAGCGTCTCGTATATCCTCAATATCATCAGAATGCAGCAAAACGGCAGGTAGAATTACCCAATATTCATTCTCCGCTAGATCAATAAATACGTCCTCGACATCGTAATATTGCATATCGCCAAATGCCGTATCCCTAATTTTCTGTCCAACCAAAGGTGTAAACTGGGAATCAAATGTTTTCATCACCTTCGTATATTCCTTCACGCCCGTTGCCGAGATCTGCTGTGAAATAATGACGCTCAATGCTGTTACCTCCCTGACCTAATAATGCTCATTATACCCTTCTCTCAGACCTTCTACAAAACCTTGTGCAAAAAAAATCATAAAAATCAATAGGCCGATGCCAATAGCTACGGAGCTGATTACGATAATGAAGATACCCTGCGTGTCTCTTTGTTCCATCTTTTTAGTCAAAATTCCGAAAACAAGACCTATGATCCCCAACAAGCCTCCAACGACAAAAAAACTAAATACGAACCCCAAACCTGCAAAAATCCAGCCAAATAGAGCGAGCACCCAGCCCTGCGGCTGTGGCTCACTCTGTTTCATCTGCCAGCGTTCCCTCGCTGTAGGTGTATATCTGTCCATTCCTTAGCTCCCCCGCTCATTGCATCTCTTAAGAAAAAAATTCGCTCGCCTTCTCCCGATGGACAGGCTTGATATGCATGTCCAACACTTTCAAAGCTGCCAGCACAACCCCCGCATCATCTGTAAAACCCAACATTGGAATAACATCTGATATAGCATCTAATGGAGAAATAAAATACGCCAAGGCTCCGAATGCTACCCCTTTGGCATACAGAGGCGTTTCAGGATCTATCGCACAATAGTACATAGCCACCGCATCCTTCACAAAGGGAACTTTTCCAGCCGTGGACTTTACCTTGTTGAAAAATCCCTTTTTCACCTGTTCTTCCTGTTTTGGATCATACTTGGCTTTGGTTACGTCAAAATCCTTCATAGGTTCCTCCTCTTGCTGACCGGTGAGTTTGAAAGTGCCATCTTCCGCTTACAAGCGGGTAACTCTGAACCGTCATTTTCACTAACTCAACAGACTTATAGTCATATTTTACTATGGCCTCCTTTGATATTCTAGTATATTTTTCCTATTCCTTGCTCCTATGTATTTGTACAGGCTTTTGCTTACGATTCCAGAACAAACTAAACGACCTTTCCCATTAGAATTTCGAGAAAAGGCCGTTACTAAAACAATATGAATCTTTTACTGTTTACCGTTGCTATAAATCGTGCTTAACTTGGATGTTGCTCTGATGCCATTCGGACCTTCAATAATGGCATGTCCTTGTTCAGTATAGCTCGATCCTGCCCAGTCGTTTGACATATCCAAATATTCTAGACCTGATCCATTTCCTTTCCAAGACCATCCGAGATAACCTACACCTTTTTGTTGGGCATAACTCATAATAGTGGCCTCGTCAACATCACCATTTGTATGCTTGATTCCGAATTCTCCAATGATGAGAGCTAGATTTTTGTTTAATACATTGTCAATATTGCTTTTTACTGTTTCGGCATTTCCCCCAGCGTATTCGTACATATGAATGGAGAACATCGTATTTTTAAGCGGATCGGCATCAAACACTTGCGTTCCGTAGTCAAAAATCGACTTCGGATATTGCCCCCACCCAGCGGCGTCAACCATAATGGTATTTTTGATGCCAGCATTTCTTAGCTTTGGAATAACTGATTTATACCCCTGTGCCCAGCCGTTCCCATCCCAAGTACCAAACCATTCATTCGCGATGTTGAGAATGACTGTATTTTCTTTTCCAATCAGTGCACTTTTCATTTCAATCCAGTAATCTGCGATTTTATTCAACACAGCAGCATTATCATTTCCCGTACCATCATGTACTTCAAGGATAACAACCAATTTGTTTTGTTCTGATAAAGTGATCAGGTTTTGCAACGCTGACAAATCATCTTTCGTCCATTGTTGACCGTCAGACAGCACGATTCTAATCGTGTTCGCTCCGGTTTTGGCAATTGCAGGTATCGCAACCGACTCTTGACCTTTGTACCAAGTGTAAGCGTGATTAACTCCTCTCATGACAAAGGGATTTCCGTTGCCATCATAAAGCGTCGTACCTTTAACATAAAATCCTGTATTTTGAGAGGAGTCGGAACTTGTTGTTACTTTTAAGACATTACTTGGTTCCGAAATATTGCCTGCTGCATCTTTCGCTTTTACAGTGAAGTTGTAGGATGTGTTCGCAGTGAGACCCGTCACTGTATAACTTGTTGTGGTGCTCGTGCCTACCAGATCTGTTCCGTTATAAATAACGTAGCCAGTAACACCTACATTGTCTATTGAGGTCGTCCATGTAAGAGTGACAGATGTGCTCGTCTTGGATGAGCTTTGGAGGTTTGTTGGGGCGGTTGGAGGTGTCGTATCTGTTGTCGTATCAATCTGTGTGAATCTCCACCTTTGCTGAGCGCTACCGTTGTCGGCCCATTGTTGAACGTTTGCACCGTCATGGGTATAACCACCGACAACATCCAATGCTTTACCACTAGATTGCGAGATCAGCTTATAATATCCACCACCAACGTCAATGATTTTCCATTTTTGCTGAGCGTTCCCGTTGTCTGTCCATTGTTGAACGTTCGCTCCGTCATGGGTATTACCACCGGCTACATCCAATGCTTTGCCACTAGATTGCGAGATCAGCTTATAATATCCACCACCGACGTCAACCACTCTCCACTTCTGTTGCTCCTTTCCGTTATCGGTCCATTGTTGAACATTCGCTCCGTCATCCTTTGATCCCCCTTCAACTTCCAGGCTTTTTCCGCTATGCTGTGCAGTAATTTTGTAAACAGCATCTGAAATAATATCCGATTGGGCAGACGGTGTTGAATCAAGCGCTAGATTAGTAACTCCATCATTGTTAGCGCTTACAATCATGGTCGGCAATATATAAACAAGCATACTCAACGAGATCAAACACGACAATAACTTCTTCATTTTGTAACCTCCAGGTAACCAGCGTTACAATTCACCGTTTGCTCGAAGTTTCCAACATTTCTATTTAACTGCATCTCGACTTACCCCTCTCCCTTAGCTTATATATTCAAATTTCCATCCCTTAGGCACGTACTACGATCTCTCCCTTCCGGCCATAATTCGGAAAAGAAAAAAGAACCAAAAAGAGCTCTATCCCAATATTAGGTAAACGCTTTCAATTATTCCAAACTAATTATGTGATTGGGAAATGAATTCTTACTCATTCTAGTTTACGTTATACTAAATGTCAATTGTTAGCATAACAAAAATACGTAAAATACAATCATTATAAAAAAACAAACATCCTATAAACATAACAAATTAGTGATATTGAGTACCACGTTTCTTTTATCACCTCTTTTTTTGCTCTAAAATATTATATTCATTGAATTCTTTACATAAGAACGAAAACTAGAAAAAAAACAAAAAACCTTTAACGTAATTTTGTTAGTTTAATGTTTTTTTATAACAGTACATCTTGTTAGCTAATTTGGTACGACAAACCTCTTTGAAAATCATAGTCAAAAAAAGCACGCTATATTGGTGCTTCCAATATGCGTGCATGAAAGAAGTTATTGAAGTTCTTCTTGATCCATCGCCCCCCCGTTAATCCTCAAATGTCTCACCGTTCTGATACTTGGTGGATAACTCTATTCTTTCTTTAATATTTACCAGATACACACTGCCTGCAATCAGCACCAGTCCCACAACAAACGTCAAAGTAAGTGATTCCTTGAGCATTACCATACTAAAGACCGTGGACAACACCGGTATCATAAACGTATAGGAGCCGACGGTTCCTGCATCTCCGTTATCGATCAGTTTAAAATAAATCATCCAGCCCATCGCAATCACGAATATCGAAATAAACAATAAAATCGCGATAAAGGAGGTAGTCCAGTGAATATCGCTCCATTTCTCGGTCGTAAATCCAATCCCATTGAGTATGATCCCCCCAAAAATGAGCTGCATCGTCACCGCCCAAATGGAGTCCAATTGATTGCTTTTTTTCTTCATATAAATCGTTCCAAGCGCCCAGCACAGTCCTGAAGCTAGCCCCAACACAATGCCCAGTACCGACAAATGCCCTGCCATCCCACCAGAGCTAATCACGATCACCCCGCCAAAACCCAGTACCAGTCCAATGACCTTCAGGGGAAACATACGCTCCCCCAACCACATCCAAGAGAATAATCCCAACAAGATCGGCTGAAGGAACACTAAAGTGGAAAATAACCCAGCAGGCAAATAACGTAGCCCTACCGTCTGCAAGCCATAGTAGCCTGCAATATTAAATATGGCCAGCACAAGATAAGTCCACGCATTCTGTCTAAAGCGCAAGGTTTCCCGGTGACGCATAGCGAACAATAGCAGAATCACACCACCCAGTAGGGTACGGATTCCTGAAAAAAATATCGGCGGTGTATCTGGCAAAGCCAGCTTGGTCAACGGCCAGTTGATCCCCCATACCATCACTAATATCAAGACAAGCCACAGTGTAGCTTTAGGTGTTAATTTTTTCATAGATGTCTTCTCTCCCTTAGATTTTCATCGCTCATTGCTACCGACTAAAATCTGAATAGCCGTTTGCAAAGTTTTGCTTTACTAGCGTATACTGTGATCACTAATAAATAAAATGAATGTTTTCAATAAGGGAGATAACTTTTCACTTATGACCATTACTCAAATTATGATCTTCGTTCGCGTAGCTGAAACGCTAAGCTTCACCCAAACTGCTCATGAGCTGCATATGACGCAGCCCGCGGTCAGCCATGCCATCGCCAGCATCGAAAACGAGCTGGATGTCCAGCTATTGCTGCGCGACCGAAAAAAAGGAGTGCTGCTGACAGACATCGGGCACAAGGTACTGCTGCAATTCCGTATGATGCTGCAAAGCATGGAAAAGGTACAGCAGCAGGTGGCTGCTGAAAAAGGTCTAGACGTGGGCACGATCACGATCGGTGCCTTTCCTTCTGCCTCAGCCTATTTTCTGCCCCCGATTATTCATCATATTCGTCAGCATTATCCGAACCTTGTTTTCGACCTACATGAAGGCTCCACGAATGAAGTCAAGGAGTGGGTTCATACCAGAGAAATCGAAGCGGGTATCATCCTGCTACCAGACCCTCAGGTAGATGTCATCCCTTTATGTCAGGATGACATGGTTATTCTCCTGCCAGACGGTCACCCTCTACAATCGCACAACAAAATCGCCATTCGAGACTTGAATGAGCAGGATATGATCTTTTGTAAAGGTGGACATGAGGTCGCCATTATGGAAGGTTTTGAACGCGAACAAAGTCAGTTGCAGGCACAATTCATTACTCATAATATCAGCACCTTGGTCAGCATGGTTCGACAAGGACTGGGTATGGGCATTGTTTCTTCACTCGCCTTGTCCACGTTCCCCCATGATCTGACCGTCAAGGAGACTTCACCTCTGATCACACGCCAAATCGGTATCGCTGTACCATCCCTGCATAATGCTTCACTTGCTGTACAGTTATTTGTGCGAACCGCGCAGGAGCTATTTACGGATTCGAAGCAGTAGAAGCATTGGATCATGATCATAAGGAGGTCTATTCATATGCAGAGAAATCAAATCATTCGACCAAATAGCTAAATTTCTAACCCATTTCAGGTGGTTTTAGGGAAAGACGGAAACAATTCGTGGGGCCGAAACAATTGGTTGCCTATGCTGGACTACGACAAAGAGCAAATCAAAAATTAAAGGTCTATTAAGAAAAGAAAAAGAAAGAAGGCAAGCCTTACAAGGTAGCTGGGATCGCCTGCGCCAACAAGCTTTTACATCACATATAATACATTAATTCCACTGGTATATTATTCTAGTGCGGCGGGTAACCTATATGTTGAATACCTGCAATTTTTAAACTAGGAGGCTTTTGCATGAATGGCCATCTCGTTATTTTGATCAGAAGTTTCTCTGCATTCGTTATCCTCATGCTAATTGGGAGAATACTGGGGAAGCAAACCCTCTCCAATATGAACTTTCACGAATTCGTGACGGCGGTCATATTAGGGGCTATAGCAGCCAACTTTGCCTTTAACGAAAAAATAGAAGTTGTCCACCTATTAATAGCCCTGTCTGTTTTTACAATTACTTCTTATGTTTTATCCAAGTTTTTTTTGAAATTCAGAAACTTTAAGATGTGGACAGAGGGAGCACCCACCGTTCTCATAGAAGGAGGGTTCATTCTCGAAGATAACTTAAAAAAAAATAATATGACATTAGATTCTTTAAATCAACAGCTTCGCCAGAAAGAAATTTTTAATATAGAAGAAGTGGAGTACGCCCTCCTTGAGATTAACGGAAAACTATCTGTTCAAAAGAAAAAGGAACTGCAAGCCGTGACATTAAAAGACCTGCAGTTGAATGCAGGTAATGCCACACAGTTCCCAATTGAGCTTGTAATCGACGGACAGCTTTTACATGGCAATTTAAACTCCAATCATATTCCCGAATCATGGCTGCTGTCTCAACTGAAGGCACGCGACAAAAAGTTAGAGGACGTATTCTATGCCGTTAAAGGCAGCAACGGCCAACTCTATGTGGATGAATATAAGGATAAAATCCAGCATCCAATTGATGTGGAGTAGTATTGACTTGCGGTCAATAGTTACCTGAGATTCAACGTAATCAGATAATTGTATTTGGCAGCGTGCTTAAGCTCATCCAATATGATACCGTACACCGTGTCCTTATAGATGCCAGCAGGCAATCCAAACCAGATGTTGCGGTATCGTTCCACCGCACCCAACTCCCCCATCAAGGCGCGCTGTAAACCTTCTGTATAAGATTGCACCCTCTCATATTGCTCACTACTGATGCCTGCAATTTCTTGTCCTGTCAAAGCCCGATACATCTCTCTGAACATTTTATTGTGGCCGCGCTCATCGTTACGGATGCTTTCAATAATAGCCACCTGCTCTTGTGAGGGAGCCAAATTGATCAATTCATCGTAGAACAACTCATCGTTACGCTCCCCTTGTACCGCTTCCTTTATCATTTGTACTGCTTTCGGAAATCCTGTGTTCCAGATAGGTACAAAATTGGCCCGCATATAGTATGAATTTCCCCAGTAAGAAGGTACTTGATACAAGTTTATCTCCTCCCGATGTTAGTTTTTAGAAAGTATATGCGCATCTGCCCATGTCGGTTCCTAACATTAGGAAAAATGACTGTTTCGCACACTCCTAGTCGCCCTTTTCTAGTGAAGTAATGCTAGTGGCTATTTGACTTACCAACATACTGGGTTGATTATACTGATGATAGCTAACACAGGGGAAGAACTCACTAAAAAATTAATTACGATTTGTGTCATAGTTGAAAGTGCTGCATCTATTGCTATAAGCTACAGAGAAATAGACGAGAGACTCCTTGACAAACATTAGCTGGTTTTCTTGTCTTAATATAGTCTACTAAAAAAACAAATAGGAGTTTTCCATAAACGGAAAACTCTTTCGCACTTTAAACAATCTGCTTCTATACTTTCTTCAATGTCGGACCAATCCACCAGCCAAATCATCCCAGCGCCAAGAAACTTCATGTCCATGGAGATGCAGCCCCCCAAACCACTCATCGATCCCTTGAACTGCAATGCGGTCCGCTGATCCATTCAGTACCTCTTTACCCAACTCTGTCAGAATTACCTTTCGGTTCAGAAAATCCGGAATTTGTCTGAAATCCAAGCCAGCCCCATCCCCGTCAATCATCAGTAAAGGATGTTCACCTTGCACCAAAGCACGAATAAATTTCCAGTATTCGAGATCACCCATGCCGAGCACATGCAGAACGTCTGTTACCTGACGAAATAATTCCAATGGCGTATCCACTCCATTATGAACGGTCTGAAGCGTGGTCTGTTCCACAATGCCAAGACCATTCCGCTCCGAGGGCAACCGCTTGAGATGCGCTGTGAAAGCTTCATAGGCAAAAGGCAGACCGGAGGCTGCCAATTCTGCCTTCTTGTCTTCCAGCAGATTAGCCATTTGGGCAGGATCGGGAGAAGCATACGCCTGCCAAAGCTCGCTTCCGAGCTCCATTTCTTGCCGTCCAATGGTCCGCCAGGTCCCGGATAATGTCTGAAGCTGTGCCGGAGTGAGCTGTCCCAGACCATGAAACCGTTCGATTCCCGGAAACTCCCCAATACAGAGCAGGCTCAGCTTCGTGCGGCCCAGTTTCTGTCTCTTGAACCAGTGGAGCAGATAGGCGAGCATACTCTGATCAAACAGGTCATGTTCAAACCACAACACGACTTCATCATACTTAATAAACTCACGAAGTTTCTGCTCTTGTTCCTCACACCCCGTAATATATTCGCTGGCCGGAATACCCATCGTTTCCTCCAGGACCCGGGCCCGCAGTACCCGTTCTTCAGCCCCCGCTGGATTTGTAAATATCGGTCCTGCCGGATATACCTCTCTCCATACAAGCACGTCACCTTGTACAACACCCTGCTTCAACATGTCACCTACAACATCACCGTTAACAATATGTAGCATGTTTTGCCCTCCCTCATACAAATGATTGAACACGGAAACGAGGTCGGCCACCGGGAGTGTACCTTTCAATTTTCGGCGGGCATCGTGCAGCCGCTTCTTAAGCGTCGGGACCGGAGTGCCCAGATAATCGGAAATTTCCTGAAGAGAGTAACCGTAAAAATAAAACAATCGCAGAGGCACGCGCAGCTTGGCAGACAGTGCCTTCACCGATTGTTGCAGAACTTGGCTCTCCTCTCTACGCTCCGCAATTTCTGCCAAACCCGGTACTCCTCCCGATACCTGCACAGCTTCATCCAGAGGAAGCACCGAATGATGCTTGCGCCGCAGCATCCGCTGACACTGTCTTACGACAATGGTCTTGAACCAGCCTGGAAAAGCGGACGGGGTCTGCAGCTTCTCCAGATTCTGATAAGCCTCTATGAACGCATCCTGCACGGCATCTTCCGCGAGATGGACATCCTTCAGCATGTCATAGGACACGGCATATGCCATTCCGCGAAAATGCAGCATCAGCTGCCCGAACGCTTCCGCGTTCCCTTGCCGCGCCTTTTCAACCCACTCCCTCATACGTTCCTAGCCTCTTTTCTTTCGTGTTCTTAATCTTAAGTGCCAACTCCGTGGGGGAAGGTTACAAATCATATGATGAAAAAATGAAATGATTGATAAATAGCGTCACTGAACACAGCTGTACACAGCAACCATATTAACAGATTCTTTCTCAAAAGAAGCATAATGTAGTTACAGGCTGTTGGTTTTCAACAGAAATATATCATCCTTTATTTTTCACGAGGTTAAGCTCAATATGACTTCGACCATGTAGCCATAGCAGTTCATCCAGTAAAAACGCCAATCCATCCTTACTACGCAAACGCTCGATCAGTTCTGTAACGACCTCCATAATCTCACGCTGTACATTCTTCGCTAGTTGGAGGCCCCCACTTTCCCCATCCACATAAAGATGTGGATGATGCGGTTGTTCTACCTTTCGTACATGTCGCAGACACAGTATCCCATGTTCAAGATAAAAGAAATAGCTACGATCATACAGAACTCCCTCAAATAATTCATACATATGAGGATCATCATCAGGTCCGTATACCATGGCAACTCTTTTCAATTCAATTGGTTCGTTCATAAAAAATAATTCTCCTCCTATTTCATTAATCTTTTGTTAACTAAAAGAACACAAATTAATTTTTATGTATTTAATGTACGACTTCTTATACATATAATACACTTTCGCACAAAATTATTCAACACTTATCGAATAATATGTACGCATTATTGTAATTTAAGTTTGACTTCTCTAATATTTAAGTACATATAATAAGTTGAGGGGGTTTGCTCATGGGATTGAGACCAAGTTATAAACCAATGGAAATCACTCTAATTAAACGAGATAAAACACGAACTTACCTTCGTACTCAATTAGGAATATCACCATCCACTTTGGCGAAAATGTCTAATGGGGAATTTGTAGCCATGAGTGTCATTGCACGTATTTGTGAGGAATTGGACTGTAGAATTGAAGAGGTTGTTGAGTTTAAAAAGGAACAACCATTAGATAAAGAGAAAGAGTGCTAATCCGTTTGGGGATAGCGCTCTTTCTTTAATATACGTATTTGATACAGAACTGTTTAAAAAGGCTCTTCGCTTGGTTTTCTCCCTGTATTATCACTTGTACGGAAGCTTGAACCACAGCCGCCTGACATCCCGGACTCTTCATAATTAATCTCAAAATAAAGGTATATTAGGGAGTTCCGCTCTCTCAATGAATTCATTTTTAGGTACTGAAAATTGTAGTCTTGATTATTAAATGCACTATTTCTGACCTTGAGTACAACATTAATTCAATTACTAATAAGCATAAATAATGAAAATACAATACTTTACAAAGAAGATGAAAACAGCAGGTAAAGGAAAACTTGCTACTTACTTTAATCCGAATATTGTGCGGCTTTACTTATAGCAATATCGTAATCCTGATAAATTTATCATATCACTTTCAACTCAGATTAAAAAACTCTTAATATATCAATAAATATATGTTAAAATTTTTTCATAACATGTTAAGGGAGGAAATAATATGCATCCAATAGATTGTACTGGAAAAGTTTTCATCAAGGAAGAATTAATTCAGGCAAATAATGCGGCAATTAAAGAAGAAAGAAATCGTCAATTGAATGAAGATTTTTCGGATAATCTTCCTAATAATATAAACTTTCCTATCTGCTTAGCACTAGACCATCATAATAAAGGTGAAATACGAGTACAAATAATTTTTGATAGTAAGGGTACAACTGGTTTCTTGGATATGTCAAAGAAAAGGTATGACTTATTGCCCATTGCTTCAAAAGATGAAACCGGAAATGTAATTCTCACTTATCCTAAGGGAAAAGCTCATCCTGATAATAGACCATACCAAGAAACTACTCAAAAAAAATTACTAAGGAACAAAGATTTCAGAAAAAATGTTCTTGAAGCTTACAATTATAAATGCGCAATGTGTGATGTAAAAGCAAAATCTTCCTTAGTAGCCGCCCACATCTATCCAGTACATAAATGCAATGATGATTCTATACAGAATGGAATATGCTTATGTGCTATTCATGATAAAGAGTATGAAATTGGAAATATATGCATAAATTCAGATGGAACCATAATCAATTTTATAAGCGATGAAGGGGTCACTGTTAACTATACGAAAATTTGTCTGCCAGAGAAGCCAGAAAATCACCCTTCACTTGAGAGACTTCAACAAAGATTAGAACTATCCCTAAGTAAAAGAAAGAGAAAGAAACTGATACTAAATCTTTAATGTGAAAAGAGGAGCCAAACAAAAGGGATCCATCTTTCATGGATAATTTAGTTATATTTCTTTATCCATCCCTCATCTAATTGAGCAAATGGGATGTCCAACCATTCTTTTTTCCAATGTTCAAGATACATTGCAGCATTTGAAGAAGCGATGGGGCGCATTGATTTATTTCTTGAACTCAATAATTCTATTGAACCAATTAATAAAATAGCTTCCCCCAGTGTCTAGCTTAAATCATTAAGGTTCGTTCCCTTAATCCTTCAGATTTTTCGTCATACTAACTTCCAGAGTGTATCCTGGATACATCTTATTGTTTAGTGCTGTTTTTCGCACACTTTTTCAAGCATAAAAAACCTCCTGCACTAAGTATAATTTTTCGTTATACTCAAGTTCAGGAGGTTGTAATTAACAATCCAAAATCATTAAATTTAGGGTTGTGTTTACCCAGAAGAATGATTATGAATTACTTTTCTCACCACTGCAATTAACATTCCAATACACATATTCAGTAGAATACATTTCCAATCAATTACTCAAACGAAAAACCTGAATTAACAAGGCTCTTCGTTCGGTTTCCCAGCATCCGTAGCCGTACGGAAGCTTGAACCACAGCCGCATGTAGCTACGGCATTCGGGTTATGAATCGTGAAGCCGCCTGACATTCCAGACTCTTCAAAGTCGATTTCCAGACCGTCCAGGTAGCGGATGCTTTCCTTTTCTACTACAATCTTCATATCCTGTACGTTCATATATATATCCTGATCCGTCTCGTTGTCGTCAAAGCCCATTGCATACGAAAATCCGGTGCAACCGCCCGGCGTAACACCCAGACGTAAAAACATATTCGGCGTTTCCTGCTGCTCCAGCATATCCTTCAAACGCTCAGCAGCGGAATCGGTGATGTTAATCATAGCTCCATCCTCCTCTTTTACTTCATGTTCTCCTTCAGTATACTCCACTATTTGCAGGTGCTCAAGTCATGGAATGTCCTTCCCTTACAGGCTTAAAGACCTGTTTTTCTATTCGTTTGTATTGAACACCGGTGGTGTGAGGTTTATAATAGGTGAAGAGTGTGTAAAAGAAACTGTCGGAAATTTGTCATTTCAAAGGCGATATTTTGAGATATTCATCATTGTAGCCTGGCATTGTAACATTTTTCACATATCGTATATCCGCGCTGCCGGATTCTTACCGACGGAACGGGACATCCTGTGCGCACTTAGCGCTTGTGCCGCTGATTTGGCGGACAGCCTCGCACAGAGCAACTTGAAGGAGGAATAGGCATGTCCACATTAGTTACACCTTTTACAGACCGCAGAATGGCGGAAATTGTAGAAAAGGTACAGAACGGTATTCGTTTGAACCTTGAAGACGGTATATATTTGTATGAAACTGACGATATCCTCACACTGGGTCAGTTGGCTAACGAAGCTAATTTACGCAAGAACGGAAAAAAGGTTTATTTTATCGAAAACATGAGCCTGTACTTCACCAATGTATGCGAAGCGCGCTGCGCGTTCTGCAATTTCCGCAAGGATCAGGGGGAGGACGGCTCTTATACGTTGTCCGGGCAGGAAATGATTGATTATGTAGAGCAACACATCCATCCGGGGGTAAGAGAATTTCATATCGTCGGTGGTCATAATAATCATGTGCCTTTCCAATACTATGTAGACTCATTGAAGGCGCTGAATGAAAAGTATCCCCACGTTACACTGAAAGCTTACACTGCAGCGGAAATTGACTTTTTCACACGCATAAGCGGCTTGAGTATTAAAGAAGTGCTTCAGGAGCTGCAAAAGGCTGGACTTCAATCCCTGACTGGTGGTGGCGCGGAAATCTTGTCCGACGAATATCGGAAGAAGATGCGTGTTACCAAAGCCAACGTGGACCGCTATCTCGAAGTACATCGCACGGCCCACAATCTCGGCATGAAAACTCATACGACTATGCTGTACGGTTCGGTCGAATCGTATCAGGATCGTATTGAACATATGCTGCAAATTCGCGAATTGCAGGACGAAACGAACGGATTTATGGTATTTATTCCATTGTCCATGCAGCCGAAAAGCAAAAACGCCAACATCATGCGCCGTAACTCCGCTTACGAGGATCTCAAAACCATTGCGATCAGCCGCCTGATGCTGGACAATATCGACCATGTCAAAGCTTACTTCATTAATATTGGCCCGCAATTGACACAGGTCGCTCTCACCTTTGGCGCATCAGACGTCCATGGCACGATTGTGCGTGAGCAGATCAGCCATGCCGCAGGTGCGTTAACCCCTGCCGGATTGACCCGTAAAGAGCTAATCTGGCTGGTCAAAGGTGCCGGACGCATACCTGTAGAACGGGACACCTTCTATAACGAAATCGAAGTTTTCGAATAAATGTAATATCGGATTCAAATTTCCCGCGAGCATTTCATCCCCATTACTCACACCATGCAGCATCTGCTGCCTCGGAATACGCTGGTCTGCCTGACAAAGGCAGGCCTGATTCTCGGGTTTTATAACAACAAAAACTTGTGTTTGATCGATAAGACACCAGACCATTTGCCGGGGACACGGTAGCGAAAGGAAGGCGGATTTTGATGAAAAATTTCGTTATTCTGGGGGGCGGCTATGGCGGCCTTACCATTGCCAAAGAATTGCTGGATAAACACATTCCCGACGATGTTCAAGTTATTTTAGTGGATCGAATGCCCTTTCAGGGGTTGAAAACAGAGTACTATGCCCTAGCGGCAGGTACGGTTTCTGATTTTGATTTGCGGGTGCATTTTCCAGATGAACAACGTCTTATTCGCAAATATGGAGAGGTCACCTCGATGGATCTGGAGAATAAGATTGTCCATTTTCAAGACGGTGAACCCTTGCCCTATGACCAGCTTGTCATTGCGTTGGGTTGTACCGACCGCTTTCACAATACACCAGGGGCTGAAGAACACAGCTGTACGATCCAGTCGTTTAACCATACTCGCCAAACCTATCTGCGCTTGAACGAAATCAAGCCATATGGACATGTCCATATTGTAGGCGGCGGTCTTAGCGGTGTTGAGATTGCTGCGGAGTTACGTGAAAGCCGCACGGATTTGAATATTACCATTATGGATCGGGGCGAGCGGGTGCTGTCGGCATTCCCGCAACGTTTGTCTGCCTATGTACATGCTTGGTTCAAGGAGCATCAGGTAAATGCGCTGAATCATGTTGCGGTTTCCCGTATTGAGCCGGGGGCTATTTATAACCGTGACGAGCAAATTGTAACGGATGCAGTGGTATGGACGGCTGGGATTCAGCCGGTAAAAATCGTGCAGGATTTAGCCGTCCCTAAAGACCCTCAGGGTCGTATCGTGCTCAACGAGTATTATCAAATACCGGATCATCCTGAGGTGTATGTGGTCGGAGACTGTGCGAGCCTTCCCTACTCTCCAAGCGCTCAGGCGGCAGAAGTGCAAGGGGAGCAAATCGCACACATTGTACGCGACCTGTGGAAAGGCCAAACGCCTCACCCGCATCCTTTAAAGCTGCGCGGTACATTAGGCGCACTTGGCAAGAAGGCCGGGTTCGGCTATGGCTTTATGGGCAGTACCTCATTGCGTGGACGAGTACCACGCCTGCTTAAAAGCGGCGTGCTCTGGAAGTCGAAACGCCATTTTGGCTAACCGCATGCTCAACAAACAAAGAAGACCCGCTCCCAGAGCAGGTCTTCTTTGTTTGTTGAGTGAATGATGATGTATATTTCCTATACAAAAGGAAACTGGCTAAACGGATCATTATATTTCAATCCAAATCTAGGTTATCCCATGCTTCAGCTTCCTTAATTTTGTTCATAATCACTTCGTACAGAAGCTCTGCTGAATCTGCGGATACAATCTCACCGTTGACCATCGCATAGGGTTCGGCGTTGCACTGACCACAATTGCTTAGGCAGCCGTATTCAATCACATCATAATCTGGATTCTGCTCCAGCTTGGACATGATTTCATCGGTACCCCAATGCATATTACTGGTGCAAAACTCAATAATAGGCCTTAACATTTTTTCACCTGCTTTGGATGACGGGCATTTTAATTTGGCCCGCTTTGTAATATAATAATAAAGGTATAGGAAAGGAGTTGAATTCTAATGAGCGAAACACAAAGCGTTCAAATGTATGACGAAGTAGCAGATGTACTGGATAAGCTCCGTCCGTTCCTGCAACGCGATGGTGGCGACGTTGAGCTGGTTGACGTTGAAGACGGCATCGTTAAGCTGAAGCTGGTAGGCGCTTGCGGCAGTTGCCCAAGTTCCACAATCACGCTGAAAGCAGGGATTGAACGCGCTCTTCTCGAAGAAGTCGACGGCGTCCAAGAAGTGGTACAAGTATTCTAATGCTTGATGCATAATGATCATGAGAGTCTTGACTTCGGTAACGAAGCTCAAGACTCTTTTTTGTGTTACAGCGTCTGAAGGATCACTTAAGCTTATATGGTTGGCCGAATGGGGTCTAAACCTCCCGATACATCCATAATATTGCCTGTTATAAAATCCGAATGCTCCTCACATAAATAGGCGATCACTCGCGCAATGTCCTCTCCACTTCCCGGACGTCCACGCGGTGTCTCTTTATCCTGCATGCCGATGACATCGGCGATTGACATTTCCTTATTTGCTCCTCGGATATCCCCTGGACAGATCATATTGACCGTAATGCCATAAGGAGCTTCCTCCACAGCCAGTGACTTCGTAAAAGACACCAGCCCCACCTTGGCGGCTGCGTAGACGGCGCGATGCGGCCAAGCCCTTGCTTCTCCAGCATGACCAAAGCCAAAATGAATAATACGTCCCCAATGCTGGCTACGCATGTGGGGCAATACCAAATGATCCAGCAACATGGTACCGACCAGATTCCCTTGTATCATGGCATGAATCTCAGCCACACTGTAATCCGCAAACAGACGGCGTTCCCGGATGAACGGTCCGGCATTGTTCACCATAATATCGACTCCGCCCAGCCGATCCTGTACTTCACCAATCAGCCTCGTGATATCTTCCTGAACAGAGATATCCCCTTGTAAAGACAGGCAGCGTACTCCCTTAGACTCAATCACCCGCTTAAGCGCTTCGGCTTCTGCTTGGCTATGCACATAATTTAGCGCAATATTACAGCCTTCATCCGCCAGACGCAAAGCGGTCGTTTTACCTAAACCTTTGGCACTGCCGGTTATGAATGCGACTTTATCTCTCAACAATTTTCCTCCTGTTCACAGAGAACGGTCACCCCCAAGTATAAAATATTTAAGCTTCCCCTACAACTCCATCCAAAAAGAAACCCCAGTCCTCTTGTTCAAGAGAATCTGGGGTTTGCGTGCAATGCGTTCTCGTTCCCTGCTTAAAATGCTGGAATAATCGCGCCTTGGTATTTATCTTCGATGAATTTTTTAGTTTCTGGAGATTGCAAAGCTTTGATCAGCTTCTGAATCGCTTCGGAATCTTTATTATCAGGACGTGCTACCAGAACGTTAGCATAAGGAGAATCTTTATCTTCCAGTGCCAATGCATCCTTTGTCGGGTTCAGCTTCGCTTCCAGAGCGTAGTTCGTGTTGATCAACGCAATATCCACTTCAGGCAACTGACGTGGCAGCATAGCCGCTTCCAAAGTCTTGAATTCCAAATTTTTCGGATTCTCTGTAATATCTTTCACCGTGGATTCAATGTTTCCTTCGTCTTTCAACTTAATCAGACCTTGCTTGGATAACAGCAGCAAAGCACGGCCTCCGTTTGTCGCATCGTTCGGAATGGCTACAGTTGCGCCATCTGGGATTTCATCAAGCTTTTTATATTTTTGGGAGTAGATACCGAATGGCTCCAAATGAACTGCGCCCACAGAAACCAGATCCATTTTGCGCTCTTTGTTCATCACATCCAAGTAAGGTACATGTTGAAAGAAGTTAGCATCCAGTTGCTTGTCAAACAATTGTACGTTCGGCTGTACATAGTCGTTAAACTGAACGACTTGGAGACGAACCCCTTCTTTTTCCAACTGAGGCTTGATCGCTTCCAAAATTTCCGCATGCGGCACAGGAGAAGCTCCAATTTTCAGCTCCACTTCACGTGGTGATCCGCCTGTATTTTCGGTCGCATTGTTTGTATCCGATGTTGTGCTCTTTGTACCGCAAGCCGCCAGCACCGCAATTAATGTCAAGCTTAGTACAGCCAATACCCATTTCTTCATGTTATTACCCCTCCAATAATTTGTAATATTCAGGATCAGACGTCCTGATCAATAAGGATATCTATATGTTTTCCCTATTTTCGAGTATAATGCCGCACGAGACGATCCCCCGCCATTTGCAGCAATTGTACCAATACGACCATCAGCACGACCGCAACGATCATGACAGCCGTTTCATAACGATAATAGCCGTAGTTGATAGCCAGTGTACCCAGTCCACCGCCCCCGATCATCCCGGACATTGCCGTGTAGGATACGAGTGTAACGACGGTAATGGTTAATGCAGCGAGCAGACCCGGAAGTGCCTCACGTAACAGCACACGCCGGATAATTTGTCCTGTCGAGGCACCCATCGCTTGTGCGGCTTCAATGACGCCCTTGTCCACTTCACGCAGAGACGTTTCGACAAGACGTGCGAAGAATGGGGCAGCCCCAATAACCAATGGTGGAATGGTTCCCAACACCCCGGTCGAGGTACCTACCAGCGATCGTGTAAAAGGAATAAGTGCAACGATCAAAATGATAAATGGTACGGAACGTAAAATGTTAACGATGAATGATAATACAATGTATATCACCTTCATCAGAGTTAACGAGGAGCGACTCGCCAGAAACAATAATATGCCAAGCGGCAAACCAATAATGAGGGTGAACAATGCGGATGCTCCGAGCATCTGAAGGGTTTCCAGAGTAGAATTTCCCAGCTCTTCCCAACTCACTTGTGAAAAATCAAGTTCGCTCATTGTCCGATCACCTCCACATCAAGTCCTTGCCCAGACACTTCGCGCAGCGTTTGCTCTATATCCTCATGGTTTCCTTCAAAACGAACGATCAGCTGTCCATAGGGTACATTTTTAATCGTAGATATGGTTCCCTGCAAGATCGCAAAATCAACACCAGTGCTTCGAGCCGTACGCGACAGAATCGCATCATATGTTTTACTGCCCAAGAAGGAGATACGCACCACCTGCGCCGACTCACCGCCACCTGCTGCCGCAATCGCTGCTTGCAACTCCTCGGGATGTTCTGACTCCCGTTGGATAAAGTCCTTGGTTACCTGGTGCTGTGGCTTCAAAAATACTTCCGCCACTGGGCCTTGCTCCACGATGTCGCCCTGATGAATGACGCCAACTCGATCACAAATGCTTTGAATGACATGCATTTCATGTGTAATCAGCACGATGGTTAAATTAAAGCGCTGATTAATATCCAACAGCAATTTCAGGATAGACCCCGTCGTTTGCGGATCAAGCGCAGAAGTCGCTTCGTCACACAGCAATACATGAGGATCACTAGCCAGCGCCCGCGCAATTCCTACCCGCTGCTTCTGTCCACCTGAGAGCTGTGACGGATACTTTCCACTGTGTTCTTCCAGACCCACCAGTTCCAGCAGCTCACGAACCTTCATGTCCAGCTTTTCCCTGGGAGTGTTTACCAACCGCAAAGGAAATGCAATATTGTCATACACCGTTGCCGAAGATAACAAATTAAAATGCTGAAAAATCATTCCGATTTTTCGACGTTGCTTCTGTAACTGGGATTGACTCACAGTAGCGAGGTTTACCCCGTCTACCCATACTTCACCTGAAGTAGGGCGTTCCAATAAATTAATACAGCGGATCAATGTACTTTTCCCCGCCCCGGAGTGACCAATCACTCCGAATATTTCTCCACGCTTTATAGAAAGATTCAACCCAGATAGCGCATTAACGCGTCGGTTGCCTTTGCCATAATGCTTGGTTAACTGCTTAAGCTCTATCAACGTGCTGCGACCCCCTTCACTTCTTCCTTACCCTTTTAACCAGTTGTCATCTCTCAGAATTGTATAAAATCGCTATTTATTTATACAAAAAAGAGCCCCTTTCACAGAATGAAAAGGGCCCCACCTTGCGAACCTTTTCTCATCTGCCAAAATCGCTATAACTCTAGCGGTTTTGTAGGAATTAGCACCATCATGTTCCCTCCCAGTGTATTACACCGGGAAAGAACGGGTTGCCGGGCTTCATCGGGCCAGTCCCTCCACCTCTCTGGATAAGAAAAATATGTTAAACTCCAGCTTTAGCTGTCCGTTAAGTTTATATAAAAAAAACATAATTCAAGCATTTTTCTGAAACTAGGTTTCAGTATAGATAGTTTACATTGCTTTGTCAAAGGATATTTTCTATCATATTTTTGGGCGTACTGCCCGGTTCTCCCATTGTTTCGCAGTATGAGTAAAGGCGTTTGACAGCGACCGACATACCATTTCCAAGCCCTGCTGCAAATCTTCCAAATGGTGATCAAGGTCCTCCAGTTGGATTTTTCCATACAAAGCTCGGTGTCGTTGCCAGAGATCATCCTGCATTTCCGTATTCATATAGTGTATCTCCGTATTCCGACGCTTACGCAGCCGATTGATGGCATCGTTGTAAGTATCCTTGATATCAATTAAATTATCGGTCAATACAGGATGCATTTTGAGATACTTGAGCTGCCGCAACACGGTAAAATACGAATAGTGCGCCTTATACTGCCCTGTTTTTAAATCATACAGATCATTTAGCCAGTTACCCAGCTTATCCAAAATAGAGAAAACCCGAACAAACCCATCTTTATAAAAGAAAACATATAACGCATAATCGGATTTTTCATCCTCACTCATATCTTCAGCATATCCGGCTTTCACTTTCATACGGAAAAAGGCGGAAGCATGATGGCTCTGCTCCAGTTCATCCAGAGATGACATTAGACCGCGTGTTAAAATATCCGCCTTCCGAAAATCGTGGGTCGGATCTCCACCAGCCTGAATTTGCCGCTCCAGCAGGTTCAACATAGCTGACATGCTATTCATGGCATCTAGCAGGATGCCTTTGTTCACACGTGGTGGCTCACCCAGTAGCTTGCGTATCATGCTTACGCCTCCTTATAAATGTAAAATCCGGCTGTAGGTTTAATTAGGGCGTCAAGCGAAATAACTCGTCCATCGTTGATCTACAAGCTTAACAATATCCTCACGCGGTAACACCTCATCTGGATACCCCGGCTTCATACGCGCATCCACTACAATCGGCAGCTTATAGTTCAGATGATGCAAACGCACTTCGCTGTCTGCGTACATATCTGTAGCCGGGTTAAAGCGTGTGAATACCGTCCACAGGAACGAGGCTTGAGAGCGAACGACTTCTTTGGCATCGTCTACAATGAAGACGAGCGGCCACTCTTGCTCACCCGCTGCTAATCGCTCCAAAACACGTGCCGCCAGCTCAGGCTCCTGCTCAAAGGACGCACCCGATACGACGAGGCAACCTCCGCAATAGGGCTCAATTTCACGAATTCCCGGCAGATCGCCTCCCTCATAAGCACGAGGCAATTCACGTACAGGCTCACCTATCCCCATCAGGATGGCCTTACTGCCATGATTCAGCTTGCGGCCTGTGTAATCGAGTGTATCGTGTGACGTGTGATTGAAAATAAATAAATCCCTTGCTGGATTAAATCGCTCCAGAATGGTTTCCAGCAGCAGGTTAAAGTCAGATAAATCAATTACTCGATCCGTCAGCATCAGGAACTTTGTCAACGATAATTGACCTTGACCCAAAATGGTAAAACCGGATACAAGCGCTTCACGGGAGTAGCTTTCACGTACGACTGCCGCTGCCAGCGCATGTACGCCCGTTTCCGCATACGCCCACAGGGACTTGACGGAAGGCATCACAAGCGGATAGGCAGGCGACAGCAGACGTTGCAAAAACTCACCGAGATAGTAGTCTTCTTGCCGAGGCTTACCTACAATGGTTGCCGGATAAATGGCATCCTTGCGGTGATGCATATGTTTGACATGAAATACAGGGAAATCATGCTGTAATGAGTAATAGCCAAAATGATCACCAAACGGGCCTTCCGGACGGCGTTCATGAGGCGGTACATAACCGCTGATTGCAAATTCTGCTTCTGCTGGAATCCGGTGACCCCCGAGCGGGTCTTCTGTCATGGGCAGCTTGCCTCCCATAATAAGCGAAGCCAGCAACAGCTCAGGCAAGTTTTCCGGTGCTGGCGCAATGGCAGACGCAATCAGGGCAGGCGGGCCACCGATGATAATCGTCGTAGGCAATGGCTCATTACGCAGTTCCGCTTCATGATAATGAAAACCGCCGCCTTTATGAATTTGCCAGTGAATGCCCGTCGTCTGATCATCATAAATCTGAATGCGGTACATCCCCAAATTATGATCCTTGGGCTGACCTGGCTTCTCAGTATACACGAGTGGAAGCGTAATAAACGGCCCTCCATCCTCATGCCAACTGGTCACTTTAGGCAGTGGTGCCAGCGGAGCCTCTGTACGGCGAACTCCCAATACAGGGGCCTCGCTATGAGATACTGTTTTTAGCCCTACTTTTAGCATGTCCTTAATCAGGCCACGTTCATTCCACAATGCTTTGGGTGTAGGTGGAAACAATGTTTTGGTCGCTCCTACAATCGCATCCATCAGTTGCTCTGGGCGCGGGCCAAAAGCCATGTCCACACGGCGATTTGTGCCAAACAGATTACTGGCTACAGGAAACGGGGTTCCTTTTACATTCGTGAACAGAAGTGCCGGCCCTTCTTCCTCAATGACTCTTCGATGAATCTCAGCCAGCTCCAGGTAAGGATCGACAGGTGCCTCTATAATTTTAAGATGATTTTCTTTACGCAGCGCTTCAATAAATTGGCGCAAATTCTGGTAGATCAACTGGACGACTCCTCCTAAGCAAATCAAGCCCTCGAGAAACTCGCGGGCCTGGTTTGTTTCTTATATGCTATTATACGTGTTAAAACGCCTCTTGGGCAAAAATCCGCTTCACTACGATTCATGAAATGCTTAGGTACGTTGTGCTTGGGTCGAAACAAACTTGCGGTCCGGTGACAATTGCCATACACGGTAGCTCAGATAAGCCAAAATCGAGAACAACGATGCAATCACCAGCATATGTCCCAGCACGATAAACATGTAGATTTCAGGTTTGTTGACGTACAACAAGATAATTCCAATCACCACTTGAAGCAAGATTAACAAGACCGATACGACACCCAATATACGGATATCCCGGTGATTCGGGTGATAACGGTATGAGTAGTGACCCACAGCCAAGATAATGACGAACAGCAGACCAGCTGAAATCTGATGAAGCAGCAGTGGAGATATGAAGCCCCCAATATTTACAACCTTCTGGATGACCGAGTGACTAAGCAACGCCCCTGAATAGACAGCAATATAGGTATAGATCGTCGATAACCATATAAAGTTACGAAAGCCCCGACTGACAGGCCCAGGAATCAGACGCGGGGTGTGGCGTGAATCTGCATGCTCCTGCCAGGCCCCCAACGTCATCATAGTTGCACTGGCAAAGGCGATAAGCGCAAAGCCAAAATGCATTCCCATGACTGCAGCCGATTGGGAGAAGACGACAGCCAACGCCCCCATTGCACCTTGTATGATGACAAACATGAGCGTGAGCAGCGAGAATAGCTGCAAATCCTTCCGATGCTTCATAAACAGCAAAAAGCCAACAAATGAGGCGATAGAAAGAATCCCGGCCATGGCACTGACGGAGCGATGAGAGAACTCAATAAGGGATGCGATCGTATGTGCCGGAACCAGCTTACCATTGCACAGCGGGAATTCCCGGCCACAGCCGAGACCAGAATCCGTTCGCGTCACGACACCTCCACCGAAGGTAGCCAAAAACATGACAATACATGTTACGAGTGCCAGCCATTTTAATATTCTGATTTTGTTATTCAAAGAATTCACCCGTATCCTTCCAAATATAATATTTATTCACTTTATATGTTGTGAAATGATCACTTAAAGTAATTATAACTGATATATCGTTCCTTGACATACGAGCTTTGTTGACAAAATGTGAACGTGTCCGTGAGAAAGCCGCCCCCTGAGAAGGAAGCGGCTTTCTGAATGTCTTGATGTTATTTTGCCAAGCTCGCGTGGACTTCAACAGCCCGATCCAAAAATTGCTCAATCTCTTCGCGGGATTTGCGCAGTCTGTTCACCAGACGTACCAGTTCTCGCCCTTCACTGTAAGCGATAAAGCTAGGAATCCCCAATACATTTTGCTCTTGACTGACGCTTTCGGCCTGTTCTACATCAATCTCAATTAATGTAAGCTTATCTGCATATTGTTGTTCCACATCAGGCATGAACGGATCGATGAAATGACAATCCTTACACCAGTCCGCCTTAAACACAGCCACCGTAACGCCCGGAGTGGATATTGCCTTATTAAAGTCTTCATGAGAGACGATTTTTTGCATGGATGATTCCTCCTTAAATTCTTTTAGTGCTGAAAAGATTGCACTTTCTATTGTAACGCCAAGTGAAGCTTTTGCACACTACCCCATTCTACTCACATGCCGATTGGAAGCCCTCTCATTGAGGCATACTAAAGATATACTTAAGAATCCACATAAGCGTCGACATCCTAACAGCATACCCAACATACTTGGCAGGATACGGGGATGCTTGCAGTTGGAAAGGAGGTTAATTTAGTCATGTCTCTTACCGAATGGCTCCATACAGCATCTCGACAGCTTCAAGGAGGGCTAAAGTTACTGGGTTCCGTTCCCCGTGTTGCAGAGGAAGCTTGGGAGGGCAAACGGGCGGCTTGGACCGAATCCCGCAAATTACGCTCCCCCTTGCGTGAACTAGCGTGGGATTATCATACGGCACAGGCCGCTATGAATGAAGCTGAAGCGATAATGCTGGTGAACGGACCCGCTACGCGTCCCTCTTCTCTGAATATGCCCTTATGCGAAACAGACTGTGAGCTACTGGAGAGGATCAAGAACGATACAGCACAGGAGAATCGCAGCAACGTCACCCGCACTGCCGCTTACCTTGAATGCTATCGTGGCTACCCGGAGTTACACTGGGCATTACTGGCCCACCTGGTTTCTCGTAATGGCGGCTATAATATGACCGATCTGAAAGGGGAACTGATTGGCAACCTGTTCGGTGAACAGGAAAAGGAATGGCTGTATCGGCTACTGGAGCGCTGTAACGCCCTTATTTTTCAAGACGCTTATCCGCAGTTGCAACTTTACATGCACAGCCGTCATTTAGGTCGAAGTTGCTTTCATTTGTTGCCTTATTTTCACGTTTCGCCATTCATGAAGCCCTTTTGGGAACGTTTCTGGGCTTGGCGGGATAGCTCTCTGTTGACTGTGGCGCTCATCATTAATGAACAAAACTATATTGAAGGACGTGTGGTAAAAGATCCGTATTTTCAAAAATTTGTGACACACAAGCCGGGGTTTTATTTGCATGACTGGCTCCAGCTTAATCAGGTTATATTTCCACTTGGACTAAACGGTGGACTTGCTGGACTAGTAATGGAGCGTTTCGGCCATTTGGACGAGCGGATCGGCTTTGGCAAAAGTCTCTATGCTATGCTCTTCGGCCATCAGCAGGTGCTGGACCAGGTATCCGCATTCGCTAACAGTGTGCCGCATACAGGTTCACGCAGCGACTATTGGCCCGGATTGTTCACCCCGAATGAACAAAAAGCGCTGCACTCTCCAGATGAAAGTGCAACGCTTTTAGCACATGAATGGCTACCGCCAGGACAACGTCTGTACAGTCCGGAGCTGAACGCCGTCTGGTCCGATACAGCTTATGATCCAATCCCCCGGTATGACTGGTTTCAGGACGGCTCCACACTTGGACATCTCAGCGAACCAAGGCGACCGCTGTTATTTGCCATGCGCCATGAGCATCGTCATGGCATTCAAAAAACAGCAATGGCCCACGTTGCCCATAACAGCTTGCAACCTTTCCACTGAAAGACTGGGGGGCTCTTTTAGCCTCGTTGTCCTGTGGACTCACGCTGTAGACGCATTAACGGACGCAGTACCTTTTGCAACATACGCGGATAGTTGCCCAGCTCGTCCCTGCGCAATACGCGCAGTACAACCAGCAACAACAAGTAGCATACCAGTACAGCTGCCCCGGCAATGCAGCACGCGATCAAGAAGGCCACACGCGCAGGCATCAGATGCACCAGCAGAATACAGGCTTCATTTACACCGTATCCGATAGCTCCCGAGACGACGACTGCGGTTAAGAACCCTGCCCAGCGACGGCCCATGATGGAAAAGGAGACAATCCCTTTAAGCACACGCAAATTTAGCAATGTGATCACGAGGAAACATAATCCGGTTGCAGCAATGATCCCATAAATTCCAAGCCAACCAGCCAGCAGCCAGCTCGCTGCAAACTTGACGACGATACCGACCATGACATTAACCATTGAAATACGCGGCTTGCCCATACCGATCAGTATCGAATTAGAAGTCATCATCGTAATCTGGAATATCGTTCCGAGTGTCAGAACAGCAATGATACCACTGCCTCCAAGCGAGCTAAACAGTAAACCATTAATAGAATAGGCGGTTACACATAAAGCCAGCACAATCGGCATTCCAGTCAAAATAGAGATACGCAAAGCCAACGTCATCTGATTTTGTAAATGCTGCTCATCCTTACGGGCAAATGCCGCTGAAATGATCGGAATGAGCGATTGGCTGAGCGCAATGGCCAAAATCGGCGGAATTCCCGCCACACTCTGTGCCCGAGAGCCTAGATAACCCAACTGAGTAGTCGCCTGATCCAATCCCACTTGACCAGACAATAGTCTCACCACAATCGACGTATCAATAAAGTTGACCGCCGGAACCGTCAGAGACGACAATACAATGGGAATGGAAAGCTTGAAAATATCTTTGTAAATGCGCATCATCGGTAGCGCGGAGCTTTCCTCTTGGAATTGATCTTGACGATCCTGTCGATCCTGGCGACGCAATTTCACCGTGTAGTACAACATAACCGCTAGAGCGCCAAGACTTCCCATGACACCTCCAAAGGAAGCCCCAGCCGCAACCTCGCGATCTCCATAACCTAGCTTCAAAATAATAAAAGCGAGTACAATAGCGGTCGCTACCCGTGCAACCTGCTCCACAATTTGTGAAATACCGCCTGCGGTCATATTACCGCGCCCTTGGAAGTATCCACGCATCATGGCAATGGCAGGGAACAGCAGTAATGCTGGTGCCAAAGCCTGAATGGCCAAAGCGGATTGCGGAACCCCTGCTACATGCTCGGCAAAGTAAGGCGCTCCAAAATACAGCAGCGCTGTAATGATAATGCCTGCCGCGGCCGCGAATATCAAAGCCGCACGATACACACGTCGCGCTTCCGAAGGCCGATCCAGTGCATAACGTTCTGAAACCATTTTGCTCAACGTGCTTGGAATGCCGGCCGTAGCGACCGTGAGCAGCATCAAATAAGCGTTGTTCGCAATAGTAAACGAGGCGTTCCCGACGGAACCGAGCAGATGCTCCAATGGAACACGCTGTACCAGACCAAGTACTCTGGCCACCAAGGCGGCAGCGGCTAAAATAAGCGTACCTTTAAGGAATGTTTCTTTATTGGACAAAATGCGTTCCCTTCTTTCTTGCTGTTCACACGCATGCAAAAGCCCCGCACAAACAGTCATGGCCTGAGCCATCACCGGTGCGGAGCCGCATGTCGATTCTGTCTCTGCAAATCATAATAAACCAAAACGAATCTCGGGTCATAACACCCAAATCAAGAATACAATAATCATGGCAAGCTGCAAAATCACTTTCATCACGGTGCTGGTAAAAAGGCCTAATACAGAGCCAAAGCCCACTTTAATAGCTCGGTCCAGCGGGGCTTTGCCAATTAGTTCACCCAGCACAGCGCCGATAAATGGTCCCAAAATCAGGCCAAATGCCGGAATAACGAAGGGGCCGATAATAATCCCGATGGTACTCAGTATCGCCGACAGACGCGAGCCGCCAAATCGCTTGACACCCCACGCATTCACAGCATAATCCGCAACAAAAAGGGCAACGACGATTAGTGTTTGTATAATCCAAAACAATGCATTGTATGGAGCAAACGAGAAAAACCAGCCGTATACAAAAAATGCAAAATAGATGGCGAGCGCCCCCGGCAATACGGGATATACCGCCCCGGCCATGCCCACAATGAACAGCACAATAACAACAATCCAGCCTACAACGTCCATGGGCCTCCTCCTTCTCGTCCATTCATCCGGCCTGCTGCATTATTCATTTTATTACACAAGCACATAATCACGGATCACTTCTACAATGCCGTCGTCATTATTCGAAGCCACGACCAAATCAGCGGCTTCTTTAACCGTATCCTGAGCATTCCCCATTGCTACGCCCAGTCCAACCGCTTGAATCACAGCCAGGTCATTCAGACTGTCGCCAACGGCAACCACCTGCTCCAGAGTAATGCCAAGCAGATCGCACACTTCAGCGATTCCACTGGCTTTGGATATGCCAGCTGGGTTAATTTCCAGATTTGTCATCGAAGAATTGGAAATTTCAAGTCCACCCATATCCTGAAGCTTAAGTAAAATTTGGTGGCGAATTTCGTCATTTTCCGTATTATAACCGAATTTGAGCCACTCCTGTGTGTCCAATGTATCCGGCCAACGATCCCTATTATATAATTCCTCCGTTGAGTAAGCCCAGAACCAAGAGCCTGTTTCTACAGCAATTTGGTGCATCTTACGAACGAGCTCCTTATCAAGTAAATAACGGCGCCACAACTCGTGGGGTGATTTCCACACCTCACTGCCGTTTACGGTTACCATTGGCGTCTCCAGGCCGAGTTGCTGACCGTAAGGCAGAGCATGCATCGCTGCACGTCCGGTGGACAAGCATACATGAATCCCTTCCTGAATCGCCTTGTTAATCCAGTTAATCGTTTCCAAGGAAATTTCATGATTATCATTCAGTAAAGTTCCATCCATGTCGAGCGCAAGCAGTTTGTATTTATATTGGTTTTCTCCCATAGTCTCTCTTCCTCCTGTATGTCCCTTATGTCCAACGACATTTTACCATGAAAAAGAGAAGCCCACAAAAGTATTCAAGTCCTCACTTTGCTGCCAGAGGCTTTTTAGGAGTACCATCTAGCCCATATACTTCGTCATACGCATCAAATATTTTACGCGCAACCGGTCCAGCGCTCGTCGCACCAAAGCCCCCTTCAGGAATGATGACCGCTACTGCCAGCTTCGGATTTTGACGGGGAGCAAAAGCGATGAACACCCCGTTATCTTTAACCGTACGTCCCACCACCTGCTCGGAAGTCCCCGTTTTACGGGCATAATCATAAGGGAATCCATTAAAGGCTTTAACATCTGTAGCCATACCTCGAATCACTGTATTCCAGTACGTATCTGAAAAAGCGACCTCATTCAGCACCTGCGGCTTAAACTCACGTACGAGATTCCCCTGATCATCTACAATTTTGCTGACCAAATGAGGCTGCATACGCTTGCCCTTTGTTGCCAGCACAGTTGTATACTGGGCTAACTGCATCGCTGTATATTTTCCCTGCTGACCAAAGGATGCCTGTACCAAACGTGTCAGCGCACTTTCATGCTTGCTCGTATACTCAAGTCTACCTGCCCACTCGCCCGGCAGATCTACTTCTGTCGGAACGCCTAATCCAAATTCCTTCATATACTTGTCCCATACGTCAATTCCCTGATGTACCCCTGCATTACTTCCGTATTTGCCATACAGCGGCTTGCCGATCATATCCACCATAAACGTATTCGACGAGACCTCAATTGCCCTGCTAGGTGTCAAAGAACCATACACATGTCCGCTAGAATTCCCAACCCGGCTGGAGCGATTTTTGCCGTAGTACGCACTTCCCGTATCCAGATAAGTTTGTCCGGGAGAAAACAGGTTTTCCTTCAACCCGATCAGCACGGATAGCGGTTTAATGGTTGAACCCAGAAGCACCGAGGATTCTGGATGTGGACCCGCTTTTCCGCTAGGGACGGATTTAATGGTTCCATTTCCCATTTTATGCTGAATTTCGTCATATACCGAAGGCGAGGTACTTCCACTTTTCCATACATTAGAGTCATAATCCGGCATACTGGCCATTGCCACGATATTTCCGGTCTCTACCTCCATCGCTACAGCGAAGCCAGTGGTAGCGTCTTGATGAAGCTTCCCCGATACGGCATGAGTATGAAGCCAGCGAAGCTGATCCATAATGGCCTGTTCGGTTTTCTGCTGAATTTCCTTGTTAATGGTGGAATATAAATGATGTCCTTTTTCAGGAGGAGTAATGGATTCAATGCCCTCCGGCATGCTGCGCGGATTGACTTCTACCGTTTTATATCCGTTTTTTCCTCTCAGTTCATCCTGGTACTGAAGCTCCAAGCCATCATATCCGACCGTTTCACTTTCCGAATACACCTGTGTCGGTCTTAGAACCTCCGAATTAGCTTCATAGAGCTCTTTATATTTGGGCCGGTTCGTTCGAGCTCCTTTGAACTTGTACATATATCCAATCGTTTGTACCGCCACCCGATCCGGGTCATAATGGCGTATACTTTCTTCTACAACCTCTACACCAGGGAACTCTGTCCGATGTTCCAGAAAATAAGCGATTTCCTGCCGACTCAGGTCGGATTTGACCAAACGTGGGGTAAATCCCCTATATTGATTATAGTCCGGGTCCAGTCGCTTTTTTATTTCCTCTGCATTAAGCTGCTCTCCTTCGTTACGACCCAGTTCGTTTAATTTGGCAGCAAGCTTGGCAGCAAAAGCATTGAGCTCAGGGAGCAGCTTTTCCCCCGGCTTGCGATCTTTCTCCGTACGCTTGCTATAATCCTTAGATAAAGTTACATACAGGGACTGTACTGGAGTCGAATATGCCAGCTTAACCGTACCTGTAGAATCATAAATCGTGCCGCGACTCGGGGCTAACGGGACATTTTTCGTATTTACGGATTGCTGCTGGCCCTTCAGCTCCTCCGATTGTACAAACTGCAATACAGCTAGTCTGGTAATGATCAGGGCAAACAGCACAAAAGCACTAAAAAACAGTAGGTTGGTTCGTAAAACCGTCCGTTTTTTTCGTGACTCTTCATTCTCTTCAACATTTTTCTTTTTAAATGAAAACTTTTTATCCAAACTTCCTCTGTCCATATTAGCTGGTCATTACTCCTTCCGATTAGGGTTTCATATTCCTGATCCTACCATATCTAAAACAATAAACGATGAATTCTAAGATGACAATTTTGTAAGAAAACGTAGAAAAAACATAAAAAAGCTTCCCTCAGCCCAAAGGCTAAGGAAAGCTTTCATGAAATGACATCGTATAAAATCGTATAAAATGATTATGGCTGTTTGATTGCGTTAGAATCGGTTGCTGTTTCAACCTTTTTCTTAGGTACCCCGTCCAAACCATATACTTCATCGTAGGCATCAAATATTTTGCGTGCTACAGGTCCGGCACTAAAAGCCCCGAAACCTCCTTCAGGAATGACAACCGCTACTGCAAGTTTGGGATTCTGACGTGGCGCAAAGGCAATAAATACCCCGTTATCCTTCAGTTTACCGCCTACGCTTTGCTGCGATGTCCCCGTTTTACGAGCAAAGTCATAAGGAAAACCATTAAATGCGCTGACATCTGTTGCCATCCCGCGTATGACCTCATTCCAGTATGCATCTGGGAATTTCACTTCGTTCAGCACCTTCGGCTTAATCGTTTGTACTACATTGCCGTTGGTGTCTTTAATCTGACTGACCAAATGCGGCTCCATCCGTTTGCCCTTGGTAGCCAGTACAGTGGTATATTGTGCAAGCTGGAGCGTTGTATACTTACCCTGCTGTCCAAAAGAAGCATACGCTAATTTGGACAAGGCCGATTCCTTACTTTTAGGTCCATACTCTCTCAAACCAGGATATTCCGTAGGTAAATCTACACCCGTAGACACACCTAGTCCAAATTCCTTCATGTAGCGGTCCCATACATTCACACCTTGATCTTCCTTGGCATTATTAATGTACTTGTTGTACAATCTTTTGCCCACCATATCAACCATGAATGCATTGGAGGAATGCCGTATGGCAGAAGCTGGGTCTAACCCCCCGTACACATGACCGGAAGAGTTTCGAACTCGTGACGAATTGTTACGCCCAAAATAAGCCGCTCCTGTATCCTGATAGTAGGATGAGGTACTGAATAGATTTTCCTCCAGACCTATCAACACAGAAAGGGGTTTAATGGTGGAGCCCAGAAGAACAACTGACTCTGGATGTTGACCCGATTGGCCCGATCCGAACGAACGAATAGTACCATTTAAGTATACATTTTGTATTTTCTTATAATTATCACTGGATATATTTCCAGTCTGCCAGTAATTCGCATCATAATCCGGCATGCTAGCCATCGCTACCACATTTCCTGTGTCCACTTCCATAGCCACTGCGAAGCCTGTTTTGGCATAAGGATGAGTCTTGCCAGATACAGCGTGTGAATGGAGCCATCTCAATTGATCCGCAATGGCTTCTTCTGTTTTGACCTGAATCTCTTTATTAATGGTGGAATAAATGTTATTCCCTTTTTGCGGAGGAGTAACAGAATCTACACCTTCCGGCATATTCCGTGGATCAATTGGAACTGTTTTATATCCGTTTTTCCCTCGTAACTGTTCCTGATATTGAAATTCCAGTCCATCAAAGCCAACAGATTCGTTATCCATATAAATGAGGCCCGGATCATTTTCAGCTGACATGGATTTTTGGATGTTTTTATATTTATCTAACGTTTCACGCGCACTTTTATAGCTTTTAATGTAGCCAACCGTTTGGACAGCTACCGTATCGGGATCATAATGACGTACCGTTTCCTCTACGACATCTAACCCGGGGAACTCACTCTTATGCTGCATAAAATAGGCGACTTCATCTTTATTAAGATTGGTTTTAATCAGACGCGGCGTAAAACCGCTAAACCGTTGATAGTTTCGGTCCATAGCGTCCATAATTTGTTCTGCCGTCATTTTCGGCTCATCTTTATTACCATATTGAGCAAACCGATTTGCCAGCTTTTGTGTCATGTTTTCCAGCTCAGGCAACAGCTTTTTATCAGGTTTACGCGAATTCTCCACGCTGTCACTATAGTTCTTGGAGAGCGTGATATACAGCGATTGTACAGGTGTAGAATACGCCAGTCTGTTCTGCCCGGTTGAATCATAAATTGTTCCGCGAATCGGTGTAAGCGGTACGTTTTTGGTAACATTACTGGCCTCCTGCTGTTTGAGCTGAGGTCCATCTACAAATTGAAGTATCGCCAGTCTGACAATAATGACCGTAAATATAATGAACGAGCTGAAAAAGAACAGATTGATCCGAAAGCTGAATCTTTTTCGATCAGACGTCTCGTTGTCTTTTCCCTGCTCGTTGTCTATCTTTCTCATGTGCCCTTTTCCACTCCTTATTAAATCACTTTATCCTTGATATGTGTTTGGGCAAAACCAGGCGGATTAAACCAGTCCCCACTTTGCGCCCAGGTCGGGTCTAACGGTACCCACTGATCCTGCGCGCTCAAATACACTTCATTCCATGCATGGGAACCATATCCTCCCTGTCCGTTATATCCAAGCCCTGTCACCACCTTGACCTGTAGTCCCTGCGACCGAGCCATCATCGCATACAGGCGGGCATAATCAATGCAGACTCCTTTACGTGTATCAAACGTATCTCTGGGGGTCTGTTCATGCCAGTCACCACGCTGCTCATAGGCTTCTACCTTACCGAAATCATAGCTAATACGGGTACCTACCCATTCATACAACGCTCTGGCCTTTTGCTCATCACCGCTCATCCCCTGTGTAATCTTGGCCGCAGCCTGACCGATATCGTTCGGAATTTCCCGGTCAATCATTTCGTATTTTCGCTGCAGGATACCATTTAATTCCTTGGTAACGGCCTGCGTAAATACGGGCAATTTATCCTTAATCAGTGTACCGGATAACGGCTCAATGACCGATTGCGCTCCCTGCTTATAAATCGGTGAAGCTTGGACGTAGCTGCTAAACCCGCTGTCTGGATACAGACTTACGCCGATGAATAGCAGGGCTATAACCATGATAGCGCGTGCTCCACCAATAAGAGTACCTATTCCAGCCCCTGCCACCCTGCTGAAAAAGCCTGATTTTTTTTCATGCTCATGGAAAGAAGAATCTGACTTGCCCCCTACCATCAACACATAAATTGCACGTAGTACAAATTGGGCGATCGCATAACTGAGCATAAACAATACGGCGAACCGCAGCAGCGGAAACCCCTCTAACCCCGCCACCAACGTATAATAAAATTGCTCAATCCCGCTTAGTTCTCGCTGAGGCAAATGTTCCATGTAAGCCGCCAGCCATTGTTGTACCTTCGGTGAAAGCCACATGGCTAATCCGAGCGAGCACAAAATACCCGCCACAGTCAGTATGCCATCCACAATAAGACTGAACAGCGCCCCTACAGATCTGGAAGCTCCTCGTCTCCAGCCCTGAATCAACGACAGCAGTACAATGACAATCAAAAACACCGTCACGCCATTCCAATGAAGAATAGGCTCCAGCCAGGATGGTTTCATTGTGTTCCTCCTGTCTCTACGGCGACTGTGGCGACTGTGTTACAGCCGAGCCTTTCGCACCTTCGATATATTTCTTGACGGTATCGCCCATACTCCACTCGCCCAGCGACATCCCCTGAAACCATACCTTGACCTTGTCACCATCAAATGGACCTTTCACTTCCAGGTTGGAGCTGGTTACCGAAAACGTACCATCCGCATTGGATGTGTATTTGGCATCCCGTCCCTCCTTGATCATCATGTTCAAAGCCTCGCTCTGAACCTTGTTGATCGCATCATCCTTTGCCTGAGTAACGACCTTGCCGACCTGTTCAAAGGAAATGCCACTGTAGATAAGCAAGCCTGCAATTACGACAATGACAATCAGCCATTTTATGAGAGTTCTTACAACCTTCAATATGACTAACAATAGGACAAGCCCAATTAATATATACAGCCAGTTATCCTGAACAATATGCCAATTATGTTCCAAAAACTCTGTCCAGACGCCCTTATCCATTTCGCTACACTCCCGTTTTCAACTACATCATTCAAATCACAAAATTGTCTCTGTAATTATACATGATTACGTGATGCCCTGTCAGCTTAGCTCTTTTACACACCTTGTTATTCAATTCTTGTCCATACAAAGTGGTCTATGTTCGTCCACTCCAGCGTACAACTTAGGAAGGGCCGATACGTAGTGCAACATGAAAGTTTACATTAGGGAAGGGGGTCATCCCATGAAAACAGCCCTCTGGCTGTATCTTTTTTTATTCATTGCCTTTTTCGATCTGCATGCACAATATCCTATTTTGACACCATTCGCTATCTCCCTGGGTGCAGCACCTACTTTTATTGGCTGGATGATGGGGATTTACTCTCTAACTCACCTGCCTGGTAATTTGATGGCCGGCCCCAAGGTCGACAAACACGGCAGCCGCCGATATATTATGTTCAGCCTAACAGCTGCAGGCATTATTCTTATCATTCAATCGTACATCCACACACCGTGGGAATTACTTTTTCTTCGGGCGATTAGCGGTTTTGTGTTGGCCTTTTTATCTCCAGCCTGTCTGGCCCTGTTGGCACAGCTATCCGATCATCCAGTTACGCAGGGCAAATATATGTCGGGACATGGTGTAGTTCACACATTGGCCTCTGTCCTGTCTCCAGCCGCCGGCGCATTTATCGTAGCCAGTTTTGGCTTTAGTGAGACGTTTAGTTCCCTTGGCATCATTCTCGTAGTCACGGGACTTATGGCTTATTTCACCTTGCCCAAAAGAGCACCCGCTCCACAGGCCCAATTATCAGATGGTCATGCGACACCCGCTCCACTATCCGGGGCACAGAAGACGCGTTTACCATTCAATTGGCGTTACCTGCTCCTGCCTTTTGTTTTGGCGTGTGCACAAGGCATTTTATTTTACGAAATTCCATTACGGAATAACGGTTCTGCGTCCATGATGTCCACCGGATTGCTCTTTTCCATCATCAGTTTGGGAGCACTTTGTACGCTCAGCCTGCTGTTTCTGAACAAATATTCACCCATGGCGCGACTACTTTGTGGCATTATTTTGATGTCTCTAAGTTTTTACGCACTCGCCACCACGCCCGAAGCGGCGATTGGCATCATACTTTTTATTTTGGGAACAGCCAAAGGCATCATTTTTCCAGCGCTGGCCTCTCTTTTCATACGAATTGGAGGTGCGCGACTGGGCAAAACCTTTGCACTACAGTCTATTGCAACATCTATCGGCTCCTTTGCCGGACCTGTACTGGCAGGTCAGCTACCCGATCACATTTCTCCTTTTTTTATCGCATTTCTGATTCTGATGGCTGGCCTGCTATTCGTTCCCGTTAAGCGCTTATCTCCGACGCCGCCACTGTCTGCCTCAGGACCTTATCATTCCTAGCTAGTCTGAGGCAGTGGTTTGCTAATATGCTACCTTTAAAGCCCAAAATGCCGTTCAAGAGGGCAAATGCACAGTACACCATCCCCCTATCCACATAGACTATTTTGACTGAACATTCACTAACAAAGGGAGGTGCAGCCTGTGAGCCACTGTCATCCTTGCCCTATTGGAACTTCAACTGGCACCATTCTTGTTCTTTATATTTTGCTCGTCATCATTCTCCGTACTTGCTGGATTTAATGTCTGAATTGCCCTAACTTGTTGCCCCTTGTGCCCATGCCTGCCACTTCTGGCAGGCTGTTTTGTTATTTTTTGCATGAGAACCCTATTTGGAGCTACACTATACACATATTCTTCATTTCCCGGGGAATTTCGAGCATATGTATCAGACAAGGGGTGAGCTTACATGGCGATAACCGTGATCGTCGAAGGGAAAAATGACCGAAGCAAACTTCGCCGATTACTTGACCCGGAGGTCCACATTTTATGCACCTTCGGCACACTAAACTCTATAAAACTGGAATCCCTCCACAAGCGGGCCAAGCACGACGAAATATACTTATTTATGGACAATGACAGCTCAGGGAAAAAAATAAGGGGAGTGCTTGCAGACTCTTTTCCGGATGCATTTCATATGTATACACGCAAAGGCTATGCTGGCGTAGAAGGCACTCCAGACGAATATGTGATCGCTCAATTGGAAAAAGCAGGGTTGGAAGAATACATTATATACCCGCCACCTGTTCTTTAGTCTTGAAAATAACAAAAAAGCTGTCCTCAGGCCGCTTTCATGCCTGTTGGACAGCTATATGGTGCACTATAAAATGCCTCTAAAATGACATTAGAACTTATGAACCGTATCGACGATCATCAGCAAGAAGCTGAGTGTCAGATGGTTAATGGAAAAGAAAAATACTTTTTTTGCCCAGGAATCCGTTTCTTCTTCCTTAATCGTAAAACCTTTAAAGGCGTAGAATGCCCACAGCACGGACAGTAACACGGACACGATCATAAAAATCATACCGGCATATCCATAAGCATACATAAGGATGGGTACCGGAATCAGCAATACAATATAAGGAATCATCTGAATCTTCGTCCGATGGATACCTTTTACGACTGGCAACAACGGAAATCCTGCTGCGCGATATTCCTCAACTCTGCGAATAGCAAGTGCCCAAAAGTGAGGAGGCTGCCATAAGAACAGGAGAGCGAATAAGAGCCACGCGCCCATATCAATACGACCCGAAGCGGCCACATAACCAATCACCGGAGGCATTGCACCAGAAATACCGCCGATGGATGTACTCCATGTAGATGAACGTTTTAACCAAAGTGTATAAATACCGACGTAGACGAACATACCAAGTAATCCCAGTAATCCTGCCGTTACACCAGAGAAGGAGAATAGAACAGCTAACCCAACAACGCCCAAAATAATAGCGTATGACAACACCGTTGTAGGGGTCAGACGCCCTGTTGGCAGTGAGCGATTACGTGTACGCTCCATTTTCAAATCCAGCTCACGGTCAAAATAGTTGTTAAAAACACAAGAAGACGCCATAACCAGCATTGTACCTAATAGTGTAAGAATTAGCTTTATATAGTCAACATCCCATTGCGACGCTAACCAAAAACCACCAAAGGCTGCAACCAGATTGGTACGAAGGATGCCTGGCTTGGTAACTGTAATAAAATCTTTCCAAGTGCCCGCTTTACCGGGTGGTTTAGATTTTACAGAATAGGTAGCCGCATCCGAAGAAGTCTTATAACTTATATTATCCATTGTGAGTAACTCCCCCTTAGAGATGTATGAATTCGGGAGTAAGTTGAACTCCGATATAAATTTTATCATATACCTACCCCAAAAAGTTTGACAGAAAACGCACAAAACGTTCACAATTCCGATGGCAAATCGCCCCTGCTGATCGTTTACAGTAAATTTGGGTAGTAATAAGTACAGGAAACAATACAAAAGGAGCGACAGATATGGATACAGCCACACACTTTGTCATGGGAATCGGATTGGCCGGGCTGGCCTACACTGATCCTGTCGTCGCCGGAGATCCAAAGTTGGCCGCAGTCATACTGCTCGCTACAGTCGTAGGGTCACAAGCTCCGGATTTTGACACTTTGCTTCGGTTGAAAAACAATGCAGCCTACATTCGCAATCACCGTGGACTGTCGCATTCAATTCCCTTCTGGTTGATATGGATCTTGTCCATAACAGGACTGATTTGCCTGATCTTCAGAGATGTGCCCCCAGGTCATGTAGCATTATGGGTAACGATTGCCGTCTGCCTGCATGTATTCACAGATTTATTTAATACGTACGGAACACAGGCATTCCGGCCGTTTACAAACAAGTGGATATCTTGGAATATCATCCATATTTTCGATCCCTTTATTTTTGGCACCCATGTTGCTGCGATTATGCTGTGGATCACCGGATTGACTCCACCCGCTCCCTTATTTATTACGCTGTACGTTATTATTGGCCTATATTACATTTGGCGAACCTGGAGTCATTTTATAACCAGAAAAGCGGTACGTAATATGGACAATGAGCGTCAGGAGGGCGACATCTATTATATCATTCCCACCGTATCATGGAACCGGTGGCATGTGGTAAAAGCTCATCAGAATGGAAGTTATGACATTGGCGGATTAAATGGCAAACACTTATTTTGGACGAAACATGCAATTCCATCCACACATCCTGCCGTAGAAGCATCCAAATCCTATCGCGATGTGCAGGCATTTCGCTATTTTTCCTCCTTTGCCGTTGCCGAGGTGGAGGAACTGGAATGGGGCTACATTGTGCGATGGGGAGACGTCAGGTATCGACACCGGAGACAATATCCATTCGTGGCTGTGGTCGCGATGGATAAGCAGTTCGGACTGATCAACAGCTATATTGGATGGCTCAGTGACGAAAAGATGCAAAAACGCCTTTCCCTGCATACGAATTAAAACCTGCTTACAAGCTAACAACAAGCCGTATGAACAACAGACAGCAAGTTCCCCTTAATCTGGGAGCTTGCTTTTTTTTGTCACTCCCGCAAAAAATCAGATCTCATGAAAGCGCCCTCTTGACGAAGCGGACTTGCGTGATTCACAATGGTCATAAGCCATGCGTAAAAAAATCCGGAGCATGATCGCTCCGGATTTTCTTCATCACAGTTGCTCATAATACAGCTTCCAAGATGGAGTGTTTATGTGTATTACTGCAAACGGCTGCTGCCCGACAAGGATTGTTCTGCTTGTTGGACCAGCTTTTTCGTGATATATCCCCCAAGCGAACCTGTTTCGCGGGAAACAACATTACCGAAGTAACCGTCCTGAGGGATGGTGATGCCAAGTTCTTGAGCTGCCTCATATTTTAATTGTTGTAAAGCGGCGTTGGCCTGCGGTACTTGCAGGTTGTTTGAACGACGTCTGCTCATATTTGAATCTCCTTTCAGTTCTTTGTGAGTGAGGTTCATTGCAAGCTTGCAAGATTATTATGGCTCGCTTACAACTACTTATTCCTGAAATTCAACATTCGAACACTGGAGGTTTTTACCAATGAGCAAAGGTTTATCCCTATGGTTCGCCGTTTCATCCATTGTCCTGCTGACCGCAGCCGCTATATCCATCAGTTATTCCGCATGGCTTGCCATTCTACTGGGGCTATTATCTGTCGGCAATATCGGCTGGGGTTTCGTGGTCAAAGCTCGACAACGCCGCTCCTAATCCAATCTTATAAAAGGCCTAATCCGTTCGCCTCAATATGCTTTAGCGTAGACGTGGCAGAAAGCCCATGCGCTCTTTGACCGCAGACAACGTGACTTCAGCCGCTTCTTGTGCGCGCTCTGCGGATTGGGCCAAAATACGTCCAATCTCACCGGATTCCCGGATGTCGCGATAGCGCTGCTGAATCGGTTCAAGCATAGCTACAACGGTCTCTGCCAGTTCTTTTTTAAATGTTCCGTACATTTGACCTTCATAGCGATCCTGCACTTCTTGGAGCGACAAACCGGAACACTGACTGTAGATGCCCATCAGATTACTAATTTCTGGTTTATTGGCCGGATCATATCTAACCTCACTACCAGAATCGGTCGTAGCGCGGCTAATTTTCTTGCGTATGACTTTCGGTTCGTCCAGCAGGGCAATAAAGCTGCCTGCATTCGGATTGCTCTTACTCATTTTTTTAGATACATCATCCAGGGACATAATTCTCGCCCCTACTTCAGGGATATACGGTTCGGGAACAGTAAAATAATCTCCGTAACGGTGATTAAAGCGACCCGCCAAATCGCGTGTCAGCTCCAGATGCTGTTTCTGATCGTCGCCTACCGGAACGAGATCCGCGTTGTAGAGCAAAATGTCAGCTGCCATCAACGATGGATATACGAACAGCCCTGCTCCTACGGAGTCCTTGCCTGCCGCTTTGTCCTTAAACTGAGTCATACGTTCCAGCTCGCCCATATTCGTCAGTGTTGTCATCAACCATCCCAGCTCAGCGTGCTGAGGAACATGGGATTGTAAAAAGACATTGGATTTCTCCGGGTTAATACCTGCTGCGATAAATAATGCCGCTACCGCCTCCGACTGCTCACGTAATTGGGCCGGTTCCTGCGGTACGGTAATTGCATGAAGGTCTACGACCATAAAGTAGCATTGATGATCCTCTTGCAATTTGACAAAGTTTTTCATTGCACCAATGTAATTGCCCAAAGTAAGTTGTCCGCTAGGCTGAATACCTGAAAGTACAGTTTTCATATTCTTCCTCCTCAGTTTATTTCAAAATTAGAACGCAAAAAGGCCCCGCATCCTCAAGGGACGCGAGACCGTGGTACCACCCTTATTCATTGCCGTCAGCCTATTACTTGTCGGAGCTATGCTCCGTGGCTGCCTGCAATCTTAAAGCTCCGTTAACGGGGAGCAATCGGCCGCCATACTGAGGACAGTAGAATCCTGTTCTGTGCGGCACTCCAAGGTCCATTCAGCAGTGCAGGCTCACCGGTTCCCATCCACCACCGGCTTTCTGAAGAGCTTATGCGAAAGCTTACTTGTCCTCATCATCGTGTTATCCATGTCATTACTTTCTAAACTACATTAATGATAATTCCGCATAATGTTATTGTCAAATGACGATTGTGCCCTACGATCAAAAATCTGTTATCATAATGACACGAAGCTTCAACCGATTATAGTGGACAAAGGAGCATGGATATGAAACAAGTGACCAAAGAACACTGGAACGGTTACGACACGTATGTTTTACATAGTGGTGAACTGGAAGTTACGATGATCCCTCGCCTCGGGAATAATATTATCTCAGTGCGTGATCTGAAGCTCGACCGGGATATCGTACGTCGGCCTGGTGAGGAAGAATTGGCTTTCTATTTACAAAAGCCTTATCATTTTGGCTTGCCCATTTTGATTCCTCCAGGCCGAATTCGCAAGGGACAATTTGAGTTTGACGGTGTTCCTTATCAGTTCGACCGAAATACAGCCAATGACAATCATATACACGGTCTGCATCGTAATCAGTCCTGGCGCTGCAGTGATATTGAAGAGGATGAAGAAGGTTGCAGTGTTACTACTGAGCTTTTGACAGAAAGTGATCCGCACTGGATGGAACAATTCCCCATTCCTTTACGTTTGGAGATGACGTATCGCTTGCAGGGTGCTGTATTAAGTCAAACGCTGCGCGTAACGAATTTAGGTGAAAAAGCAGCCCCATTTGGCTTGGGATATCACACTTGGTTTATGGTGGACGGAGAACCTGAGCGCTGGCGCCTAAAGCTGCCTGTGAACGGCGTATATGAGCAGGATGCTGAACAGCTACCTACAGGTATCATTACTTCGTTAGATGACTTGGAGCAGCTCTCTTCGGGTCTTTCTTTGATAGGAACAAATCTAGATACTTTGCTGCGGGCAACGGAAGGCCCTGCTGAAGCTCTTTTGACCCGTGACGACGGTTATCAAATCCGCTACACAGCAGATGAGCAATACTATAAGTATTGGGTTTTATATACCAAAGGTGAATGCGACCAGTATCTTTGCATTGAGCCTTATACATGGCTGCCTGATGCACCCAATTCACCTGATCCTGTCGGGGAAGCCGGGTTGATCCGTCTGGAGCCTCAGCAATCCATCGACCTCAAAACTCAGATTCATATCATATATCCGTAATTTTCCTCTAGTCACTTTTCTTCCTTCGGCGCATATTTTCATAACTCTGTCGCATACTAACCTCATCACAGCCGAAGGAGGTGACTACACATGAATGAAGCTAATCAAGGCAGAAGCCGTCGCAGTAACAACCTAGTTGTTCCTCAAGCCAACAACGCATTGCAACAATTGAAATATGAAGCTGCACAAGAGCTGGGCATCACCATTCCGGCAGATGGTTACTACGGTGACATGCCATCCCGTGAAGCTGGTTCTCTGGGAGGCTATATCACTAAACGCTTGGTACAGCTGGCCGAACAGCAATTATCAGGTCGTTCAGGTCAATAAGCGTCATTATTCCGCGTGAGCATTCCGTTCATCGTAATTTACCAAAATGCGTTATAACGGGCATATAACAAAGGCGGTCTTCCCTAGGAAGGCCGCCTTTTCTTTACTCTTTTTTATCAGGATTTTGCAAAATTCGATTCCAGTCGCTCCGAAGTGCAAGATATAGACGAACTAACCATTTCGATCTATATCTTGTTCATTGGAAGTCGCTTATGGGATATTTGCAAAATTCTCATATAAATGTTTATTCCGAATTAGCCGCTCGGTATGTAGGCTTGTTGTAGCGGATCATGAGATTCGCCATGTTGTAGTTGGACTCCAGTGTTGCATCTACCAAAATCGTTCCTTGTCTGATGGCAAAATCGAAAGCAATCTCACCATGAGTCCAGCTACGCTTATGATTTAGCGTTTCTAGGGCCATACGCCGAAAATCCTCCCGATGCTTTACTGATAACCCCGGTTCTACTGCTGCAAATGTGCCACCTTTACCTGCAAGCGGATTATGACGAATCCCAAATTTCCCAACTACATTGTTACGTATTTGTACAAATACGATACCTGACGACAAACCCGCCAGTTCATTATCCAGTTCTTTTAAAACGATATCCATCTGCCTTGCCAACGACAATTGACCTACTTCATCCATTACAAAAACCCTCCTATATACCTTATCCAAAAATATTTAATAGGTCTTACGGCTCAATTATATGCGAAGATTTTTAACCTTACAATCAAAACCAACATAATTGGGTATTTATAACTATTTTCTAAGTATATCCATCATTTTAAATTTCGCCAACAGGTAATGTTAATTACACTTCGACATTTTGCGACTTTATTCATCATCTTCTGCAAAAATTACAAAAAAGGCCTCCCTCGTGGGAGACCTCTAAAGTGTAAATCCGTTATTTTGTCATTTGTAAAAATTGCTCAATATCCTGAACAGTAACTTGCGCAGCATTACGCCAGAAGTCAGCCTGTGTTAAATCGGTACCTAAGTGCTTGGAAGCCAATTCTTCGACTGTCATGCGACCTGTATCACGCAGCAAGGCATCATATTGGTCGGCGAAGCCGTCAGGATTTTCCTTCGCAAAAGCGTAAATTCCTGCACTGAACATATACCCGAATGTGTACGGGAAGTTGTAGAAAGGAGTATTCGTAATATAGAAATGCAGCTTGGATGCCCAAAAATGAGGATGAGCCTCATCCAGGACACCACTAAACGCTTCACGCTGCGCTTGTTCCATCAACTCGCTTAATTGTTGTGCTCCTACGACTCCTTTTTTCCGCAGCTCGTAAAAACGGGTTTCAAACAGGAAACGGGCATGAATGTTCATAAAGAAGGCTACACCACGCTGAATTTTATCCTCCAGCAAAGCTACCTTTTCCTGACCCTCGGCAGCTTCCAGCAACGCATCTGATACAATTAGTTCTGCCAGCGTCGATGCCGTCTCAGCTACGTTCATGGCATAATTTTGATTCAATGGGTGCAATTCATTCATCACATGCTGATGATAACCGTGTCCGAGCTCATGGGCCAGTGTCGAAACATTGGATGGTGATCCGGCATAGGTCATAAAAATACGGGTCTCTTTGCTCAGACGCAGAGATGTACAGAAACCACCCGGACGTTTGCCTGGACGATCTTCTGCTTCGATCCAGCTTTTCTCAAAAGCCATTTGAGCAAAGTCAGCCATTCTCGAGCTAAATTTACCAAATTGCTCAACAATCGTTACAGCAGCATCGTCGTAAGGGATTTTAGTGGTTGACGTCCCCAGCGGAGCTTCAACGTCATGCCAGGACAGCTTCTCTAAGCCCAGCAGTTTTGCTTTCCGCTCCAAGTATTTGACTACAATAGGCTTTGTTTCATTAATAACCTGCCACATCGTATCCAGCGTTTGTGCAGACATACGGCTGATTTCCAGCGGTTCCTTAAGCACATCTGTCCAGCCTCGTTTTTCATATAGCTTCAGACGGAAGCCTGCCAAATGATTCAATGTATCCGCGCAATAGTCCTCTACCTGAGTCCATGCCTCTTCCCAACGTGCAAACACGTCTTTACGTACGCTGCGATCTGCTTCATCCAGCTTATTAGCTGCCTGACCTACAGACAGGTTTACGATCTCGCCATTTTCTGGCACAGGGATCGTCATATTTTTGACAATGGTATCATAAAAGTCGCCCCAGCCATGGTAGCCATCCACTGCCAGATCCAATGCAAGGCTTTCCAGCTCAGGAGCCATTTTTTCACGTGCTTCGTTCCGATATTCGGTCAGGACAAAAGAAATCGGCTGGATAGCTTCGCGCTCCATCCATTTCTGCCAAATGTCTTCACTGGTTTGTGCCAGCAAGTTCTGGAAAGATACTAAAGCACTTTTTCCTTGGGCATATAGCGTATTGACACGCGCCCCCAGTTGAACAGCCAGCTTGTCGTGCTGGTTTTGAGCAGTTAGACAAGAGACAAAGGAACCCGCCTGCGACGCACCATTAAACAGCTCCTGTATGCTATTCAGTACACTATCCAGACGCTCGGTATCCAATACCGTTTGTGGTACTTTGGCTGCTTTAAGCTGAGCTTGCAGTTGTTGGACCTTGCTTTCCATTTCTTCCAAAAATGCAAGAAATGAGGCAGAGGAAGATCCTCCGCTAAAAATAGATTCCAGATCCCATGTTTGCTTTAACGGTGTTTTCATAATAGTTCCACCTTTCTTTTTTGGCGAATTCTTGTGGTTTCATATACAATAAAGCTACATCGTGATAGTAAATCACTACAATTGGGAGGAAAACAGGATGAGACCCTTACAAATTTCGCCGGAAACGGCTGTGAAATTATCCGAAAAGCTCGGCATTCCGCTGGAACACCTTATGCATACACCCCAGCACATTTTGATGCAAAAGCTAGCCGAACTGGCTAAAGAAGAAACCGCTGACCCGAACGGCGGAGAATCGGACAAATCATGATCCCTTTTCATAAAACCTGGCCTTATGACATCGTCATGGGAGACGTTTATGTACAGTCTTGTCCGTTTTGCGACCATGATAATGTTTTGCTGCCCCTGAAGCCAAAAGAACTTAAGCTCATACACGAAGGTATGAAAAAGCTGCTTGTGTTTCCATGCTGCCATAACAAGGTTACTTTAGTGGATTGTGATGACGATTATTTGCTGTCAGATACCACATTGCGTCATCATTAATTCATGAGGCAGTTGTAAGATAAGATAACCCGTTTTACAAACAAGGTGTGAACCATGAGCCTAAATCGGCCATAGTGCACACCTTTATTTCTTCAGGAGGAGCTTGCGTCTTGCATTTCCTCCGGCAGTTGGTAATTTTTAGCCAGCATTTGTTCTCGCAGTACAGACCACTGTTCACGGGAAGCCCGGATCATGGCTGCATCCATAATCTTTTTGTCATTAATGACACGCGAAAACCAGCGTACCGCTTCGTTAAAGTTGCCTGTACGTCGATGCAATTCACCAATCAGATAAAGCAGTTTGGCATTATTCGCCCCGACACCCTCCAGCTCATAGACCCGAACATAAGAATCCAGGCTAAATTTGAGAAAGCGAAGCTCCTGCTCCTCATTTCCCTGGTATCTGTACATCCAAGCGATATGCTGTAATAGACTAGCTACTACGCGTTCCTTTTCTCCGATGACCTGGGCACATAGTAAACCCAGTTTATACGTTTCTAATGCCTCTTCCCAGCTACGATGCCCGCCATATTCGCGAGACTGCCAGCGATTACCGATTTTATCCTTGAATATCTTGGTTTGCTGTTCGCTTAACTGAACGGTAGAGTGCTCTGTCGAGGTAAATCCACAATGAGGACAGACCCTTACGACATAAAAATCCGGATTTTCATTCTTATAATAAGCACAAAAATCTGAATCCGTACGAATGGCCTTCTTTAGGCTTGGTCTTACACGGGATGTCTGAAATTCTTCTTCGCAATGTGGGCAAATGATTTTGATCTGATATAACGGTTCAAGTTCCAATGTTTTTACAACCCTCTCCAAAATTCGGCAATCCCCGAAAGCTTACGGGGTATTTACAAAATGATGCGCAGGACCAGACAAACGGTTAAGTATGATTGAACGAAGCGGCTCCTCAATGCCCGTATCCGTTAACGCACCTGCCATACAAGACAACCATGCCTCTGCTCGCTCCTCCGTTACGGGAAACTTCATATGTCTGGCACGTAACATCGGATGACCATATGCATCAGAAAAAAGGGACGGTCCTCCAAAAAACTGGCTCAGGAACATATACTGCTTTTCCTTAACCGGTTCCATGTCTTTAGGAAACAGGGGACTTAACAACGGATCTTTATAAACTCTCGGGTAGAAGGCCTCAATAATAGCACGAACACCTTCCGCACCCCCAAGGTTGTCATAAATGCTCAGGCTAGGGTTCACTTTTCCTCCAACTTTCTGTGCTATGGTAATAAATATACACCCGTATTATAACAAAAAACAAAAAATGACGCTAAAAATAAGCGTCATTTTATCAATTTAACATATGAAGAGGGTGTGCTTCGTTGCACACAGCTTCGTCATTCTATAAATACCACTAATAACTCCGCCAATCCTCTTCACCGGGATGGACGAGAGAGGCACGAATAACATACACAAAAGCACATACGAACAGACCAGCAACGATACTCATCCTGATCACTCCATCCTTAAGGTTATGGATCGTTGTTTTCCTATTTTAACATACTATTTACAAAAATACAGCAATAAAAGTAACCGTTTTCTTTGATTTTTTTGTACTCTTTGTCCATCCCCGACATAGGTATATTAGTACAACTCCAAAGGAGGGGCCTCTATGTCGCTATACCGTCGTTACTCGCTTCCTCTGCTCATCCTTACACTGCTATTCCTGTTTATGCTTATGGCTGTATACCCGCAATCTTCTCTGAATGCCGGGCTTCGGGGGCTTGCCATCTGGTGGGACGTGCTGTTTCCGTCTTTATTCCCGTTTTTCGTTATTTCCGAGCTTCTCCTCGGTTTCGGAATTGTTCATTTCATAGGTGCGCTGTTGGATCCGCTGATGCAGCCTCTATTCCGTGTACCTGGCTGTGGGGGTTTTGTCGCTGCGGTCAGCTGTGCATCCGGTTACCCGATTGGAGCTAAACTAACAGCCAAGCTGTGGGAACAAAAATGGATCACACGCATTGAAGGAGAGCGTTTGGTCGCGTTTACCACTTCCTCTGATCCGATATTTTTGATCGGTGCGGTTTCCGTTGGCTTCTTCCATCAACCAGAAATTGCACTCGTACTAGGCGCGGCCCATTATGGTGGCGTGCTCATCATCGGGCTGCTTATGCGCTTCCACGGTTCCCGTTCAGGGGAAACAGGTACTCGCAGCGACCGCCAACCTACTCAAAAAGCCTGGTCGAAGTCCAAGAATACAAAAGCAGCAGATCGCAATAGGCAGCCTGGACCCCTACGCCAAGCATTATATGCCATGCATACAGCTCGTTTGGAAGATGGTCGCCCATTGGGTGAGTTACTTCGTCAGGCGATTACTTCCTCCCTACGCCTTATTATTGTCGTAGGAGGGCTAGTTGTATTCTTCTGCGTCATTTTAGAAGCTTTGACGAACTCCGGTTTAATGAGCGGGCTTCATCTGCTTACAGCAAGCCTATTGACTGCATGTGGTCTTCCTCCTACGTTAACGGAGTCCATTGTGGGTGGTATTTTCGAAGTCACTTTAGGAGCGCAAGCCGCAGGTAAAGCCACGGCAGCGGCGTTACCATTCAAGGTAGCCGCAGCCGCTTTTGTTCTCTCCTGGGGCGGGCTGTCGGTTCATGCGCAGGTTGCAAGTATTTTAAATATGACGGATCTTCGTTATTTGCCATTTTTGTTGGCCCGGGCTGCGCACGGCATCATCTCAGCACTGCTAGCTCTCGTGTTATGGCGGCCTCTTATGGGACAGGGAAGTTCTCCAGTCTTTTCTCCGATATACGACATCGCGTGGTCTCCTGGCTTCTCGTCCGTCATGTTGTTGCAAAGTCTGCTGTTTCTTGCCTTTATACTGGCTGGAATGCTTAGTCTCTCATGGTTGAGTGTGGGTACAAGTCGCTTATATGTACGTTTGAGAAGAACACACAGGCAATGAACGATTGTGTTCTTGCTCATAATTGATTATGATCGATATATACCCATGACAAAGGAGCTTTTCATCTTGAGATATTATGTTCTGGATCGCGGGGATCAGCACTCCATGGACTTGAGTCAGCAATTTCACCGTCTTGCCCAAGAAAAGAATTTCAAGCTGGATGCCGAATCGCCGGAAATCGTCGTGTCTATTGGAGGCGATGGTACGATGCTTCATGCGTTTCATACCTTCATCGACCGCATTCCGGATATTGCCTTTGTTGGTGTACATACCGGTCATCTAGGCTTTTACGCTGATTGGCGTGCGGACGAGCTGGAGGAGCTAATCCACCTGATGAGCCAAAGCGGATCTGAAGGACCGCTTAACCCGAGAATCGTTAAGTATCCACTGATTGAGTTGGAAATTCACAAGAAGTCAGGCAATGCTTCTTTTATTGCCTTGAATGAATTTACATTAAAAGGGGTGGATGGCACTGTCGTTGCCCAAGTAGATATTAACGATATCACCTTTGAAATGTTTCGCGGTGATGGTATATGTGTTTCTACCCCCTCAGGAACGACCGCCTATAATAAAGCACTTGGCGGAGCTATGGTTCATCCCACCATTGAAGCATTGCAATTGACTGAGATCGCTTCCATTAATAACCGTGTGTATCGGACACTGGGATCGCCATTGCTACTGCCCAAACACCATCATTGTGATATTTTTTCACGGAAAGATCAGCGTCTCTTATTGACAGTAGATCACCTCAACTTTCCTGTAGATGACTTAATTTCTGTTCGATGTCAGGTCGCAAGTCAGAAGATCAGCTTCGCTCGTTACCGTCCTTTCCCATTTTGGGATCGAGTACGCAACGCTTTTCTTAATTAGAATCTATAAAAGAGCCGACTTTGGCTCTTTTTTTACAAACAAAACGGTTCCTGAAAATTCAGGAACCGTTTTGTTGTGGAGCTGTAAATGTTTTATTCTTTTTACTACCCTCAGCTCTTTCGGCTTTAGCAGCTGGCTGGGTCTGACGCTGGCCCTCAGGTTCACGAGAGACACGAACTTGCCGTCCCTCCCGATTTTCCTTTGATTGACGCTCATAGCGTGGTCCACGCGATTCCTTTTTATCGAAACTCCCTTGCTGATTGCGCTGTCTACGTGGTTCCCGGGCTTGCTGCCCTTCACCCGGATTGCGTCCATCCTTTGCTTCACGTGGTTCTCTTGGCTGGCGCGAATCGCGTGCTTCACGTGGCTCACGCTGCCGATTTCCTTCACGTCCTTCTCTGGATGGACGACTTTCGCGAGCTTCACGCGGCTGTCGCTCACGTACTTCCTGGGCATCCTTCGATTCCCGACGTTGCAACTCGCGTGGTTCCCGGGATTCTCGAGGCTGCTCCACTCGCGATTCCTCCGTAGCTGTGGAATCCTGCTGTGATTGCGGCCACTCCTGTTCTCCAGCTGTATGTTGCAATACTTCTTGCTGCTCTTCGGGTTCTAGCGTTCCTGCTTGTTCCCTTTGAGCATCTACCAACTGCTGAATATCTGGAGCAATGATTTCATCATTGACCCCGTTTTTATTAACCACTTCACGACTTTTTTGCAACACAAAATAGGCACAGCCAAAATTGCAGTATTCATTAATGTAATCGTCCAGTATCACTATAGATGTATCCTTATTTGCTTTGGGATGACCGTCTCGATAAAAGCCCTTCAGACGTAGCTGATTGTAACCCCAATCACCAATAATGTAATCATAGCGATCCAGCACTTCACTATACCGATCACGAAACGCTTCGGGATTCCACCCGTTCTTGTGATCCTGCAACAATTCATAGTTTTTACCACCGATTTGAAACAAGCTATTCTGACCGCCTTTCCCGGATCAAGCCTGCGAAAGGGCGCCTTCTTCCTTATGCTGAGCGGCTGACTTCACCTGCTCATGCGCTTGGTAGGAGCTGCGGACCAACGGTCCGGATTCGACGTGGCTGAATCCCCGCTGTAATCCCTCTTCCTTTAACTTCGCAAAATCTTCCGGTGGATAATATTTTTGCACATATAAATGTTTCTCGGACGGCTGCAAATATTGACCAATTGTCATAATGTCACAATCGACTTTACGCAGATCATCCATGGTTTGTAAGATCTCGTCCCACTCTTCCCCGACACCTAGCATGATGCTTGATTTCGTTGGAATAGCCGGATTTAATTGCTTCGCACGTTGAAGCAGCTCCAGAGAGCGACGGTATTTCGCTTTAGCCCGAACTTTGTCGGACATTCGCTCCACCGTTTCAATATTATGATTCAGAATATCTGGCTTGGCATTCATGACGATTCGTAGCGATTCAATATCGCCCATAAAATCGGGAATCAATACTTCTACACTGCAAAAAGGTAACCGGCGGCGAATCGCACGAACCGTTTCTGCAAATATAGTAGCACCTCCATCTTTCAAATCGTCGCGAGCCACACTGGTTACGACACAGTGCTTCAAATTCATGTTTTCAGCCGCTTCAGCGACGCGTTCAGGCTCCTGCAAGTCCAGTTCCGTAGGCATTCCCGTATTTACTGCGCAAAAACGACACGCACGCGTACAAGTATCACCCAAAATCATAAATGTAGCTGTCCTATTGGCCCAGCATTCATATATATTAGGGCATCGTGCCTCCTCACATACGGTATGTAATGTCTTGGAACGCATCATGCTCTTGATTTCCTGATAGTTATCGCCTGTCGTAAGTTTAATACGAATCCAGTCGGGCTTAGCTTCCTTCACTTTTCTAGACAATGGCATAGACCTTCTTTCTGATAAGCTTAAGCTGTCATTGCCATACATTATAACATGAAAGCCATGGAAAAACCTCCATTCATTGTTCCCTTTTTGATATGACATTGATGCCGGAAAAAGTAAACTCTTTACATGGATAAAAGCGGCGGATATGGCTCAATCTAAACAAAAGTACCCTATTCACGCTATTGAATACGGGGCCTAGAATTTACCGGGCGATTAAGCCCTTCTATAGGAGGTCGGTTCACGTGCCTTACCCTACGCGGACAGCCCGAGCTGTTCGTTTGTTATCGCTGCTGTTATGCGCTACTACACTGACAACGGCCTGTCCGCTTCCTGCCCATGCCTTTGCCAATCACTTACAGTCCTCGTCCGCCAGAAGCAGCCTGACCGCAAATGTAGATGCTTCACATGCTCAGTCTTCGTCGTATACGTCTAGGCTGGCTCTATATCATTCCATCGAAGCCCTGACTGGAGTTCCTTGGTACAGGCTGGCCGCCATCGACCAGTATGAACGCACACTTACAGTGGCCCATCCCAGGGATCGCAAGCATGCGGAACGGATCATAGGTATTTTCATCACGGGACCAGTCTGGTCCGGTCTGATGAACCCTGATTCGGAGGATCAAAATCCGCGTTCCATTGAACTATTTTCCGGGCTGGGACAAGACGGTTCGGGTGATGGAATCGCTGACCGTAATAATGACAAGGATCTGCTATTCAGCATCGCATCTTATCTCGGAAAGTATGGAAACAACGAGGATGAATTTGGTATTGCCGTTTGGGAATATTACCATAACAGCCGCGCAGTTCAAAGAGTTCAGCAGTTTGCCAAGCTGTATCGGACGTATGGCAAGCTGGATCTGGTCAGTCAAGCCTTCCCTCTTCCTTTAGGCAGCATTTATAGCTACCGCAGCACATGGGGAAGCCGTCGCAGCTGGGGCGGTTACCGTATACATGAAGGAACTGATCTGTTTGCTGGCTATGGAGTTCCAGTTCGCAGTACCTGCTACGGTGTAGTTGAAATGAAGGGCTGGAATCCCTTCGGCGGATGGCGAATCGGAATCCGAGATCTCAACAACCGCTATCACTACTATGCGCATCTTTCCGGCTTTGACAAAACCGTCCACAACGGAGACATCGTTACACCCGGCCAGACGGTTGGCTGGGTCGGAAGCTCGGGCTATGGAAAACCCGGTACCCAAGGCAAGTTTCCACCGCATCTGCACTATGGTATATATCGGGACAATGGCTGGGCAGATTGGTCCTTTGACCCGTATCCGTTATTAAGACAGTGGGAGCAGACCGAACGCAAAGCGCTCAAAACAGGAAAAACAAAAGGGACCTCCTCATAGGGTCCCTTTTGTTTTTCCTGAGCAACTCACGTCACTCCCCTCCGCTCTATGGCGTTGGGGACTGGCTAGAGGTGTTTTGGTCTTCCTGTACCTCTGGAACACTTACTGTGCTGGGATCTACAGCGCCGCTACTCTCTATGGAATGGGGAGGCAACGCCAACTGCGGAGCGGCTGCACCATTTTTACCCACTGGTTTCCCCTGATTGTCATAGTAGTACATCGGAACGTTGCCCACCACCAGCAAATAAGAAACTGGGATTTCCGTCTCCACAATCTGAGGTTGCATCTCAAACGGTATAACCACGGACACTTCCGTCGTAATCCGAATGTACACTTCCACCAAGATCATGTTTATGCCCGCATCCTGTTGACGCGTATTTAAATCCACCTTGATCGCTCCATGCGGCTCCACCTTTAGGGGGACCGTTGGTCCATATGCTGCCAACAGTGGACTGCCCAATGCCTGACCAATCGGAACACTCTCATCAAAATGGCTCATGCTGTCCATCGTTGCCTTGACTGCTTTGAGCGTGTCTGACGTAATTCTCATGTGCTCCGCATAATTCAGAACAAATCCGGAGGTTCTTCCTTGTGCATCCGTTCTCCATTCGATCAAATTATCAGCCGTCTTCCCCTGCTCTACCTGTGCTGTAATTGCTGAATTAATAGCCTCCGTCGCCATTTGTTTGACCCGCACTTTTGCCAGGTGCATCATGGGCGGCTTCAAATGCTGCTCCACATAAGCAGCCACCTGTATGATTCCTACCAGCAGCGCAAGTACCACAATCAAAAATACTCTACGTCTGCCGCGTCGCCTTCTATTGGGTGCGCTGTGCCATTGCGGTCTTCTCATCATCCGATCCCCCCGCAGCGTTGAACTTACCCTACAAGGATATGCAAGGGAGGGACGAAAAAGAAGCCGCCCGTCCGGCAGCTTCTCAAAATGGAATACATATACAATTGCAAATTTCAGGTGCACTTATTATTTGAAAATGCGGTCAATCTTTTCGATATCAGCCTGACTCAATTGGACATTTAGCGTCTTCAGATTCGCCAGCACCTGCTCCGGCCCCTTCGCCCCTGGAATGAGGGCATCAATCGAATCGCGGGTCAAATACCATGCGAGCACAACATGAGCAACCTCTGCATTCAACGCATTGGCAATTTCCCGTACCTGCTCCACTTTGTCCAAATTACGAGCAAATGCATCTCCCTGAAACAGTGGATTTTTTGCTCTGATGTCCGTGAAGGTCATGTCTTTCGTATACTTACCACCCAGCAATCCTGAGGCTAGCGGGAAATAAGGCACAAACGAAATCCCATTTTCCTTGGTATAAGGCAGCAGATCCTTCTCAGCTTCCCGTTGAAACAAATTATATTGGGATTGGAGCACATCTACATAACCGTCACTATTCGCATCCTTAAGTTGTTCAATGGAAAAGTTAGATACGCCAATGGCCTTGATTTTGCCTTCGTCCTTGAGCTTCTTCAGTTCTCCGACCGCTTCTGCCTTCGGCGTAGCTTCATCCGGGAAATGGATATAAAACAGATCGATATAATCGGTCTGCAATCTTTTCAGACTGGATTCGACGGATTCACGTAAAAAAGCAGGCGAGTTGTCAAAAACAACCTCTCCGTTCACAAATTTGTGTGCCCCCTTGGTCGCAATGACCGCTTCCTCACGTTTTCCCCGCTCCTTCAGCACCTCACCGATCAACCGCTCTGAGTGCTCAGGTCCATAAATAAAAGCCGTATCCAGAAAATTGATGCCGTTGTCCAAAGCTGTGCGAACAACTTCTTTACCCGTTTCATCATTCAAACCGGAAAAGAGATTATGTCCTCCCACCTTATTTGCACCCAAACCGATTGGTTTTACATATAGATCTGTTTTGCCAATACGCACTTGCTCTGCCAATTCACGTCATCTCCTTTTCGAAAGTTACTTCCATTTTAATATTAAATTCCAAAAAAATCAAAGTGCGTACCTGGCAGTTGTTCTCATCCTTTAATCCCCGTCAAAGCAATCCCTTCCATAAAATACTTCTGCCCTATGGCAAACAGAATAATAGCAGGCAAGACTACAATTAAAGATGCGGCCATCAAAACGCCCCATTGAGCCGAATATATTCCCTGAAATTGCTGCAGCCCAATCGCCAACGTAAATTTGCTCTCATCATTAAGGTAAACCAGCGGCCCCATAAAATCATTCCATGTATTCAAAAACGTAAACAATCCAATGACCAAAATCGCCGACCTCGACAAAGGCAAAATAATACGGGTGAAAATCGTAAAATGATTGCCTCCATCCACAAATACAGCTTCATCCAGTTCTCGCGGTAGCGTCATGTAGAATTGTCTTAGCAAAAAAATATTAAAAACGCCTCCACCAAAAAACGAAGGTAATACCAATGGAACGTACGAATTAACCATGCCTAATGCCTGCCAACCAATAAATGACGGAATCAGCGTGACTGCAAACGGCAGCATCATGCTGCTTAATAACAAGGCAAATACCTTATCTCTTCCCTTCCATCTCATTCGCGCAAAGCTATAGGCAGAAATGGTACTCGACAGAAGTACACCCGCCAAAGTACCCGCAACGACGATAAATGTATTCACAAAATAGCGCCCAAAGGATAACTCTTCAAACGGCTGTAAAAAATTCTCGAATACAAAAGGCTCTGGAATCCATTTCGGCGGGATCAAAAAAATCTGACTTAAATCCATCATGGAGCTTCGCACCAGCCAGTAAAAAGGAAACATACAAAACAGTGAGCCCACTATGAGAACTGCGTAGAGCAAAACCCTGCTCCAACTCCAACCGCGTTTTTTCATGTTCATGCCCCCCCGCCTTCGTAATACACCCATTTTCGGGCCGTCTTGAACAGAAAGGCAGTGAATACCAAAACGACAATAAAGAGCACCCAAGCAATAGCACAGGCATAACCCATATTCGAAAAAGTAAATGCCTCGCGGAACAAATAAAAGGTATAAAACAAGCTGGAGTTATTGGGTCCACCCTGAGTCATGACGTAAGGTTGAACAAACACTTGAAACCCACCGATGAAGCCCATAATCGTATTAAAAAAAATAGTGGGCGATGTCAATGGAATTGTAATATACAAAAGCTTATGAAGAGCGTTTCCACCGTCAATTTCAATGGCTTCATAATAATGTCTAGGGATATCTTGCAAGCCTGCCAGAAAAATAATCATGGTTCCTCCAACGGTCCACAAACTCATTAAAACCAGAGTAGGAACTACCGACCCTTCGCTATAGATCCACTGACTTTCAGGCAAATGCAGCGCACGCAGCACCACATTTAGCAAGCCAAGATCCGGATCAAACAGCCACATCCAGATCATAGACGATGCTATGAGTGGCACAATGGTAGGGAGATAGAAAACAGTCCTGAAAAAAGCCAGACCTTTTACCTTTTGATTAAGTAATATTGCCAAAAAGAAAGCTACAATAATTTGCAAGGGCACACTCAGAAACACATAATAAAACGTAACCCCGAGTGATTTATAAAAAAATTGATCCGTACCGTCAAATAAGTGGACGTAATTATCCAGACCGATAAAATGGGCCTGTGAAGCAACCTTGTAATCGGTAAGACTGAACCAGAGACTAGCGATCATCGGTCCCAGAACAAAAATGACAAAGCCGAGAATAGCAGGGGCGGCAAAAAGCCACCCCAACCAATTTTCCTTCTTACGAATAGAAGATAATGATTGCATTCTATCCCTCTCTTTCTGTCAAAACACTCACCCTATTCTTTTGGATACGTCCCTTTAAATTCCGCGTTAGCCTTTACGGAAACCTCCTTGAATGCTTGCTCCACCGTTTTCTTGCCCAGCCATACCTGATCCAGCGCCGGGTTAATGATAGCATTGATTTTTTCCGAGTTTTTCAGATAATAGTCGTAAGAATTGACACCGTTATGCAGCGTTTGGTTCATGACAGCATCACGGTAACCATCGGCATGACCTGGTTTGACATCGGCCCATTTGCTAATCAAGTCTGGTTCGGTGTACCACTTTTTCATGACAGGCATCCACAATCCGCTGGAATGCATGTCAAGTCCGCTTTCAGCATCCAGCAAGAATTTATAAAACATCCATGCTTCTTTAGGATGTTTGGTTTTGGCAGAAATCACTTCCGGTTCGCCAAACAGGATCGTTTTGCTGCTCTTCAGCTTGGGTAACACGCCTACACCAAAATTCACCTTCGATTCTCCAAGATCCAATTGAACCCACTGTCCATCCAGATCCATCGCTACACGCTTACTTTGTAGTGCTACGGCCGGGGAAGGTATATTTTTGGACTGCGTTGGCGACGGTGCCACATGATAAACGTTGATCAGATCAGCCATTTTCTGAACAGCTTCAATCACATCAGGGCTCTCAAGATTAAGCGAGTCCCCTTTGTCTGAAATGACACTTGCGTTATTGGAAGGCACAAGCAAATGCCACATCCATGTATCAAACCGAACTCCATACTGTTTAATGTTACTTGCATCGAAATTGGGACTGAGCGCATTATTTCCCGCTTTATCAATGGTCAGCTTTTGTGCTGTCTCTAAAAACTGCTCCCATGTCCAAGCCTCCTCAGCCTTTACTGGCGGCAAAGCAACACCAGCCTCATCAAACAAATCTTTATTGTAATAAAGCGCGAAAGCTTCCTCAGTTACCTTGATCCCAGCCACTTTGTCCTTATCCCAATAGATGACTGAATTAGGAATAAGACTTTCCTTCGTTAGCTCCTTATCCTCCTTCAAAAATTCATTTAAATTATATAGTTTGCCTTGTTCAGCCCATTGCAGAGCCTGTGCTTTATAAATGGGAAATACATCGGGTGCCTGATTGGCGGCAAACATCGTCGTTAATTTGGTTACGTAATCCCCGGGGATATGCATATAGTTAATTTTGATCCACGGATATTTCTCTGTAAATTTTTTAGCGATTTCCTGCTGAACCTTCTTTTCATTGGTGCTACCCCAACTGGCATAGGTCAGTGTCACTTGCTCGTGACCCTGCAAATCAACTGGTTTGCTGCTGCTCTCATTTGAACTACAGGCTGACATAAGCCCAACGATCAAGCACATGCAGACGATCCATAATTTTCGTTTTAACAAGAGTAACGCCCCCAAACCGTTTATTTTTTTATCTTTTCGTTTGTTGCTTCGTCACTAAACTCATTTTAGCAAACGCTTACATTTTTAAAAGTCGTACTCTCATTGGATTGGTGTCATTTGATTAGATCTATGAATTTCTCCGATGCGAATCAGGACGAATGTCCCTTTACCTGCTGGCGAGTGGAGCGTAACGCCATAATCCATTCCATATAATAGCCGTACTCTTCTGTCTACATTTTTAATGCCCGTTGATCTGATTTCTCCAGCTTGAATTCGGCGTATATGTTCTTCTTGAATTCCTAATCCATTATCCTCCACTTTAAAACACACCAATTGCTTCTCGATCCAGGCTGTGATCCTAATCAGACCCCCTGATTCCATTTCGGCGAAGCCGTGAATAATTGAATTCTCCACAAAAGGCTGCAAGAAAAGTTTGGGAACCTCCACCTGAAGCAAAATGGGATCAATATCATATTCCACCGTGAACTTGTCCTCAAAGCGATTCTGCATAATATAGATGTATTTTTCCAGCCAATTCAGATCGGTTTCCAAACTCCATGTATCGTTTTTATTTCGAGTAGTAATTTGCAGCATTTCCGCCAGACTAATGATCAATTGGCCTAGTTCCTGCTGTTTATGTTCTAAGGCGATCCAATACATGGTCGTTAAAGTGTTATACAAAAAATGGGGATTCAGCTGTAAATTAAGTGCCATTAACTCCGACTCTTTGGCTCGTAGACGTGACTTGTAATTTTCCTCGATTAAATCTTTAATTTTTTCATTCATTTGATTAAACCGAATCACCAGGTCTCCCAATTCATCATAGCCACGCACAGGAATTCGAATATCAAAATGCCCTTTCTCCATTACTTTCATCGCCTGTTTCATATCTGTGATGGGCTTACTGATGTAAACAGACAGTAAATAAGCAAGAATAACAGCGACGAGCATCATAAAGCCTAAAAAAAACACCGTGTAGGTGCGAATCGTTGATAGATGTCCCAATACATCTTCCATGGGAATGGCTATATAAGATACCCAGCCCGTCGTCTTCATCGCTTCGTAAACCAGTAATATGCTTTGACCTTTAACATTTACCATTTTCATCCCTTGTTCCGAAGTAATGGCATCCTTAAGCCAATCCGCCACGGGCTCCCCCACTTGTTGCTGTCTATCCGAACTCATGACCATCCCGTTTTTATCATGAATCATGCCATAGGATAGATGTGCAAATCCGCTGCGGGCTGCATAATCTTCAAAGCCCCCTTTTAACAAGTCAGGACGAAAATTCAATATAAGTATAGGTTTTTCCTTTCCCTCCGGAAGCGTATGAAAGGTTCCTGCATCATCTAATGCAGTCAAATGGAGCTGCTTTACCACAGCAAATAAAGAACTAAACTCATAGGAGCCTCGTTTTAAATCCTGCTGATGGAATGTATCGGCATACGAATAAGCGGGAATCCATTGGGTAGCCCCTTCTGCTTCCACCGCCGTTGTTGCCAACGGAGAAGAATAGAACGGCTTAACGGGAATATACATCCGATCAGTGCTTCCATATGCATAATTTTGAGTCATAATTTGGGAAGCATACACTTCCTCCATATTGCCAAAGTATCTGTACAAAATTTTTGTAATGCTGCGATCAGCTCGTAACAGCGATGAAGAATCCGTAGTATCCACGTTCATAATGGTCTGAAGAAGATCATGGTCGATCGGAATCATATCTACGGTTTTTTGAATAGCTGTCAGCTTGTTATCCAGCAGCTGGTTATTACTACGCAGAACGCTTGTAACGCTATCTGTTACATTTGTAGTAATATTCCGTGCGCTCGTTTCAAAGTAAACGAAACCTAGGATCAAAACGATAAAACCAGACAACAAAAAATAGGACAGCATCAATTTCGTACGAAAGCTACTGTCCAAAAATTTTTGATACATATATTTAACTTGGCGCATCGTATCTTCCTTTCACCTAACAATCAGTTGAATTTCCTACGAAATTCTTCCGGCGTGTGCATTACGTTTTTTTTGAACACTTTAAAAAAGTATTTGATATCTTTATAACCAACCTGTCTACTAATTTCTGCGACCTTGGCGTCTGTATGCAGCAGTAAGTGCTGAGCCTTTTGCATTCTGAGCTTCACCATATATTCCGTGAACGAGAGCCCAAAATAATTTTTGAACAGAATGCTAAAATAGGACGCATTATAGTGGAAGCGCCGGGCCACGATCTCCAGACTTAGGTCTTCATGTAGATGTGCATCTAGAAATTCCTTGCACTTGTTCATAATGGGTTCGCCTTTGGAGCCGCTATGAAGCTCAAGAATCAGCTCTTTTAACCATGTTGCAACACCATCCTCAAGATTCCGAAGATAGGTTGCCCCTTCGACAGCTTTGTTCAAACGTTCCGAGAAACGTGAGTAGACTTCCTCACTCCACCCTATATTTAACCGTTGTAAACTAACCAACAGAAGGTGTACCAATTTAGCTTTAAGCGCTTCAGGTGCAGGATACCCTTGTGTCACTTGTCCAATGAAATTTTTCACCTGACCCAATAGCTGATCGGGCTCTCCATTAGAGATAGCGCTTTCAATGAATTTAAAAAAGGCCCTTTGTTCGTGTGCGCTCATTTCCTGTACTGGCTGCTCATCATCTGAAACGACAAGGTTCAAACATCTGATGTGAGGTGTATAAAAACGCATGGAGATCAGGCCAACGGCCTTTTCGTGAGATTGGTTTATTTGCATTTCATCAAAATCAAAAGGCTGACCCCAAGCAAACCAGATTGAAATCGCTTGCTGTTGCTCCAACTTTTTCAGTCCAGCTTGAAGGGCGCTTTTGGCCTCCTTGCTTTCAGCCCTATCCTTCCAATTCACTACTGCAACCACATGGTCTTTACGGGATTCGAGTGGAAACACGACAGAAGACGCCCAAGGTCGCAATATTTCAACAACCGTATTACGGAGCTGAGAATCCCACATATGTATATCCTCCGGGTGGGCCGCCGATGCTCCCAACGCGAGAACTTCTCCTACCCCACGCCATCCAAAGTGACTCTTTAATAGGATTTTCTCATTAGGCTGTAATTTGTCTGTCACGCATTTGCTAAACAAATGCTCCACAAATGCAGGCATACTCTGCTCGATCTGATTCAACGCTGTTTGATTCCCAATCAGTGCTTCCTGCTCCTCTACAATGATCTTCTCCATATGTTGAATCACTTCAATGAGCTGCTGCGATTGCACCGGTTTCACCAAATAATCATTCGCCCCGTACCTCACCGCCTGCTGTGCATAGCTAAATTCCTGGTAGACTGTCACTAAAATAACTTTGGTCTCATGCTGACCAGATGTTCTCAATTGTTGAAGATATTCAAGTCCATTCATGATCGGCATTTGAATATCTGTAAAAACGATTTGGATCGGTTTGGATAACGAAATGGTCAGAGCATCTTTCCCGTTCTTGGCTTCCCATACCTCGTATTCGGGACGTAGATCCCTGACCATGGCAGCCAAACCTCGACGCTGTCTAGTTTCATCATCCACAACAAGTACTCCCAGCGGGATCGAATTCACTGACTCCCCTCCTGTTCGTTTTCATACACGCATTTTTTTTCAGTATAACACTTACAGGTGGGAGCCGATCCTATTTTCTTTTTCGCTTCATACCGCGGATAGTCGTTTTCGTTGCCTGATCCACCCGATATGATTCCGTGATTTTTTGCAGTGCTTTGTTGAAGGTAAAATCATCCAATGTATTATGACTTAAATACGCCATTGTTACCTCGGGCAGCTTGATATAACAGATCGATATCGCCCATGCTACTGCCATTTGTACATAATAATCCTCACGATGGGTCTGATCCAGTAAAGTAAATACCCGGTTCATATACTGTTCCTCAATATAAAAATTTAGAAGCATAACCACACCAAACCGAATTTCATATTCTTTCTTGGAGAATAGATAGGGCTGAATAAACTCCCATACCCGTTCTTTATGATGTTTCGTGATTTTCAATCCGGCACAGAAGCTGTCACATACGGACCAATTATCAATTTTAGGAACAAACTTGGCGGTATAACTCAAAACTTCCTCTATATCTGTTTTTACAGAACCAATCACCATACCTTGCAGCATTACTTCTTCGAAGTGTTCACTTTCAGCGGTCTCCAGGTAGAGACGCCAATCTCCTTTGGCAATATTTTGAGCTAGCTTACGCAGCACTGGCAGACGTACACCCAGCACATTATTAATCGTCGGAAGCAATGCAGCCGTAAATTTCTGAAAATCCGCATCCACGTATGACAGTATCTGTTCTCTGATTGTTTTCTCCATCGTTTCCACTCCCTGATTCTTAACGAAATGAAATACTCCACAAATAAATAGAGGCCACCGAACCATAAGGCGAATAAACTCGGCGGTACTCCTCAAATTGCTGCTTGGTCAATGTATCTAGATGGTACAACTTCATCATTCCCCGTCGAATAGCCATATCGCCCCAACTGACGACATCTGGACGCTCCATACAATTAATCAGCATCATTTCAGCCGTCCAAGGTCCTATCCCTTGCAGCGAGGACAATTTCTGGATCACCTGTGCATCGGAAAGCTCATATAATTCCTGTAAATCCAACAGGCCCTGCTCGATCGTTTGGGCTATATTTAGAATACATGTGGCCTTTTTCATGGTGATGCCACAGCTTTGAATTTCTAAAGCCGTCTGAACGGCTATATTTTGTGGAGTAATCACCCCTAACTTCTCCTGCATCCTTGCCCATATGGTTTGAACCGCCTTGGCCGATATAAGCTGTCCCACAATCGCATGAACGAGCGCCGCGAACAGGTCGGGAATGATGATCCGTTCTACCTTGCCCATTTGCGTCATCGCTGCACCAAGTACGGTGTCTACGTTTTTTAGATAATTGATTTCCTTTTCTCCATAATCAAAGTTTTTGGTCATTACGGTTTGCATTCGTTCTCCCGCTGCCCCCTTATATGTTCACTCATGATTCAATGGCATGGACTGCTTTTACATCAAGGTTCGAATCCTTCTTTGCTCACATAGAGCTGCTCTTTCGGGAAAACATGGAGAAAACGTTCATAAACCGCCTTATAGGCAGCAGGATGATACCATTCTTCCAGCCCCAATGACTCGTACAACGCACCAATTTTTAAGCTACGCGTTCGTCTTCCCCCACTGCCGTCTCCCATAAAATAATCATCAATACAGACACGGTTGACCAGAGGCAACAGCTTATCTGCAAAATGTTCACTGCTTGGAAGCATCGGAGCAATCGTAGCTTGCGTCGGTACACCTGCCTCCCTTAAAAGATGCAGCGTTTGGAGACGAGCCTGGATGGGAGGAGCCTCCGGGGTAAAATGTTTGTGTATATCTTCTCGATCTGTTTCTACAGTCATACTCACACGAACACGATCCCCCAATCGGAGCAGTAAATCGGTATCCCGCCGTACCAGTGGACTGCGCGTCTGTAAAAAGAGAAAATCAGGTGGATCCTCCACCATCACCTCCAGCAGAGACCGGGTCACCTCTTCCTTGTACTCGGCAGGCTGATAAGGATCTGTGCTTGATGACATAAAAATCGTGACTTTACCTTTCGATTTGGCTCTGCGAAGCTCCTTGCGAAGAATATCTGCCGCCTGATTTTTTATATCAACCCATGTTCCCCACGCTTCCTTCCGAAATGTAGAGACTGGCAATTGGCGTACATAGCAATACGAGCAACCAAAGGTACAACCTGTATACGGGTTCAACGAATGTGTATACCCTGACAAGAAGCCAGTCCCTTTATTCAAAAGAGTCTTGGGGGATTTGTAATACTCATTTTTCATACTGAACCGATGCCACACTTTCCTTTTCGAGCTGCAAAAGCTTCACCTTCATGTCCAACCCACCCCGATATCCGGTCATAGCTCCATTTTTACCAATAACCCGATGACAAGGGACGGTGACCAAAATCGGATTAGCACCGATGGCAGCCCCCACCGCACGAACAGAGGCTGGCTTTTGAATAGCGTTGGCAATGTCTGAATAGGATACTGTTTCCCCATACGGAATATCACACAACGCATTCCAAACCGCCATCTGGAACGCAGTCCCATGAAAGTCAAAGGGCAATGTAAATTGGGTCCGCTCCCCTTGGAGATATTCAATCAGCTCCTTGGCATAGGGCTGTAAAGCAGCATCCTCTTCAACTAAAGGACTGCCGGGAAATCGCCTTCCCGCCCATGAAAACAATTCCTCTACAGGTTGATTGGGCGAACCTACATAACATAGTCCTTCCGATGTAGCTGCAATATATAAATTCCAATCCTCATGTGTCAACAATGACCAATAGATCGTTTTATTTATTTGCTGTGCCATGCTGTGTACCTCCATTTTGTGTTGCATTCAATTTGAGTTGGCGATATTGCAATGGGGTGTAGCCTGTATTCTTTTTAAATAACGTAATAAAGTAAGGTGCATTGCACAGACCTACGTTCTCCCCCACTTCCGCAACAGATATATCTGAGCAAATGAGTAGCTTTTTCGCTTGTTCCAACCTGGTCTGCTGTATATATTCCATTGGCGTTAGATGCATGATCCGCTTGAAGGTACGATGTAAATGATACGGACTTCCATGACTTATCTCAGCCAGGATGTGCAATGTTAAGTCCTTCATATAGTTAGAATTCACGTATTCTGTAACCAGTGCGATCCATTCATGATCAGGCAATCGTTGTCCTGTCGGTTTACATCTTTTGCATGGACGAAAATGCTGGGCCAATGCCTGCTCTGCTGTTTTAAAAATACGGATGTTCTCTCTTTTGGGAGGTCTGGATTTGCAGGAGGGGCGACAAAATATTCCCGTTGTCTTCACAGCGTACAAAAATACCCCATCATATGACTTGTCGTTTTCTACAATAGCTCTCCACTTGTCGTCAGTTATGGATAAATCGGATGTGCTCATTCAAATCACCTCTCTTGTGCAATGTGGCCTCCCCACATATCTATGGCAGAATTTTTCTAAATCCGTCTGTCTAAATTATAGACTAAATAGTGAACATATGTACCCCTCTTGGAATGTAAAGGCAAGATAACGAAAAAAAGATGACTCCCCGCGGAGCCACCTTTGATCTTACTTATCTATCTTATTTAGGCTTGCAGCTTGCTCGGTTTGGCGGTAATCGTCAACTCATCTGAAGGAGGCTGATATTCCTTTGACCAATACTCGGCATTTGAAATACCTGCCTTCTCCGGGTCAAACACCGGGTCCAGCCCTTGCCTCCGCTGCTGTTCGTAATCCTTAAGCACAAGAAGAGCAGGCTTGGCCAACAGAATCATAGCAATCAGGTTCACCCAAAGCATAATGCCGACACCCATATCCCCCAGTGTCCACGCCAGAGCCGATTCCTTGACGACCGTTCCATAGAACGTCGAACCCAGAATAACAAGCTTTAGGACGAACATAGGCCATTTGGCTTTACGGTCGGCAACCAGGTAGGCCATATTTGTTTCTGCGATGTAATAATACGCGATAATGGTCGTAAATGCGAAAAAGAACAAGGTAATGGACAGCAGACTCGATCCAAAACCGGGAAATACCGATTCAATAGCAGCCTGTGTATATTGGGTTCCCTCTTCAACACCCGGGAGATGCTGTACAATAAAATCGCCACCAGGTCCCTTCACGTTGTACATACCTGTGAATAAGACCATAAAAGCCGTAGACGTACAGACTAAAAAGGTATCCACATACACGGAAAATGCCTGAACTAGCCCCTGTTTTGCGGGATGAGACACTTCCGCGGCTGCTGCCGGATGCGCACCTGAGCCTTGTCCGGCTTCGTTGGAGTAAATGCCCCGTTTTACGCCCCAGGCAATCGCCGTCCCTGCCATACCGCCGAACACAGAATCCACGCCAAAGGCACTGCGAAAAATCAGCGAAAATACATCGGGAAGCGCAGTAATATTCGTCATCATAATATAAAAAGAGACAAGGATGTAGCCAAGTGCCATAAACGGTATGACAACCTGAGCCACATTGGCAATCCTTTTTACACCTCCAAAAATGATAAGCGCCAGCAACACGACTACTACTATCCCGGAAACCTTCATATCCATGCCAAACGAGCTATGAAAAGCTACGGCAATAGAGTTCGATTGAGTTCCCGGCATCAGTAAACACATCGCGACCAACGCAGCAACCGCAAAAATGACGGCAAACCATTTAAAGCCTGTCCCTTTTTCAATATAAAAGGCCGGGCCGCCTCGGTACTGACCATCGCGCTTTACCTTATATACCTGAGCCAGTGTGGATTCAACAAACGCAGTAGCCGATCCGATAAAAGCCATGACCCACATCCAAAATATCGCCCCGGGTCCACCCATACCGACTGCCAATGCAATCCCAGCAATATTTCCCGTCCCTACACGCCCCGATAGCGCCATCGTAAAGGCCTGAAAAGAGGATACACCTGCCTCTGAACTTTTCCCTTTAAATACTAGACGGATCATCTCTCTGAAATGCCTGATTTGTAGGAATCGAGTCATGATCGAAAATAATAGTCCCACGCCCAAACAGACATATACCACAGGATTGCTCCAAATGACGCCGTTTACTGCCTCTGCCCACTGCTCTAACATTCCTTGTATTTCCCCCTGATCAATCAATTGATTTTCTAGTCTATGTTTTCAGAAAATTTGCATAATTACAAAAAATTATAGATTAGTTTTTACCCCCATACAAGTTAATTTAATTGACATATTGTCAATTACAAGTGAGCTTACCGGCTACATAAAATGACGACAAAAAAGCTCTGATGATCCGGGAATGTGGACCATCAGAGCTTTATTCTTAAGACATCAGGCGATGCCCTCTTTCTCATTTGAAGCACTAGACAATTTCAACAGTGGGGACTGCTCCGTTACCTCTCCTTGAGCGATTGGGAGGATCTCAACATATTGGGAAGAGTTTGTAATGATAACTGGCGTAATCGTAGGATAACCCTCTGCCCTGATTTGCTCAACATCAAACTCAAGCAGTAGATCCCCAGCTTTTACCTCGTCGCCTTCTTTGATATGGGAAGTAAAATATTTACCGTCCAGCTTGACTGTATCTACTCCAACATGAATCAAAACCTCTGCGCCATGGGGTGAAACAATCGCAAGCGCATGTTTTTTCTTGAACGCCACAGTGATGGTTCCATCGAAAGGGGCCACGACTCTGCCCGTTGTCGGTTGGATGGCGATACCTTTGCCCATAGCCTCTGAAGCAAATGCAGGATCTGGAACTTCTGTTAGAGCTACCACAGTTCCTTCAATCGGGCTAAGTACCTCTTCATTGGAAACATCGGTTGGTGAGGTTGATTCATTAGCCGAATTGTCGGTGGTTTCTTCCGCTTCGACCGGGTCCTCAAATCCTAAAATATAGGTCAAAATTGCCGACACCAGAAATGAAACCGTAATCCCTAAAATCAATCCCGGGAATCCTTGTCCTCCAGGTCCGTAAAAGATTGGTAAGGTCAGCAACCCAGGTGCGCCAGAGGCAAATGCTTGCGTTCCCGCTTGACCGATAATGGCACCACCGGCGGCGCCGCCGATAATACCTGCAATAAACGGACGTTTCAGTGGCAACGTAACCCCATAAACTGCTGGCTCCGTGATGCCGAATAAAGCGGTAAGTGTAGCGGAACCCGCCAGCGTTTTCAGCTTTTTATTTTTCGTTTTCAGCATAACACCGAACGCTGCGCCGGTTTGAGCAAAGACGGAAGCCGAAGCAGCGGGCTTAATGCCATCCCGGCCGTTGACAGCAATGTTATTAATAAATACAGGTATAAGCCCCCAGTGAACACCAAAAATAACGAGCAGCTGCCAGCAAGCACCAAGGATTGCTCCAGCCAGCAACGGACTAAAGCTGAACGCAGCAACGAGTGCGGTAGCGATTGCGTTGCCCACATACACCCCGACTGGACCAAAGACCATCAGGGTCAGAGGAAGCATAATTACAAGTAGAATCAAAGGTGTAATAAAGTTTTTAACGCTCTCGTGGATCACTCGATTGCACCATTTTTCCAGCTTACTCATGACGATGACGGCTAAAATGATCGGAATAACGGTAGATGAATAACTCATCATAACAATAGGAATACCGAAAAAGTCCGTAGGTGTACCTTCCGTTTTTAGCGTGACAATGGTCGGGTAAAGCAACCCTCCGGCAATGGTCAGGGCAACGAAGATATTACCTCCGAATTTCCGTGCCGTTGTAACCGCTAACAAGAGAGGAAGAAAATAAAACAAACTGTCGGCCGCAGCATACAAAATCATATAGGTAGTGTCTTTCGGTAGCAACCAGCCGAGGTTGCTCGCAATCAGCAGCAGACCTTTCAGAATACCGGACCCCGCCATAACTCCGAGCAACGGTGCAAAAATGCTGGAAATTACGTCGATTACGGCGCCAAATCCTTTGTTGCCTTTAGCTGAATGATCTTCTTTTCCAGTTTCATTCAAAATATTGGATACTTTGCCGATTGCATTATATACCTCTGGTACTTTGTTGCCGACTACAACCTGGAACTGACCACCGCTTTGCTTTACCGTGATAATTCCATCGGTTTTTTCCAGCTTTCCCTTGTCTGCTTTTGCCTCATCTTTTAGCACAAAACGCAGGCGAGTGGCGCAGTGAACGAGCGATATTACATTTTTTTCGCCACCTACCAGGTGTACAATTTCCTTAGCCAGTTTTTCATTACTCATGATGGACACCTCCATGTTCTAAGGGGCTTTTTACATATTTAGGCACACAAAAAACCTAAGCCTTGAAAAATGGTGGGCACTTTATTCCCGCAATTTTTCATGACTTAGGTTTTGCCTGCATAACCAGTAACAATCCCAGTTAAAACTTATTAAATTCCTGTTACTATCATAATATAATTAATCTACCATATTTGTCAACAAAAACTTTTAATCATATATTTTTGATCCTTTTTAGTCGAAAAAGTTCGACTTATCTATTCACCACCCGTTCAATATGCACGGTCAGATATAGCTTTTCTTCATTAGTCAATTCGTGGTTGTATTCTTTTTGCACAAAAGCACCAATTTTCTCTGTGCAAGCAGCTGCTTCCTTGTGCTTTTCCTTAATCATGTCATACAAATGATCATAGTTATTTTCGTAGTGATTTCCCTTAAATACGCGCTGAGCGAAAAATTTCAGATGCGTAATAAAGCGGAAATAGCTCAGAGAGTCCTCGTCAAAATCGACCTTAAAGTGATATTTTGCAATATTGATAATTTGCTGGATAAACTTCGTGATACTCATGGTCGTAATGACTTCCTCGTTCATTTCAGCATTCACGATGTGAATCGCAATATAAGCTGCTTCGTCCACAGGCAGTTCAATACCGAGCCTTTGTTTGATTTGCTCCAACGTTTTCAGACCAATTGCGAATTCTTCTTTATACAGCTGCTTGACTTCCCACAATAACGCGTTTTTGATTTCCAATCCTTCCCGGTATCTTTCAACAGCGAAATTGATATGATCGGTCAGCGAAACATAAATATTTTCGTTCAGCTTTCTGTTCAGATTATGCTTGGCATCATTAATGACTTCCTCCACAATCACGATCAAATCAAGCGGTACCTCACGCAACAACATTTTAAAGTTATCGGACGTCTGCTTGTTTTTCAGGGCAAATACCTTCTGAATTCTGGTTTCGTCTACTTTGTCTCCAGGCTTTTTCTTAAAAGCAATCCCCCGACCCATTACCACGAGTTCGGTACCGTCCGTCTGGTAGACGCTGATTACATTGTTGTTGATGACCTTTGCTATGTTCATCTTGATCCCCCGTTCCATATGCCAGCAAGAGCCACACTTGCTCCATCCTCTTTATTGTAAACAGAAAAAAAACCGAAGCACGCCAAATAAACAAGACTGTAACATCTTCTTATTTGTGGCTTAGGTTTTGCCTGCTACGCAGTAACAATCCTAAAAATGATGGAATTGCGTCAAGTATAGCCCGAAGAGGAACGATTGTCAACGCTTTCAATGAAGAAACGAAGATCGGAAATTCCCGTGGGCCCGGGACATCCGATCCTATTTTCTTGTGGTACGATTATTCGCCCAAATTTTCTCCGTCGGAATGAATTACGTTTTTGTACCAGTGGAAGCTTTTCTTTTTAATACGTTTCAATGAACCGTTGCCTTCGTTGTCGCGGTCCACATAAATATAACCGTAGCGTTTTTTCATCTCTCCTGAGGAAGCGCTGACAATGTCAATAGGTCCCCAACTTGTGTAACCGATAATTTCGACTCCGTCTTGAAGAGCCTCACCCATTTCGGCAATATGCCGCTTGAGATAGTCGATCCGGTAATCGTCGTTAACTTCTCCTTCAGGCGAAACCACATCATTGGCACCAAAACCGTTTTCCACTACGAACAGAGGCTTTTGGTAACGGTCATGCAATTGGTTGGCTGTGATGCGGAATCCTTTTGGATCGATCGTCCAACCCCATTCGGACTTGTCCAGATATGGATTGGCCACAGAGCCAAACACATTGCCGCTGGTCATGTTCTTGACGATTTCCGGGTCTGTGCTGGTCGTCCGGCTTGAATAATAGCTGAATCCGATATAGTCAACGGTATGATCTTTCAGAATGGCTGCGTCGCCTGATTCCATCTCAATGTTTAATCCATGATCCTTGAAGAAGCGCTTCGCATAACCAGGATATTCGCCGCGTGACTGTACATCAATGAAGAAGTAGGACTCGCGGTCTTTTTCCATGCCCTGATACACATCTTCGGGATTACACGTATACGGATAGAAGCTGCCGGCAGCAAGCATACAACCAATCTTGGCATCCGGGATAATCTCGTGACACGCTTTTACAGCCAGCGCGCTTGCCACAAGCTGATGATGTGCAGCCTGATACTGAATCTGTTTAACGTTTTCACCTTCTTGAAAAACAAGACCGGCGCCGAGAAACGGCAAATGGAGAAGCATGTTAATCTCGTTGAATGTCATCCAGTATTTCACTTTATCCTTGTAGCGGGTGAATACTGTTTTAGCATAGGTTTCAAACAGGCCTACCAGCTTCCGGCTCCGCCAGCTTCCATATTTCTCGACCAGATCCACTGGCACGTCAAAATGAGCGAGGGTAACGACTGGCTGAATGCCATGTTTATGCAACTCGTCGAACAAGTCATCGTAGAATTGCAAACCTGCTTCATTTGGAGTAGCGTCTTCTCCTGTTGGAAAAATACGAGCCCAGGCAATGGAAACACGCAGCGCCTTAAATCCCATTTCTGCAAATAGCGCGATATCCTCGCGATAGTGGTGATAGAAATCAATGGCTTCGTGGGAAGGATAGAATTCGCTTTCAAGTGGAGTCAGCGAGGGAACATTCCCTTTCATTATGCTTCTTCTCTTCTCTCCGGTAGGCAGCAGATCCACCAGACTCAATCCTTTACCGTCTTCCAAATAAGCGCCCTCGGCCTGATTGGCAGCAAGAGCACCGCCCCATAAAAAGTCTTTAGGAAAAATAAAGCTGGTCATAAACGTTCTCCTTCCAAATGTGTGATAAAGGGGTTCCTAGAGGGTGGGTGATGGATATAAAAAAACCCAAACCAGCCTGTATACACTTGCAGTGTAAACAAGCCAATTCAGGTTATGCCCTATCGGTAACATCCCATGAAAAGGTTATACGTATTTGATTGAAACTCTAACAAAGATTTGGGAACCTGTCAAATTCATTTGATATAATAACACGCAATTAACAAACCAACAGCATTACGTCAATCGCCTATTGGGTAATGAATAGAACCATGAAAGAAACCCCAGATAAACGACTTTACGAAAGATACCTGGCTGTTCGTCTTTGTCTGGAAGGGCACATGTTTTCGGAAAGTCGCTAATTTAAGATATTTTGTTGCAAGAAATTTAGAAAATCCCTTTGCATAGAGCCAAGAGGAATAATTTTTTTGATTATCTTGAACCTCCAATGCTGTCCTTTAATGTTAAATGACCAGATTGCAGAAGACAGATATATAGAATGATATTTTTGTTCTTGTAAATCAGCTACTTCAAATTCAACTTTTTCTACTACTTTAGATGAAAATAGATTGAGGAAAAGGATGATAATCCTATCATTATTTAGGAGTAATATAGCTCGACTTGTACAAGCTGAAAGACTCTGAGGAGTTGAATAGCAGATAAGCATGTTAGGTTCTCTATGCGATTCAGTTAGCTTATTAATAGTTTTTTTGTTAATGAATATCATAATCAAATACCTTTCTATTTGTTACTATATAAACCGCAATTAAGATCATAACCTAACCAGTAGCCGACCAATTGTTTCTAGCGGTTGTTCATTGATTCGTTTCATAAACCGGCCGGCATGAACTTAATCTTATAAAACCTCTAAAAAAACACGTTATTCGCCACATTGGATTTAAGCCATAGCCCCCTCGACTGGATCAGGTTGGGACTATAGGGCGGAAGAAAGGCCAGGTGCAGGCGTGGATGTTCCTAGTCTCAATTGACAATATAAATAGTCCCATTTGATGTTATAAACCACACCAGCAGCCCCGTGTTCATTCTCTTAGTTTCGTTGTCTCATCGCCTCAAATAATAGCACCGTAGAAGCCATTGCTGCGTTCAGTGATTCCGCTTGCCCCTGCATCGGAATGAATACCGACTCATCCACCATGCGCGCGGTAGCAGCAGAAATACCTTGGCCTTCGTTTCCGATCACAAGCCAAGTGGAAACACGCAAATCTATGGTATAGCATGACAAGCTCGCATCCAGTGAGGTGCTGAGCAAGCGGGCACCTTTACTTTTGGCCTGCGGTAAAAGCTCCTCCAGACTGCCTTCAATCACTGGCAGGTGAAACAACGATCCCATCGTGGAGCGGATCGTTTTGGGATTGTACAGGTCGGCGCAGCCATGACCCAATATTACGCCTGCGGCTCCAGCAGCGTCCGCGCTGCGGATGATGGTGCCTACATTGCCGGGGTCCTGCACCCCGTCCAGCACCATCACCAGTGCATCCGGCTGCTCCAGCAATGCCGGGAATGCGCTGCGCTCCTCCTTACGCACGATGGCAAAGACCGACTGCGGCGTCTTCGTATCGGTGCATTTTGCAATGACCGCCGCTGACACGGGAACCCATTCCACCGGCTGGTCGGCTGGATCCAGGCCATTCAGCTCGGCGGGAATGCTCTTGTCCAAATCATAGGCGACGGTTTCGACAGCCGCGTCTGAACGCAGCGCTTCCTGCACCAGATGAATACCCTCGACAATATATTTATGCTGCCGTGTGCGATGCTTTTTCTCCAGCAGTTGCGCCCACTCTTTTACACGCGCATTATTCGGTGAAATGATTTCCATTCGTTTAACCTTCCATTTCTTTGTCCGTTTCTTAAAAATAAATAATGTATCACTTCACTTATACTTGAACATCAAGCCTTCATTAGGCTACAAATGCCAGCTCCAGCTTGGTCAGATCATCCTTGTGGCCCACAATGACAAGTACATCACCCGGCTCCAGACGATCTTCGGCATAAGGTGAAATGTTCATTTCCTGATTTCTGCGAATCGCCATCACATTGCAGCCGAAGCGTGCACGTATGTCTAGCTCCTTCAGGTTTTTGCCAATCATGGAATCGGCGGCTCTCATCTCCAAAATACTGTAGTCCTTGGACAGCTCGATATAATCCAAAATGTTGGGAGATGTCAAATGATGGGCTACCCGTAACCCCATATCCCGTTCAGGATAAACGACTTTATCCGCACCTATTTTTTGCAGCACTTTCCCGTGCAATTCATTTTGTGCCTTGACCACAAGGGCTGGTACGCCCATGTCCTTGAGAATCAATGTCGTCAGAATACTGGCCTGTATATCTTCGCCAATTGCAACTACGATTACGTCAAAATTACGGATACCCAGCGCTCGCAGCGCTTCCTCATCCGTCGAGTCAGCAGATACCGCATGCGTCACAATATTCGACATTTCCTGTGTACGCTGCTCGTCCGAGTCAATAGCCAGCACATCAAAACCCATCTCACTCAGCGCACTGGCAACACTGGAACCAAAACGGCCCATGCCAATGACCGCATACTGTTTTTTTGCCATTCCTTCTTTACCTCCCGATCACCATACTGTCCGTCATAGTATAGCATATCATGCTACAAACATAAATTTTGACATACTTATGCCAAATGCTTCTTCATGTATACTGGACAACAGCCCAAGCCATAATACATTCGACCACTACTACAACATACGGGAGGTACACATGCCCATTACAATGGATTTACGACAAGCAATTGTTCACAAAGTACACGGCAAATCAGAAGCTGATCTTACGGACATGATTATTGGGTCAGTGGACGGACCGGAGGCCGCTTTGCCTGGATTGGGTGTCATTCTTGAAATTGCTTGGAAGCATATGAGTCCAAACCAGCAGCACGATTTCGTCCATTTGGCACATGAACAAATCGATAAAATCAAACCCGTACCTTTAACCTAGCTCTAGCTATTTAACTTTTTGTTCCGATTTAATTGTGCTCATTATTTTACCCGTATTCGAAAATGAGAATAGTCCACTCGCATTAACATCGAGTGGACTATTCGTTGTATACACTAAATGACTGAGATCTAACGGTTCTGCATACTCAATCTTATGGAGCCATTTCCAAAAACTTAGCTGTCGGGTTTTTCTCCATAGCCGTACGCATAGCATACTCGTTTTCGAACAAGGCAACATAATTGCCCTTCTTATCCTTTACCAGCGTAGAGTTAATACGGAACTTGCTCGGATCAATCTGATCATCCACAATCCAACGTGCAAATTGGAATGGCATACGCTGAAGCTGTACATCAACGCCATATTCACCCTTCATGCGGTACTCAAATACTTCAAATTGCAGTTGCCCGACAACACCCAATAGCGTATCGTCAAAGCTTACCGTACGGAACACCTGAATCATACCTTCCTCGGTCAACTGGTCAATACCCTTCAGATACTGTTTGTGCTTCAAGGCATTTTTCACCGTTACCTTGGCAAAAATCTCAGGCGAAAAGGTCGGCAATTCATCAAACACAACCTCGCTACCTTGGCTGAGTGAATCACCAATACGGAAAATACCCGGGTCAAACAATCCTATAATATCGCCAGGAAAAGCCTCCTCGACAATATCACGGTCCTGTGCCAGGAACTGCTGTGGCTGAGACAGCTTAATCTCCTTGCCCATCCGTACATGCTTAACACTCATCCCGCGTTGAAACTTACCGGAGACAATACGCAAAAATGCAATACGGTCACGGTGAGCCGGGTTCATGTTCGCTTGAATTTTAAATACATAGCCGGTAAACTTTTCGTTTGTTGGCTCAATTTCCCCAGCTGTACTACGGCGCGGCTCCGGTTTAGGAGCAAGCTGAAGGAAGTTTTCCAAAAATGTTTGTACACCAAAATTATTAATCGCACTGCCGAAGAATACAGGTGTTAATTCTCCACGCTGTACTTTTTCCATGTCAAAAGGATCACCCGCGACGTCAAGCAACTCCAAGTCTTGGCATAATTGGTCATGCAAATATTCGCCCGCCATCTCACGAATGATTGGATCATTGTAATCTTCCACTTTTTGTACTTTGATCGTGGAATGGTCATCTCCCTGAAACAGCTCGACCTGATTTTTGACACGGTCATAGACACCACACAGCTCGCGTCCTGTACCAATCGGCCAATTCATAGGCACCGAACGGATGCCAAGCACCTGCTCCAGCTCCTCCATCAAATCAAAAGGACTGCGTCCCTCACGATCCAGTTTGTTAATGAAGGTGAAAATCGGAATTCCACGCTTCGCACAAACTTGAAACAGCTTAATCGTTTGCGCTTCCACACCTTTCGCTACGTCAATCAGCATGACTGCACTATCTGCTGCTGTTAATGTACGATACGTGTCTTCACTGAAATCCTGGTGACCTGGGGTGTCCAGAATATTGATGCGGTGACCATTATAATCAAATTGCATTACTGAGGATGTTACAGAGATCCCCCGCTGTTTTTCAATCTCCATCCAGTCACTCGTGGCGTGTTTGCTTGCTTTACGCGCTTTAACTGAACCAGCAAGACGAATCGCGCCCCCGAACAGCAGCAGCTTTTCCGTCAGTGTCGTTTTACCCGCATCCGGGTGAGAAATAATCGCAAACGTACGCCGTTTGTCGACTTCCTGTTGAAGTATATCTGTTGTTTTACTCATTTCACATATCCCTTCATGATCAAATCCATTGCATTACTGCTCAAGCTATTCATAAAAAGGCCATGACGCACGCCTATTTTCATAAGTTCATCGGCCCTATCAGCTATATTGCCGTTAGCTCCAGTATTCGGCGTACTCCGTTACCATATTCATTATAAATACGATCTATTTACATGTTTTAGCCTGCCTTTAACTTATAATCAGTTGCAAACTGAAAACCTGAGACTAAGCTATTATAGCACACTCGGAACGCAAAGCATCCCCTTACGTCCTGAACAGGACATAGGGGGATGCAGGACAAATCGGGATTACTGAACGCCGCCTACTCGCCAGATGACATTATCTTCATCCTGACCGCTAACCGGCCACCACTTGAAGCCATCCTGCTCCAATAGCTTGTGAGCACCTTCCGGTCCCCATGAGCCTGCAGCATAGGTTTCCAGCGTATCCGGGGCCTGCTGCCATGCCTTGGCGATTCGATCGACGAATCCCCATGCCGTGGCAACCTCATCCCAACGCGTGAAGTACGTCGAATCACCCTCAATCGCATCCATCAGCAATCGTTCATAAGCCTCTGGTGAGTTGATACCCACCATACAGCTTTGGCAAAAATCCATAGCCAGTGGCTCAATATCTGATTCGGAACCGGGTTTCTTGGCATTGATTTTAATGTAAATGCCCTCCATTGGATTGACCCGAATCACGAGCAAGTTCGGTTCTAGCTTATGCTTTTGACCGAGATACACGTTCGTTGGCATGCTCTTAAATTCCACAACAATCTCCGTTGTTTTTACAGGGAGACGTTTGCCCGTACGAATATAGAACGGTACGCCAGCCCAACGGAAATTATCAACAAACACGCGTGAAGCAAAATAAGTCTCTGTGTTCGACTGTGGATCTACCTTGTCTTCTTGGCGATACCCCGGCAACTGCTGGCCGCGATAACTGCCTTCGGTGTATTGGCCACGTACCACATTGGTTTTCACATCCTCAGACGTTTCAAAAGGGCGCAGCGAACGCAGCACTTTTACCTTTTCATCACGGATATCCTCAGGCAACAAACGACTAGGTGGTTCCATCGCAATCATCGTTAGCATTTGCAACATATGGTTCTGTCCCATATCCCGCAAGGCGCCGGAATGATCGTAGTAACCTCCGCGTTCCTCCACCCCTACCGTTTCACTAAGCGTAATTTGCACATTGGCAATATGCTTATTATTCCACAGTGGTTCAAAGAAGGCGTTCGCGAAGCGGATCACCTCAATATTCTGTACCATTTCCTTACCAAGATAGTGATCAATCCGATAAATTTCTTCTTCGGCAAATACTTCTCGTATTTCAACGTTCAATTCTTGTGCAGATTCGAGGTTATAACCGAATGGCTTCTCAATTACTAGGCGATTCCAGCCCTTGCCATCCATCATGCCGCCATCTTTCAAGCTCTTCGACACGCTTCCGAATAATTCAGGAGCCAAGGCCAAATAAAACAACCGATTTCCCGGTATGTTAAACTTGCTTTCTATAGACTCCGTCTGCTGTCTCAGCTCATGGAACCCTTCGACATTGTTTATATCCAGCGATTTATATTCAAAATGCTCGGCAAATGCCTGCCATTCTTGATCATTTTCTGCTTTGTAGCGACTAAACTCCTGTATTGAAGCATACAGGTCATTACGGAATTCTTCCTCTGTGCGCGGACGCCTTGCTACACCAATAACGGCAAAATCTTCAGCAAGCTTGCCTTCGCGGTACAAGCTGTAAATAGCAGGAAAAAGCTTGCGACGAGCCAAATCGCCCGTAGCGCCAAAAATAAACAGAACTGCGCCTTGCGTCACAACAGATTCTTTAGCAGGTATGTCAGCCATGAAGTACCTCATTCTTCCCATGTCAAGATTCCGCAATCCACAATCCCCGAAATCCGCATGTAGTATTGTGTATATTTATACAAGATCATACTTGATTTTCGAAAAACATGGAACTAAAGATTTGATGATATTTTATCATATCCTACATGGATAAGCTATCCGATGAATCATAAATTTACCTTATAAGTCAGTATTCAATCGTGATGAGCGGGAAACCGAGCGTTATACGTGTATTCTGCTGCTCCCTATCTTCATGTACAGCCATCTGCATCTGGACCTGATGCTCACCGCTTTGAATCATTAACGGCAGCTCTGGAGCTTCATAGGATATAGCCACAGTAGTCGCATCCGTATATCTTTCTTTGGCCTGCATGGAGATGTTCTCTGCTAAGCTCGCCTCTGTCAGTTTCAACAGTTGATCTTTGGATTCCTTTGTATGCAGCGAACGCTGAAGGGCTGTGTTCCACTGCGCTTGAATCCCCATAGATTTTAATTGCTCAGCACAAAGCTTATGAAGCTGAATCAACCGCTCACGTCCTGCATTATTACTCTCCAGTTGAACAACTACATACCATTGTCCAGTTTGACGTTCCATCACATTTAAGCGGATTCTTAGATCCTCACTATGACGAACAGAACGATAAACCGTGTGTCCATTTTCTACGAGTTTGTTTACTGTGGGTATATTCAGCTGATCGGCTATCTGTGCCGCCACATCTGCCGGCTCTTCATGGTTAGAAATCCAATCGCCTTGCCACTTCACAACCAGCTTATCCAACGTACCCGGGGCCTGGTCCGAGATGATTAACAATGAACGTAAAGCCGTTTCTGCTTCGCGGGAATCATATCGGTTTGTCTGAAGGGTTCCGTATCGCCAGCCAGCCAGTACCAGCACCGTTCCTAATACCAAAATTGCAATAATCCCTTTTTTAATCAGCTCTGCTTTTAACATTATCGTTCCCCCCGCTCCACAACCATCCGATTCCCACACCTACGCTCTGGTTACTTTCTTTTTCGGCTGGTTTGAAATCTATCAATCTATCAATAGCATTCCCTTTGTCAAAGGTTTTATACACACAGCTACGGCAAAGCCCTTCTAAAATATTCATCTGCCTACTGGGTGTTCGACCATACATCGTAGGCACCGTAAGAATAGACTATGATCACAATGCATCTTACACCAAAAGAGGTGAAATCATGTTTCCGATTTATCCTGTAAATGAAGCCAATGTGGCACCTCATGGTGGACGTCTGGTCTGTGCCGTTATGCGTGATGGTACACGACACATCGGCATCTTAAGTGGGTGTAGCAAAGGCAAGCTGATGTTGAACGGATATCCACCCTCCTTTCCTGGCAGTCTCTACGCCGGGAGCTACAGTAACAAAGGAAAACAATCCCCAAAAAAGAATTCCTCTAAAAAGAAAAAAAGGAATCCTAAAAACAAAGCTCGTACCTCTGCCAAACTAAATGCCTTAATTAAGCCGCCCAACGCACCTCTGAGTCCATCCTTTCCTTATGACGCAGGCGGATTTGCTGGAAATGGTTATAGTAGTTATGGAAATGGCAGACCAGGCTATCGCGGTGGGTACGGCGGATATGTATACGGGGCAGGGCTTGCACTAGATCTGGCTTTAATCGCCTTTTTATTCCTCCTGATCTAAACACCTTGTTATGGAACACAAAAAACCGGAGGACTATTGTCGTCTCCGGTTTTTTGTATTCGTTTATTCTACATTCTACTCTGCTAATCCGTTCTTATAGGCATAGATCGCCGCCTGTGTACGGTCTTCCACTCCTAATTTAGCGAGAAGGTTCGTGACATGGAATTTTACCGTCTTAATCCCGATAATCAGCTCATCTGCGATATCCTGATTAGACTTCCCTTGTGCCAACAGGCGAAGCACCTCCATCTCACGATCAGTCAGTTCCGTATGCGCGGGTGCCTCAGCCTGTGGCTGGCGAAATCGATTCATCATCTTGGAGGCCACCTGTGACTCTAGTACGGACTGTCCGCGTGCAGCTGCACGGATCGCATCCGCTATCTCGGAAGCACGAGACGTTTTGAGCAAATAGCTGAATGCCCCTGCCTCAATGACCGGATACATTTTCTCATCGTCCAAATAACTCGTCAGCACAATCACCTTTGTCTCTGGAAGCAGACGAGTTACTTGGCGTGTCGTTTCGATGCCATCCATGCCATCCATGACCAGATCCATCAAAATGACATTTGGCTTGTATTCGGAAGCCAACCGTATGCCTTCTTCTCCGCTTCCGGCCTCGCCGACCACTTCAATACCTTCTTCCGTCCCCAGCACCGCCGCAAGACCAATCCGTACCATTTCATGGTCGTCTACCAGCAGTACGCTAATCGGTAATTCCGTTTCCATGATCATCGTTCCTTCCGCTTTCATCATTAATAACTGGCACGGACACCTCGATCCGTGTTCCTTTTCCTGGTGCCGTTATATATTGAATAGCTCCCCCAATTTCACTGACCCGCTCCTGCATTGTGGATAATCCATATGAAGTCTGCTTTTTCTCATCCAGTTCAAAACCAATACCGTTATCCCGAATCGTCAGCCTGATGGAATCCGGGCGTTGCACGATACGAATTTCCATGCGGGTTGCTTTGGCATGACGCAATGTATTAGACATCGCTTCCTGAACAATACGAAACAAGTGGTTCTCAATGCCTTTAACCAACTGTACTCCGCTTTCAATCTCAAAATCAATCTCCATCGGTACCTTTGCCTGCAACTCCTGTACCAAATCACGCAAACCCTGCTCAAGCCGTTTTCCTTCCAGATAGACAGGCCGCAGATGAAGTAGTAACGCCCGCATTTCGGATTGTGCCACGGAAGACATTTCTTCAATTAGCGCAACTTGACGCTGCGCTTTATCAAAATCCTTATCCAGCGTCCTCCCCACAGCCGTCGCCGTCATTGAAATAGCAAATAATTGCTGTGATACGGCGTCATGCAACTCTCTGGCCAGCCGCTGCCGCTCCTCCACAATCGCAGTCATCCGTGCCTGTTCTGCCAACTGAGCATTATCCGTGGATAAGCGTTGTAAAGACGTAACTTGTTCCTGCCATTTACGCCCGATCCGTTCCAGCTGCTCTCCCAGCCTGCCAAGCTCATCATGCCCTAGGGGCGGCAACTCACGTGCAGGAGTTCCCTTTTCCCACATCAGCAACGTCTCTCTCAACATTTCCAATCTGCTTTTAAAGCGGTAGCTCTCATAAAATCCGTACATTGCCCCTGTACCAATCAACACCAGTATAACGGCTCCTGCAACTTTCAATATCATGCCCCAGGTTGGGAACGACTTCACATATCCATATGTATACAGCATATAAAAGACAACTACGCCCACAACAACACACAGGAGGATACCTTCACCCATACTGCGGGTTACCATGTTGGACGTTTTTTTATGATTCATCCCGGCTCCTCCTGATTCAATAAAATCGGACGCGGACATCGCCCGCCAAGTACGAAACGACAAACTTCACTTTATACTCACTCTGCTCAAAATGGGGAGACTTCCAAACCAGTCGATTGAGCATCCCCGCCTCATGATCCCGGTCAAACTGAATCTGTCCGAACAATACAAGCATCTCCACCTCTACACCGTAATTATCCGGTAACGTGATGTCAATGTCACCGAAGATCCCTTGTAGAAATATGACGGACTCACGTTCCTCTGGGAGAGCCAACGTCAGGTCAGCATCCACGTCCCCAACCACATGCCATATGCTTGTGCTGCGCAGACTCCAAGGCACTTCATCCCATTTATGATTGGATATAAAATTGTGCTTGAATATGGAGCTTTGACCTTTATGCAGCTTCCTTGAACGTGAATAGAATACAGCTAATGATGCTAGTGTAACTACCACAAACAGGAACAAATGATCCAGCACTAACAGTCCAGCACCAATCGCGAGCATCGTGTAACCTTTTTTGATTTTGGAATTACGGATCTTATATATTCCGGCCAACATTAGGATCAGTGCAACCACGGAGAGGAACCCAATCCACTGACCGAATAAAATGATAACCCCGATGCCAATCCCTGCCAGTGCCAAGGCTGATTTTTTTCTCTCCATGCTGCACCCCCTTTTTGTTTATACAGGACGGAAAAGCCATAGTGGCGCGACATTCCGCCATATGGCTTTCCCGGACCATACAGATTGAGCACGATCATCGACCAATGTCCATTCCATACAGCATATCATAATGTCTTGTTTCCGAGTAGTCAGTCCTTCTTCATATCGACTGGTTTAGCACCTGTCTGAATTTTGGACTTAAGCTGTTGAAGCTGCTCATCCACTTTAAACTGTTTTTCAGCCTCAGCTGGATTAATATATGCTTCTCCTGGAGCTTGACGGTAAGGAGCACGCAGTACGTCAGCTTCAGCTTCCATTTGCATGATTTTTTCTTCCATACGGTGGAAGCCCAATGAAGCAGACCCACTTTCAATCGTGTGCAAACTATTGATTTGAGACATTTGCTTTTTGGCTTTCGCCATTTGAGCACGGGATACCAACTCATTGCGCTTGTTGCGCATTTTATAAAATTCATCTTTCATGTCGTGAAGCTGCTGTACCAATTCTTTTGCTTGAAGCTCAGCTTGTGTGTGCAAGTCGCGGTATTCGTCCTGCTTTTGCACAAAATAAATCTTCTCTCCCAACAGCTTTCGTGCTACTTCTTCCTGACCATTTCGTAATGCGGATTCGGCTTGCTTCTCACGCTCATTGGATACACGTACCGCTTCCTCCAAACGCTGTTTCATACGTCGTTCATTCGCCATTTGCTTGGCAACCGTTACCTCAGCCTCGTGAATTTCCGCCTCCATATCGCGCAAATATTGATTCAACATAATAATCGGATCTTCCACTTTATCCAACACTTCATTCACCGATGCTCTTGTCATATCCTTCATTCTTTTAAAGATCCCCATTATTTACGATCTCCCTTCTCGAATTGCTCTACTTTTTTGCGTAACTCTGCCAATTCTTTTTTCATTGCCTTTTTCTCAATATCTTCCATCATGGAATCCAAGTCGTTGTTCTGACCTGTGTTAAATTTGGATGAGTTGCGGGCATCTTGACCAAAAAACGGGTTCGAATTGCCGTATGCGCCGCCCTGATTGTAACCAGTTCCCTGCCCATACTGCGATCTTGTATTGTTACTGCCATAATAGCGCGGGTCCTGTTGATTATAGGGTCCGCTGTCAGGGCCAAATCCTCCATCGAAAGGAGATCTCGGCTCCTTGGAGATAACCAGTGCCGCAATCACATAAATCATAAATGTGGTTCCTGCTGTAATAAAGAAACTGATCACAACCAGAATACGAATCCATGTTGAGTCCATTCCTGTTGCGTCAGAAAGACCGCCACATACACCTGTTATTACTCTATCCCGGCTTGATCTGTAAATTCGGGTCATTATCAATTTACTCCTTCCCGCTGTTGTTCAGCTTGCTTTTCAGTCTCTCCCACTCTTGTTCAAGCAACGATCCACCGCCTTGGGCATCCTGTACATGGTCGCCCTCACCCCGACGTAAATCACGCAGACTCATCGTTTCTGCTTCCATATCGGCTACTCGGTCTTCCAAGCGGTTGAACATTCGGGGAACATTTCGTCCACCGTATGTACCAGCCCGTTCGTTCATTTGCTGCTGGAGTCTCAACGTCTGTACACGTGCCGCATAATACTGACGCTTGCTGTGTACCGTTTGATATTCTGTCTTTAACGTATCTAGCTGTTGTTCTAGCTCACGTAGTGATTCACGGCTCTGCTCCCACAGTTCTCTATACTGCTCTTCTTTTTCTGCATATAGCATTTTCTCCTGAAGGGCCAGCTTCGCGATATGTTCTTCATCAGCCTTCAAAGCCAGTAGCGCCTGTTCCTCCCGTTTGGTCTGCATGGACAATGCATGATCCAACTGCTGCTTCATCTGTCTTGTGTGCATCGCATACTGTTGATGGAGTTTTTCCGCTTCGGCAATTTCCTGGCGGGTATTATACAAGAACTGGTCAATTAGTTGCACCGGGTCTTGGCTTTGTTCCAAATGCTCATTGAAGGTCGCTACCGTGATATCTCGCATTCTTCGAAAAACACTCATTTGCGTCTGCTCCTTTCACAATTCGTATTGCCATAATTTATCACTTCGTTGCTACAATCTTTTTTCATTCGTCAAACTGCTAAAATCAGTAACGTCTTCTGCGGTCACTCAGCAGGGAAACACCAAATATGATCAACCCGATTGCCAGTAGCGGTCCCAGAAGCCAGGACAGTTTGCCAAGCAAAATCAGTACCCCGAGTACAAGTACGATCCAGCCGAAGAGCGCATTTCCTTTTTTCACACCGTAGTAGCCTAGCATGACCATAGCTATCGGAATTAAGTAACCAATCAGATGTCCTAAAAAGTGACCGAAAAACGGAGTAAACTTACCGAGCAGCATAATCGAACCCAACACGATCAGTACAATCGCTAACCCATTCCCTTTGTTAACTCTCATCATCTCTCACCGCCTTTCACTGTGTCTTGCTTATGTTCTTATTGTACGCTGACTTAGCGTTCGACAAAACGGACCCCAGACGGTTTTTGAACCTAGACCTAAGTCGGGGATGAATATAGACCTGCGGCTATCACCCTCTATGCTGTTCTGCTGCACGGGCTATCGAGTGTTGCTCACCCGCTTGCTTGGAGCGTAGTGACAGGACAAGACAAGCCAGTAACGCTATAGCTGCAACCATATAAGGCAGGTTAATATGAACATCGAACAACAGTCCTGCAATTAACGGTCCAATCACATTACCCAAGCTTGTATAGGACGAGTTCATTCCTGCCACAAAGCCTTGCTCATCTCCGGCCTGCCGCGATAGAGAAGTGCTTACTGCTGGACGAAGGATATCCATAGCCAGAAAAATGATAAAGGTCGTCAGCATAATCATCACATACTGTTCAGCAAATAGGGTTAGAAAAATGAAAACGCCCCCAATAGCCAAACAGAGGTGAATTACTTTTTTCTCTCCAAAACGATTAATGATCCATCCAAATATAGTTGCTTGGACAACTGCTCCCATAATGGAGCCTGTCGTTATAATGATGGCAATATCCATTGGTGTAAAACCATATTTATGGTCAACAAACAGTCCAAACACTGTTTCAAAGTTCGCTAACCCAAAAGCAACGACAAATACAATGAGTAAACCCATGAAATATGGAGATTGATATGACTTGGCAAATTGCTGCAAAAGATTTTCTTTTTGACGTGGAAGCTCTCTATTAAATTGTTGCTTTTCCTTGCTTAAAGACTCAGGCAGCACTAACAGAGACAAAATAGCCGCTATTCCCGCAGCTCCTGCTGCCGCAAAGAAGGGAATGCGTATTCCATATGTGGCAAGCAAACCGCCAATCCCTGGTCCTATTATGAAGCCTGTGTTGATCGCTGCATTGATCATTCCCATTCCCTTGCCTCTTTCCTCAAACGAGGTCACATCAGCGACATAGGCCATAATAGAAGGAGTAAGCAATGCTGCCCCTGCTCCACCCATGATTCGTGCTATGAACAGGGTAGGAATGGAATTTGCCAGTCCAAAAACAAGCTCTGATAACATGAAGATGAACATCCCAGAAACAATCAACTTTTTACGTCCATAACGATCAGACAACTTTCCTGACAATGGTGATAACAAAAGCTGTGTCAACGCAAAAGCTGCAACCATCAGCCCCATCGAGGAACCATTCATCCCTAGCTCACTTATAAACTTAGGTAACACAGGGACAACTAAGCCAATCCCCATGAATGCCAAAAAAATGTTAAGCATCAATAACAGCATTGCTCCTCGATTTCTTGTGAGTATAGACATATTTCCACCCTTCCTTTTCCGTATCTCTTTATTCAACATCAGGTAAACTTCATTATTCTTTTTCAAAAACAATTGAAACTAAAATTGTTTTATTAGTTTTCATATAAAAAAATGGCCTCTTCAAATATGCAGCATATTGTTGAGGCTATTTTTTTATTTTTCGACCAATCCGAACAACAGAATATCTACAATAGAATAAGTTGCTTCCTCTACCGTCACACTGTTATCCAGAAAGAAACGCTGATCAAGCGTTAAATTTACAGATTCAATAATAAGCTTCATGATCAGAGCCTCATTTTTGTTCACTATTATTCCTTCTCGAATGCCTTCCTGAATTAATGTTCTAATCGGAGACCAGTCATTTAAATCGGCATGTACCCTTTTCCATTGCTCAGGATAATACTTTTTCATCTGGTCCAATATTCTTAAATCGTAAAACTTATAATACAGAGGCATGACCCTAATCGACTGCTTAATCTTGTCTAACAAAGATAACTCATTATTTTCGATAATTTGCTCAGTTTTACGAATCATATCATCATTAGTACGCTCAATAAGTGTTTCTAAAATAAGCGTCTTAGACGAAAAATGTTCATACAACGTACGCTTACTAATGGCGAGTCTTTTCGCAAGATCATCCATCGTAAATTTCAAACCATTTTCATGAACTTCCTCTACAAAAGCCTCCAAAATTCTTTCCTGCATATTCGTCCTCATTTCTTTCGTGCTCAGTAAACTAGAAAAGTTTTTTCAGTACCATCATCTTACGATAAGATCAAAGCGCTGGTCAAATCCATGTTAACCTTGTTGCCAAAATCATGAATATATAATAAAAAGGATGATAAAATGCCTTTAAGCATTTTATCATCCTTTTGTGTATACCGGCGAGAGGACTCGAACCTCCACGGTTTCCCACTCGATACCGAATACAATCGTGATAATACCTTGTTTAATGAAGTAAAATAAGCACTGCTCGTCGATTTCGACCCGCAAGGTAATCTGTCGATGTACTTTGGTATTGAGCAGCGGGATCAACTTCCGTAGCTATGGTCTGCGACAGGACTAACTCAGTTGCTCAGTATCAAGGAATTTAGAATACTTGTACAACTTCTTTAATATCATCAATTTCCTCAAGAATTGCGCGCTCAATAGCAACCTTTAACGTAATCGTAGCACTTGGGCAACCATTGCAAGCTCCCAAAAATCTTAATTTTGCTATACCGTTCTCAACTTCGACCAGTTCAGCATCTCCACCGTCACGCAGTAAGAAAGGACGTAGTTTGAGAAGAACTTCCGATACTTCATCGAATAAAACTCCATTTTCATCCATTATGTCAACTCCTCCCATTTTTTACCAACCGTCAATTCAGACCTTTTTTCACCCTAGATCGTCTGAGTGATCCTTTGCTTTTTGCCTAAGAGTGACCTCTTGATCCGAAAGTTCCCTTATAAGCGTATGAATAGAGTCTAAAGGTATCATCACACCACAACTTGCGCTCAATCCTGACAGCATATTGAAGCAGAACTGAAGTTTTCGTATCTCTCGGGTAATTTGAGCTAGTTCTGAATCGTCCGAATTATTTTTCTTCATTACTAGCACCTCTTTAAAGAATGATAAAGGTTTGATCTATTAAATTAATGAATCAACCGATGCTTCCTTCCATCTCAAATTGAATCAACCGATTCATTTCAACGGCATATTCCATTGGCAATTCTTTGGTAAACGGTTCAATAAAGCCCATTACAATCATTTGTGTAGCATCTTGTTCTGTAAGCCCGCGGCTCATTAAGTAAAACAATTGTTCCTCGGACACTTTGGATACTGTTGCCTCGTGCTCCAAAGTAATCTGATCGTTTTTAATTTCATTGTACGGAATCGTATCTGATGTTGACATGTTGTCCAATATCAACGTATCGCACTTAATATTGGACTTGGACCCTGCGGAATCGCGGCTGAAGCTGGACAACCCTCGGTAGTTTACTTTTCCGCCCTGCTTGCTGATGGATTTGGATATAATCGTAGATGTTGTCTCGGGAGCAAGGTGAATTACCTTCGCGCCAGCATCTTGATGCTGATCTTTACCGGCTACGGCAATAGACAGGATGGACCCCTTGGCTCCCCGTCCTTTCAATAATACTGCCGGATACTTCATTGTTACCTTGGAGCCGATGTTGCCGTCCACCCATTCCATTGTGGCATTTTCTTCTGCCACAGCCCTTTGGGTTACCAAGTTGTAGATATTAGGAGCCCAATTCTGAATGGTCGTGTAACGGACACGGGAATCTTTCCGGCAAATAATTTCAATAACTCCACTATGCAGAGAACTGGTACTATAAATAGGTGCTGTACATCCTTCAACATAATGGACAAAGCTGCCCTCTTCGGCAATAATTAATGTCCGCTCGAATTGACCCATATTTTCAGAATTAATACGGAAATAACCTTGTATAGGAACCTCGCACTGAACACCCTTCGGAATGTATACAAAGCTACCGCCTGACCAAACTGCACTATTAAGCGCCGCAAATTTATTGTCGGCAGGAGGGATGATCGTCCCAAAATGTTGCTTAAACACTTCGGGGTATTGCTTTAATGCACTATCCGTATCAAGGAAAATAACGCCCTGATCCTCCAGTTCTTTCCGCATGCTGTGATAAACTACTTCCGACTCATATTGAGCGGATACGCCCGCCAGGAACTTTTGCTCCGCTTCAGGGATTCCCAGCTTGTCAAAGGTTGCTTTGATCTCGGAAGGAACCTCCTCCCAGGTCTTTCCCTGTTTTTCAGAAGGGCGAACGTAATACTGGATGTCATCAAGATTTAGCCCGGTCAAATCCGCTCCCCATTCAGGCATCGGCATTTTGTAGAATTGATTCAAAGCTTTCAACCGAAAATTGAGCATCCACTCCGGCTCTTCCTTGATCCGGGAAATTTCCCGGACAATCTCTTCCGTCAGACCTTTTCCAGATTGAAAAATAGACTGGTGCTTGTCGCGAAACCCATATTTATATTCGCCCATATCTGGTGCTTTTTTAGCCATTAGTATCACTCCTTTTTAACCTTTCAAGATTCATTTTGATTTGCTATGATCTGCCGAGCTTGCTTTCCACTAAATCTTTTAGGCGACTGCGAACACCTTCCAGCGGGATCTCCGAAATGACAGGAGCGAGAAATCCAAAAATAACAAGATGTTCGGCTTCACTCCGTGATATCCCGCGCGACATCAGATAATAGATTTGCTCTGCATTTACTTGCCCCACGGATGCAGCATGACCCGCGGTTACATCATCCTCATCTATCAGCAGGATCGGATTGGCATCGCCGCGAGCTTTAGGACTTAGCATAAGCACGCGTTCTGTTTGCTGACCATCACAATGGGTTGCACCTTTTTCAATCTTTGTAATGCCGTTGATAATGGCCGTAGCTTCTTCAAGCATGACTGCACGCGTAATCATCTGGCTTACCGAGCTTCTGCCAAAATGCTGAGCTTGAGTTGTATAGCTCGATTTTCGATTGCCCGTGCCAATAGCAATCACCTTATTGTCGGAGACCGCCCCGTTGCCTTGTAGCAAAGTCTTGGTATCGCTGGCGGTATAACCATTGTTCATCTCACCGATAATCCATTCCACACCCCCATCAGCAAGAACGACCGCCCGTCGCTGGGTGAAATCTGTTGTAGTTGCAGCAAGCTGATGAACCGAAGCTACTTGCACCTTTGAGCCCGCCCCCGCGAAGACCTCCGTCACACCGTTATGCAATACCTTGACATCATCACCACTTGATACACAATTATCCACATAAGTGATCTTGCTGTTGCTCCCTGCCACAATTAAGACGTGAGGAGCAAAACACACACCGCTTGTATCGTTAAGAAAGATCGCTTGAATAGGTGCTTCAACCTCTACACCGTCTGGGACATATAGAAAAACGCCACCACTCCATAAGGCACTGTGTGCAGCAGATAAACGATGTTCTTCTGGCTTTACTGCCTGAAAGAGATAACGTTGAACCAGCTCCTCATGCTCTTTTGCCGCAGTATGCAGATCCGTTAAAATGACTCCCTGGGCGGCTAAGCTCTCGGACAATTTCGTATACACTACATCCGAGTTGAACTGAACGATTAGTCCGCCTTTCACCGGAGAAGCAACCAAACCTCGAACAACCTCCGGCGCTTCCTCCAAACTAGACCACGCATTCTCAGCTTTGTAATCTCCACTTTCGTAGATATCCCATTTTTCGAGATTGATTTTCTCCACTTTAGGCAACTCCAGCGTCCCTGCCAGTTCGAGTGCGTGAACGCGGCGTTCAATCAGCCAACGAGGTTCATCCTTAGCGCTTGACCATGCGCGTAAATCGTCCACATTCATTGAAACTCTAGCTTGTATATCCACGTGCTGTTCCTCCTCTCCGGCTTTTAAGCTTCCCTTACCGTCTCATCCGTAATCCCAAGTTCCTCCTTCACCCAATCGTACCCTTCAGCCTCCAAACGGTGGGCAAGCTCCGGACCGCCAGATTTAACTATCTGGCCTTGCATCATGACATGCACAAAATCCGGGGTAATATAATTCAACAGTCGTTGATAATGGGTGATGATTAAAAAGCCTCTATCCGGGCTGCGCATCTCATTTACGCCATTGGCCACAATACGCAGTGCATCAATATCAAGCCCTGAGTCCACTTCATCCAGGATCACAAACTTGGGTTCAAGTAGCATCATTTGCAAAATCTCATTCCGCTTTTTTTCACCGCCAGAGAATCCCTCATTCAAATAACGATGCACAAATTCCGGGTTCATCTCCAGCCCCTTCATTTTGCTCTCCATTTCACGGATAAAACGGATTAAGGATATCTCATCGCCTTCTTCACGCCGTGCATTGATGGCACTTCTGAGAAAGTCCGAGTTGGTCACGCCAGCAATTTCACTTGGGTATTGCATAGCGAGGAACAAGCCTGCCTGGGCACGCTCATCCACCTCCATCTCCAGAAGGTCTTCATTGTCCAATGTCACCTTACCGCCAGTAACCTCATATTTGGGATGGCCCATTAAAGCTGAAGCCAATGTACTTTTTCCCGTCCCATTAGGCCCCATAATCGCATGAATCTCTCCGCCATGAATCTCCAGTGTGAGCCCTTTTAAAATTTCTTTCCCTTCAATCTTGGATCTTAATTCCTCAATCTTTAATGTCGTCATTTATCGTAAACTTCCCTTCGGAGTATTCTTCGGCACGCGCCACCAAATCACTCATAAATTTTCCAATAGTCTGCAGCTCAACCTCTGAATAGGATTCAATGAATTGGTAAAACCTTTCTTCTTTTTCTTTGTGCAGTTCTTTATGCAAATGATAAACGTGTCTTCCCTTATCCGTTAAACTAAAGTAAATCTCCTTACGATTGCTGTTCAGTTGACTTCTCATAATGAAGCCCATTTCCAGCAGCTTTGCACTAATTTTAGTAATGCTAGCTTTGGACAACCCCATCTTCTCCACAATCCCGGTATGATTTATCGGTTCATAATCACCAATGCAATCAATAACGTGTACACTAGTAATATTGTTGGAGAGCATGTCAATCTGGTACTTTCTGGCCTGTTGCCGAAACGAGTTAAATTCTTGTTCAGTATACAGCTCATTCAGATGTAGCATTTTAATATATTGCTCGTAAAGATGACCTTTAAAATGATTTTGAAACTCCAATTTCCCAATCTCCCCTCTCTTGTAGTAGTTGCAGACCAAGTTCAGTGTCACAATTAGATTATTTTTTATTCACTAGTGAACAAAATTATATTAACACAATTGATATTGATTATCAATATCAATTGTGTTAAATGTGACGCAATTTTGGAGGCGCTTTTCATGGGTTTGTTGTCATTGTCATCGGCCTCATGCTGTGTTTTGACTAGGGCACGTCCCGGAAATGGTTTTGCCTACCTCTGATCAATTCGGCAGCACCCGGATGGATATGGTAACCGAAGCCAAGTCCAATACCGTTGCCTATGAACGTCATGGTACACCTGCCACAGACCGGGGTCGCTACCGTAAAAAGAGGACAAAGGTGGTGCTTGGCCGAGCTGTTTTAAAGCCGTACCGCAGCGTTTGAGTACGCTATCGTGAGCATGAATGGCAATGAATAATCCGTCAGTTACCTGTGTCTGGATATGTTATGGGGCCAAAGAGTATACCAAAAACTGTGGTTTTTGCTGGTGAATCCGAACAGGCGATGCTCCATTCTAGCCAGCACCGATCTGACACTGGAGGCGACCTAGATCATCGAACTTTATACCGCCCGGTTCAAAATCAAATGCACCTTCTGGGCGCTAAAGCAATCCATCGGCGGATTCAGCTACCACTTTTGTAGCAAATCCATTCCGAAGCTCAACCGGTATTTGAAAAAGGATCGGGTTCACCCTCTGGAGTTGTTGGAAGAGGAGAAAGCGCAACGGGACATCCGCCTAACTGTAAAGATAAGAATGGTAAACGATAACCAAAATGGATCCCTACGGGGCTTAAAATAAAAGGAACCAAGAAAAGAGCCGAAATCTTGCTTCAGGAAGCCAGGAAGAATTATCATATGGAAGGACAAGCACTCGCGGTTGAAAACGAAGATATGCTGTAAGAGTAAAAGCGGCTACTCCATCCGGTAATAGCAAAAGGCTGTTCGCAGACTTTATGCTTCAATGGCTAGAGATGATGAAGAACAGTATCGGGCTTATCTCCTATATCTCCTATTCCGACACTGTAAAAGGCCGCGTAGATCCTTTTTCCGAGAGAAAGAGATGTATTGCTTGATGATTTAACTACAGAGGATTTTCAGACCTTGTATACCCATGAAATGAATGTGCAAGGTGTCAGCGCCAATACCGTTATTCATTACCACGCGAACATTTGCAGAGCCCTTCAGTATGCCGTGAAAATAAAGCTGATTGTGGCGAATCTCCCTGACTTAGTTGAAAGCCCAAAAAAGAACAATTACTTCGTGAGCTTCTACAATGCCGAGGAGCTGAATCAACTCCTCGCAGTAATTCGAGGCGAAAGAATTGAACTTTTCGTTATCCTGGCTGCCGTTTATGGGCTAAGCCGAAGCGAGGTCGTAGGATTAAAATGGTCGGCTATTGATTTATTGAATTGGACTATTAATATTAAACATTCCGCCACATCGGGCAATTTGAATGGTAGATATATTGAAATTGAAAAGGACCGAACCAAGAATAAAGCCAGTCGCCGTATACTGCCACTGGTGGACACGTTCTATGAGCTTCTGATTCGTATGAAGGAATAACAGGAATCCTGTCGCTTATCTTCTGACAATTCTTATTGTCTTGAATACCTGGAGTATATTTATGTAAATGTATTAGGGGTAAGCATGAAAGAAGTTCAGGAATGGTTAGGCCACAGCGATTATGCAACAACGGCAAATATTTATTCGCATTTCGAATACAACTCAAAGGTGTCTTCAGCTCAAGCAATGAGTGGGGTACTAAAGCTCAAATAAAAAAAGCCCACTAGAGATTATCTCTAATGAACTCTTTTAGTTAATACCGGCGAGAGGACTCGAACCTCCACGGTTTCCCACTCGATTTTGAGTCGAGCGCGTCTGCCATTCCGCCACGCCGGCATATTCAATTATGGAGGCGCCACCCAGATTTGAACTGGGGAATAAAGCTTTTGCAGAGCTTTGCCTTACCACTTGGCTATGGCGCCAGAGTGTAACAAAGCGGACGACGGGAATCGAACCCGCGACCCTCGCCTTGGCAAGGCGATGCTCTACCGCTGAGCCACGTCCGCATAAAGATGGCTGGGGATATAGGATTTGAACCTATGCATGACGGAGTCAAAGTCCGTTGCCTTACCGCTTGGCTAATCCCCAATAAGTAAAGGGCGGCCGATGGGGCTTGAACCCACGAATGCCGGAGTCACAGTCCGGTGCGTTAACCACTTCGCCACGACCGCCGCAAGTAATGAATAATTGGCAGGGGCAGCAGGAATTGAACCCACACCAACGGTTTTGGAGACCGTTGTTCTACCTTTAAACTATGCCCCTATAAAACTGGTGGAGGATGATGGATTCGAACCACCGAACCCGTAAGGGAGCAGATTTACAGTCTGATGCGTTTGGCCACTTCGCTAATCCTCCAAAATGGTGCCGGCGAGAGGACTTGAACCCCCAACCTACTGATTACAAGTCAGTTGCTCTACCAGTTGAGCTACACCGGCACATTACTCATTTCCCACTTGAAAGGTGGCTCGGGACGGAATCGAACCGCCGACACGAGGATTTTCAGTCCTCTGCTCTACCGACTGAGCTACCGAGCCTTATTATAAGGCTCTTCATTAAACGTTGTATTACTAATGGCGGAACTGACGGGATTCGAACCCGCGATCTCCTGCGTGACAGGCAGGCATGTTAGGCCTCTACACCACAGTTCCATAATAAATTTTAATTGGTTGCGGGGGCAGGATTTGAACCTGCGACCTTCGGGTTATGAGCCCGACGAGCTACCGAACTGCTCCACCCCGCGACAATAATAAATATTTAATTTTCAAATGGTGGAGGCTGAGGGGCTCGAACCCCCGACCCTCTGCTTGTAAGGCAGATGCTCTCCCAGCTGAGCTAAGCCTCCACAATTAAGCACTTCTCATATTATACCATAATGAACTTTTTATTGCAAGTTCTTTTATGATATTTTTATGACCCGTAGGGGATTCGAACCCCTGTTACCTCCGTGAAAGGGAGGTGTCTTAACCCCTTGACCAACGGGCCATGCAATAAAATAATTATGGCGGAGAGAGAGGGATTCGAACCCTCGAGACGCTTTTGGCGCCTACACGATTTCCAATCGTGCTCCTTCGGCCAACTCGGACACCTCTCCATATGGCTCCCCGAACAGGACTCGAACCTGTGACAACTCGATTAACAGTCGAGTGCTCTACCAACTGAGCTATCAGGGAATATTAA
>NZ_FOYG01000004.1:0-511651 GCF_900116035.1 Paenibacillus sp. cl130
AAAATATCTCTTGTTTGATTTTGCGAACAAAATCGTTTTACTCACTCGTTGTTCAGTTTTCAAAGATCAAACATTCAATGTCCGCCTCGGCGTTTCTTTCAACCCCTCAGCAACTTTTATAGTTTATCATATTCCCTAGAGTTATGTCAACACTTTTTTTTCGAAAGTGTTTTTCGCTCTTCTTGATAACACTTGAAGCGACAAGAAATAATATATCATACTTTTCTTGCATTATGCAACTCTTTTTTAAAATACTTAGTTAAGTAACAATACACTCGATATAAAGCTCTCTTTGCAGCATTAAGTTAATAATTTCCCCATCTACTTGAATCAACGGCCGAGTCGGATGATCTCGATCAGCGAAAATAATTTCCCCTGTACGGTTATCATTGAGGCGCACCTTGGTTCCATTATTGAATTGGGTTAACTTATGAATAAAAACTTGTACGACACTTGGGTCCAGCTTTCCAAATGATTCTGACTTGATTTGCTCTAGAACCAGATACGGTGATTGGGCAGGTCGGTATGTTTTCTCTAGAGTCATAGCATGGAATACATCAGCCACTCCAACGATTTTAGCGTAGATGTGGATTTGTTCCCCTTTAAGACGCAGTGGATATCCAGTACCGTCCACTTTCTCATGATGCTGAAGAGCTGCCAAACGCACACCTTCGTTAATAGCTTTCACATTTTTAAGCAACTGGTATCCTAGTGATGTATGGCGACGTATTTCTTCTTGCTCTTCCCACGTTAGTTTGGAGGGCTTATACAGAATGACCGGGTCCATTTTAGCGTTCCCTATGTCATGAAGCAATCCAGCAAAAGCCACTTGCATCCAATCCTTTTGAGGTAATCCGATCCATTGTGCAATGGAATAGGAAGTAAGGGAGGTTAGCACAGCGTTGTGAAAAATATAGTCCACTTCGATCATGGCGGGCGGAGTATAGGTCATTACATTATAGCGCTGAATGTGCACCAGTAAGGACTCCAATTGTCCTCGCAGTTCATATATAGATAAATTAGAGACGAGCACCGATTGAAATGCATTCTTAACGAGCATCACCATTTTGTCATACTCATCCTGAAATTGTTCAGATTCATCTCGTCCATCTAACGAAGGTCCTTGCGATTCAGATGTTCCAGATCGAACAGTCGTAGACTCGCTACTGGATTTTGTAAGATCATCCGTCCCTACCTCAACTTGCTGGATCAGGAACGCCTGTAAAATCTCCAAGTCACGCGGTAGCAGAATGCGCCCTTTCGGTAGCAGCAAGCTTCCCATTTCTGTAAATACATCGCTTTGCAATCTAAGTCCTGCTTTTAATTCGGATACGGGTACAGTTGTCATGGTCAACCTCTCTGTTCTCACAACAGCTGCTCCAGCTGCCAGTTATGATGTCATTATATTACTTGGGAATGATCCTGTACATTCATTTTATGCCATTTAAAGCATACTTGTCTGAATTCGTTAGCCAGAAAAAGAAAAAGACTCCCCGACCAAATAGTCAGAGAGTCTGTTCCATCTGAAATTTAATAACTACTGTTGTTTCCATATTCAGGCTCTTATTCGCCCTCAGAAGATTCTGGGTCGTTACCTTCCGCACCTTCTGTATTCGTTTCGAGAGATGGTTCAACAGATGATAGAGATGAGCCCTCTCCAGCTTCCTCACCCTCTAATAATTCTTCAAGCAGTTCATCCTGCTCCTCATTCTTGTTCGCTCGACAAACAGTTGCAACCGAATCATCATCGCGAATATTAATCAGCCTTACCCCTTGTGTATTCCGACCCATCGTGGAGATTTCCCCCATGCTAGTCCGAATCAAGGTGCCACTAGCTGTAATGATCATCAGATCCTCTTCGGTTTTTACAACCTTGAGACCGACAACCGGACCATTTTTATCCGTAACATTAATCGTCTTGATCCCCTTACCTCCACGGCTTTGGATACGATAATCCACAACAGGGGTACGCTTGCCATAACCTTTGGCCGTTACAATCAGGATATCCAGGCTGGTATCTACGATGTCCATACCAATTACAGCATCACTCTCATCAAGGTTGATCCCTTTGACCCCTGTAGCGCTACGGCCCATAGACCGTACATCACTTTCAGGGAAACGGATAGACATGCCTTGTGCTGTACCAATAATCATTTCCTGCTGTCCGTCCGTCAGCTTCACTTCGATCAGGGCGTCATCTTCACGCAAGTTAATGGCAATCAAGCCACCTTTGCGGATATTTGCATAGTCATCAAGTGGTGTCTTCTTTATGATTCCATGCTGGGTCGCAAAGAATAGATAGCTATCCTCCACAAATTCCTCGATTGGAATTACCGCATTGATCGACTCACCCTGTTCAATCTGAATCAGGTTAATAATCGGTGTCCCCCGGGCTGTCCGGCTAAGGTCAGGAATCTCATAGGCCTTAATCCGATATACCTTGCCCTTGTCAGTAAAGAATAACAAATGATGATGTGAATTCGTAATGAACAGATGCTCTACGAAATCCTCATCTTTGGTATCCATACCCACTACACCACGACCACCGCGTTTTTGACTGCGATAGGTAGTAACAGGAAGGCGTTTGATATATCCCGTATGAGTTACAGTAATAATAACATCTTCACGCGGAATGAGATCCTCATCCAGAATACTCTCTTCACCCACTGTAATTTCAGTGCGACGGTCATCAGCGAAACGTTCCTTAAGTTCATTCAGCTCTTCGCTAATGATGTTGAGTACCAGATGCTCGTTCGCCAAAATCTCACGGTATTCCGCAATCTTTTGTATTAGCTCGTTATATTCGTTCTCGATCTTCTCACGTTCCAAACCGGTTAAGCGTTGCAGACGCATATCGAGAATAGCCTGAGACTGCTCAAGAGTGAGCGAGAAACGCTCAATCAGTCCTTCACGAGCTGCTTCTGCAGTTTGGGAAGAACGAATCAAAGCAATAACTTCGTCCAGATGGTCAAGGGCAATGCGCAAGCCTTCCAGAATGTGTGCTCTGGCTTCGGCTTTTTTCAGATCAAATTCTGTCCGGCGACGAATAACCTCGACCTGATGTTTGAGATAATGATACAAGACATCCTTCAGGTTCAAAATCTTCGGTTCGTTGTTTACAATGGCAAGCATATTAATACCGAAATTCGACTGCATAGCCGTATGTTTAAACAAATTATTCAGAACGACGTTCGGGTTCACGTCCCTACGCAACTCGATAACGACACGCATACCTGTACGGTCCGATTCATCCCGAAGATCCGTAATGCCTTCAATACGTTTGTCACGTACTAATTCGGCAATTTTCTCAACCAGACGAGCCTTATTCACTTGGTAAGGCAACTCATGCACGATAATCCGTGCTTTATTGCCAATCTCTTCTATGGTGGTCTTCGCACGCATGGTCACAGATCCGCGGCCAGTCTGGTACGCCTGACGGATACCAGAGCGTCCTAAAATATAACCTGCTGTCGGGAAATCGGGCCCTTGAATATAATCCATAAGTTCCATCGGCGTAATGTCGGGGTTTTCGATCAATGCTTGTACACCATCGATAACCTCTCCCAAGTTATGCGGAGGAATATTGGTAGCCATTCCGACTGCAATTCCGCCGACACCATTCACCAGCAAGTTAGGATAACGTGCAGGTAATACGACGGGCTCGCTCTCTTCACCATCGTAGTTCGGCATAAAATCAACGGTCTCTTTGTTCAAATCACGTAGCATTTCCATGGCAATCTTGGACAACCGTGCTTCGGTGTAACGCATCGCAGCCGCCATATCTCCATCCACGGAGCCAAAGTTACCGTGTCCATCCACCAACATATAACGCAAAGAAAAATCCTGCGCCATCCGCACCATCGTATCATATACAGCCGTATCACCATGAGGGTGATATTTACCGATAACTTCGCCGACGATTCTTGCCGATTTTTTGTAAGGCTTATCTGGCGACATGCCCAGCTCGGACATCGCGTACAAAATACGACGGTGTACCGGCTTCAGTCCGTCCCGCACATCAGGCAAGGCACGGCTAACAATAATACTCATGGCATAATCCATAAAGGATTCGCGCATTTCCACTCCGATATCCCTATTGATGATTTGCGAGTTATTTTGATCCGCCATGCTGGTCCTCCTTCTTATCCTTCAATACAATGCTCTCTATGTGAAAAGCCTAACAAGATACTGCCTATACACTCCGCTCTCTGCGCAGGATTTTGGCTGAAATCCTCATCTGTATAATTATATTACTTTCACAAAAAGAGCACAATTAAACACATCTGTCCTCTTTACAGCGTAAATCCCTCGTCATTCTCTCTCTGCCTGTAGCAGATCGCTATTCTCTTGTACAACTCACAAGCCCTGATTATAACAAATTCCCCAGAGCTGGGGATTAGCCCCCACCCTAAGGGCCTTTTCCACATACAATACGTATACGGTCAGGGTTCACTTAGCAAAATTCCGAAAAACGCCGTATTTCTCTATTATATCATTGTTTTACGCACTTGTCCTTTAGTTTCCCTTGTTTTGTCAAAGTGTTGCGGATTCCAAGTACATGACTCATATTTCGAAAAGAAAGGGATGAGATTACTTGTCTATTCAGCGAGTATCCAGTAAGTGGACCAAAACAAATGCCATTCTCCCCAATCCGACATTGGCCGCTTATGTACCGGAAACACGGTTGTACACATTTGATCACTTGAACGAAATGTTGGCCGTGTATGGTACTGTCTATATTAAGCCTGATAACGGTACTTATGGAAAAGGGGTTATGCGGGCAGAGAGGCTGACAGAACCGCTTCCGCCGACAGAAGAAGGAATCATCGAAGAGAGAACTTGGTATGTGCTTCGCTATGAAGTAGATACCTTCACCTTCGAAAGTCTAGAAGATCTGCATAGAGTGGTTTCTTCCCGCATACGAAAACGTCCATATCTGATCCAGCGTGGAATTCCACTTCTTCAGCATGAAGCACGCCCTTTCGATCTGAGGGTATTAACCCAGATGAACTTAAGACACCAATGGGAAACAACGCTTATTGTAGGACGCGTAGCTGCTCCTGACAAAGTCGTCACCAATCATCACAGCGGTGGGACAATGCGCTTTTTCAATGAGCTGGTCGCTCCATACATGGATGTAAAGGAAGCTGTACGACTGGAGCAAAAATTATCAAAAATGGGCGAACGGGTAGCCTGGCAGTTGCAAAAAAGATACCCACGTTTAAGGGAAATAGGATTAGATGTAGGACTGGATCAGCAAAATTATCCGTGGATTCTGGAGGTTAACACGAGACCAGCAATCAAGGTGTTCTCTTCCCTTCCAAACAAAAGCCTCTATCATAAAATATTCAGATATGCAGTAGGCTACGGCCGGTACTCTTCATCCACGGGTAAAGCCATACGCTCTAAGAAAAAAGCCTAAAACAATGAGATTAAATATTCAAATGCACCCGGGCTGGTTAATGACAAGAAAAGGGACGCCCCTTTGGGCGCCCCTTGTGAACTCCTACAAAATACTACCTAATGAGCACGTAATACAGCCACTAGGAAAGAACATCACACATTAAAAATCAAGATTTTTCACGTACTTCGCATGTTCTTGGATAAAGTCACGACGAGGTTCTACATTATCACCCATCAAGGTATTGAACAGTGTATCAGCCAGCATCGCGTCACTGACAGTTACCTGAAGCATAGTACGACTCTCAGGGTCCATCGTAGTTTCCCAAAGTTGGGTCGCATTCATCTCACCCAAACCTTTATAGCGCTGTACATTGTACTTCGCGTTTTCTCCAAATTCCCTGATGATCTCATCACGTTCCGCCTCGGAGTTCGCATAACGTACAACTTTGTTACGCTCTACTTTGAATAGTGGTGGCTGAGCAATATAAATATAGCCTGCATCAATGATTTTACGCATGTACCGATAGAAGAACGTCAGCAACAACGTACGAATATGGGCACCATCGACATCCGCATCTGTCATGATAATGACCTTGTGATAACGGGCTTTGGCGATGTCAAAGTCGTCTCCGATCCCTGTGCCCATTGCTGTTACCATCGACCGGATTTCATCACTGGACAAAATACGGTCCAAGCGTGCCTTTTCGACATTCAGGATTTTACCGCGAATCGGCAAAATAGCTTGAAAGTGACGATCACGACCCTGCTTGGCCGAACCCCCTGCTGAGTCACCTTCGACGATGTACAGTTCACTAATCGAAGCATCCTTAGAGGAGCAATCTGCCAGCTTGCCTGGGAGCGAACTGATTTCCAGCGCGCTTTTACGACGTGTAAGCTCACGCGCTTTGCGTGCTGCTTCCCGGGCACGTGCTGCTTGTAATGATTTATCAACCACACGGCGGGAAACAGACGGATTTTCCTCTAGGAATTCCTGGAGTTTCTCTGCGAATAGGGATTCGACAATCCCTCGCACCTCACTGTTCCCCAGCTTTGTCTTAGTCTGACCCTCAAACTGTGGTTCTGGAATTTTGACGGAGATAATCGCCGTCAATCCTTCACGCACATCATCACCGGTCAAGTTGGCATTGTTGTCCTTAATCAAGCCATTTTTACGTGCATAATCGTTAATAATCCGGGTTAATGCACTCTTGAAGCCTGATTCGTGAGTTCCGCCCTCATGGGTATTGATGTTGTTAGCAAAAGAATAAATATTCTCGGTATAGCTGTCGTTATATTGCAAAGCAACTTCGACTTGAATCATATCACGCGAGCCTTCGACATAAATCGGCTGTTCATGTAACGCTTCTCTTTTTTGATTCAAGAATTGCACATATTCACTGATTCCGCCCTCGTAATGGAATGTATCGCTGGCGCCCGTCCGTTCATCAGTCAAGCTGATTGCAATGCCTTTGTTCAGGAAAGCCAACTCACGAATCCGCGTTTGGAGCGTATCATAATCGTATACAGTCGTTTCTGTAAAGATTTGATCGTCCGGATAGAAGGTCGTTTGGGTACCCGTCTCGTCTGTATCACCGATGACTCTGACATCATACTGCGGAGCACCACGGTGATATTCCTGCTCATACAGATGTCCGTCCCGTTTAACATGAACGATCATTTTGCTGGAGAGAGCGTTCACTACCGATACACCAACCCCGTGCAGACCACCAGATACCTTGTACCCTCCGCCTCCGAATTTACCGCCGGCGTGAAGTACAGTCATAACGACTTCCAGCGCAGATTTTTTCATTTTGGCGTGTTCGCTTACCGGAATACCGCGTCCGTTATCTGTAACGGTAACGCTGTTATCTTCGTGAACCACAACTTGAATGCTGTCACAATAACCCGCCAGCGCTTCGTCAATGCTGTTGTCCACAACTTCCCAGACCAGATGATGGAGACCTTTGGCGCTCGTGGAGCCAATATACATCCCGGGACGTTTCCGAACCGCTTCCAGGCCCTCGAGGACCTGAATCTCGCCCGCATCATAAGACGGTTGATTCATAGACATGCCTTTCACCTACTTCTATAGATTCTATGGTTAAGCATTGGCAACAAACTGGTTTGCCCGCTTTTTGAGTGTTGTTGAGGAGATGGGGGAATAATACACCGTATTCTGAGTCACTACGATGGACTTGGCTTCCTCTTCGCCAATCATCTCGACATGCTTTTGCTGTTGGGCGTGGTTCACGTATTGCTTGGAGATTTTAGAGGATTTTTCAATCGAGATATCGAAAATAGCCACAAGCTCTGACGAGCGGATGATTTTTTCTCCACCCAGATGAATATACATAGCGGTCACTCACTCCTTAGTGTTCCACATGCCCGTCGTGGACGTGATAAATATTGGCATCCTTGAGTCGTTCTGCGTTCAAAGTCTCAACCCCGGTTGCCGTGATAAAGGTCTGTACCTTGCTTTGGAAAGTCTCGATCAGCTGGGTCTGACGATAGGGGTCCAGCTCGGACAAAACATCATCCAGCAGCAAGACAGGATATTCACCAATTTCCTCATGGATTAACTCTATTTCGGCCAACTTCAAGGACAGGGCCGTCGTCCGCTGCTGCCCCTGAGAGCCATACGTATGCACTTCTCTGCCGTTAATGGCAAAGGCCAAATCGTCACGATGGGGTCCCGCCAAAGTCATGCCACGGCGGATTTCCTGTTCCCTCATTTGGGATAACTTTATCATAAATCGCTCCAATAAGACAGCTTCATCTTCTTCCTCTGGCTCACTGAAGGAGGGAACATAGGTTAATTTTAACTCTTCTGTCCCACCTGCGATCCCTTCATGAATGGCCTGAGCCCACTTTTGTAGCTTTGTTATAAATTGTTTCCGCTTTTTAACAATTTTAACACCATGCTCAACAAGTTGCTCATTCCATACCTCCAGCATCAGCTGCACTGACGCCATATCCTTACCCCAAGCTTGCTTGAGCAAGTTGTTTCGCTGAACCAATACTTTCTGATATTGCTGCAAATGATACAGATATCCTGGCGCAACCTGTCCGATTTCCATGTCAAGAAACCGGCGGCGAACCCCCGGTGTCCCTTTCACAATTTCCAGATCCTCAGGTGCAAACATGACCACATTTAACGAACCGATAAAATCGCTCAGTTTTCGCTGCTCCAGTCCGTTGATCTTTGCTTTTTTGCCTTGTGTGGATAACGCGAGATCCAGTCTGATTTTCCCGTATTTTTTATCCACATCCGCAGCTAGGTGAGTGGAAGTAGCCCCGAAAGAGATTAACTCCTTGTCGCGGGACGTTCGATGACTTTTGGTTAAAGCCAGTACAAAAATCGCCTCTACCAGATTCGTTTTGCCCTGCGCATTTTGTCCGATCAGCAAATTAACGGGCCCAAATTCATTCAGCTCCAGCTGTTCATAGTTCCGGTACTGCTGCAAAACAATGTTGTTCACAAACACATAGGGTCCCCCTTGTTACTCCGTACCTAAAAGGAGTCCTTGCCACCCAGGCGATCATGCTCCTGCTGTAACTTCGAAACTTCCGTTGTCCTCTACTTCTACGGTATCACCCGGGTACAGTTTTCTTCCACGACGTTCTTCCGGTTCACCATTCACACGGACTTGTCCCTCTTGCAGCAGGGCTTTAGCCATGCCTCCTGTGGATACACAATCGGCTAATTTTAAAAATTGATCGAGCTTAATGTATTCGGTTTGTATAGATATCTGTTTCAAGGCTTGTTCATCCTTTCGCTTGTCCTCGGGTGGGTTAACGCTAAACGTCAGTTGGTTGTGCGATATGGCAGGATGATATACAGCGCATTGCTGGAATCAGCCGGTTTTAAAATAATGGGGCTCATAATGCCGGTAAAAGCAATCGTCAGTTGCTCGCTGTCAATCACCTTCAGCACGTCGAGCATGTATTTAGAGTTGAACGAAATTTTGAGCGGCTCTCCCTCAAATTTGGACACAGTTACTTCCTCACGCACTTTGCCAAGCTCAGAGGAACTAGAGGAAATCTCCAAACCGCCATTTTCCAGCGACTGCATTTTTACAATATTCGTTTTTTCCTCACGGGACAGCAAATAAGCACGGTCAATTGACTCACTTAAACTTTTTGTATCCACAATCAGTTCTGTTTTGTAGGAGGTCGGAATAATTCTAGAAGTATCAGGATAGGTGCCATCCAAGATGCGGGAATAAAATAGCACCCGATCTACTTTGAATAATACCTGATTGTCCGCTACTACGATATCCACAAGCATATTTTGATCTGGAATAATTCTGCTCAGCTCATTCAGCGTTTTGCCCGCAATGACAACATTGCTAAAACGCAAGCCTTCAGACGTCTCCAAATGAGCGCTACGGGTGGCAAGGCGGTGGCGGTCCGTTGCCACAAACTTCAATTCACCCTCAGCCAGATTCCACAACACGCCAGTTAAAATCGGTGTCGTTTCGTGGGTGGAGATGGAGAATACCGTCTGTTTAATCATATTTTTAAGTAAATCTCCTGGAACAGAGATGACTTGATTTTCTTCAATGTTGGGAAGCACCGGGAATTCTTCAGGGTCCAAGCCAACAATCTGAATTTCAGTTGCGCCAGACGAGATAAAGGTTTGAAATTGGTCTTTTACCTCCATATGGATCTCCTGCGACGGCAACTTTTTGATAATTTCGACAAAGAATTTGGCAGGCAGCACAACACTGCCGGGTTGTTCGACCTGAACAACAGTTTGGTCACCATCCTCCATCGGAATAAAGGATTGAATGGAGATGTCTGTATCGCTGGCGGTCAGCGTTACTCCCTGGTGATTCACATCCAGCTTAATACCACTCAGAATTGGAATCGTAGTCCGACTTGATATCGCTTTGGATACATGTTGTATAGCCTCGTTCAAAACGTTTTTCAGAATGCTGATCTTCATAAGTTCCTCCTACGGGTTTTAATCCTTCAAGCACGCGTTGACGCGGGCCTTATTTAGGTGATGTATATCTTTAAAATATATTAGTAATAGTAATAGGCGCACTGAATATGTGGATAAGTCACTGTAACCCTAATAAAATCAAGCCTATCCACATGTGTATAAATTGTGTATAGGCTCTGAACTTATTCAGGTTGGATTTTTGATTTTTTCTATTAGGCTGTTGATAACTTTAAACAGATCCTGATCCACTTGAATGGATTTGGAGATTTTTTCGTGCGCATGAATGACAGTCGTATGATCACGCCCACCGAAGGCTTCGCCGATTTTTGGCAAAGAATAGTCGGTTAGCTCACGAGACAGGTACATGGCAATCTGTCGTGGAAAAGCTACAGCCTTCGTCCGCTTACGCGCTTTAAAATCCTCCAGCCGTAGATTGTAAAATTCCCCGACTTGATGCTGTATATCCTGAATCGTGATCATTTTTGGACGACTGGACGGGATAATATCTTTCAACGCCTCAGCCGCGAGATGACTTGTGACATCCTGATTGGTTAAGGAGGAATAAGCGACAACGCGAATAAGCGCCCCTTCCAGCTCACGGATGTTTGTATCAATTTGATTAGCGATATACATCATGGCCTCATTAGGAATATCCAGGTTCTCCGCCCGCGCCTTTTTCCGAAGAATAGCAATTCTCGTCTCCAGATCCGGCGGTTGAATATCCGTAATAAGTCCCCACTCAAAGCGAGAGCGCAGCCGTTCTTCCAGCGTTGGAATTTCTTTAGGCGGCCGATCGCTTGAGATTATAATCTGCTTGCGTTCCTCATGAAGGGCGTTGAACGTGTGGAAAAATTCCTCCTGCGTCGATTCCTTGCCCGCAATGAATTGAATATCATCAATGAGCAAAATATCAATGTTGCGATATTTATTCCGGAAACTTTCCCCGCGGTTGTCCCGGATGGCATTAATGAATTCATTCGTAAACTTCTCCGACGATAAATAAACGACCTTGCTGGTCGGATTGTGCTCCAAAATATAGTGTCCGATAGCGTGCATCAGATGCGTTTTCCCCAGCCCCACACCACCGTATAAAAACAGCGGATTGTAAGCTTTTGCCGGCGCCTCGGCGACGGCCAGCGATGCCGCATGGGCAAAACGGTTCCCCGATCCGATGACGAATGTATCGAATGTATATTTGGGATTCAGCATATGGGACACAGCTTCTTCATGAACGACCGGCTGCTGCTGAGGTTGTTGCTGAAGGTCGACCTCGGCGGGCTTGTTCTCTTCAATAACGAACTTGACCTCTAGTTGTTTGCCCAAAATTTCATAAACCGTTGCTCCGACTAGCTTGGTATAGCGGCTTTCAAGCCATTCCACGGCAAAAGTTGTCGGTGCAGAAATCACAATGGAGTGGTCATTTAGTTTCGCTGCCTTGGTAGCCTTAAACCAAGTGTCGTAACTCGGCTTACTCAGCTTGGTTTGTATGATGGATAGAATTTGCTGCCATAGTTCAGAGGTATGGCTGTCCACAGACGTCACTCCTTTTAAATCCTGACATTTTACCGAATTAAGCTGCAGAGAGCTGCTCTCGGCGCTTCGGCAAAACGCCTAAATCCCAAAAATGTTGTTGAAGGCCATAAAAAGACATACCGCCGCCTAAATCATGCGGCAGTGTGGTGAGAGAACGCAGCACAAAATGACCCTGAAAAATAGCTAATGGAAATTCCGCTGCTGATCAGCAGAAGAAAGGCGATATTTCTCAGGAGGGAATGTGCGGCACGATCCGTTCTCTTGATCCCGCAGGCCAAAACGGGACTGCAATATGTCGAAATCAAATGAAAAATGTAGAATATATCCCCAGAATCCCGAATCCGCACAAAAATAAAAAGATGGATAAATTGAACTTGTTCACAACTTTATCCACAGGGTGTTGATAATATGGAGGGTAAAACAACATATTCACATTCAAAAGTAATATCATCATAGCAAAAGAAGCCTTGTATTTCAATGACTGGTGGTTATTTATCCACAAATTCAATCTGTTGTGTACAATTTTTATTCACAACACAAGATATTGTTTATAATTTGTTCAGTTTTCGACAATAACTCTTTTTTACTCTAAAATGTTATGCACAGGTTATGACCATTTAAATCACAATTCAGTTCTTTTTGTGGATCTGTGTATAACAGCCGTTGCCTTTTGGTCACAGAGGCTTATTTTTCTGTTGAAAATTTCCGGTAACGTTTCCGACATTATTTTTGAACGAACCTGATAACGTCGATCTGAAAATAGGATGGATTCAAGTTACAGAATGAATAAATGTAAAAAACCGTTTTTGGAGGAGCGAAAACTACAAATAGAATGCTGATGATGGAGGGAGAGGTGAAAGAAGTTTTATGAAGTAAGGGGATAAAAGAGTGAAGTGAGTGAGCGGGAGGAAGGGGAGGAGGCTTCCTGAATGCGAAAAAGAGGGAGAGGATTCACAAGTACATTGACTTTGGCCGCTATTTGTGGTTAAATGTACAAAGGTGTTTTTTGTGGAGATTGCTACGTTAGGTATATTCCATATAAAACGTATTCCTTGTAAGGAGGTGCAGCACAATGAGACCGACTTTCAGACCGAATGTCAGCAAACGTAAAAAAGTTCACGGCTTCCGTAAAAGAATGAGCACGAAGAATGGCCGTAAAGTTTTGGCAGCTCGTCGCCAAAAAGGTAGAAAAGTATTGAGTGCGTAATGCGTGCATAAAGACCACTACGGTGGTCTTTTTTTTCATAATTGAGGTATTCAGGGATCGGATTCCTTCTTTTATTGTTGTAAAAAATGTAGTGAAAGAAGAGGGAGAAGTCCAGCATCCTGTCCTATATTAGATGAAGCTTTTGAAAACGGATATAAAATAAGCGAGATTACCATGTTGGAATGTTGTCCATACTTCTTACTATATAAAAGGTAAAGGTTAGCTTACCGACATGTGTAAAAGAGATGAGCAAGGAGAAGCGCCGTGCAAAAAAAATTGCGTCTACGAAACCGGGCGGACTTTGGGCGCGTATACCGCCATGGCAAATCTTTTGCCAACCATCAGTTTGTGGTGTACTGGTTCCGCCGCAGAGAGGTAGAGCAGTTCCGCGTCGGAATTTCGGCCAGCAAGAAGATCGGCAACGCAGTAGTTCGCAACCGGATGCGCAGAATCGTTAAGGAAATTGTGCGCCATCATGAGCATGAATTGGTGGAGCAGATTGACCTGATTTTTATCGTTCGTAAGGGTGCGGTTACAATGTCGTATCAAGAGCTGGAGAAAAGCGTGCTGCACGTTCTACGCAAAGCCTCGCTGCTCAAGTCTTCACGCCGATAGTCAGTATCTTTGTCCTACAGGATATGGTATGATTTACGTTGGAATGGATTGGTTAAGAAAGGGGTTATGAAGTGTCGCGTTTGAAGACTCAACGAGGAAAATGGTTCCTCCTGATTGCCTTATTGGCACTTGTTGCTGTGCTGTCCGGATGTGCTCAGACGGCCCACAATTCTTACACGACGGCAGACTTGGCCAATGGATCGTTTTGGCAAAGATATGTCGTTTACTGGTTTTCGTATGCGTTAGATACATTTGCCCAATGGTTCTCTGGAGAGTATGGCCTGGCCGTACTGATTCTGGTGATTATCGTGCGAACCATTATTTTGCCGCTTACACTCAAGCAAGTACGTAGTTCCAAAGCTATGCAGGCCATTCAGCCGCAATTAAAAGAAATTCAAGCGAAGTACAAGGATACGCCTGAAAAAGTCCAGCAAGAGACGATGAAGTTGTTCCAGGAAAATAAGGTCAACCCGATGGCTGGCTGTCTTCCTTTGGTAGTACAGATGCCAATTTTCATCGCGCTTTATAATGCCATTTATTATAACTCGGCATTGCGGGATCATGACTTCTTGTGGCTCCAGTTAGGTAAACCGGATCACTTGTTTATCCTGCCGATTTTGGCAGCGATTACGACTTTTGTCCAAACCTGGATGATGATGAAAATGAATCCGACGCCGCAGCAGGGACCAATGCAATTTTTGCTGTACGTCTATCCAGTGCTGATTCTTTTCATGTCGTACAACTTCCCATCCGCTTTGCCGTTGTACTGGTTCTACAGTAATATTTACACGATCATTCAAAACTATTTCCTTTATCGGAATAAGGATAAAGAAGCAGCACTGGCGAATGTGAAAACAGCCAGTCTCGCGAAAACAGGTTCCTCCAATAGTAAGAAAAAAAGTGGCAAAAACACGAAGGGGGCTAAAAAGTCGAGATGACCAAAGTCGTGACATCAGGAAAAACCGTTGAAGATGCTGTAAGACAAGGACTCTCCCAGCTGGGAGTAAGCCGTGAACGGGTAACCGTAAGCGTGTTGGAACAGCCGTCAAAAGGATTCCTGGGGTGGCTCGGGGTCAAGAAGGCGAAGGTGGAGCTTACGCTGCTCTCTGAGCCGTCTCCTGAAACCACACACGCGGCTGAACCTCATGTATCGGCTCAAGCACCTTCTAGCGTGGGACAGGCTTTATCAGAAGAAACTGGGCCTGTTGCACAGGAAGCACAGATGAACATGGGAGCACCCTCGGGACATATAGATCCTTATGAAGAGGCGGTGCGTTTCATCCGTGAAACAGCAGCAGGAATGGGATTGGACGTTAAAGTTGATGTCCGCCACCGCAAGGATGAAAGTACACTGGATATCTCCGGTCCGTCACTCGGTATGTTGATCGGCCGCAGAGGACAGACATTGGATGCATTACAGTACCTGACGAATATCGTTGCCAACCGTCATTCTGACAAATTCATCCGAATTGTGCTGGATGCCGAGCAATTTCGTGCACGTCGGCAAAAAACGCTGGAGGATTTGGCAGATCGGTTGGCAAACCAGGCTATTCGTTATGGCAAGGAAGTGGTACTGGAGCCAATGCCGTCACAGGAGCGGAAGCTGATTCACGCCAAGCTCCAACAGCATGCGCTGGTTAGAACATACAGCAAGGGGGACGAGCCCAATCGGCGCGTCGTCATTGCTAAAAAATAATCCGACGCAATGGCTCTCTGCAAGATGCAGAAGCCATTGCTTTTTTTCTTATATTTCTCGCTGAAACGGCTGCCGTCCTTGATGAAGGACGGCAATGTCGTTTCTACATGATAGGAGGTAGAAACTTTATGCTGAGCGATACTATAGCTGCCATTGCAACGGCTGTCGGCGAGGGAGGCATTGCGGTTGTACGGATCAGCGGTCCAGAAGCGGTCACGGAAGTGGAGGCTTTGTTCCGTAGTAAAACGCCTCTAAGCAAGGCTCCAACTCACACGGTACATTATGGACATATAATAGATCCTCAAAGCCAGGAAAAGGTGGAGGAAGTTTTAGTTACAGTGATGCGGGCTCCACGCTCTTTTACGACAGAAGATGTCGTAGAAATCAGCACTCATGGCGGGGTCGTAGCCGTCAAACGGGTGATGGATTTACTATTGCTGCAAAATATACGTCTGGCTGAGCCAGGTGAATTTACGAAACGTGCTTTTTTGAATGGTCGTATTGACCTGAGTCAGGCGGAGGGCGTTATTGACTTGATTCGCTCCAAATCAGATAAAGCTTTTTCGGTGGCTTTGAAGCAGGTGGATGGACAACTGTCCCAGAATATTCGTCGCTTGCGTCATGTTTTGGTGGAGACACTTGCTCATATTGAAGTGAACATTGATTATCCTGAGCATGATGTTGAATCTTTTACATCTGACTTAATCAAGGATAAAAGCAGTCAGGTCATGACGGAAATTGATCGGCTGTTGCATACGGCGGAGCAGGGAAAGATTTTACGTGAAGGGCTGACCACAGCGATTGTTGGAAGACCAAATGTGGGCAAATCATCACTGCTGAACACATTGGCTCAGGGCGAGCGGGCAATTGTGACCGATATTCCGGGTACAACCCGTGACGTTATTGAGGAATATGTGACGATTAATAGTATTCCGCTCAAGCTGCTGGATACAGCCGGGATTCGTGAAACGATGGACGTAGTGGAACGGATCGGAGTAGAACGTTCGAGAACGGCGGTTAGTGAAGCGGATCTGCTGCTCATCGTCATTAACGCCAACGAACCACTGCATGAGGATGAAATGGCATTAATGGAACAAATCCGCGGTAGACAAGCGATTGTCATTATGAATAAAATGGACTTACCGGCCCAAGTAGACCGGGATTTGTTGCTGCGTTATGTTCCCGAAGAGCTTATCGTACCGATGTCTGTGAAGGAAAATGAGGGAGCGGACCGACTGGAGCAGGCTATATCGAATTTATTCTTTAGCGGCAAGCTGGAATCAGCGGATATGACATATGTCAGCAACGTACGGCATATTGCTTTGTTGAAGAAGGCGCGGCAATCGCTGGTAGATGCCTATGAAGCCGCTGATCAATTTGTTCCGATCGACATGATCCAGATTGATGTAAGGCTGGCATGGGAGCATTTGGGTGAGATTGTAGGCGATACTGCGCATGATGCGTTGATAGATCAAATATTTTCACAATTTTGTCTGGGCAAATAGAACTTTCAAGCATGGCTGATATAAGCCTACTATCGTTATATATACAAGAGCATATTCGGCGTGAAGACCGGAATGTATAAGGAGGTAAGAAAGGTATGGGTTACCAAGGAGGCGACTATGACGTAATTGTCGTAGGCGCGGGCCATGCGGGCGTAGAATCAGCCTTGGCAGCAGCACGGATGGGCTGTCGCACGTTGATGATCACAATTAACCTGGATATGGTCGCTTTCATGCCCTGCAACCCGTCTATTGGCGGTCCTGCAAAAGGGCATGTGGTGCGAGAAATTGATGCACTGGGCGGCGAAATGGGTCGGAATATCGATAAGACGTTTATCCAAATGAGAATGTTGAATACTGGTAAAGGTCCCGCGGTTCATGCATTGCGTGCACAAGCAGACAAGTTCTCTTATCAGCATACGATGAAGGAAACGATGGAAAAGGAACCGAATCTGACCTTACGCCAAGGTATGGTTGAAGAGCTGATTATGGAAGACGGTCATTGCGTAGGTGTAATTACGAAGACGGGCACAGAGTATCGAAGTAAAGCAGTTGTCCTGACCACAGGCACTTATCTGCGCGGAAAAATCATTATGGGCGAGCTGATGTATGAGAGTGGTCCGAACAATCAACAGCCTTCGTTGAGATTGTCTGAGCATTTGAGAGAGCTGGGTTTTGATCTGGTTCGATTTAAGACAGGAACGCCGCCACGTGTGCATAAGGACACGATTGATTTTAGCAAAACGGAAATACAACCGGGTGATGATCAACCGAAGTTCTTTTCCTATGAAACGAAGTCTTCAGATAATGAACAGCTTCCTTGCTGGCTGACATATACTTCAATAGAAACGCATCAGATTATTAATGATAATTTGCACCGTGCACCCATGTTCTCTGGTCTGATTGAAGGAACGGGACCACGTTATTGCCCATCTATTGAAGATAAGGTGGTACGTTTCAGTGATAAGCCTAAGCACCAAATCTTTTTGGAGCCTGAAGGTAAAAACACATCTGAATACTATGTTCAGGGCTTGTCCACCAGCTTGCCAGAGGATGTGCAATTAGCTGTGCTTCGTTCGATTCCGGGGATGGAAAAGGTAGAGATGATGCGCAATGGCTATGCTATTGAGTATGATGCAATGGTACCTACGCAGTTATGGCCTACTTTGGAAACGAAGAAAGTCCCGGGCTTGTTCACAGCAGGTCAGATTAACGGTACCTCCGGTTACGAAGAAGCTGCAGGTCAAGGGATTATGGCAGGGATTAACGCAGCTCGCAAGGTGCAGGGCAAAGAGCCTGTCGTATTGGACCGTTCGCAAGGCTACATTGGGGTTCTGATCGACGATCTCGTGACGAAGGGTACGAATGAGCCTTATCGCTTGCTGACGTCGCGTGCAGAATACCGTCTGTTGTTGCGTCATGATAACGCCGACCTGCGATTGACTCCGATCGGGCATGATATTGGCCTAATTACGGATGAACGATACGAGCGCTTTTTGGATAAAAAGCAAAAGGTAGAGCAAGAGATTGAACGTTTACGCTTGGCGAAGGTTCGTCCGGTTGATATAAATGAGATGCTGGAGCAAGGCGGATCTGCACCAATACAGGATGGCAGTAATTTGTTAACGGTGCTGCGTCGACCAGAGATCAGTTATGCGCAAGTAGCACAAATCTCACCTTCACCTATAGCTCTAACTGAGGAAGAACAGGAGCAGGTGGAAATCCAAATTAAGTATGCGGGCTACATTGAAAAGCAATTGATGCATGTTGAGCGTCTGCAAAAGATGGAGAAGAAGAAGCTCCCAGAGGATATTGTATACAGTGAAGTTCAAGGACTGGCCATTGAAGCCAAGCAGAAACTTGAAAAGATCCGTCCGATGTCGATTGGCCAAGCATCCCGTATTTCGGGTGTAACTCCTGCGGATATTTCCATTTTGCTGGTTTATCTGGAGCATTATAACCGCGTAACGGCAGCAAGGGGATCATAATGGACGCGATACAACAGCAATTTAAGCAGCGGCTGGCAGAGCATAGTATTGTGATTAATGACAGTCAGTTAGAGCAGTTTGAAACATATTACCGTGTGCTGGTTGAGTGGAATGAAAAAATGAACCTGACGGGTATTACTGAGCGTGATGCAGTGTACACCAAGCATTTTTATGATTCTCTTTCCCTGGCCTTTTATGTACCGTTAAAAGATGTGGAAAGCCTAGCTGATATTGGATCAGGTGCAGGTTTTCCGGGCATTCCTTTGAAAATATGCTTTCCGCAGATTCAGTTGACTATTGTAGACTCGTTGAATAAACGTATACAATTCTTGGCACATGTGGTAGAACAGTTGGGTCTGGAAAATGTTGAACTGATTCATAGCAGGGCAGAGGAATTGGGGCGTAAACCAGGATACCGCGATAGTTATGATCTAGTGACAGCCAGAGCTGTTGCTCGTCTCGCAGTATTGAATGAATTTTGTTTGCCGTTTGTCCGTGAAGGAGGACACTTTGCCGCGATGAAGGGCAGTGATCCTACAGAGGAAATCAAGGAAGCTTCCTACAGCTTGAAAGAGCTAAAGGGAAAAATCAAACATGTTCAGGCCTTCCAGCTACCTGTTGAAGATGCAGCTAGACATATGATTATTATTGAAAAAAGAGCGGCGACACCACGAAAATATCCACGTAAGCCGGGTACTCCTTTGAAGACGCCGTTAGTGTAAATGTTTGAAAGAAAGTGAATGTTTCACGTGAAACATTCACTTTTTTTATGGCTGATAGACTCTTTACATAAAAGACTCTTTGCTAACATACGTTCTTGTTTACATTTGGGGAGGAAGATGGCTGATAGTTATCAAAGAGGATGCATAATTTATTCTCTTATCCTTCCGAAAAGCTGGTAGAGACGATAGGATTATGGCTGGAAAAGTGATAGAATAGAGATAATCGTTTTAATGTAAGTTGACTGCTCCTGTACCCATGAATTCAGATATACATATAGGGGAGTGGGACAACAAATGTCAGGGGAGTACGTGGAGTGTACCCGCTTACGGCGCTGTTTCATATAAAAGGGTCTACGATCCGCGTAAGGAACTGTTTTTCACGAAGCGCTGTTAGTATGGTGCTATTATGAAATTAGGTGGTATTATACGGAATGAAAGAACAATTTTCCAAGCTATTTGGTTTGACGGAGCGATCTACTGGGGACGAAATAAAACAAATTCCAGTTCGGGATATTGTCAGCAGTCCTTATCAGCCCCGTACCATATTTGACGACGAGAAGATTGATGAGCTATGCCAGACCATTAAGACGCATGGTGTAATTCAACCGATTGTCGTTCGTTTCCGTAATGGACAATATGAGATTATAGCAGGGGAACGTCGTTGGAGAGCTGTCACCAAGCTGGGTATGGAAACTATTCCAGCCATTGTTCGTGAGTTTAATGATTCACAAGCTGCATCCATCGCGTTGATTGAGAATCTTCAACGGGAAGGGTTAACTGCGATTGAAGAGGCTGTAGCTTACCAAAAGCTGATTGATCTACATCAGCTCACCCAGGAAAGCCTCGCTCAACGACTTGGTAAAAGCCAATCCACTATTGCTAACAAGATACGGCTGCTTCATCTGCCGGAGAGAGTGAAAGAGGCTCTAATGGAACGGAAGGTGTCCGAGCGTCATGCTCGTGCATTATTGTCATTAGAGACCGAAGAACTACAGTACAAGGTTTTAGATGAAGTCATTGCCAAAGAACTCAATGTGAAGCAGACAGAGGCACGAGTTGCCTTTTATAAACAAGTATCCACCAATAAGAAATCGAAGCGGATTTCCTTTACCAAGGATGTCCGGCTTGCGCTGAATACGATACGTCAATCCATTGATATGGTGTCTGGCTCAGGCTTGGATATCAAAACCAAGGAATCTGATCATGAGGATCACTATGAGATTGTCATTCAAATTCCCAAACGTAAGTAAGGGATGAAGCGTACAGGCGGCAGCAATTGCCGCTTTTTCTGTCTAACGCCGAATAAAACCGCAGCATACTCAATTCTATTCTGAAATTGCCGTTATCCGTAAGTTAAGGACTAAGTAACGTCTCCATAGAGCATTTTGCAATCATGGAGTGTAGCAGGATTCCGATTAAATTATGAGGTGAATGAAGTGTCAAAAATAATAGCCGTAGCCAATCAAAAGGGCGGAGTAGGCAAAACAACTACTTCCGTTAATTTGGGCGCCGGACTTGCTTCCCTCGGCAAAAGGGTATTGCTCGTGGATATCGACCCGCAAGGTAATACAACCAGCGGTGTGGGTATCAATAAGGCGGATGTGGCAAATTGCATTTATGATGTACTCATTAACGAGGTTGATCCTAGCGAAGCTATTGTCAGTACACAGGTTGAAGGACTAGATATTATTCCGGCAACCATTCAGTTAGCAGGCGCGGAAATTGAACTGGTGCCGACCATTTCTCGTGAATTGAGATTAAAAAGATCGCTTCAACTCGTTAAGCATAATTATGATTATATATTAATTGATTGCCCGCCATCGCTGGGTATTTTGACGCTCAATTCATTGACGGCTTCCGATTCAGTCATTATTCCAATCCAGTGTGAATATTACGCATTGGAAGGATTAAGTCAATTGTTGAATACCGTGCGATTAGTGCAAAAACATCTGAACACCTCATTGCAAATTGAAGGTGTGTTGTTAACCATGTTTGATGCCCGCACGAACTTGGGTATTCAGGTGATTGAAGAAGTGAAAAAGTATTTTCAAAGCAAGGTTTATCAGACGATTATTCCACGCAATGTGAGACTCAGCGAAGCACCATCACATGGCCAGTCCATTATTACGTATGATCCCCGTTCCCGTGGGGCAGAGGTATATATTGAGTTGGCAAAGGAAGTGGTATCTTATGAGTAAACGGTTGGGAAAAGGACTTGATGCACTCATTCCCTCCCTTACAGTCAATGAAGAGGATAAGGTTGTTGACATTCCGCTCAGCCAGTTGCGTGCGAATCCGTACCAGCCTCGAAAAACGTTTGATGAAGAGTCCATTAAGGAATTAGCCGAATCCATTCGTCAGCACGGTGTTATCCAACCTATTATTGCACGTAGTGTATTGCGAGGATATGAAATCATAGCCGGGGAAAGACGTTTTCGGGCTTCTCAATTTTGTGGGAATCCGACTATACCTGTAGTTGTTCGCAATTTTACGGATCAGCAGGTGATGGAGATTGCCCTGATTGAGAATTTACAGCGTGAGAATTTGAATGCAATGGAAGTGGCAGTAGCTTATCAGGGATTAATGGATCAGTTTTCTTTAACTCAGGAAGAGTTGTCCATGAAAGTGGGAAAATCACGTTCTCATATTGCCAATTTCCTTCGCTTGCTCGCATTGCCTGAAGAAGTTAAAGATCATGTTTCACGTGGAACATTGTCTATGGGACATGCTAGAGCTATTGTTGGGCTCAAAGATCCAGACATGGTGAAACAGTTAGCACAGCAATGTATTGAACAGCAGTGGAGTGTTCGCGAACTGGAGGAAGCTGTACAGCAGTTGGATCATAAGCCTGGTGAGGCGAAAGCCAAAACAAAGGTACGAAAAAAGGACCCCTATATTGACCATATGGAAGAGTCCCTGCGTGAACGCTTTAAAACAACTGTAAAGATCAAGCACAATAAGGATAAAGGCAAAATTGAATTGAATTATTACAGCCAGCAGGATTTGGAAAGATTACTGGAGCTATTACAGTAGTTTGTTGAAATATGGACATGTCTCCTTGAGCAAAATGGAAAGTGAGATATGTCTTTGCTTTGTCTGGAATTGCAGGAATTAGAATGGTTATGATGGATAAACTAATAGCCTTGTGTTATTTGTTTCGCTGTTCTCAAACGTATAAAATATAAGTATGCAGTAACATGATTTTTGAGGTAGAGGAGTAGAAGCAAGCATATGGCTGAATTGAATGGACTAATCATGGAACAGCTTGCCGGAATCGTTGCAGGGATCGTGCTTATTTTGCTCATCCTGTTGATTGTTATTATCGTGCAGGGTGCAAAGCTGAAGAAGATGCGGCGAAAGTATGAAACCATGATGGCAGGCAGCGGTGTCGAGAATTTGGAAACGCTGCTGATTGATTTGAAGGTACAGATGGATACGATTGAGGATGAGCAGGAAACCCATCGTGCAAGTATGAAATCATTACGTAGTAAACTGGCTGGCTTGAAGGGACATATAGGTATCAAACGCTATAATGCCTTTGGTGAGAGAGGAAGCGATTTAAGCTTTTCCCTGGCTATTGTAGACGACAATCAGGATGGTATGGTATTAACCGGCATTTATAACCGAGATGGCTCATATGTGTATGCCAAGCCTCTAGAAGCGGGACAATCCACCTATTCCTTATCACCTGAAGAAAAAGAAGCCGTTACTCTTGCGCAGCAAGCAGGACAGAACGGTAATGCCACTCCTTAATTGCGGAGTATAGGCTGCCAGCAATGATATCTGATAATTTCATTACCAAATTTAGTCTCGTATTTTGCAGCACGAAGTATTCCATGAAGCCGCCGACGTTAACGATACCAGTTAAATGGATATCGCCGACCGGCGGTAATTCTTTATTTACACCTGCTCCAGGCTTGAGAGGACCATCTGAAACCTGAATGCATCCAACGCTGGAGGTTTGTCCAAGACATGCATCTATACCAATGATATAAGGCTGTTCATATCGGGCTTGTATGCCATTCAGCGTCGTTTGCAGGTTCATAGCATGTACAGGCTCCTCTAATGTACCGTATAGGTTAAACAGAGGGCTTTTGTAGCGTGATAAATGCGTACCTACGAGCGGACCCAGGCAATCTCCAGTAGAACGGTCGGTGCCGATGCAAATAATGACGATATTTTGCAGACTCGGCGCCTGATGCAGATGGAACAGCAGACGATGGATGATGGCTGATTGGATCCCGGGGTCTGTGTGTGATATTTTTAAGCTTAGGGGTTCTTGCTCCGGAATGAAGTCAGATGGATGAGTCATGGAATCTTCCTTTCGCTCTGTAATGGAGTGTGAAGGTTGCGCTCGCTGTACCTTGGAGAATAACAATTAGCCTGCGGGTAACATTTATTCTCAAGATAGTAGCTAGTATATGGATAAACTTGTGCTTTTATACTCGAAGGAAGTAGATTATTCATAGCCATATGTTTGAAGTCAGTTGATAAGCTTATATAGTAGGAAATAGAATTCGGGAAGCAGGAAGAGTAGTTCCCTTGTTTAAGGAGGAATACAGCATGACCTTTATACATTGGTTGGCCGGTAATTTAGAAACCGATGACGTAGTGAAAGGTGCGATTCACTGGAAGGATGTTGTATGGAAATGGCTTACCGATAGTGCGATGTGGTCGACCTTTTTGTTTGTAATTTTAAAAATCGCGATTATTTTTATCATCACGCGTATCTTTATTCGAGTTATTAATAAAATTATAGATAAGTCGATGCAACAAAAAGGAGATAACGGCAGATTCCGATTGAATACAAGGCGGTTAACGACCGTTGGGGAATTGCTAAAAAATGTAACCAATATTGTATTCAATTTCATCTTGATTATGCTGGTGCTTTCTCAAATGGGCATTAATCTTGGTCCTCTGATTGCTGGAGCTGGAGTGCTTGGATTGGCCGTTGGTTTTGGGGCACAGAGCCTGGTTAAGGATGTAATTACTGGATTCTTCATTATTTTTGAAGATCAATTTGCCGTAGGAGACGTCATTCAGACAGGTACTTTCAAGGGTACAGTGGAAATGATCGGGCTGCGTACAACCAGACTGGTGAGCTGGAAAGGTGAGGTGTACATTTTACCAAACGGCTCAATTACAACGGTAACGAACTTCTCCATGTCCAACGCGTTGGCGGTAGTGGATGTGCCAATGAAGGCCGAGCGGAGCCTGGAGGAAGCAGTTAGTTTGGTAAAACAGGCAATCGAAGGCATTGAGGAGTCCAATGTACAGATACTTAATATACCAGATGTGTTAGGGGTTCAGTCCATGACCACCTCAGAGTATATTGTGCGTGTTGTGGCAGAATGTATGCCGAATACAGGGGCTGTGGTAGAGCGTGATATTCAGAATAACATCAAGAAGGCCCTAGAGGATGAGGAACATCGTCAGGCCGCCTTGGAGACGGCGATAACCCTAGAAAAAGAAGATGAGCAAGGAAGAAAAGGGGGAGAGAAGGGTGGAGCGTAAGTCATTTGAACTAGGGGACATTGTACAGATGAAGAAGCCTCATCCGTGTGGAACGAATGAAATGGAAATTATCCGCATGGGGATGGATATTCGAATCAAATGTGTCGGTTGCCAGCATAGTGTGCTGATTCCGCGTGCCAAGTTCGAAAAGAATATGAAGAAAGTGCTGCGATCAAAGGCCAACGCCGACGAGCAAAACACGGAAGCGAATTGAGCCAAGAAGGATGAATGGCGATGAACCAGAATCAGCTTGCGTCACAGTTGCAATGATGATATAATTATCCTTGCTGCGGAAAGGTACCCAAGAGGTCTAAGGGGGCTGACTCGAAATCAGTTAGGCGTCGCAAGGCGTGCGTGGGTTCGACTCCCACTCTTTCCGCCACTAACTTCATTTAATAAACCAATCTCTTACGTCTGTGACGTAGGAGATTTTTTGTTTATGGGAGATATTTTGAAGGTATATATGCGGCTAACGTGTCCACGAAGTAAAGAACTTAGAAGGGATTTATGCTTTTTGAAAAGTAAGAATCATATTATTAAAAAAAGTACGCGCTATCCCAAAGTGGATTAGCGCGTATTTTCTGTGCTTTGAGGGACGTACTGAATGATATCTTCAATACCAAATGTTTGTTCCAAGCCGTGGCTACGGGCGATTTCGTTTATCGCATTTAAGATATTAACCAAGGTTTCCAGCTTAATGGTTTTTGTATCGCCACTTGCTAAATCAAGAATTGTAGCAGGTCTTGTTTTCGATTCCACCGCGATCTTGTTACGTGTAGTTCCAATCATTTCTAGTGTTTCACTCAATTTAAAATGAATTTGACTCACGTTAATGAGCCTCCTTAAGGAAATATTGTGGGTTACAAAATTACTAAATTAGTTATTTGTATTATATCCTACACTACCTATATCGTAAAACTTTTTTCGTATATCCTATTGACATACTACTCACCGAGTAGTACTATTTTCTTAATATTATATTACTAATAAAGTAGTACTTATTAAGTTTTATTGGTTTTAGGTTTACATACTTTTGCTCCATATTACTTGGAAAGAAGGATAACTTTATTTTCATTAGGAAAGGGGAAACGATGTATGAGTAAATCGTTGGCATTGGAATGGGCTTCGATGGTATACGGGCCGTATGATTTGCCGCATATGTATGAGATATTCGAAGGGGTTCTATATAAAGGATGCTACTTCTTCTATCTGGACAATGGTGTGCTATGTCTGCGTCAGGTACGCAAGTTGGAGCAGCTGGAACACACACATTTGTTCATTGATGGTGACAGTGCAGGATTACAACTGGCAGAGGGGATTCGGCGTGATTTGATGGAGGTAGTATCGGACATCATCAGAAACTGGAGAGACAAAAGCGGACTTACTTTCCTGTTCGATGAATTGCTGTGTCTGCGAGAAAGGGGAGACATACAGCTCGACCTTGTAAAAGACAAGGGTTAGTTTGTTCCTTCTGAGAGATATCGTTACAGCAAAAAATGCTCCTGACAGCAGAGAAACATTGCCGGTAGGAGCACTCTTTTGTTATAGCTGGTTAGGCGGGTAATGATAGCGTTTTGTTTTTTTTGAGCCAGAGATCATCAGAAGGATCGCTGCAATCAAATGGAGAGCCCAGCCTACAAAGGGTATCCAGGCCAGCAAAGAAGTGAGTACTCCCCATACAGAGCCGTAGATCGCCTCCTGATTGCGTAACGACAGGATAAGTGTTACTGCATGCAGGACAAGCATAAATCCCAGAGCCGAGTAGCCGGTCCCCATGACAATAGCTCCCCCCACAATCGGTACGGCAAGCACCAATTCGAATATACCTGATATCCACTTTAATATTCGAGAATAGCTCATCTTTAAACCTCCGTAGATAGTAGGTCTTTGTACTTGGATATATTCTAGCAGAAGGAGCTGAATTAATCTGCATTTTACCAGGATATGCAAAAAGTCCGATAATGCAACAAAGGAGGACCACAAAGGTCCTCCATCGTAGGCGATACATTTTTAACAGGATACGATCTGTCCAATCACATCATGAAACTCGGTGTACTGACCAGCAATACCAGTGTTGAAAAGACAGTGTCCTTTTACACAAACCTAACGCTTCTAATGCCCGGAATGGATCTCCTAACAGTTTGTCCGGCTACGTCGTCCAACGGAACCACACCTCTCTGTTGTATCGCCTAATCATAATATGGCCAGGATTCCGAGGAAATATACATTAGTGGACACGGGCTTTCGTTTTTTTCTTCCATTTGCGATTATGGTTGGCGGTTTTGGGAAAAGAATCGCCTCTTTCCAGCGTTACTTGCTGCGGGTTTTGGATTTCAGTATGGAAGCTCTTTTCTCCGACCTCCATGTATACGCCGTCGTTTGGGACCTTATCTCCTGGTTCGAACTCAGTCTTTTCACCCATGCGATTGTGCCTCCTTAGATAAATGAATTTGGACTGCAACGGTTATTGTGCGCTGTCTTGAACAGAAACATGCGAAACCGGGTATACAGATACTGAGTGAATCAAATGATTTCCTTTATATATGCGAAATTTTTGATATGCTATAAAATTGTATAAAGCTTATGATATGCAAGTGTTTTTAGACGTTTTAGGCTTGTGTATTGAATTTGTAGGTTGCATTCAGTTGTTGGATTTGGTAAACTGTTTTAGTGCGAGTTTAGGCTCGTTCCTTGCTCTCAACTGAGATTGAGGGCCTTATGTCCATAAGGAGGTGTAAAGAATGCGCAAATATGAAGCGATGTATATTATTCGTCCTGACATTGAACAAGAAGCTGTTCAAGCGACAGTCGATAAATTCCAAGGTATCATCTCTAACGGCGGTGGCGAAATTACGAGTCACGATGTAACTAAACGCCGTCTTGCGTATGAGATCAAGAAATTCCGTGATGGTTCTTTCGTTCTGGTAAACTTCACAGCAGAACCTGCTGTTGTTACTGAGCTTGAGCGTATCATGAAAATTTCTGACGAAGTAATTCGTTATCTCATTACGAACGACGTAGCTTAATTATTGTACGTGATTATGTAATGAACAACGCTCAAAGGAGGGGATTGGATTGTTGAACCGTGTCATTCTGATCGGTCGTTTGACCAAAGATCCAGAGCTGCGCTATACACCGTCTGGTGTAGCAGTAACCCAGTTCACCCTGGCTGTAGACCGTCCGTTTACGAGTCAAGGCGGCGAACGGGAAGCGGATTTCTTGCCGATCGTAACCTGGCGTCAGCTTGCTGAAACATGCGCTAACTATCTTCGCAAAGGTCGTTTAACGGCTGTTGAAGGCCGTGTTCAGGTGCGTAATTATGAGAACAATGAAGGAAAACGTGTATACGTGACTGAAATTGTAGCTGATAATGTGCGTTTCTTGGAATCTAACCGCGATGGCGGTAACGGTGGCGGCAATAGCGGTGGAGCTGTGCGTGAGGAGTCTCCTTTCGGAGGCGGTAACAGCAATAGTGGACGCGGGAATAATAACTCGCGAAACAATCAGGATCCTTTTTCCGATGACGGAAAACCGATCGATATTTCGGATGATGATTTACCATTTTAATTGGGAAAGGACTGACAAAGAATGGGCTTCAGACAAAGAGAAGGCGGAGACGATAACAAAAGACCAGCTCGTCGTGGTGGTCGCAACAAACGTCGTAAAGTATGTTTCTTCACTGTGAACAAAATTACTCACATTGACTATAAAGATACAGACCTGCTTAAAAAATTCATCAGCGAACGTGGAAAAATTCTTCCTCGTCGTGTGACTGGAACAAGTGCGAAATATCAACGTATGTTGACAATCGCTGTTAAACGTTCCCGTCAAATCGCATTGCTTCCTTACACTACTGAATAGTAGTGGGTGGAAAAAAGAGACGTTCCCGATCCCGGGAGCGTCTTTTTTCGTGATTTTTTATATTGACAACAAGTGCCATCTATTGTAACTTACTAATAATACAATCCATGTTTACCCATAAACCATAGTATACCTTTTAATGGCTTGTGAAATTGCAAGCTCCCCAACTCGCCAGAGTAAACATTTCGGCCTTCTGAAATGTTATTTTATATTACATGAAATCCTGTTTTTTTGTCATTTTCCACAAGTAAAATTCATAAACTTTACATAAATAGATATTTTGCATTTTTATATTACATAAAAAAAGATATTGACGTGATATTATTTTACACTTAAGATAAACCTTAATAAAAATGTAATGGTTGTTAGCGCACGAAATTGACCAGAGGTCTAAAACACGTGTTTACGCTATTAAGACAGTAAGGAGGATGTGCAACTTCATTTTCAAACCTCAAGCTTTAATGAATCACCGCAGGAATGAGACAGGCTGTTAAATAAAGAACCGACTAAGGGGGATTAACAGGATGATGCAGACGAAGAAATGGGTTTCTTTGCTTATGATGCTTACGATCGTTGGTGTTCTGTTTGCAGGATGTAGCGGAGGTGCTAATGAGGCACAGCCACAGCAAGGCAATGCGGACAATAAAACAGAGGGAAATGAAGGAAGTGCACCTGTTACGGAGGGTGTTATTAAAGCGACTGATCTGACGCAAAATCCTCCGGGGGCGACTAATCGGAAAGATAACATTGTAGTAGGTATGACATCACCTAAAGGGGTATTTAACCCGCTATTCTGGCAAACGACTTACGATTTATATGTAGTCAGAACAGTATTTGATTCCTTCTTACAGGTGAAGGCGGATGGTACATATGAAAATAGTTTGGCTGACAAGGTTGATGTATCGCCAGATGGTCTAAAATATACATTCCATCTGAAACCAGGCGTGAAGTATAGCGACGGCACGCCAGTAACTGTGAAGGATTATGCCTTTGTTCTTAAGGTACTGCATGATCCGAATTATGATGGAGAAACGGATGTTTTGTCTTTTAAGATTAAAGGCGGTAAAGAGTATCACGATGGCAAGGCGAATGATATCTCTGGTATCAAAGTCATTGATGATAACACAGTAGAGGTAACCGTTACAGAAGCAACAGCGTATACAAAGGATTTTCTGGGTGAGCAATACTTCATGCCAGAAGCTTATTATGGAAAAGGATTCAAAAAGGGTAACCTGGACAGCATCAAGGCGCTTAATAATAAGCCAATCGGCTCTGGTCAGTATGTACTGAAGAGCTTCTCCCCGGGTCAACAAGTCGTATTTGATGCGAATCCAAACTACTTCAAAGGCGCACCAAAAGTGAAGTCAGTTATTTTCAAAACAACAACAGAAGAAACAAACCTGTCTATGCTGCAAACAGGTGAAACGGACATGGACAACATCACTGTTACTGAAGACAATGTAGAGGAATTAAAGGCGTTGGGCTTCTTGGACGTGAATATTATGCCGACAAACGGCTATGGATATATTGCGTTTAATCATAAGGAAAAGAAATTTAAGGACCCTAAAGTACGTCAGGCTCTAACGATTGGCTTAAACCGTAAGGAGATTGTGCAGGGCGTGTATGGTCCATATGCGAATGTTATTAACATTCCACAATCTACAGAATCTTGGTCTTATACGGATGAAGGTATCAACAAATATGAATTTGATACAGCTAAGGCGAAGGCTTTGCTGGATGAGGCAGGCTGGAAGGTTGGTGCTGACGGAATTCGCGAAAAGGACGGAGAAAAGCTGACCATTAACTTCTCTGCGACTGCTGATAATCCAGTAGTAGAGGCCCTGCTACCGATCATGTCCAATAACTATAAGGAGCTAGGCATCAAGCTGACTTCCGAAACTTTAGATTTTAACGCCATTATGGATAAAAAGGACACAGGCAAGTTTGATATGTTCTTCGCGGCTTGGGGCTTAACTCCAGACCCGGATACAACGACTTTTATTACGAATGGTGCACAAAATGATATCGGCTATTCCAATAAGAAGGTCGATGAACTAACGCTTGCTGGTAAGCATGAGCTGGATCAAGAGAAACGCAAATTGATTTACAAACAGCTCTATCAAGAGCTGAATAAGGATCTACCAACTATTTTTATGTACCAACGCAGAGATATGTGGCCAGTTAATGGACGTGTATCCGGCTTGGAAATTACACCATACAAAGATTTTGAGTTCACCCTGCATAACGCTCAGATCGCTCAATAAGGGTTGCCAATCGTATGCTCAGCTCTCACGAGCTGAGCATATCACTTTATTCGTCTGGAGGAATGAATATGAAGCAGTACATTATTCGAAGACTGCTGCAACTCATCCCCACACTTATTGGCATATCCATTATCGTATTTGCGATTTCAGCCATGGTGCCGGGTGATTATATTACAGCCAAGCAGAACCCGAATATGACGGCCGAAAAGGCGCAGCAGCTACGACATATCTACGGGCTGGATAAACCGGAATACCAACGCTATTTTATATGGGCCGGTAATATGTTAAAGGGGAATATGGGGGATTCATTACAGCATAAGCAGCCGGTAACGAAGGTCATTGGCAATTATGTATGGAACTCATTTATTATCGCTTTTTTTAGTCTTATTTTTAGCTGGCTGATTGCGGTTATTGCAGGAGTATTTTCAGCCAAGTTTCAATATTCGTTATTCGATAAGTTTGTCACATTATTCATTTTCTTATGTATGTCGCTGCCTTCATTTTTTATTGGTCTATTGGTCATCAAAATATTTGCCCTGGAGTGGGGAATTCTCCCGGTTGGGGGCATGACCACAGCAGGGATGGAGCCAGGCTCGTGGGCTTATATGGTGGATGTTCTCAAGCATATGTTCCTGCCGACACTCGTACTTACGATGCTGAGCACAGGAAGTCTGACCCGGTATTTCCGTACAGGCATGTTGGAGGTCATTCGTCAGGATTATATTCGTACCGCACGCGCCAAAGGTTTGAAGGAACGTACGGTTATTTTCAAGCACGCACTGCGCAATGCACTGATTCCAGCCATCACACTACTTGGCTTCGAGCTTCCGGCCTTATTTGGTGGGGCGATGATTCTGGAGAAGGTATTTGTGTGGCCGGGTGTGGGTCAGGTCTATCTGGAGTCGATTAGTATGCGGGATTATCCGTTTATGTTGGGCTTCACGATTTTCTTAGCGTTGCTTACGCTTATCGGTAATTTGCTCTCTGATGTATTGTATGGCATGGCAGATCCAAGAATTCGCTTGAAGTAGGAGGGATACTATTGTCCGCAGAAACAGTCACGATTGAAACGAATCAAAAGGCGGCGATCCGTCCTGAAGCGTCTCCATGGAGAATCGCCATTCGCCGTTTTAACCAAAACCGTCTGGCTTTGGCTGGTCTCGTTATATTAATTCTGATGGTTATCATTTGTAGTTTTGGACCGATGATTTCACCTTATCATTTAGATGATTACAAGCTAGCTGACAAAAATTTATCGCCTAATGCTAAGTACTGGCTTGGTACAGATAAGTTTGGTAGAGATATTTTGTTGCGTACGATGCTGGCCGGCCGTATTTCCTTGACGGTGGGACTGGTTGCCACGTTTATTTCGGTCATGATTGGAGCGACGTTGGGTGCGCTGGCAGGGTTTTATCGTAAAGGCGTGGATACGGTTATTATGCGGATTGCCGATATTTTCATGGCACTCCCTACATTACCGCTGCTTATTATTTTAGGTGCTGTTCTGTCGGATTTGAAGGTCGATCCGTCGAATCGCATTTATTTTCTGATGCTCATTATCGGGGTCTTGAGCTGGACTAGCTTGTCTCGTCTGGTCAGGGGGCAGATTCTTACGCTGCGTGAACAGGAGTTCATGCAGGCGACGGAAGCGCTAGGCTTGAGAGACCGTCGCAAAATATTCCGACATTTGCTGCCGAACACGATTCCTACCATTATTGTTACGGCTACGCTTGGAGTAGCGGGTGCGATTATTACAGAATCTGCGCTCAGTTACTTGGGAATCGGCGTTGTGCCGCCCACACCTTCGTGGGGGAATATGATATCGGCTGCAAATAACCTAATTGACTTCCGCAAACGGCCTTGGATATGGGTCCCACCGGGAATGTGTATTCTAATTACAGTTGTAGCGATTAACCTGATTGGCGACGGTTTGCGTGATGCGCTGGACCCTAAAATGAAGAAGTAGGAGACGAACGTTTATGGAAAATGCTTTGATTGAATTTCGTAACCTGAAAACCCACTTTCATACCTCTAACGGAACTGTCAAAGCGGTCAATGACGTCAGTTTTAAAATTCGTGAGGGTGAAACGCTCTGTGTGGTAGGAGAATCTGGTTGCGGTAAGAGTGTAACTGCGATGACGATGATGAGGTTGATTGATTCTCCCCACACCTCAGACGGACAAATCTGGTTTGAGGGCAAAGACCTCCTAAAACTCAATAAAGGTCAAATGCAGCAGATTCGCGGCAATGACATCTCGATCATTTTTCAGGAGCCGATGTCTTCTCTGAATCCCGTGCTTACGATTGGGGAACAGATCACGGAGCCATTGCTGATGCATACATTAATGAGTAAAAAAGAAGCACATGCCCGGGCAATTGAGCTGATTAATTTGGTGGGGATTTCACGTTCAGAGGAAATATTTCATTCCTATCCTCATGAATTGAGTGGCGGTATGCGCCAGCGGATCATGATTGCCATCGCATTAAGCTGTAATCCGAAGTTATTGATTGCGGATGAACCGACAACGGCACTGGATGTGACGATTCAGGCACAGATTCTAGATTTAATGCGGGATTTGAAGGATAAGCTTAAAACGTCCATTATGCTCATTACGCACGACTTGGGTGTCGTGGCAGAAATGGCTGATTATGTGGTCGTTATGTATGCTGGAAATGTCATTGAAGAGGCGCCTGTCATTGAGCTGTTTAAAAATCCGCAGCATCCATATACTCAAGGCTTATTAAAGGCGAAGCCCGTCATTAATCAGAAAATGGATCGACTCTATTCCATCCCAGGACAGGTTCCAAACCCAATTGAGTTGGGAGAAAATTGTCATTTCCATGATCGGTGCTCCCACTGTATGCAAATTTGCAAGGATCAGGCTCCTCCTTTGAATGAAAAGGAGAATGGTCATAAGGTTGCCTGCTGGCTATATGAGAAAGAAGGAGGGCAACGGATATGAGCGAGCCTTTGATTCAAGTGGAAGGGCTGAAAAAGTATTTCCCGATCACAGGCGGGATTTTTCAGCGTACTGTCGGACATGTGAAAGCAGTCGATGATGTATCCTTTAACATTCATAAGGGTGAATCCTTCGGTCTGGTAGGAGAATCGGGTTGTGGCAAAAGTACGATTGGACGCACGATTCTTAGATTGATGGATAAGACAGAGGGATCGGTACGATACAAAGGCGAAGACTTGCACGCGTTAAACAAAGAGCAGATTCGTGCGCTTCGTCCGAAGTTGCAAATCGTCTTTCAGGACCCTTTTAGCTCACTGAACCCGAGAATTAAGGTCGGTGAAGCCATTGGTGAGGCGTTGCTGGATCACGGGTTGATTGATCGTAGTGAGCTGCGGAAGAAGGTCAATGAAACGCTGAATATTTGTGGGCTATCCTCGTATCATTATGATCGGTATCCGCATGAATTTTCTGGCGGCCAGCGTCAGCGGATCGGGATTGCAAGGGCTTTGATTTTGAATCCTGATTTTATTGTGGCTGATGAGCCGGTATCTGCTCTAGATGTGTCTATTCAGGCCCAGATTATTAACTTGTTAAGTGATTTGCAGCAGGAACGCCAATTGACCTATCTGTTTATCTCGCATGATCTAAGTGTAGTCGAGCATCTGTGTAGCCGGATTGGTGTGATGTATCTGGGTTCAATGGTAGAGCTTTCCTCCAAGGAGGAACTGTTCAGTAATCCGCTTCATCCGTACACAAAGGCGCTGCTATCGGCAGTACCGATTCCCGATCCCACGATCAAGAGACAACGGATTGTGTTGAAAGGAGACATCCCATCTCCGGCCAATCCGCCTTCAGGATGCAAGTTTCATACACGTTGTCCTATGGCAGAAGCACGTTGTAAAACAGAGATTCCGGTATACCGCGATGCGGGCGATCAGCATTTTGTAGCCTGTCACTTTGCCTAAAATATATAATTAGGAAGCAAAATATCCGTCATCCTGAAAGCAGAATTGACGGATATTTTGGCGTGGAATACAAAAGGTAAAAAAATTGTATCTTTTTTTCGAAAAATTGCAGACAAAATGGATTTTTCATCGTCTAATAAAGTATGGAGGTTATTACGATGATGAAAAAACATTGGTTACGTTGGGCTATTGTCGTCCCGGTACTTATTATATTGATTTTTATTACGCTTGGACCCCGCCTGTTGATCGGAAAGCCGAATGTGGATGCAGAGGCTGCGGTGCTGATGGACATGCATACTGGGGAATTACTGATGGATGTGAACGGCGATACGCCTATGCCTTCCGCAAATATGTCCAAGCTCATGACTGAGCTATTGGTGCTGGAGGATATTCGGGCCGGACGGTTAGGCTGGAATGATGAAGTGCGAATTAGCCGTTACGCGAGTACGGTGGGCGGTGTGAATTTGTCCCTCCGGTATGGTGAAAGGATGACCGTATCCGAATTGTTCCAGAGTATGGTTGTGTATTCAGCGAATGATGCCGCTGTCGCGTTAGCGGAGCGTTCAGCAGGGAATGAATCAGCTTTTGTGAAGCGTATGAATGGAAAAGCTGCCCAAATCGGGTTGTCATCCGATAGTCGCTTCAGCAATGCCTCTGGAGCAGGGCAGAGTGAATTGGGGCCGAATCACCCTGAGGATATTCGGGGAGAAACGAAAATGACAGCAAGCGACACGGCGAAGTTGGCCTCCTATTTGATTACGTCACACCCGGAGATTTTGAGAACGTCCAGCCGTACGCAGATGGAGTTGAAGGATAAAGGCATCTACATTAGTAATACGAACTGGATGCTGCCTTCCTTGGCTGGACCGTACTCTTACGCGGGAACGGACGGACTGAAAGCAGGATACACAAGCGATGCTGGATACTGCTTCACGGGTACAGCTGAGCAGCATGGAAGACGGCTAGTTGCTGTGGTGTTGGGTGCACCGAGCAAGGAGGAGCGTTTTGAGCAGACACGGAGGTTGTTCGATTATGGTTTTGCCCTGTCGACTTCTTTCCCCGTGCGACTGCAAAATTTGGTGAAACTGGCCCCGCATTAAGGGGGAAAATGATTTTGAAAGCTACATAGGATACGAAAATAAACATGAATTGGGGCTTTGACCGTGAGGTCGAAGCCTTTTTTGGCATGAATTTGAGAAGCTGACCACGCCATGATACTTTTGACAACAGGGTAGCAGACCTTTTATGCTTTGAGGGGAAGTTTTCGCTTCATGTGGGACCAATTCGGTTTAATGAAGAGATGGGATTTGTGACGGAAAGAAGGAAGGTACCTGTTATGGAGAGAAGACATAAGAGAAGGACCAGTGGAAAGCCCAAAAAGAAAAAGAGGTTTACCGCTCTATATATTTCATGTATTGTTTTATTTTTGATTGCAGTGGGAGGCTACCTATTCCGCAAACAGCTGACACTGGTGGCTTTTGATTGGTTTGTATCACCGACGTTGGAGAGCAAGCTGGAGAAATCCTATCAGCCGCGACAATCCGGTGAACAGCAGCAGCAAGAGACAGTTGCTTACCGTAAGGAGCCCTTTTCGGTGCTGTTACTGGGTACAGATGAAAGGCCAAATGAAAAGGCGCGTGGTCGTTCGGATACGGTTATGTATGCAGTAGTACGGCCCGCAGAATCGCGTGTGCTTTTGATTTCCATTCCAAGGGATACGTACGTACAGATTGTCGGACATGATCCGAATCGCGATGGCGAGGATGATTTTGATAAGTTGGGGCATGCTTATGCGTTCGGAGGCGCAGATATGTCCATGGCTACAGTAGAGAAGTTGATGGAGCATAAGGCCGATTATTATGCTACGATTAATTTCCAGGGTATTCAGGAGGCGGTGAACGCAGTGGGTGGAGTTGTGCTTCCCATCGACAAGCCCATTGAGAATAAGAATCCGCTGCATATCAAGTTCCGTATTGAGGCGGGCAAGCCGCTTTATAATGGTGAGGAAGCCATGTATTATGTTAGATATCGGGAAGATAGCGACTTCAACCGTACAAAACGGCAGCAAATTTTCTTGAACGCTATGGCCGATAAGCTGCTGAATATCAACGGAATTACCAAAATCCCGGAGCTGCTCGATATTATGGGAGCCAATTTCAAAACCGATATGGAACCTACTTTTATTACTGGGCTTGGCAAGCAGGCTATTTCGCAGGGGAATCCACAAATTTCAAGTTTTACGATTACGGGGGAAGGGTTCAAGAAGAAGGGCCTGTATTATGACCGGGCTAATGAACAGGAACTTGAATATGCCAGACTTATGATTGCGAACTGGCTAGATTCCGATACAACCCCGCAGACGCTGAGGCTTCCCGACAAGCAGGACATTCAGTGAATAATCAATTGATTTATATTTGATTTTGAGGGGGATTCGTTTCTCATGAACATCGCTTTTTTCTTGCTTCCCAAACAGGAAGTTGCTTGTGTAACGGCGGATGCTACTTTACGGCAAACGTTGGAACGGATGGAATATCACCGTTTTACAGCGGTTCCTATTTTGGATAAAGAAGGTAGATATACAGGTACAGTTACAGAAGGTGATCTGTTGTGGCATATGAAAGAGTCCGAGGGGAAAATCACCTTTGAAAACGCTTCTAAGTTTATGCTTAAGGACGTTCCGTTGCGGGTTACGATGAAGCCCGTATCCATTGACGCGAACATGGAGGATTTAATTAATTTGGCGAAGGTACAGAATTTTGTGCCCGTCGTAGATGATATGGAACGGTTTATTGGCATTGTACGTCGCAGCCAGATTATTGAGTATTGTGAAAAATTTGTGTCCAGGGAATCGCTTAATACTTCAAGCTAAAATAAGCAGCAAAGCTGGTCCGAAAATAACGATTTACCTTATGGGGTAACAGTTATTTTCAGAATAGGATATGCTATAATGGAGAATAAAGCTTTTTCAGAGGGGTGTGACTCTTCATCATATGCCTAAAGAAATGGATGTAGTTAAACGAGCCAAGGTTATTGAATGGCTTAAAACAGAGGTGCTTGACCAAGTCTCCCGTCTGTTTAAGGCGATGTGGGAAGGCAGTACAGCCCGCATTGGTGATTGTTTGGCGAGTTTGGTGATGAGCAGTTATATTTTGGGGAGGCGCCTTGGAGTGTCTTACCGTGAATTGGATGATCTACTCATCGACAAGCTAAGAAAGCACAGAAAAGAAGGACACCAGCTGGAGGATTGGTATCAGGACATTTCCGCACTGGAAGAACATATGCGTAAGAGGTGAAAACGTTGAAATTCCGCTTGGCAACTGTAGCATGGAGCGTCATTTATTTGCTTCTGCTGCTGACTCTATTGACACCATTAAGAATCATTACCGTATTTTTGCTGATTGTGCCTGGCGCTGTATTGTTTTCATCGCTGCCTTTCAAAGGATTTCTGGTCCACGTCATACCGGTGCTGTTAATTATAGCGCTACTCGATGTGTATTCGCTGCTCCCTGCGATTTATTTTCTGATTCCTTCAATAATGATGGGACGGATTTATAAAAAGGGAGGACCTGCTTTTCAGGCGTTGATGACCGGAATGGGCATTATTTTAGCCGAGTTGTTGGTTGTTCTGTTTATCGCTACGTATTCTTTTGGGTTTGATCTTTCGCAGTACCTTCGTGATCAGGCCGCGATATCGGCAAGTATAGTACAGCAGGTTTTGAGTGCTAATCCGATGTTTTCGAACATGAATTGGACAGCGGAGGATACGCAGAAACTCGGTACAATGCTGATTGGAAAAATTCCGTATGTGCTGATCATGACCTCGTTCATATTGGCGGTGATTACGCATGCTTTGGCACGTCCGGCATTGAGCAGTCTCGATGTACCGGTACGCAAAATGAAGCCTGCTCGCGAGTGGAGGCTACCGCGCGCGCTGATCTGGTATTATCTGCTGGCAATTGTAATTGAATGGATAGCAGGGTCTTCCGATAGCAGCTGGATTCAAATGGTTTCCATTAGTATGCTACCGCTGATTCATGCATGTTTTATTATCCAGACGATTGGTTTTGTATACTTTTGGACGCATAGCCGTAAAATGAGCCCGGTGATTGCGTTGCTGCTGTCGCTCGTCGTTCTGGTGTTCCAGCCGCTCCGCATTATAGGTATTATTGATTTGGCCTTTCCGCTGCGTGAAGCTATTACAAGATCAAAGAAATAGGGTGAACAGTCATGCCTAAATTTCTACAAAAACGCTGGCACGGCTATCAGACGGTCTGGGCGTTTTTACTGCTGCTGGTGCTTGTCATATGTATTTCCATGTACAACTGGGAACTGGGTGTGATAGGACTGCTGCTGTCATTCTTGCTCGGCGGACTGATGCTGAAGACGGAATTGGATTTTCGTCGGGAACTGAATCAATATATCAGCGGTCTTTCCTTCCGGATCAAGCGGGTGGAAGGGGAAGCGATTAGTACATTGCCGTTCGGCATCATTTTATACAGTGAAAATCGAACGGTAGAATGGCACAATCGGTTTGCCGGGGAGATGTTCGAGGAGCAATCGCTGATTGGTGAGTCTCTTCAAGATTTGTTTCCTCAACTCGCAGGTGCTCTAAGCACCAAGAAGGAAACAAAGGAGCCTGCTCGTGAGCTGAAGGTGGAGCTACAGCATGATGAGCGTCATTATCAGTTTCTGATCGTGCCCGATGAGCGTCTGATATATTTGTATGAAGTAACGGAGTTGGCGGTGCTACGCAAGCAGTATGAAAACGAGCGGTTGGCGCTCGGTATCGTCATGCTCGATAATATGGACGAGGCTGCTCAGGGAATGGACGATCAGCAACGCACCGCGCTTATTGCAAAGGTGTCAAGCGAGATTACATCTTGGGCTAATCAGTACAATATTTATTTGCGTCGATTATCTTCTGAGCGTTATCTCATTATGCTAAATCATAAAGCGCTTCAGGAGCTGGAGCAAAGTCGATTCGTCATTCTGGATACCGTAAGGGAAATGACGGCGGATTTAAAAGTACCAATGACACTGAGTATTGGCTTGTCCTTCGGTGCAGAGAGCATCAAGGAGCTAGGCGAGCTGGCCCAATCCAGTCTAGATATGGCGCTTGGACGTGGGGGCGATCAGGCAGCAGTGAAGGCGGGACAGCGCCTGTCCTTTTATGGAGGCAAGTCCAATGCTGTCGAGAAGCGTACCAGGGTGCGTGCCCGAGTCATTGCACATGCGCTGCGTGACCTGATGCAGGAGAGCGACCGCGTCCTGATCATGGGACACAAAATACCGGACATGGATGCATTGGGAGCGGCCATCGGTGTGTGGAAGGCTGCGGCACTTTACAATGTAGAGGCACATATCGTACTGGATAAATCCAATCCGTCTATCGACCGAATGATGGAGCAGGTAAACAAGGATGAGAAGTTATCGCAAGCGCTCATGACGCCAGAGCAGTCGCTCCAGCTGATGACTGAGCACAGTCTGCTGGTCGTGGTGGACACGCATAAGGCCTCAATGACGATTGAGCCGCGTCTGGTGCAAACGGCCAGCCGGGTGGTGGTTGTCGACCATCATCGTCGGGGCGAGGAATTTATTAACGATTCGGTTCTGATCTACTTGGAGCCATATGCGTCATCGGCCTGTGAGCTGGTGACCGAGCTGCTGCAATATATCCATGAGAAGGTCCAACTGACACCGCTGGAGGCAACATCACTGCTGGCGGGGATTACGGTGGATACCAAGCATTTTTCGCTGCATACAGGCTCGCGTACATTCGAGGCAGCCGGCTTTTTACGGCGTAGTGGGGCAGATACAGTAATGATCCAGCGCATGTTAAAAGAGGACTTGGATGAATATATTGCTAAGGCGGAAATTATTAAGCATGCTAAAATGATATATGGGCATATCGCAATTGCGGTAACTGAGCCCGGACAGAAAATACCGCAGCTCCTGATTGCTCAGGTGGCGGATTCATTACTCAATATGACGGATGTACTGGCCTCCTTTGTGGTCAGTGAACGTCCTGACGGCCTGGTGGGGATCAGCGCCCGTTCACTCGGACGCATGAACGTACAGGTCGTCATGGAACGGCTAGGCGGCGGAGGACATCTGACGAATGCGGCGGTTCAGCTGGATTGCCCGCTGGAGGAAGCTAAGCGCAGAGTGGTCGACGTGCTGGCCGAAATTGATGGGGAAGAGGGGTTATTTGAATGAAAGTGATATTCATTAAAGATATGAAGGGCCAAGGCAAGAAGGGGCAAATTAAGGAAGTGTCGGACGGTTATGCAGCGAATTTCCTGTTGCCGCGTGGTGTTGCCCGTCCAGCGACAGAAGGAAATATGAAGACGCTGGAAAATCAGAATGCTGCTGAGGAAAAGCGCAAGCAAGAGGAAAAGGAAGAGGCTCAAGCGCTCGGCAAAAAGCTGGAAGAGACAACGATTCAGCTCAAGGCGAAGGCTGGTGAAGGTGGACGGCTGTTCGGCGCGATTACAAGCAAGCAAATCGCGGAGGCAGTAGCTAAAACTGGCATCAAGCTGGACAAACGCAAAATTGAGCTGGAAGAACCGATTCGTACGTTGGGCGTGACTCAAATGACCGTTAAGCTTCATCCTGAGGTCAAAGCTACGCTGAAAGTACAGGTGACTGAAGAATAATTATGGGCGGCGAATTTTTTGATCGGATTCCTCCGCAAAATCTGGAGGCTGAACAGGCGGTTATCGGGTCTATTTTGCTCCAGTCTGAAGCACTGATTACCGCAATGGAGCGGGTGCAGACCGAGGACTTTTATGATAAGGCTCATCAGATGATTTACGAAGCAATGATTGAGCTGGGTGAATCCGGACAGCCGATTGACTTGGTTACGCTGACCTCGAAAATTCAGGACAAGGGACAGCTAGAGGATATCGGCGGTGTCAGTTATCTGGCGAAGCTGGCTCACGGGGTGCCAACAGCGGCTAACGTGGATTACTATGCCCAGATCATTGAAGAAAAAGCGATGCTTCGTCGCTTGATTCGTGCAGCTACACAGATTGTGAGCGAAGGCTATAGCAGTGGCGAAGATGTCGCTGGTATGCTGAGCGATGCTGAGCGCAAGATTATGGAGATATCCAACGGGCGCTCAGGTAGTGGCTTTATTGCCATCCGCGATGTCGTGATGGAAGTGTTTGACCGCGTTGAATTGCTGCATCAGAACAAGGGCAATACGACCGGGATTCCGTCCGGGTTTGTTGATTTGGACAAGATGACGGCGGGTTTCCAGCGCAATGACTTGATCATTGTGGCCGCCCGTCCATCCGTAGGTAAAACAGCGTTCGCTCTGAATATTGCGCAAAACGTTGCAGTTCGGGCAAAAGAGACAGTAGCCATCTTCAGTCTGGAGATGTCGGCCGCTCAGCTCGTGCAGCGGATGATTTGCGCCGAGGCCAATCTGGACGCGAACGTCATGCGGACAGGTGAATTTAAAGGCGACGACGATTGGGCGAAGCTGACGATGGGCATTGCAGCCTTGTCAGAGGCGGAAATCTATATCGATGATACGCCCGGCATCACTGTGGCTGATATCCGTGCCAAATGCCGCCGTCTCAAGACGGAAAAGGGACTGGGTATGATCGTAATCGACTACTTGCAGCTTATTCACGGACGAGGCAAAGCAGGCGAGAACCGGCAGCAGGAGGTATCCGAAATCTCACGGACATTGAAGCAAATCGCTCGTGAGCTTGAAGTGCCTGTAATTGCCCTCTCCCAGCTGAGTCGGGGTGTGGAGCAGCGTCAAGACAAGCGGCCGATGATGAGTGACTTGCGGGAATCGGGTTCTATCGAGCAGGATGCTGATATCGTGGCGTTTCTGTACCGGGATGATTACTATAATCAAGAAACAGAAAAGAAGAATATTATTGAGATTATCATTGCCAAGCAGCGTAACGGCCCGGTCGGTACGGTAGAATTGGTCTTTCTCAAAAATTATAATAAATTCGCTAATTACGAGCGTGCCCATTCGGATGCGTTCGCCGGATAACATATTAGTATCATTAGAAAAGGCTCTTTCGACGCGGATCTCGCGATCTCGAAAGGGTCTTTTTTTATAGAATTCACGTATTTCATATAAGGAATGAAACTCTCAATTACGAACAATACTATTTTCATGTAATATAATGTTCGCTTTTTATTTGACTTTAAAAAATGGTGCTGTTACACTTATAGTGCTGCTTCAACGCAGTGGGGAGAACAATACGCCCGGGGCTTTCCGAACCTACGGAATGTCTGCGACGGACGTTTTTTCCTGCTGTCCGAGAACGCTCCATATCTGCTCGCTCAGGCGGTTGAAGTTGGATATGCGTAGTGTGTCAGCTCAAAATTAGAGTGTCTGTGGGCACTCCACGGAGGAATGAAACATGTCAACTGTAGTCGTTGTGGGAACACAATGGGGAGACGAAGGCAAAGGTAAAATCACGGACTATCTGGCGGAAAGCGCTGAAGTGGTAGCCCGTTACCAAGGCGGAAACAATGCTGGTCATACGATTCTCATTGACGGTAAAAAGTACAAGCTGAGCCTGATTCCATCCGGCGTTTTTTATGAAGATAAAAAGTGTGTTATTGGCAACGGCATGGTAGTAAATCCAGCCGCTCTTATTGAAGAAATTACTTACATTCATGATAATGGCTTTTCCACAAAAAATCTGGTCATTAGTGACCGTGCACATGTGATTATGCCGTACCATATGACGCTGGATGTGCTGGAAGAAGACCGCAAAGGTCCTAACAAAATTGGTACTACCCGTAAAGGGATCGGTCCTGCTTATATGGATAAAGCTGCACGTAACGGTATTCGTATTGCTGATTTGCTGGATGCAGAGGAATTCGAAAAGAAGCTGCGCCATCAAACGAAAGAAAAAAATCAAGTGATTGAACAAGTATACGGCGGCGAGCCGCTGGACGTAGAAGAAATACTGAAACAGTATCTGGAGTATGCTGAATTTATCCGTCCTTATGTAGGAGATACGTCTGTCGTGTTGAATGATGCGATTGACGCAAATCAAAAGGTACTGTTCGAGGGTGCGCAAGGCGTTATGCTCGATATCGACCAAGGTACGTATCCGTACGTTACGTCCTCCAACCCGTCGGCTGGCGGCGTATGTATTGGTTCCGGTGTGGGACCGTCCAAGATTCAACAAGTCATCGGTGTAGCTAAATCGTACACAACTCGTGTAGGTGATGGACCCTTCCCAACTGAGCTGAACGATGAAGTCGGCGATTACATTCGTGAAACAGGTCATGAGTACGGTACGGTTACAGGTCGTGCTCGTCGTGTTGGCTGGTTTGACAGCGTCGTTGTGCGTCATGCCCGTCGTGTCAGTGGGTTAACGGGTCTTTCCCTGAACTCGCTGGATGTATTGACTGGCCTGAAAACAGTGAAAATTTGCACAGGTTACAAGTACCACGGCGAGGTGATTACGCATTATCCGGCTAGCCTGAAAATGCTAGCGGAATGCGAAGCGGTATATGAAGAAATGCCAGGTTGGAGCGAAGACATCACTGGCGTGAAAACGCTGGAGGAACTGCCTGAGACTACACGCAATTACGTACAACGCGTGTCTGATCTGACAGGTATCCCAATTGCTATTTTCTCGGTTGGGCGTAATCGCGATCAAACAAATCAGGTGCTTCCGATTTATTTGTAGGACAAGAATGATATAGCTATTGATACATGTTCAAGGAGAGAGGCTGTTAGCAGCCTCTCTCTTTTTTTTATTCTGTGAAGTGTTAAATGGTTCCTCCCCCTTTACATAATCTTATCTTCCTTGTCGATTTGTGATAACAAACCCTCTCTATAATCCAAATAGAAAAGAGACTCGGACGTCTAGACGTCTTGAGAGGGATGAATTATGAACTGGTATCTTCGCTCACTCGGCACACGCAAAATTGTGGAATTCATCGTGCTTGTCATTTTCGTCATTTTTTTCCTGGGACCTCTGACCAACCTTCTCCTTTTGGCGGTTTCGGGAAAATGGCAGTATCCTGCACCGCTTCCGCAGAGCTTGTCACTGGAATGGTGGAAGTTTGTACTTACCCAGGATGATGTACTCAGCTCGATTTCCCTATCCTTCCTGATTGCGATTACCGTTACGGTCTGCTCCATTATCGTATGTATTCCTGCTGCTTATGCCTTTGCACGAATTTCTTTCCCGCTCAGTAAGTGGTTTCTTTTCTCATTCCTGCTTACGCATGCTTTTCCGAAAATGGGTTTGTATGTGTCCATTGCCGTACTATTCTACCAATTCGGGTTGATGAACACCTTTGCAGGTATTGTGCTTATCCATATGGTAAACACGCTCATGTATATGACCTGGATTCCTTCCTCTGCCTTCCGCAGCGTACATCGTGCACAGGAGGAGTCAGCGCGGGATGCCGGAGCCGGACCATTTCGGGTGTTTTGGAAAATCACCTTTCCTATGGCGCTGCCCGGCATTGTGGTCGCCTCCATCTTTACCTTTCTTGCTTCACTAGATGAAGCACAGGGGACACTCCTTGTCGGAACACCGGACTATAAAACAATGCCAGTCATCATGTATTCCATCATTGCTGATTATCCGAGCACAACGGGCGCTGTTTTCTCTGTCATTCTTACTCTGCCAACGATCATTCTGCTATTGGCAGCCAAGCGTTTTGTAAGTGCGGATGTACTGGCAGGCGGATTTCAGGTGAAATAACGTAATTGGTCAAAAGAGGAGTTTGCAAAATCCTGAAAAAGGAGCCTAAGCTAATGCCCATTCAATTATCCATTCAAGAGTTAACCAAGCGCTTCAAGACAGGAGACGGAGTCAAAGGCATTTCACTTGACGTGATGAAGGGAGAGCTGGTGACACTGCTAGGACCTTCCGGCTGTGGTAAAACAACCGTGCTTCGCTCCATTGGCGGCTTTTTGGACCCGGACAGTGGCGACATTCAGATTCAGGGTAAAAGCGTACTCAAGCTGCCGCCCGAAAAGCGTCCGACGGCTATGGTGTTCCAAAGTTATAATTTGTGGCCGCATATGACCGTGTATGACAACCTGGCTTTCGGGTTGAAGATTCGAAAGGTGAAGAAGACAGAAATTGACCGTCAGGTGAAGGAAGCGCTAGCGCTGGTTCGGCTAGAGAGCGCAGAGCGTAAAACGCCAGGACAGCTCTCGGGCGGTCAGCAGCAGCGGGTAGCACTCGCTCGGGCTTTGCTGCTAAAGCCTGATGTATTGCTGCTGGACGAGCCTTTTTCCGCGCTTGATGCCAAATTGCGCATGGAGATGAGAGAGGAGCTGCGCGATATCCAGACCCAGACAGGGATGACGATGGTGTTCGTCACCCATGATCAGGAGGAGGCGCTGTCCATTTCCGACCGAATCGTCGTTATGAATGCGGGCCGAATTGAGCAACTCTCTTCACCGCAGGAGATTTATGACAAGCCACAGTCACTTTTTGTAGCGGGTTTTATTGGCCGTATCAATTTATTAAAGGGGGTGAGCACAGGTCGCAGTGTCTCTGTGAGCGGAATACCGTTTGCACAAGAGCATGAATACACAGGTGAATCCATGATTGGTGTAAGACCAGAGGATATTGTTCTGACGACGGAAGAAAATGGTTCTCTAGCCGGAACGATCAGACAAGTGATGATTCTCGGGCATTATGCGGAAGTTTCGCTGGATAGCGGTACCCATCATCTGAAAATGTTTGTGCCGCGTGAACGAGCGGCCGAGCTGCGCAGTGGAGAGCACATCAGATTCAGCTTCAGTAAAATTGTTACTTTTCCATCAGCACAGTGAAGATTCACGATCAACCTCTATATCGCATCAATGTCCATCACGAACGCATCATCTGGTGATGCTGCGAACTTGTGCAACTATCTAAAGGAGGCAACAACGTGTTTGGGAAAAAGAATATGGGTCTGGTTTTGGCAGGGGTACTTAGTTTATCGTTGTTGGCTGGCTGTGGAAACGGCGGTAATGCCGCCACGGCTACTGGGGAAGCCAAGTCTACAAAAGCGGGAGCGGCTACGGGAACGACGGAAATTTCCTTGTACACTGGAGGGTCCCTGAACGTCAAAGAGCTGTGGGAAACGTTAATCAAGGACTTTGAAGCTAAAAATGATCACGTTAAGGTCAAACTGGTGTATTTGCCAGCAGGGACCGGAGGCGCATCTACACTGGATCGTCTGATCGCAGCCAAGAAAAGCGGACAAACCGATACAGATATCGACCTGTACGAAGGCAGTCTGGATGACATCACCAAAGGGGTAGGCGAGAAACTGTGGGAAACGGTGGATGCTGCCAAGGTTCCAAATTTGAAGAATGTTGATGAAACATATCTCGAGCAAGTCAACAATCAGGCCATTCCATACCGTGCCTCTTCGGTTGTCCTTGCCTATAACAGTGCAAAAGTAGCAACACCTCCGAAAACAGCCGACGAGCTGTACACGTGGATTCGTCAGCATCCGGGTAAGTTTGCCTATAATGATCCGTCCACTGGTGGGTCAGGCAGCTCGTTTGTGAACACGGTTATCTATAATTTCCTTCCACCAGAGGCGATGAACAGTGATGATCCGGCAAATATGAAGAAATGGGATCAAGGATTCTCACTGCTCAAGGAACTGGGTCCTTCGATGTACCAAAAAGGAGTCTATCCTAAGAAAAACCAAGGCACGCTTGATATTTTGGCAAGTGGAGAGGTTGACATGGTTCCAGCCTGGTCTGATATGGCGCTCGAGCAACTGGCTAAAGGGCTGCTTCCAGACACGGTGAAGCTGACACAGATCGACCCTGCCTTTACAGGTGGACCCTCTTATCTGATGGTTCCTTCGCTTTCCTCCAAAAAAGAAGCAACTCAGGAATTCTTGAATTATATACTGACGCCCGAAGCGCAAACGGTGGTTATTAATAAAATGTACGGCTATCCGGGGATTAAGTGGAATCTGATGCCAACGGAGCTGCAAGAGAAATTTAACAGTGTATCTTCTGGATACCGCAGCTTTAACAGCGGAGAGCTTCAGCAGGAAATCTACAAACGCTGGCAAAGTGAAGTAGCGGGCGGTTGATCATGAGTTCATTGTCCAAAAGGGGGATGCTGGGGCTTGCCCTGGTCATCCCGTCTTTTCTCATTTTGCTGGTCGTCGTTATTATTCCGATTCTCTATGCCGTGAAGGAAAGCTTGATTGATCAATATGGAACGGGCTACGGACTGGCCAACTATATTCGGTTGTTCACGGAACCTGCCATGCGTAGAAATATCATGTATACCATTAATGTCACGTTAGTCTCGACGGCCCTTACTCTGGTCATCAGCTATGCTTTGGCGGTTTATCTGAGATTCGGTAAAGGGGTTGTCGTGAAGTGGATAGGTCGGTTGTATTTTATTCCGATGTTTGTTCCCGGTGTAATTGCAACGTATGCGATCATTACCATGTATGGTAATCACGGTTGGGCTGCACGTCTTTTGCTGCCGCTTGGCATTGAGACGATTCCGAGGATTATTTATGACTACAAAGGGCTGGTGCTGGCTAATTTGTGGTTCAACATTCCGTTCGCAACCATGCTGCTCAGCTCGGCACTTGCCAGCATTCCAAACGCTGTCGTCGAAAGTGCCAGAGATGCCGGAGCCAGCACGATGCAGCTGTTTGGGCGCTTTATTTTACCCCTTTCCTACAAAACGATGTGGGTTGCGGTGACCTTCATTTTCATGGGAATCATGGGAAGCTTTACGGCTCCCTTCCTGATCGGTGCCAACTCGCCACAAGTGCTGGGTGTTGCGATGCAGCAGGTGTTTTCCAGCTATCAGGAGACGCATACGGCCAGTGCAATGGCAGTGTTTATGTTTTTACTGTGTTCTTTTATGGGCTACTTTTATATTCGGACAATGGTGAAGGATGCGGATGCCAGCTAGACCGCCGTTATACACTAAGGAGGTTACAGGGATGAACAGCCAAGCAGAGGTGCAAATTACCGGGTTTAGTGGGCGAGCGTGGGAAAAGGATCTGCTGGATTGTGGTTATCGGATTGCCTTACACAAGGCGGAGGTTGAGCTCAGTCCGGGAAACGGATTCCGGTTTACATTTTCCATGCCAGAAGACGGATACGCGGAGCTTGATCTGTTCGCCAGATCAGACAGTGACTGGGCTGCGACAGATCGAGAATCTGCCTTTGTACGTCTCTACCTGAATGAAGCCTATAATCAAGATGTCATTTTGTACTATGGTAGCAGTCAGGGAGTGTACACCCGTTTGTTGGGATATCTAAAAGAAGGCGATTACGAGGTCTATGCCGAATTTCGCGAACTGGAATCGGCTCCGCTTGTATCTCGAGCATGGATCGACGGGGTTGAACTGCGCTGCGTGGCTGATTCCTCTCCAAGATCGCTGATTTATCGCCATACCCCGCTTTTATATGGCCGTAATCTGTCACATCCTTATGAGAATCGCTTTACGGATACACCGCTTGTTTTGTTCTATTCCATAGAAGTGAACGAGGGGAAGACGGTCATCGAATACCAGATGATGTTCAGCCATGAAGATGAGGGAACGCCCGCGCCGCTGCTTATGAGCAAATGGGGAAGAACCACCGATATCGAATGGATGTACCGCGTAGAGCTAGATGCAGAGGACAATGTTCTGGAAGCTGTTTTCCAGGGGGCACATCATATTACGACTGCGTTTAATGGGAATTATGATCTGGGCGGGCATCCTGTTCTCCAATCCGCAACAACCAACGGAAACTTTAAGGATGACATTTCATCGGACTATCGTTTTATGCTGCCGCCTGCTTTCCATTGGAAACCAGAGGAAGAGCCGCGTGAGGCTGTCATGAGCCGTTTTCCTTTTGCCTATCAGGTCACTGGGTGGGAGATGGAACGTCAGCAGGAGCTGGAAATGCCATCACAAGCGTCTTCCATTACACTTGCACACCAGCGTAGCTATGTGTTTATACAGACTTCCAAACGCCCCTTGCGGGATTCAGGCAGAGAATCGGTTCCAGCGTCCAGACCTGGCTTCAATCGGCGTGAGGAGGATGCCTGTGTCGATGTCCAGCTTCGCCTTCACGGCTCGGAGCAGTGGTATTCATCGTGCCATTATGATCTGAGACTCGGGGAATTTAGAGCCGCTTATGAGGGTGCAGAGTCACATTTTTCTACCACGGTCAAGCTGTCTGGAGAAGCTGTGCTTGAGGATATAGCTGAAATCAGAGCCGTATTGCTGGAAGGCGGTGCGGACAGCATGGAAGTGGTCGGACTGTGTGCTTTTACGTTAAACGAAGATAATCTCCCGCAGTTTCCAGGTATTCGTACAGACCGGGTGATTGAGCTGACGCGGCTTCAACCCGTGGGTGTTTTGTGGGCGGCAGACAAAGACATGTCGGGTGATGAAGAACATACTGTGAATGATATGGTGAAACATGTTGTGGATGAACCGTCTAGCCAGGATGGGGAGTCATGAGCAGACTACTGTATGTGGAAGGAACGGTCGACAGAACCTGCACCCAGAGCCATATTACGTACTCTTTTCATATTCCACAGCCGACTGAAACGATCCGTATTCACTTCTCTTACACGCCCAAGTTATTGGAGGATCAAGAGCAAGCACGAGAAATCATTGAGGAGAGCATGAGCAAATACGGATACGAAGAGCCGGGGCATTCATCCGATCTATGGAAGAAGTATATACCGCTGCAAAATTTATTAACGCTGTCTGTCGATGATCCTCTCCGTCACCGCGGAAATGCGCACCGTCCCGAGATGCAGCAGGAGCATTGGCTCGGTTCGTCTGCGGCTTCCCCGGGATTCCTTGCAGGAGATCATCCGCCAGGCATGTGGCGGATTACGGTCAGTCTGCATGCCGTTGTGACCGAGACGCTTGCCTACCAAATTCATGTATTGGGGGAGGAAGCAGCATATGCTTAAATGGATTCCGGCTGAGCTTCACACCCATACGCTTCACAGCGACGGCAAGCAAACACTGGAGGAGCTGGCCCAAAGTGCAGCCAATCTCGGGCTTGAATGTATCGCTATGACGGATCACAACACGCAATCGGCACTTGCGGATCAGGAACGGATTCAGCGGCAGTTCGGTCTCCCGATCATTTCAGGAATGGAGTGGACGACCTTTTACGGGCATATGCTGACGCTTGGGGTTGACCGCTTTATCGACTGGCGTGTGCTGGGACCAGATGACATCCATGAGGGGATTCGGCAGGTGCATGAGCAGGGAGGCATTGCAGGGATTGCCCATCCGTTCAGGATTGGAAGTCCGATCTGTACGGGGTGCTTTTGGGAGTACACTATTCAGGATTGGCATGAGGTGGATTATATAGAGGTCTGGTCAACGCTTATGCCATCTATTAAGCGGGATAGCCAGCGGGCGTTTGCCATGTGGACCGATTTGTTGAATCAGGGGTATCGCATCACTGCGGTAAGCGGTCGGGACTGGCATGTATCTAAACCAGATGATGCGCTTCCGGCTGTTACGTATCTGGGTGTTCATGATGAAGCAGAAGAGCGAGAAGGTTTAGCAGGCCGGGCAGTTGAGGCGATTCGCCACGGTTCAGTGTCAGTTACGATGGGACCGTTACTGACGATGTGGGCACAGATTAAGGGCAGAGAAAATCGTTATCACATCGGCGAATATATAGAGCTGACTGTAGAGGATTCACTATCGGTGACGGTTCAATTGGATGTGGAAGCAAGAGCATCCCATTATAACCTCAAGCCTCAGAATCTTCGTCTTCTGCTGACAAGTAGTCATGGAATATGCTCCGAGATTCAGATCCCTGCTCAAACAGGAGAATATACGCTGTCATTGCAAGATCCGCTAGGAAAGGGCTGGATAAGAGCCGAGCTTTACGGCTGCATGGAAGACTGCGTGATGATGATTGCTTTTACGAATCCGATTTATATGGCTTAACACAATAGAAAGGCTGGGCTTCGGACGGTGTCAACAAAACAAGAGAACATAAAGCAGCTTATAGAAGAATATATGAAGGTTAATCAAATGGGTCCGGGGGATCGGCTGCCGTCAGAAACTGCACTTTCCCAATCGTTTCGTGTCTCGCGTACGACGCTAAGGGGAGCTATTCGCCAACTGGAATCGGAAGGTAAGCTACTAGTAAAACACGGGAGTGGCACGTTTGCTACTTGTCCGCTGCCGAGTATTCCAAGCTCGCTGGACCGCCTGTACAGCATCGGGGACATGATTCGTTCGGCAGGGTTACGGGAAGACGAGCAGCTGGAATCCATTCAGAGAATTTCGGTTTGTCCTCCTGATATTGCCGAACAGATGAGATTTTCCGAAAATGAGCCCATGATTGCCCTAGAGCGTACACGCACTGCCAACGGAGAGGCTGTAGCCCACTCTATAAACTGGATGCCAGAGAAATTAGCCGGTCCCATTCTGGAAGGTGACTCTTTTTCAGGCTCACTTTTTCAGAGTCTTGAGTTCAAGGCGGGGGTGCGAATCGTCGGAGCGTATTCCGAGCTTACCGTTCCCAACTATGACGACGCACATATGACACGTCTGCTGAAGCATCCGCAGGCTACGGTATTACTATTGAAGCAGCTTCACTATGATGAAATGAACAGGCAGGTGCTGTATTCTCTGGATTATGTCCGCAGTGACATTTTCCGTTTCTGGGTGCGTCGTACGCGCTGATTCAATCAGAATGTGGCATCTTCTATTGAATTGTGCTAGTTTTACATATTCCATGGGTTAAAAATCGTCATATCTCGTCAATACTGATCTATATGCACTTCATGATGATACACACATGGCAGGATGCGTATAAGGAGGTAACGGGATATGAGGTGGCTTGGATGGCTGCTCAAAAAAGGAATGACGGTGGTGTTGGTTAGCGCACTAACGCTGGCAGTGACAGGTGTAGTCGTTAATGCTTATGTTCAATCGCTGCTGCGGCAGTTTAACATTCAGCTCGATCATCAGCCCATATGGGGATTGGGTTGGCTAAAAGGCAGTGCGGGTACGGACCAAAGCACAAACACGGGGAAGAACAAGACGACGGGAAGTGGCTCGGGAAGTGTAACACCGCCTGATGATGCGTTGCCTGTCATGGGACAGGGCTTAGAAGAAAGCGGGAGTGAGGCTGGTGGCGTAGCCAATGGCAAGGTATCTCAGGAGGGGGCCACGTCGGCCGGAACATCAGGCAACGAGTCACGGAAGCAGGCAGAAGGTACAGCTACACCCGGAACGAGTATTGAAGGCCATGATTTAGTGATTACGCCCGACCATTTGACGGAGAAGAAGAACAACTTACCGGCTGCACAGAAGCAGGAAATTTTTGCGATTCTGATGAATAAGCTACCGCCGGAGGAGATGCAGAAAATATCAGCTGCGATGGAAGGCGGTCTCACCGAGCAGGAGCTTCAGGATATTCAGCAGGTGCTTGCGAAGTATTTGACCAAAGAGGAATATAACAAGCTGATGGATTTGCTTAAATAGTATTTTGCAAAATCTTGAATAATAAACGATGAATTCATGGAAAATGTTTATGCTCAAAATAGGACTGTAGAATCCGCGCCATGCGCGGATTTTTTTGCGTGTCAGGAAGGAACTGGAGTGTAGTTGAATTCTTTGTAAAGGCTATGTTAAAGTAAACAGTGTTGTGAAAAGGTTAAATTTTTGAAACCTTTTACGCAACTATGCAATGGTAGATAGCGACTAATATCATAGATGCTTGTGAATACAGGCTAGATTCATAGTGTGAAAGACCAATAACGAACGCATTTATATAGAGATAAGATATGCTGAAAAGGAGAGAGTCATGAAGGTTTTGAGGGAGCAGGATTCACCAGACAGCAGGAATGCAGACTCAAACGTTGCAGACAAGCCTGCTGTGGAAGCGGGGAAAATAGCAAAGTGGTGGAGCGGTCGGAGAAAGTGGTTGAGCTGGACGGCAGGCGGTGTGGTGATTGCAGGCAGTCTTATTTTTGCGAGTAATCAGTATGTCGGGGCTAACACAGTTCCTTATTATAAAGTGTATGTAAAAGGCGTCGAGGTCGGGAATATCTTGAATGAGCAACAACTTAAACAGCTGTACGCAACGAAGAGCAAACAATATAAGGACAAGTATCCCGGCGTCGATATGGTGCTCAATACGAGCGCGGTAACGACAGGCATTGAGAAGGCATATAAAGCGGATATCGACAGCGCGGCCACGCTGAAGAAGCTGGACGGTATGCTGACAGCGTATGCCAAAGGGGTAGAAGTGAAGGTCAACGGTCAGACGGTTGGCATTGTAAAGGACAAAGCGACTGCACAAGCGGCTTTAAAACAAGTACAGAAGAAGTACACACCTGTGGGTGAGGGTACATCTACAGGCATCAAGGGGCTGGTTCGCAAAACATCCGTGGGCAGCAGCCATGCGAGTGCTAGTACTAAAACCCCTAAAGCATGGCTGGAGTCTGCCGGTATCCGTGAGAAAATCGCGTACGAGCCTGTGAAAGCAGACCCGAACAAGGTGCTGACGGAGGCTGAAGCAGTCAAAGTGTTGACTGAGGGGCGCGAGGCTCCTATCACGTATACAGTGCAAGAAGGCGATTCTTTGTCTTCGATTGCAACTAAATTTAATATGACCGCTTGGGAGATTAAGCAGAACAATCCCGGTTCGCGTGAGCTGTATTTGCAAATTGGGGACGAATTGAAGCTTACTGCTCCAAAGGCTCCGGTTACGGTCCGAACAGTAGAGAAGGTCGTCGAACAGATTGCCATCGAGCCTGAGGTTGAGATTCGCCAGAGCGATGAACTGAAGGCAGGAGTTACCAAAGTGGTCAGACCGGGACAAGCAGGTCTTAAAGAGATGGACTATCGTTTGACCAAGGAGAACGGTGAGGTCGTGCAAGAGGAATGGCTCGGTCAAAAGGTGCTGCAGCCGTCTGTTACTGAGGTGGTTCTTAGAGGAACGAAGGTCGTGGGAGAAGGCTCAGGACAGTTCGCTTGGCCGGTGTCCGGCGCATCGATGTCGAGTAGCTTTGGCGCACGTTGGGGACGTATGCATGAGGGTGTGGACTTGGTCGGTAGTGCTGACATTCACGCATCAGATGAAGGCGTGGTATCATTTGCAGGTCAGCAGAATGGATACGGCAATGTTATTATGATCGATCATGGCAACGGCTACCAAACCGTGTACGGGCATTTGAGCAGCATTGGCGTTCATGTAGGACAGGTGGTTCAGCAAGGCGAATCGATTGGAGTCATGGGGAACACAGGACGCTCGACCGGAACGCATCTGCATTTTGAAATTCGTAAAGATAATACGCCACGCAATCCAATGACGTATTTAAGATAGATTGGATGTTTATATCGAGAGTTACATGATTTATGAGAATCAAAGGGAAAGGCCATGTTTTTCTGCATGCTTAACATTAGGTGCAGGCATGGTTTTTTTCTGCTTAAAGAAAAGGGTCTAGAGAAGTAATGGAATGGCTCACGGGTATGATAGAATAGAATAAACATCTTATAGGTACTGACAAACGTAAGTTAATTATAAATTATGATCCGTGAAGAGAGGTGAACGCTATATGCAGGGAACGATTCTGGTAGTGGATGATGAACAGCCGATCGCTGATATTTTAAAATTTAATTTGGAAAAAGAGGGCTACCAGGTGATTTGCGCCTTCGATGGAATCAGCGCGGTGGATATCGCGGTCAAGCAGCAGCCTGACCTGATTCTGCTGGATCTGATGCTACCGGGCATGGATGGCATGGACGTATGCCGCGAGGTACGTGGGCATCAGCTCCAGACGCCGATTATTATGCTGACCGCTAAGGACGGCGAAATCGACAAAGTGCTGGGGTTGGAGCTGGGCGCGGACGATTATGTGACAAAGCCGTTCAGCACACGGGAATTGCTGGCACGGGTGAAGGCACAGATGCGCAGACAGCAACGCGGCGGGGCAAGCGCTTCGGAAAGCCGGCCGCAGGAGGATAAGCAGGGGCTGCGCGTGGGCGACCTCTTTTTTGATACGGATATGTATACAGCTTACAAAAACGGAACACCGCTTGACCTGACGCACCGTGAGTATGAGCTATTGCACTACATGGCGAAGAATGCCGGAAAAGTCATGACGCGGGAGCATTTACTCCAGGCGGTGTGGGGCTTCGAATACTACGGGGATGTGCGGACAGTGGATGTGACCATTCGGAGGTTGCGCGAGAAGATTGAGGAGAACCCGAGCAAGCCGGAGACCATCCTGACACGCCGTGGCCTTGGATATATCGTGAGCGGGGGCAAAGGTGGCCTGCGGGCATGAGATGGCTGTCTTTCTTTCGTACCATTCATGCAAAGCTGATTATTATCTATGTGCTGCTTATCTTGGTGGCCATGCAGCTGATTGGGGTCTACTTTGTCAGCTCGATGAAGAACTCTCTCACGAGTAATTTTACGCAGGATTTGCAAGCACGGGCGGAGATGCTGTCCGTGCTGGCGGAGCAGGATCTGAGTGGCAGTGACGGCAAAATGGAAGAAGACAGCGTGGAAAGCCTGCGTGCACGCGTGAATAATTTGTTTGATTTCAGCGGCGCGGAAATTCAGGTGCTGGATGCCAGCGGTAAAGTGTTAATTACTTCTCAGGGTTCACACGCCGATTATGTCGGACGCAAAAACACGCAGACAGTGGTCAGCCGCGCACTCCAAGGTATCCGTGATAACGAGGAATACATGGTGGACGAGGATAATATCCGCAAGAAGGTCGTCGCCAAACCTGTTATCAGCCAAGGCAAGATTGTCGGCGCGGTGTACATCGCCGCTTCGATGACCGAGCTCTACGATACGATGAAACGCATTAACAATGTGTTTCTCTCAGGTATGCTCATTGCGCTCGCGTTGACGGCTGTGCTGGGCGTGGTATTGGCCCACACGATTACGCACCCGATTAAGGTGATGACACGTCATGCAACGGAGGTTGCCGAGGGCAAATTCGACCAGCAGATGCCTGTATTTGGTGATGACGAGATCGGCAGGCTCAGTGTGGCCTTTAACTATATGACAGGCCGTCTGCGTGAGGCGCTGTCCCAAAATGAAGAGGAGAAGGAGAAGCTCTCCTCCATCTTGACCAATATGAGCGACGGTGTGGTCGCTACTGATGACAATGGCCGGGTCATTCTGGTCAACCGTCGGGCCAGCGCCATGCTGGGCGTAAACGAGAACGAAATGACCGGCAGGCATATCGCGGTACTGCTGGGGATCGACCCGGAGGAAACCGAGGCCCTGTATAGCGGCTCTTCGGCCTCCACGCTCTTGCAGCTGGAGCCAGCCGGTCAGGATGAACCCATCGTCATCCGTGTGACATTCACGCCGATTCATCGGCGTGAATTTGGCATTACGGGAACGATTGCCGTACTCCAAGACGTGACGGAGCAGGAGGAGATGGAGACGACACGGCGGGAATTCGTAGCGAATGTATCACATGAGCTGCGCACTCCGTTGACGACCATCCGCAGCTATGCTGAGGCGCTGGATGACGGCGCGATGGCTGAACCGCAGCTCGCGGAGCGTTTCGTGGGCGTGATCCGCAACGAGACAGAGCGTATGATCCGGTTGGTTACGGATTTGCTGCATCTGTCACGGCTCGATTCCAATGAGGCACCTTTGCGGATGCAGCCTGCAGATGTGATGGAGATGCTGGACGAGGTCGCAGATCGGTTTTCTTTTCAAATGAAGCAAAAGCACATTCGCTCAGGGATGTTCGTAGAGCAGGGAATCGGTAAAGTCGTGATCGACCGGGACCAAATTGAGCAGGTGTTGGACAACCTGATGTCCAATGCGCTGAAATATACGCCAGATGGCGGGAGTATTCGGATTGAAGCTCGCCGCAATAGTGAGGGGATGCTATCCATTTCGGTACAAGACACCGGAATTGGTATTCCCAAAAAAGACCTGGACCGGATTTTTGAACGGTTTTATCGTGTAGACAAGGCGAGATCGCGCAATATGGGCGGCACGGGACTGGGACTGTCGATTGCCCGGGAAATTGTAAAGGCGCATGGGGGCCAGATTTTTCTGGAGTCGGAATACGGTCAGGGAACCTGTACGACCTTTACGCTACCCATGTCGAGTGAAGGGAGGGAAGCACAGTGAAGGAACGTTTGAAGTCCTGGACGCTTATTTTGCTGGTTGCTTCCAGCCTGATACAGACTTATTTTTTGATTTACCGCCTTCCGGGCAGTGATTCTGTACTCACTTCAGAGACGAACTATGTCAAAACCGAAAGCATGGGGCAGGAGAAAAAGATTGAGAACCTCGTGTTTCCTGATAAAATGCTCATTCACCAAGGTGAGAAGAAGCATACCGTTTTTTATCCGGGTGTTACTTTTTACGATTTAATTTATACACGGCTGGAAAGCCGAAGCTTTAACAACTTTCAACGTCGAAGTATTCAATCGGCAGACTGGGCGCGGATTCGCAGCGAAAATGAAGGCATCGAATTATCTTTTTCAGGCGGAGTCCCGGTTTCATTACTGGAGCGGGTCATGCGTCTGACGCCGGATTCGGTGTTTCAGGGAGAGACGATTAACCGCATCTGGATCTATATAGATGAAAAGAATGCCAAGCCGCACGCGCTCTTTTTCAGTGCCAGAGGCGATGTGGTGTATGAGGCGAACCAGTTCGATATGACGGTAGAGGACATCCGACAGCATGTGAATTTCGGTAAAAATGCCCCGTTGTACGAGCTGGTGGATAATCAGTACTACATTCCCGTGAATGACCTGGAAACTACACAGCCTGTGGTGTATGCTGGGTTGTTTACGACGGAGCAAATGCAGCGGAATTTGTTTTTCGATCCTGGGATTACGCGCAATATTCAGGAAAAGGACGGCTCCCAAATTTATACGGACAGCAAGCGTAGTCTGCAAATCAAGCAGGAGCAACGATGGATGAGCTATACCGATCCCAGTGCGCCGGGGGCGGGTGGAAGCAGTCCGATTAGGGATGTGCTGGCCGCGGTTGACTTTGTGAATCAGCATGGTGGTTGGGATGCTTCGTATCAGCTGAAATTGAAGAGCAGTGATGAAAATCGTACAACTGTGATGTTTCAGCAGTATTATGGTGCTTATCCAGTGCTGGACACACCATCGTTCCGCTTTGGTACGATTTCGCTGCAAATCCAGCAGGAAACGGCATCGGTCTATGATCGTTCGTTGCTGTTTCTCAAAGGCGGGGAGCAATCCTCAAAGAAGGTTATGCTGCCGGGTGGCGAGCCCTTGAAGAAGCAACTGGAGACTGTAGGCAGAGGGAAGACGATTCGAGATCTGACTCCCGTATATCAGCCGGAGCTGATTAATGATGGATTGAAGCTTTCTCCTGAGTGGCGCGTTACGCTCAGTGACGGTTCTGTTGCTGAGATTCATGCTGTCCCTGTAACGACAGCATCGAATACAACACAAACGCAGCCAGACCGGGAGACAAAGAGGTGACAGGAAGGGGGAACGGGAATGGATTGGAGTCGCGCCAAGAACGTATTGATTTGTACATTTTTGCTGCTCAATGTGGTATTAGGTTACCAATTGTGGCATGATGCGCAGGAAACGGCAGGGCCGAATCTGGATTTTACTTCATTGGATGAAAATACGCAGCGTTTAATGGAAGAGAAAAGCATTCAGGTGCTGGCTCCGATTCCCGGTGATACCCCGCAGCTGCCTAAACTTTCTTACACATACGTTCATAGTGGAGAAAAGGATGATCGTGTGCAGCTGGTGAAGCCGGTGGACAGCAAACTGGTATTCACCCATGACGCGCTAGTTGAGGCATTGGAGCCACAAATCAAGGATATCGATAACTTTCAGTATGATCCGCTGGATGTTCAAGAGGAGTTGGCATCCGGACAAGCAGATGCTTTTGTACTTCATCCGCTGGTTCAGGGCAAATGGCCGCTATTTAATGTGAAGCTGGCTCTGTTTTACAGTAATCAGAAAATTACAGGGTATCGCAAAATTAAGGTCGATCTCCAGCCTTCGGATGAGGCAAAGAAAATGCTGCCTGCGTCCAAAGCACTGGCAAGGCTGATCGATGGCTATTTGCCGCGTGATACGATTGTGAAGGATATCCGGCTCGGTTATTACGGACAGACCTTTAACTCTGATAGCCAGGTGGCTGCCCCCGTGTGGCGGTTTATGCTGGACAACGGGAAAGGTGTGTATTATGTGCAGATGAATGGAGATGTCATTAGTCCAAAGACAGAACATACAGAAGGGTCTTGAACAGATATGGGGATTTCATTTACCGTGCTGTCGAGCGGTTCGACCGGCAACGCTACCGTTGTGCGGAACGAAGACACGACATTGCTCATCGACGCAGGTCTCAGCGCGAAGCGTATTGACGAATTGCTGAAAGAACGCGATCTGAGCGGAGAAGAGTTGGATGGTATTTTGGTCACGCATGAGCATTCCGATCATGTTAAAGGACTAGGCGCCATGGCGCGTAAATATAATTTACCTATATATGCTAACGAGAAGACATGGTTTGCCATCAGCAATGCTGTTGGGCAAATTGCAGACAATAACCGCAGAATATTGGAGACAGGCGCAACGCGGGAATTTGAGTCACTACGCGTGGAGTCTTTTGGCATATCCCATGATGCGGCTGAGCCTGTAGGATATAGCTTTTATGATGGGGCAGAGAAGCTCAGTGTAGCCACCGATCTCGGCTATGTCAGTGACAAAGTAAAACAGGCGATATCAGACGCGGACGTATTGGTACTGGAGTCTAATCATGATGTGGAAATGCTGCGTATGGGTCGTTATCCGTGGAACATCAAGCGCCGTATTCTCAGCGATATCGGTCATTTATCCAATGAGATGGCGGGTGCGATTCTTAGCGAGCTATTGACAGGACGTACGAAGCGCACGTATTTGGCACATCTGAGCCGCGACCACAATATGATGGAACTTGCGAAGTTGACTGTACGTGGGGCGATGGAAGACCGCGGCTGTTTTTACAAGGACAGTGAGTTTCGATTGTGCGATACGTACTATGATCGTCCTACACCTTGGGATAAGGTAAGTGAGCCATAAAGCTGTCCAGCTCGGCGGCTTTGCGTTCTACCTCTTCACGGGTCACTACGCCTTTGTCCACCAGTAGTTCAATCAATGTACTTAGCGCCAGTGTATTGCGGTAATGCTCGTCTTTCAAATCCGCAAGCTTGGCAGCCATGTGAACTTCATCCATAGCCGAACGATGTGAATTCATCATATATTCCTCCTGTAAAAATATTTTAGAAATGGCGTGCAATGAGCTTGGTTCTGCCTGTGGTTTTGCCGGGTGCTGTGATACAATAAAGCTAACAACGGAAAGCTTTCTGAAGGAAGGCTCTCATCGAAAGTATAGGCAGCTTTAAGCGGACGGGAACAGGCCAGAACGTCTCTATGAGACGATCATTTTGTAATAGAATAGAAGACTTGTTACTATTGTAGTCCATTGGTTTGGAAATCATTCCTCTTTTTTCCTCTATTCGGGGTCAGATTCGGCGTGTATGCTAATTTATGAGATTCGGTTGCTTAGGAAGGCACCATTTGTGGTGATTAATAAGTAGGCCGGAACGATTGGTTGCTGGATTCCGATGATAAGGGATATTCAATCCATTTGAGATGTTCAACGGAGCAGGTTCTCTGTAGCATAGGTTGGCGCAAGCCCGAATAGCCCTAATTTTTTAGTGAGTGTCGGTGCATGACAACGAAGGGGAGAGGATTAGCATGGGCTTGTTTGAGGACGATTTTTATTCAACAAAGGTATCCACACGTGCGGCTAAAAAAATGGCATTTAAGGCGCGCCGTGGAGGACGTGGACGTTGGCCACACAGGAAGCGTGGAGTAAGTCCGGTGCAAGCTGCTGTCATTAGCGGTGCAGTCAGTGCAGTGGTTGCTGTGCTTCTGTTCAGCTTTATTACAGGCCTGCCCTCCACTACGGCGGTAACGGGAGCCAGTCACTATCCCTTGCGGCAAGCAGCGGGTGATCCGTATGATCGGATTGTGCAGGCGGCAGCCAAGGTGCGCCCAGCCGTCGTCAGCATCGTGAATCTGAAAGAGGAAGATGGTAAAAGCACGGAACAATCCGCGCTTGGATCGGGTGTCATTTTCCGAGTGAGTTCAGGCAAAGCCTTCATTATGACAAATAACCATGTGGTCGAAGGATCAGATGATCTGGATATTGTAACGGTAGACGGCGTCAGAAAAGAGGCAAAGCTGATCGGAAAGGATCGCATTAGTGATATCGCTGTACTCGCAGTTGACGATAAAGGCATTAGCACGGTAGCGGATATCGGCGATTCCAGCAAGCTTCGTCTGGGTGAAACGGTCATTGCTATTGGCAATCCGCTTGGCCTGGGAGACACGCTTACCTCCGGTATTGTGAGTTATACGAATCGCATCATTCCGATTTCCATTAACCAGGATGGCGTATATGACTGGGAGCAGCATGTGATCCAGACCGATGCGGCGATTAATGAGGGAAACAGCGGCGGAGCGCTGGTCGATCTGGACGGACGTGTGATTGGCATTAATACGATGAAAATCGCTGATACTGGTGTTGAGGGACTTGGTTTCGCCATTCCCGCCAATGAGGTGATGAAGACGGTGAATGAACTGGTTGAGGACGGCAAGATCACCCGCCCTTATCTGGGGGTATACACGGTGGACCTCAACAATGAATATGCACCGCTGGATGAAACTCAGCGCAAGGAGCTCAAGTTGCCGGACAGCGTGAAAAATGGGGCAGTCGTTCTGGAGGCCCATGGTCCTGCCAAGGAGGGTGGCTTGAAGCTGAACGATGTCATTACAGCGTTTGATAGCGAACCGATTAACTCTACCCTTGATTTACGTCGCTACTTGTACGATAACAAGAAGATTGGCGATGAGCTGAAAGTTACTTTTTACCGGGCAGGCAAGGAAGAAACGGTGATGTTAAAATTAACAGATAAGCCGGAAGGCTAAGGTAACTTATAGGCTTAACTATAAAAAAAGGCGTTCACCGGCTCATTTCCGGGAACGCCTTTTTTCGATCTTCTGCTGAGCCTTTGATTAGGATGTCGTTCCCGTTACACGGGTTCCGCTCTTGGTGATCTTGTATGTCACCACATCGCCGCTCCAAAAATGGAACTTCAGCGTGACTTCACCATCTTTTACACTATTAAAAAATTCAGGTAGCAGCTTGATGCCATTGGCATCATAGGCAGGGGCAAAAGTATTGCCAAACTCTTTATAAGGCGTCCAATCCTGTGGACCGGCATTGCCACCATTGGTATAAACGGCTTCCATCGTGGCGAGCTGGCTACCGTGGAATTCTGTTGGAATGGTAAAGGCTTGTGTAGTCCCTTCGACAGCGCTTAATTTTGGGGTATCATACACGACTACTTTGAAGTTCCAGTCTGCCCCCTTGTTAAACTTAGCGGTAATGACGGCATTCTCCCCATATTTACCGGAAGTGGTCAGGCTGGTGAGCAAGCTGGCTTTTAAGGTTAATGTATCTCCGCTCAGCGTATAGTCGGTGCTCTGTGTTAGTTGCTTACTGCCCACACTGAGTGTTTTCAGCTGATTGCCATTCAGGTTTAAGGTGACCTTGGTGTCCTGAGCAGAGGTGCCTTTCTTCAAGTGAATGAGATCACGGTCTGCATTGGAGGAACGCCCTTTTAGACTGGCTTTAATAACATTAAAGAGTTCAGGATCAGACCATTTGTACGTTGTGCGGTTAAAATGCTGGCCATTATCCCAGAGCATACCTGTTATTTTCTTCTCTTTCATGTAATAGGTTAAATACTCGAAGAATTTCAGCTTTTCGCCTTGTTCAATAACGCCTGTATTTTTATCGAAGCCGAGTAGACCGAATTCACCTACAATAACCGGAATACCTTTGGCTACAAAGGTGTTATAGACGTTATCAAAGGTTTGGATGATATCGTTTTTAGTATCTTTATCAAAAGTAGTATGGCCCGCAATATTTACACTGAAAGGCCAATAACCATAATAGTGGACGGTGGCAATCAGATTGGGATCATTCAGCTTGGTTATCGTGTTGTACAGCTCGTTGATTTTGGCCTGAGCAGGTGAGGTGTCCAAGCCAGGCAGAACAAGGGGACGAGTGGCATTCTTACCGCCAGAGGCGCGGACAATTTTGTGGAAGGATACATTCAGTTCTTGGAGCATCTGATTCATTTTCGCTTCATCCGTAGTCCCTCCTTCGGAGAAACGGGGTTCGTTAATACTTTCGAACATCAGCTTGTTAGGCTGGTCTTTAAAGCGTGGGGCAATTTGTGTCCATAATGCGTTATAGCGAGCCAGCACCTCATCATGTTTGGGCTCCATATTGCTTACCCACGTCCATGAATCATGATGGACATTAATCATGACGTACAGATTGGCATCCAGTGCCCAGCGAACAACCTCTTCCACACGGTTCATGTAGGCAGACTCAACGGTATAGTTTGGTGCTGCTCCAATGTGCTTATCCCAGGTGACCGGGATGCGTATGCTTTTGTACCCTTGGGCAGCAATTTGCTGGATCAACGCCTGGGTAATGCGCGGATTGCCCCAGGCTGTCTCATCCGCCCCGACAGCATCCAGAGAATTTCCTAAATTCCATCCGGGCTGCATGGCTTCCACATACGATTGCATGCTGCTCGCAGCCGCAGCTTGTGGTGCTTGTCCGTCAGATTCGGCAGCAGCGGCAACGGATGCGAACGTAGATAACAATAAGGTGATGGCAAGCGTCAACGACAGCAATGAAACGGGTCTTCGTTTTAACATAACAGGCCCCTTTACAAAGTTATTTTTGAAAGCGCTTTCCTATAAAACACTACCACACTATTTGAATATGGAATACCTGTATAATTCATGTAAAAATCATGTGTTAATTAGATATTTTAATTTTGTAAGCGTTATTATTGAAAAAATACAGAAATGAGTGTAGAATCTATGGCCCTACGTGGATTGTAGTATAGCACCGGATTTGTAAATACAAAAGAAAGAAGGAGATGAATATGAATAAGTGGGACACGGAAGAGGCCATTCGACGCTGGAATATGCATGCAGAAAACTTTACTGCCAAGTACACGGAGGAAGGAGATCGATCTCGCGAAGTACTGCTGAATCCGGCATTGCAAGCTTGTATGGGACCTCTCGGGGGCAAAAAAGTGCTGGATGCCGGCTGTGGCGAAGGCTATCTAAGCCGTAAAATGGCCAGGGCGGGTGCGTTGGTAGAGGCTGTCGATTACTCGACAGAGATGCTGAGGCTAGCCAAAGAGCGGACGCCGTCAGCGTTGGGAATTACATATCACCATGGCAATCTGGAAAAGCTGGAGATGTTCGGGGACCAGAGCTTTGATCTGATCGTGTCCAATATGGTCATACAGGACTTGGCCCATTATGAGCAGGCGATTGCCGAAATGCAGCGATTATTAGTTCCAGGGGGCCGCTTTATTTTTTCTATTCTGCATCCGTGCTTTCAGACGCCGCAGAGTGGTTGGGTGAAGGATGAGACTGGAAAAAAGCTGTATTGGAAAGTGGATCAATATTTCAACGAAGGCCCATTGGAGCAAGCGATCCCTTATGATCAGGAAGAAAAGTTTTTGTACTTTCACCGTACGCTGAGCAGCTATGTACAGACCATTATTGAGGCGGGTTTGCTGTTGGAAGGGATGATCGAACCCAAGCCGTCTGCTGACATGCTGGAGAAATATCCCCATTTCCGTGAAGACCTGAACGTCAGTAATTTTCTCATTTTTACAACCAGACGTCTGGGGTAAAAAGCAAGCCCTTTTCTTTCCGCGTCAAGTGTGGTAGAACAAAAGAAGGCGGTTTTGGCACACCTACAACAGGAAGAGCTTCAAACGGAAAGGGATGCAACTGGAATGTACGTGGTATGTAAAGAGCATGTGGAACTGGCAATTGATATGTTCGTCGATGAATACGAGGATGCACCGGATGTCGTCGATCTCAAGGAAACGAAATTTTCGGATTGGGACCCTCCAGTGAAGTGCAAGGAATGTGAGAACAAAGCAGAGTTTTTGGTCGTCTAAAAAACAAGCACGGGCGTTTCGGGCAGAAACGTCCTTTTTGTATACCAGAATTTTTGCAAAAATACCCCATACATAGAGCTATATTTATTCCCATCACGTGCTGAGACAGGAGTGAACGATGGATGGACCCTTTGCTGCATTCACTATTTCGTCCGCTTCAAGTCAATGGAAGTGATCTCTCCACGTATTATATCGAACAAAAGCCGTCTGCTGCGCTGAAAGCTTACGTGGCCTGTTATTGGGAGTCCGGTCCGGCTAATAGGGTGGTAGAAGAGAATCTAGCAGCTTCGTGCGAAGACACCGCTTTGTTAAGCTTGCCGCATGAAGAAACCATGGAGCGGGTATTACCTGACGGCTGTACGGATATTCTATTTGAATACGACCCGGTGAGTAAGCGTCAGGAACTCTCGTACTGTGGGACATTTACGCAACCGTTTGTGTCTGCCAGACAAGCAGGGTCCGAGACACGCATTTTTGCGGTGCGATTTTTTCCCGGTGGGGCACATTATTTTCACGGTATGCCGACTCATTTGTTTACAGGTGGTAATTATCGCTTGGAAGATCTCTGGCCCGAAAGCATCGCTGTGATAGGTGAGCGCATTATGGAAGCGCAGAATTTCAATGAACGGGTGCGCATAATGGATGAGTATCTTAACCAGCTTCTGCTGCGCCGTAGGATAAGCGATTGTGACCTGATGAAAAACTTGCTGCATCGCATCTTTGTGAGCGGCGGGAGTGTGGGGGTTAAGGAGCTTGCGGAGTGTGAGGCGATCAGTGAAAGACAGCTTAACCGCAAGTTTGGGCAGTGGATCGGAATCAGCCCCAAAAAGTTCAGTGAAGTCGTCCGCTTCCAGAGTGTTCTGCACAGCATCCAAAGCGGCGGGGATCTGGATTGGACGGAGCTGGCATTGAAGCACAGCTTTTTCGACCAGGCGCATTTAATCCGCGATTTCCGCAGGTTTTATGGAGATTCTCCGCTTACTGCGGCTAAGGATTTACGGAAGTTGTCCGATTTTTACAATACACGCCCAGAGGCTTCGGCTATACTCAAAATATGAATAAGAATGGCAAAGGAGAGATGTGAATATGAGTGGAACGCTGCAAGTTCGCGATCATTTGCTGAATGAGCTGGAGACCGGAGTACGGACAGGGGAAGCCTTGATCCGTAAAATACGCCCAGAGGATTGGGGCTTTCGCCCGCAAGACAATTTTCGCTCGCTGCTGGAGTTAGTGCATCACTTTGTGCTTATTCCTGCTTCGGATCTTGCGATAATGCAGGAGAAGTCCGAGGATGAAGTGGGAAGCATTGAAAACAGCCTGTCCGGGGTGGAAGATCCCGAGCGCTTGGCTACGACTTTCAGGCAGAATTTTGAAGCCTATAAGGCTTATATTCTTTCGCTTAGCGAAGACGATTATCTGAATCGTTCAACGAAGGCCTTCTATATGGAGCACGGACATCTACAGGTTCAATGGCAGATTGAGACTGTGACCCATGTGTTCCATCATCGTTCGCAGATTTATAATTATCTGAAGCAACTGGGGCATGAAGTGAGCTTTTTTATGTTGTACGCTTGAGTATTTTTATAAAAGGTTTGGAGGGCACCTGTGCGGTGCTCTTTTTTGGTTTTATTTAAGGCCTTTATAGGGTGGAATGACTTAGTCGAACGCGCGTGATACTTCTTTACTAACTCGTCTGAGAATGCCGATTTGCTCCTCATTCAATCTGCTGGTCAACGCAACAAATTCATCTATTGCCTCTTGCCGAATCATTTCGTCTTTAGTCATATGTTCTTTGGAAAACATCAATTCACTGATAGACACGTTTAAGGCAGTTAACACTTTCTCCAAGGTATCAATCGAAAAGTTTCTTTCGCCACGCTCTACCGATCCAATATATGCATCATCTAATCCTGAAAGTTCCGCAAGTTGTTGCTGTGTTAATCCCTTAGCCTTCCGAATCGTTCTAATTCTTTCTCCAACCGAATTCCGTAATTTTGTCATATTAACCACCTCATAACAAGCTTATGGAAGATGAAGTGTAAAAGTCAGGTAGAAAAGAATTATTCAATTCTTTTTTGTTGTAACTCAACTAAAGCAACAATATTTTTTGTTATAGTAGTAAGAATTTCGAGCTCTGTTGTTTCTCTTGAATTTATGAGTAACATAAGTTCATTTATGATCTGTTTTCGATCCGTATTTTCATCGAATTGAAAAAGTTCAAAGGCTGGAACGTTTAATGCTAGAATTATTTTTTCCAACGTCTCCAATGAAATATTTCGATCTCCACGTTCTACTCCACCAATGTAACTGTAATGAAGCCCTGCTGCTTCTGCCAGTTGTTCCTGTGTCCATCCTTTAGCTTTTCTTAGCTCCCGTATTCGGTTTCCGACACTTTCTGGTAAACTCATGTAATCACCTCCACTTAAGGTTAGAAGAGGAGAGAATATCGTTACAGACCATCTTTTGCAAAATAAACACATATAAAACTGTACTTTTAAGTACTATTTATATTGACCTCCTTTTTCACTTTCTATACAATTGGTTATGAATGGAAATATAAGGAGGAGCTACTCTTGAGAACTTCTATCCTGAAATCACTCAAACCGGACATCATTGTTGAAATGTTAGAGATGGCTGTGGCTTTTGAAAATTGGAAAAAGGTAATGGAGACGGCGGATATTTTGTACCAATGTGTACAGCGCATCTACGAAGAACGGCAGTATCATAAAGCAATGAAATTATCCATCCCGTATGTCAATTTAGAACGTCCATTGGTATATTATTTTGGATTTAGTCACCTGATGTGTGGAATGGCTCATCAGAATCAGGGTGCATATGAACAGGCAAGGGAGTGCATCTATAAGTATGCTGAGCTGGGGTGGATGGAGGATCTAAAGGAAGAAGATAATCAGGTTGTCGAGGAGTTCAGGTTTTTAGCCAAAACTAATTTATATGCAGTAGACATTTTGTCTGGAAATATAGAGCTTGTCGAGGAATACGTAGCCTTTTTGCAGGATAATCTAGAGGAAATATTACCGGGGCTGAATACCGTATTACAGGCAGCGCTTATGTATCATTTGGATGTAGAGGATATTTTACATACGTTTGCAGAGCAGATTGATGAATTCGGGAGTTATGAAGACGCAGAGAACATATCTTACTATTATAGCTACTGCTATCACTTGGCTTTGTACTATCGGGAGTACGATAGATTACAGGATGCAGTGGGACTTACTTTGCAGGCGATGCAACTAGCCGATCAGTCGGGCAAGGATGGTCAATTTAAGAAATGTACAGCATTGTTTGAATCACTGCGTGAGTCAGCGACAGCGGAACAAATCAGTGGATATCAGCAGATGCTAATGCAGAGTCTTGATGAATACGAAACGGATAGACATTTCATTGTGCAGAGCGTAAATGAATGATCCGCTATGATCTGAACAGGGAATATGCTCGTAACAGAGAGGAAATAGATAGGTAAGAGACGTTTCAGGTGCTAAAATAACTATGTTAAGGGTATCTTTTCATGTTAGGGATCGTAAATGCGATTTTACATTATCATTCGACATAGATAGGGGTATGGAATTTGTTTATCCAGCTTATAGGTGTGGGGAAGTTAAAAGAGAAGTATTTGGTCATGGGCATTCAGGAATACGCTAAACGGCTGGGGCCATACATCAAGTTTCAAATGATCGAGGTAGCGGATGAGAAGGCTCCTGACACACTGAGCGAGGCGGAGGTTCGACAGGTCAAGGAGCGAGAGGGCGAGCGTATTCTTGCTCATGTGAAAAGTGAAGCACATGTCATTGTGCTCGCCATCGACGGCAAACTGTGGAGCTCGGAAGAACTCGCAGAGGAATTGGACAAACTTGGCACCTACGGTACAAGCCATGTTGTCTTTGTCATTGGCGGTAGTCATGGCCTCTCTGATGAAGTCCTTCGCCGCGCCCAGCAGAAGCTGAGCTTCGGAAGGATGACTTTGCCACATCAGCTGATGCGATTGGTGCTGGTGGAACAGATTTACCGGGCGGTGAAGATTAATCGGGGTGAACCTTATCACAAGTAGGGCGAACTATATTATTGCGATTTCACTACTAGGTTTGGCTCTGCCAAACCTAAAATATCCACAACAGTAGCTCCATCTCTTCTGTACAATGAGAAAGTTAATCTGAAAGAAAAATGCTCAGTACCTTTTTTGGCTACAGGGATAATGGTCACAGACGTACAACCTTCGTCATGGACATACGAATATAGCACTGCTATAATGGACGTATGAACACATATGACAAAATATTGGCAGCTGCTCTTAAGGTACTCGAAGAGGAGGGTGGAGCCCAATTTTCGACGCGAGCCGTAACTGCGATCGCGCAGGTTACGGCTCCTACACTCTACCACCATTTTGGAAATGCCGATGGACTTCTAAGTGCAGCTATAGTGGAAGCATTCAAACAGTTATTTGAAAGCAAGATTGCCGCAGTGGAGTCCACCATTCCAGAGATGGCTCTTCGTCAAGGATGGGATGACTATGTCCGCTTCGCGGCAGCCCGTCCTCGGATTTATGCGGCGATGATGGGGCGGTTGCTCGAGGGCGCCCATATCGAGGCGGCAGATCATTCGTACCAAGCACTAGTGCAAAATATTCAGGGAGTCGCCGCCGAAGGCAAACTGGCTGTGTCAGCCCAGGCTGCGGCAGATCTGGTCTGGGCTTCCGCCAATACGGCCTCTTGGCTCTATGTGACGGCCCAGATTCGTAAGGCACCCCCACCCCAACCCGACGTCGTTGATCTCATTCGGGAAAGCGTAATGCAGATCATTTTGATCCAAAGGCCGAACGCCGATTCAAAATGAGGGATTTGATGACAGAGCCTGGAGACTCCAGGCAAAGCCCCAATTTAGAAGACGCATAAGAAAGATCGCCTATCCAACCTGGACCTCCAGAGGATGGCGATCTTTTTATGTTTGGAGGATGCGAGCATTAGTTCTCTTGGATTGTGTTGTGTGATAAGTGAAATGTGGTAAGCCGAGTGCATCACGCAACACCCACTAAAACGATGTTCAGACCGCAGGGCAACACTTTAGAAAATATATAGCACCGCTATATACAACTTTGTATAGCGGTGCTATAATACCAGTATAGCGGTGCTATATCGTGATCCATATCTTATCAAACCTAGGAGGGTTACTATGTCATTCAAAACTCAAGAACTGGTCGTCGTCACAGGTACGTCCAGCGGTATCGGTAGGGCTACCGCGGAGCAGCTCGCCGCTGACGGATTTCACGTATTGGCGGGGGTTCGTCGTCAGGAAGACGCCGACAAAATCAAACGCAAAAATATCGAGCCGGTGATCGTCGATGTTACCAATATCGACACACTAAAGACGCTGGCCGAACGGGTGGAGAAAGATCCGCTTGGTCGCCCTTTGCGGGCAGTGGTTAACAATGCCGGCATCGCCGTTAATGCGCCTCTCGAGATGGTTCCGCTTGATGAATTGCGCCGCCAGATCGAAGTCAGCGTGATCGGACAGGTCGCGGTTATTCAGGCACTCACCCCGGCGTTATTGAACAGCGGCGGACGCGTGGTCAATATCGGCTCCGTTGGCGGCAAGGTCTCCATGCCCGGATTCGGAATTTACTCGGCTGCGAAGTATGCGATGGAAGCGATCAATGACAGTCTCCGCAGGGAGATGTCCTCGTTTGGCCTCAAGGTAATCATGATCACTCCGGGTGGCGTCAGCACTGGCCTGTCGGAGCACGGGATTACGACAGCGGAGCGGCTGGCCAAGTTGATGACGCCGGACCAGCACCGACGCCATGATCGTCTTTTTGACGCCGTGAAGGCTCAGGCTGAAACGTGGGCAACGGACGGTATCCGCCCTGAGAAAGTGGCAGCAGTGATTTCACGCGCAATCCACGAAAGAAAGCCACGCACCCGCTATACGGTCGGTCGCGATTCGGCACTGCTGACCCGACTGGTCCGCATTCTCCCAGACAAACTCCTCGACCGGATGCTCCGCAGCCAGATGAAGCTGCAGTAACGGGCAGTTTCACGAATCCTCTTGGACAGAAAGCTAAAATGGGGGAATGAAATATGCCACAAAACAAGTTTGAACATGCCATTATTGTAGGTGGATCTTTAGGTGGTCTAATGATGGGGCTTGCGTTATCCCGTTCTGGTTATACAGTTACCATTCTTGAACGTGCAGATTCATCATTAAGAAATGGTGCTTTTATTCGTTTACAAACAAAGCCTTATAGTAATAGTGAAATTGAACGAGAATTAAGACACTTGGCATCCAATGGTAACAACAATGTTGAAGCCTGGTCAGCCATTCAAGAACGTTTGCGCAATGCGGTTGCTAAAGAACCTGGTATTACCCTTCAGCACAATACACGAATTGTTAGTGTTGGGCAAAATGAATCATCTGCTTGGGCTACCAGTGATGATGAGCAGACGTTTAAAGGTGACTTTTTGATTGGCGCAGATGGATATCGCAGTATTGTCCGCCGCTATTTAAACCCTGACAAACCATTTGCAGATTATGCTGGCTATCTGGTGTGGGTAGGGAAGGTGGACGAAGAACTGCTGCCAAAGAAAGACTGGAAAAAACGGCAACTTTCGAGCGCTTATTTCAACAATAGTGCTGCCGGTACACTGACAACTGCGGTGATGCCAGGTATAGAGGGGGGGACCAATCCTGGCCAGCGATGGATAGGTTTTTGCTGGTTTGATCATTCGCATAATCAATTGCTGTCTGAGTTAGGGGTGTTAAAGGACGGGGTTGCCCAGCATTCCTTATACGGTGGAGATATTCCGGATTCGCTACTGGGAGAACTATCACAAACCAGCCAAGCAAATTGGAATAAAGAAGATGATGCAATTTTGCAAATCGCGATTAAGGACCGCAGTTTAATCGGGGCACCTGTTAATGAATACATCCCTAATATATTGTCAAAAGGAAGAATAGCCATGATCGGCGATGCAGCTCATACCATGTCACCAATGACTGGCGCAGGCTTTAATGACTCACTTGATGATACGGTTGCCATTATGGACTCCATTAAACAGTATCCGAATTCGATAACAAAAGCTTTGGGTGAATACCAAACACGTCGTTTAGATGTGGTTCGTCAAGATGTTCTTGGGGGCCAAGGCTTTAATCGTTCTTTTGGACGATTATAACAGCATTAAACTAAGCCATTGATACACTGGAATTTCAAGCATAAACGGGGAATTCCCCCATTTGAGAAAACGGTAAAGCAAAAAATACGAAGTATTTATAAATTAGGAGGAATTAGTATGAACGATACAAAGAACCCTTACGTTACTGTACTCTGGGAGGCGAGAGCTAAGGCAGGGAGAGAAGCCGAGATGAAGGCATTCATGACTGCTGCTGTCACCCCGTCGCGCAACGACCTGGGCAACATTGACTACGAGGCTCACGAGGTAGAAGGCCAGCCTGGCACATTCATCATCTACGAGCGCTGGGAAAACCGGGATGCCCTCGATCGGCACCTGAGCGCCCCCCGGATGCAGGAACTGGTGCCCCAGCTCTTAGAACTGATGGAGGGATCCATAGAGGAAGGGATTCGACTCCTGCAGCCGTTCCGCCCAGCGCAGTAAAACGCAACAGCGAGCGGAACTCATTAAGTTCTGCCGGAAAGCGTGAGAGATATTTTCGTGAGCGGTTAAAGACTTTAGTGGAGGAGGCAAAACGTTGGCAACGATCGATGATTTTGCAGCACTAGATATTCGTGTCGGAACGATTAAGGAAGCGGAGTTTTTTGAAGAAGCAAAGATTCCTGCGATAAAGCTTAAGATTGATTTTGGACCGGAGATCGGGATGAAATCCTCAAGCGCACAAATAACTAAGCGGTATAAGGCTGAAGAATTGGTAGGGAAGCAAATTATAGCGATCGTTAATTTTCCTCCTCGGCGTATTGCAGGATTCAAATCGGAGGTATTAGTTTTGGGAGGCGTTCCGGAAAAAGGAGATGTTATTCTATTAAAGCCGGATACTGAAATACCCAATGGTACTCCTATTGCGTAAGCTATTGCAGTAAGCTTGAACAGAAAAGAGGATGTACGCTTACGAATTCTCGGATTGGGGCCGCCGACCAAGTGCGCTGAATGCGACGAGAATGCGGAGTACCTGATGGTCTGACCATCACCGCATAGGGGTATGAATAAGATAAAATGAGACGAGTCCTGCGGATGCGGGGCTTTTTGGTGTGAGTGAAGAAGAAGATTGGTCAGCGACTTATCACATATTAGGGAATAAGTGGGCGTGTTATACTTGACATTAACTTTGCTTAACATAGTACCGGAAGAGGTGGAAACATGTAAGTCTTAGCCGCAGAATACAATATTCGAATTATCCCAATAAGATATAACGCAGCCTGCTATACGTCCGATATGGCCGGTTGCCGGGATACGTATAGCATCGCTTGTGTTTACGATAAGGAGATTAACGGCGATGAACTTAACATGGGACTTGGAGAGTCTGTATTCCTCATTCCAGTCGGAGAAATATCAAAAGGATTATAAACATGCAGCAGAGCTTGCAGATGAACTTGGTGCGAGGGCAAAGCTTCATTTACACACTCAAGAGAAGGCTGCGATTCTAACGGAAGATTTTCTTAGGCAATATAATGCATTCAGGAGCGTGTATCTGTGCTTATTCAGCTATGCAGAACTGGTATTCAGCATTGACAACGGGAATATAGAAGCAGCAAATCAGATGGATGTATTGGAAGAAATGGCCGCGGGTTCCGAAGAAGCTCTAGCAAGTTTCAGCAAATGGCTGGCAGGCATGAGTGAGGAAGAGCTTGATACTATTATTGGATCGGGTGAGTATGTGGGTCGGCATGCTTTTTATTTGCGTCAGCTGCAGCAGCAGTCAAGGTATTTGCTCAGTGAAGAAGCTGAGGCGGTCATTGCCCGGATGCAGCTTACCGGCGCCAAAGCGTGGGAGAGGCTGTACATGAAGATACAGTCTACCTTGCGTGTAGAGGTGGAGATGAAAGGGGCAGCGCATCAGCTGTCTTTGACGGAGCTGCGCAATCTGGTGTACGACCATGATTCTCAGGTTAGGCAGGCTGCATATGAAGCGGAAGCCAAGGCTTGCCGCAGTGTTGCCGAACAGAGTGCAGCTTGTCTTAATGCGGTGTGTGGAGAGGCGATAGGAATCTATGAGCTAAGAGGGTACAAATCGCCGCTGCATAAAGTACTGGAGACCTCACGTATGGATCAGGAGACGCTGGAAGCAATGCTGCAAGCGATTAAGGAGAGCCTGCCTGCCTTTCATCAGTATTATCTTCACAAAGCAAAGCTTCTGGGCCACGCAGGACCGCTCCCTTTCCATGATATCTTTGCTCCGGTTGGCGAGGATTCTTCCGTCAAAATTAGCTACCCGGAGGCACAAGAGCTTATTGTTGCCGGGTTTAACTCGTTCAGTACAGAACTGGGTGCGTTCGCCCGCAAGGTGTTCATCTCCAGATGGATCGATGCGGAGTCACGGGCAGGAAAAGGGAACTTTGGCATGTGCATTGATATCGCACCAATCCAAGAGAGCCGGATTATAACCAGCTTCACCGGGAGCTATATGGATGTTGGTGTACTGGCGCATGAGATTGGTCATGCCTACCATAGCAGCTGTCTTGCCGGAAAGACTATGGTCAATATAGATTATCCGATTCCGATTGCCGAGACGGCGTCGATCTTTTGTGAGGGTCTGATTAATCAAGAGTTACTGCTGAGTGCATCGGAAGGAGAAGTCTTGCCGATCCTGGAGCGGAGCCTCTCGGATGCCGGTTATTATATCGTTGATTTCTATGCCCGTTATCTGTTTGAAAGCCAGCTTTATGAGCATAGGAAATCAGGCTCGCTAACGGTGGAAGAACTGAACAGCCTGATGCAGGATGCCATGTCTGCGGCCTATGGAAGCAGTATTGACCCGGATTCTATTCATTCCTACCAGTGGGTTAGCAAGGCTGGTTATTATATGACAGGCAATGAGTTTCTGAATTTCCCGTATTCGTTCGGGCTGTTGTTCTCTAAAGGGCTATTCGCGCAGTATAAGAAACGTGAAGGCGGATTCGCCGAGCAATTTCAAGCCTTCCTGGCCGCCAGCAGTACCACCATGGTTGCAGATGCCGGGCAGTTAATGGGTATCGATGTGCGTTCACCAGAGTTCTGGAGAGATGCGCTGGCCTTGATTGGGGAAGATATTCAGCGCTTCGTTGGGCGTTCTGAAAAATAATACAACAGGAAATGATAAGCATTTAGTAAACCTGCACATGCACAATGTCATTAAGATTAACTCAAAGACAGAGCTGGAATAAGAATGGAATACAATACACTGTTAAAAGCAGTGAAATCTTATATAATTGAATGGTACATTGGTAAGCTCTCTAAGTTGGGGAGCTTTTCTTTTTGTCTTTAGATGACAGGGTGAGAGCTTTATAATAGTAATTACAGATGATAATGGGGGAGACTCATGAATAAACGGCAAGATATCTTAAATGCTTGGATTACGATCGAGCAGTTATCCGAAGGTTCTATTAATAAAAAAGACAAATCGCTAAAGCTCATACATACAATGGAAGAGGATTGGAATCAGTTTTTTTCAGACTTTTTAATGAAGCAAAAAAAACAACAAGATGTATCAGATAAGTTCTTTAAGAAATCGGGCTTAGCATTATATTTCGATATTTTCGATTTTCAAGAAGTTGTTGAACTATTGAGGGAGAAATACAAGATTGCTAAAACCTACGAGGAAGTTAGTAAATCTGACAAATTCACCTTCTCTATCTATTTTGATAACGAATTGAATTTTCTAGCAGACAAATTGTTTTATACAATGAGTGGTTATATCCGCCAACATGGTGAATTACCGAAAGATTTTTTGAAAGTTGAAAACGTATTTAGAGAAGATTTGAACAGCAAATTTGAAGAAGGTTTTCATACCACCATCTCTGAGCTTTTTCATAAATATCATATTTCCGCAGGAAATTTCCGCTATGCATTTGTGAAAAACCTGGATAACGGAGATGTAAATCTACATTCGTTCTTTATTGAAGATCTGAACAAAGCAAAGACAATCACTAATAAAAATTTGGATCGATATTTTAATGGCTTTTCGGGACATAGGCACAATCTGGATGGCAATAAAGAGTCCGTTCATTTTAACCCCCGAATTTTCGAGACAACTATTTTACAACCTAAGTTCTATCCGCTCGGGCGGTTCCCAAGTAATCCTGGTTTCGCGCTTTCATTTATGCAGCAGGTTTCGGTGAATCTAGCTTTAAATGATAAAAATGATATTCGTAGTGTCAATGGCCCGCCAGGAACAGGGAAAACAACACTGTTAAAAGATATTTTTGCTGATTTAGTCGTACAACAGGCAGCGGAAATTGTGCAGCTTTCTGATAAAAGGATTAAAGGGAGTCTGGTTTATTGGAAAGATTTTAAGCTTGGTGTTTTACCACATTCCATTTCAGATAAAAACATTGTTGTTGCAAGTTCAAACAATGGGGCGGTCCAAAATATTGTTAAGGAGTTACCAAAGAAAGAAACGATTGCGGGCGATTTTCAAAAGCTACTAGATGAAGCAGATTATTTTAAAGAGGTTTCCAATTCTAAATTAACCGGTGAAGGTTTTGGACAGAATCGCGAGATTAAAAGTGAGTTTTTACATGAGGAAAATTGGGGTGTGTTCTCGTTAGAGGGCGGCGCGTCAACAAACATGAACAAGTTACTTTTAACCATTGAAGCAATCGAAAAAGATTTAGAGGATCATGATCAAGCGAATAGAGGTGAAAGTGTATATCAAGAATTCTCCCGTCTGTATGCTGAATTAAAAATCGAAAGAGATAAAATGCAAGACTATAGCGAGAAAATGTATGCTCTTCGAAAATTAAAAACCAAGCATAAAGAGCAAATGTCTATATTTGAACAAGAAGAAAAAAAGAAACGAACAGATTTAATCTCACAGGAAGAAGAAGCGAGACGTGAACTAGAAAGACTGGGACAAGAAATTGAAAATCTCCAAGAGGATTGGTCAAATGCTTCTGTTGAGATAGAAAACCTAATTGATCTACAAGCTCAAGTTAAAAGGAATTATGACGTAGTTACTTCTCAAAAGCCAAGTTTTTTGTGGCTTCAGAAAATATTTAATAAGGCAAAAGTTGAGCAGTACTTCAAAGATCTGAATAATGCGAATAATCATTTAAATGATCTATCTAAACAAAAAACGAAATGGTTAAATGACCGTAGGCGACTCGAAAATAGGTTAAGGGAAAATGTTGCGAAAAGTGAGTATGTTCAAAAACAAACTCAGGACACAAGAGCTAACTTCGATCGATGGATGATCAAACAACAAAATGGTTTTAAAAAAGTGGAACGAGAAATTGTATTGTTAGAAAAACTCAAGTATCAAAGTGGCATTAAGGAACCAGATTTTTCACAATCGTATGATGAGCTACAAAAGTCTAATCCATGGTTTACAGTGAAATTCCGTAAATTACAATCAGAGCTATTTATTTCAGCTTTAAAAGTTAGAAAGCAATTTATGTATGAAAACAGAAGGAATTTAAAAGCCGCGAGAAATATTTGGAATAGGCAGTCTGAATACTTGGGAAAAGAGAATGGACAGCAGCTAATTTCAGAATCATGGAATTGGTTGAATTTCACGATCCCCGTTGTCAGCACTACTTTTGCTAGTTTTGGTCGAATGTTTAAAAATCTTAATGAAGATTCAATAGGTAATCTGTTTATAGACGAGGCGGGTCAAGCACTGCCACAAGCTAGTGTTGGTGCCATTTTTAGAAGTAAAAAGGTTATGGTCGTTGGGGATCCATCACAAATAAAACCCGTAATGACGCTAGGTTCAAATGTTTTAACCTTAATTGGAAGACACTATGAAGTCGATGAGAAATTTGTTTCTGCTGATGCGTCTACTCAAACCATTGTGGATGCCACAAGTCAGTATGGTTTCCAAAAAAATGAGGATGAATGGATTGGCATACCCCTTTGGGTACACAGACGCTCGAACTATCCGATGTTTACGATTTCAAATGAAATTTCGTATGAGGGGTTGATGGTACAAGGTAAATCAGCAGATGAGGCACAAGGGAAATCACAATGGTATGATTCAACCGGTAAAGCAAATGACAAATTTGTTAAGGAACAAGCTGACTTATTGAAAAAAATGATTGATAAACGTTTGCAGGAAGATCCGGATTTAGCGGATGAAATCTATGTGATCACCCCATTTAGAAATGTGGCTTATAAGCTTGCCCAGGTTTTAGATGAAATTAAATTCACAAAACGAGAAAACGGGAAGACAACGAATATTGGTACAGTTCATACTTTTCAAGGGAAAGAAGCCAAGGTCGTCTACTTTGTTCTTGGAGCGGACTCTGATAGCAGTGGGGCAGCAAGATGGGCTGTCTCTGATTCCAATATGATGAATGTTGCAGCGACGCGAGCTAAAGAAGAATTTTATGTGATTGGCGATAAGAAATTGTATGCCTCACTCGGTAGTGAAGTGGCAAATAAAACGATGTCAATTATTGACGACTATAACAATAATAAGGTCGGGAATGATGGTTAGGCGAAGTTCTCCAAGTTGGAGTAGATTCGAAGGGGAGTTTCCTTTAATAGTATATTAATTATATTTTAATCTGGAGAAATCACTCAACATAAATGTAACTCGTTGCCTTTATCCTCTGTCTATGAAAAAAGATCCTATCTCAAAACCCAACTCCTACCCGCTCTCCCGATTTCTATGCTTTAATAAAATGAGCAGTATCAACAAGAAGCGTTGAAAGTGGGATTCTATGAAGCGATTAACGATTGGCCTGTTCGCCCATGTGGATGCAGGTAAGACAACTTTTGCGGAACAGCTGCTGTACCATACGAACAGTATCCGGTCGCGGGGGCGGGTGGATCATCAGGATGCGTTTCTAGACAGCCACGACATCGAGCGGGCAAGGGGTATTACGGTGTTCGCAGATCAGGCGTTAATAGAATATAAAGGAGACAGCTATTATTTAATAGACACGCCCGGACACGTCGATTTCTCCCCGGAGATGGAGCGTGCGATTCAGGTCATTGATTATGCCATCCTGATTGTAAGCGCAGTTGAAGGTGTCCAGGGCCATACGGAGACGGTGTGGCAGCTGCTGCGCAAGCATCGGATTCCGACGTTCTTCTTTATCAACAAGACGGATCGGATCGGTGCGGATGCAGGCAGAACCGAGGCGGATATCCGTCAGCAGTTGACGGGGGAAGTATGCTGCATTACACAGAGCTTCACTGACGGCATAGTCGGCGAGCCGCTGCGGGAGGCCATGGCAGAGCGGGACGAAGCCTTGCTGGAAGCATTCCTGGAGGGGAGGGAGGATTCCGGCTTCTGGCAGGAGGCCTTGCAGAGGATGATAGCGGCGGGTCTTCTCTTCCCCTGTGCTTACGGCTCTGCGCTTCAGGATACAGGCGTCATTGAATTTCTGAATCAGCTGCATCTGCTGACGACAACCACTTATGACGAGAATGCTTCGTTCCAGGGGCGGGTTTATAAAATTCGGCACGATGCAGGCGGAGCGAGACTCACGTTCATTAAGGCGCTGGGTGGTCGGCTGAAGGTGAGAGAACAGCTTAGTTACGAGAGCGGCGGAGTTCAATATGACGAAAAAGTTACGCGGCTCTTCTTGTTTAACGGCCTTAAATCGCAGCCGGTGGAACAAGTGGAAGCTGGCGATTTGTTTGCGGTTGCCGGCTTGTCCGCCGCCGGGGCCGGACAAGGCCTGGGGTCAATATCGGACAAGTTAGCTTACGATTCGGAGCCGACGTTACAATCGAAGGTATTATTCGATAATTCGATACACGTACAGAAGGTGCTCGGTGCTTTTCGCACGCTGGAGGCGGAGGAGCCGTCTCTGAACGTCGTTTGGGATGAGAAATTGCAGGAGATTTCTATCCGCGTCATGGGATTGATTCAACTGGAAGTGCTGGAGCAGCTTGTTAGAGAGCGGTTTGGCTTTGCTATCTCTTTTGGACAACCAGAAATCTTGTATAAGGAAACGATTCAATCGGCTGTGAAAGGGTACGGCCACTTCGAACCGCTCAGGCATTATGCGGAAGTGCATTTGCTGATTGAACCGGGAGAAAGGGGCAACGGCATCCTGTTCGATAGCAGATGTCATGCTGATGATCTGAATGTCAGCTATCAGAATCTGATTCGGAATCATCTCTATGAACGGGAGCATCACGGACTGCTGACCGGCATGCCAGTCACCGACGTAAACATTACGCTGCTGAGGGGCCGCGCGCATAAAGAACATACCCATGGTGGCGATTTTCGTGAGGCTGCCTTTCGAGCACTACGGCAGGGTCTGGAGAAGGCCGACAACGTGCTGCTGGAGCCCTATTACGATTTCAAAATCAAGGTCGCTATCGATGAAATGGGTAGGGTGCTGTCCGATATTCAGCGTGCTTCGGGTATTTTTAATCCACCGCAAACAACCGGAACGCAAGCGGTGGTCACGGGCAGGGTGCCCGTGTCGACTTTCATGAACTACAGTACCGAATTTGCATCCTTTACGCATGGACGAGGCAGTATCCGCTGCGTGTTCAGCGGCTACGACCGCTGCCATAATACGGAGGAAGTCATAGAGCGGATGGGCTACCGCAAAGAGGCAGACCCACTGTATACATCCTCCTCTATCTTTTGCGCCAAAGGGGCGGGTTACTCGGTGCCATGGGATGAGGCGGAAGCCAAGATGCACCTTGAATTAGAACCTTAATCGCACACATTTCCAGGATTCAGGCGAAAAGTAGGTAGATTTAGGACGAACAATTTTTATAATGGAAATAAGATATATATTTTATAGGGCTAAGGGGCGATTGTCATGGAACCGACGCATGAAATACAGGCGCTGGCGGCAGAAATTGCTGATGTGGCTAGGACGTCCTTTCGCACTCTTTTTGAAAATGGTGAACGTTACTATTACTGCACGCTATTCACTTCTGGAGAGGGACATGCGCCAAGCATCTCCGCCTGGTCATGGGAGGCCTTGGAGAGGGAAGCGGTCAGGCAAGGAGACGAAAGCGACACGCCGGGATCAACGATTGCGGAACTCATTAAATGGTCCTATGCCGATTCACCCTATTGTTGTTTCAGGGATGAAAACTTCGATGAGGTTAAACAATTGTTTATGGAGCGTCCTTCTATTGCGGAGCTTGAGGCTGACGAAAGGAATCGTGAGTTTGATTCGAGGCTGAAGGCAATGGAGCTGGCGATGAAAACGCTCGATGATGAAGGCGTGTTTGCCTTGAATCAACCGCGAGAGGCTGTATGTGTCCTTGTCGAGGTTATGCCGCCGGATGAGATCAATACGGAAATCGCCCTACGTTTGAATCGGGTGGAGTCTCCGGCTATGCAAGCATGGCTGGCAGAAGCGGCGGAGTAAGGGCATTCGCGTTTCTTGAGGGAGAGTTGTAAAATGCCTAATCATCAAGCGGTTTTTGGCGTGCGTATGTCCCATTCGCACAAGCAGGCAGCCCGCCCCTGGCGTAAACTGAATTATAATCAGTGAGCGAGGTGAACTTCCATGGCACAATCGAAAGAGATGCGTGCACGGGCTAAGAAGTTTCAGGGCCGTCCGGTCTGTGTCACCCTGCACAGCGGAGAGATTTACGTCGGCTACATCACCGACGTTAATTACGGCGGGTTGGTACTTGCCAGCGCCGGAGTCCCCCCACGCGCTTCTTCCGGGAAGCAAGACTCCCGATCTCTCAAACGCAGAGCTGGTGCGCATGCTCCGGGCGTCCGTCTCGGCAACCGGAAAGGCGGCGCGCGCAAGCCGTCTGGCCGTTCGCGCTCCCGCAAGCCGGACGCCAAGGTGTCGGCATTCCTGCCGATGATGGGCTCGCTGTTAGGCGGCCTTGGCGGCTCCACTGCGGGCGCAGGAGGGCTTGGCGGTATGCTCGGCGGCGGCCTGCGGCTGTTCGGCATGATCCAGAAGTTTGTCCCGGTCGTGAAGATGGGCTACGGTATGATCAAATCCATTCGCCCGTTTCTCGGCGCCGTTAAAGGCTTGATGCCCCCGGCCAGTCCGGCCACGCCGGATAACGAATAATCGTGTCCCTGTGAACTTTAAGCCCCCATTGAGTGGTCAAAGGGGGCTAGCCCACACCATCACTTTCTAACAAGAATAAAAATGATCACGTTCTTTGTCATTAAATTTGCCAAGTTTCCGTATCCTAACAAATTCGTGTTGGCCCCATATGGATTCCTTTCATATGCATTTTTTGTATGGTAATCTAAGGTGGTCCAGGGGACCTTAAGAGAAGCTACAATGAAAGATTAATTAAAGATACATATCATTTTAAAGAGGTACGACCCATAGAAAAAATAATAAAATTGCTGGATAAGCAAACAAAGGAAACCTGGCTATGGTCAACAGGAGGGTTCAAATATGTGGTTTGGGAAGAAAGAAACGCAACTAGATCGGATAAAAAACAAACTGAGTCAAGCCATGCGCAAAGACGCCGATTTCTCGGTGTTTGGAGCATCCTCACATCAATATAGGGTTAAAGAGAAGCTTACAGCAAAAGAGCTGGCGGACTGGCAAGCCCACAATCAGGTCACACTTCCTGAGCCTTACGCGCAATTTTTAACGAAAATCGGCAACGGTGGCGCTGGCCCCTACTATGGAATCTATTCAATTGAAAAGGCAGCTTCCTATACCGAGCGCCAGGCACTCCTTGCCAAATCCGTTCTGCATCCCGGGATGACGAAAGAGGAATGGAACCATCTGATTGAGCCCCTGACCAAGGATGAGGACATTCCCGATGAGGAATACGACGAAGCCTGTAATAAGGTGCTGGGCGGCATGTTGTGCATAGGCACCCAAGGCTGCGAATACGACATGTATCTTGTACTTGAAGGGAAATACAGGGGGAGAATTGTGTACACCTCCGATTTTCATCCCGATCATCCTTTTTTCTTTGTCTATGAAGACAGCTTTCTGGACTGGTACGAGCGCTGGCTGGATGAAATTATTCTGGATTATGATATCGGGTGGTTTGGTAGTCGAATGCCGGGTGATGAGAATGCGCTGATCCAGATTTATCAGAGCGCTCCAAACGAAGAAATCCAAGCCAAAGCGCTTGATGGAATGTTCAAGTTTAAGAAAGTCTCTCAGCCAACCCTTGCTTTTTTGAAAAATATTGCGGAGCAAAGCCCAAAAAATCGGACCACAGCCATTTGGCTCATCTGCAAAACTTCTTTTGACACGGGTAGGAAATATCTTCTGGAGCTGTTGCAATCGGATAAACATGAGGATTTTCTGCAAGCTTTACAGATTCTGCATGCTTCCAGTAAAACTGTGAATTTAACAGAGTTTATTCCAGTGATCTTGCAAAGGCTTGACAGGATTCACGACCCGGAAACGTTGCGTTATGCAGGGTATATCTTGGAGGATTACGGTGCGATTACTCTCCAGAACTTTGCGCCTTTCTTGTGTCACGCTGACCCGAAAATGCAAACCACTGCCATCTATGCCGCGCGCAGTTGCGAAAACAAGCTGGGAAGCTGGCAGATTATTGAACAGATGTTGATGGGGGGCGGCCCGCAGGTTCTGAATAACTTAATTTTATACTGGGGCATTATCCCACATGAGAAGTTGCTGCCTTACTATAAGGCGGTATGGCCGCAATATAAAAGCAATCCGAATTTCAGAGAAAAATTTATCGGTTGTTTGCGAGAACTGCATTTGCCAGATGATTATTTCGACAAAGACGAATCGTGAAGAAGGTGTACATGAACCACCCCAAGGTTGTCTCCTCCATTCATACAGAGGTTTTGTTTTCCATAAGCATGAATAAGAATGTGGACTAAATGCTAATGCTTGATAGAATATCATTCTATATTGTTGTATTCAGGATTTTATTAAGGCGGATTGGGGAGGTAATTATGGGAAATACGGATAAGTTTGAAATGATAGCGAATATATATGACACTTCGGAAAGAATTCAAATTGCAAAGGCATCATCTGATGCCATTCGTGAATATGTAGTTGACGCTAATAGTAAGAATGCTATTGATTTTGGGTGTGGAACGGGTCTTGTCGGAATGAACTTGTTAAACGATTTTAATTCTATGCTTTTTCTGGATACTTCACAAAACATGATTAATCAAATAAAACAAAAAATTACTGATCTTCATATTCATAATGCAGATACAATATGCTTTGATTTTGAAAAGGAAGGTCTATCGGATCTTCATGCTGACTATATTTTTATGGCTCAGGTTCTGCTCCATATTCATGATGTTGAATTCGTTTTATCCAGATTATTGGATGTTCTAAATGAAGGAGGACATTTACTAATTGTAGACTTTAATAAAAATGAAAAAGTAGTTTCAGATTTAGTTCATAACGGATTTAATCAAGAAGAGCTGGCTGACATTATGACTAAAATAGGGTATAGAGATATTCAATCCAAAACTTTTTATAATGGAAGTAAAATATTCATGGGACAAGATGCATCTATGTTTATTCTTGATTCTCGAAAATAAACTTTTAGGCAGAAATCAGCTCTCGTTATAGTCGGGATTCTAAAATACAACGAAATAAAAGGCCGCCCCTTATGAGACAGCCCCATGCTTCTTGTACAGTCCGAAATCGGATTTACGAGGAAGCCGAAAAAATGCTAAAACGCTACTGACATCCCGTTGTCAGTAGCGTTTTTGTATATTAGGAGCATGCGAATAGCGCAGTGTTTTGGAGATAGGGCGACCTTTCTCAAATCTTATCATAGAGGTGGAATTTATTTATGAGCAATATCAATTGGGAAGTGGATGCGGACCACAGCTCCGTTGAGTTTTCGGTAACGCATTTAATGATTAATAGAATCAAAGGAGTATTCGAGCATTTCCAAGCGAGCTTGAATTTTGACCCCAATGATTTAACAACCATGGGTATTCAAGCTTCCATAGACGCAAATAGTATCACAACTCGCCAATCGCAACGAGATGAACACCTGAAGAGCGACGACTTCCTTCATGCAGCCAAGTATCCAACCATTACGTTTCAAAGCACCAGCTGCGTCCTTGCTGGCGAAAGGCAATATGAGCTTACGGGCAATCTAACTTTGCATGGAGTAACAAAACCCATCACTTTTCATACCGTTTTTGAAGGACTAAATAAAGACCCTCGTGGCCGGGAACGTGTAGGATTTCATTCAACAGCCAGTATCGAACGCAATGAATTTGGCTTGACATTCAACTCGCATCTGGAAAAAGGCGGGATTGTTGTCGGGAATGAAGTGAGAATCGAACTTTATATCGAGGCAATTAAAATAGTAGATTAGCGGTCCTAAAGGCCATCCTTTTATCGGGATGGTCCTTATTCAAAAACTTGCCACTACAAGTAGATGCCTTGGCGGCCTCATGTTGAGCCTTCCAAGCTTCCATCCGATTGATCTGGCTTGTAGCATAGCTTGGGGGGGATAGTTTTATCAACCTGCGTTATCCGACAATACATGGCCATTCCTTCTTTGGTTAGATGAGGCAGTATAAGGCTCCATAGGATGGACAAGATGTTTTTTGGATTTGGAAGAAATTTTTGGAGAAGAATTATTTCCTGTGTACCATACATATTTATCGATAGTAAAGAAATAGACAAATCTTCATATTGCCCAGCATATAATTCTTCTTTCATAATTCCTTTATTAACAAACCCCTTAAATATGTTGGTAAAAAGCGTATAGAAATCATTAACAACCTTAATTTGCATTTTAGCTATCTCCGGATACAACTTAGGCAATTCTGTAAAACTGGAGAAATAAAAGAAATATTTTTTACGGAATGCATTAAGAATTAAAAACTGCTGATTCAGCCCTTCGATAGAAACCTCCGCTGAGAAATTTAAGTTTTGGTATTCTTCATACTGCATTGCCATAACACCAATCATAAGATCATGTTTTTTTTTGAAATAGTATGTCAAATTACCAGGACTTATATTTAACGCATCGGAAATATCCCTCAATGTTACATATGCATATCCTTTTTTATTAAATAATTCAATTGCAGTCTCAAGGATCTTATCCCTTAAATTAATATCCATTTCTATCTCCTTTAGAGCGTTTGTGCTATGCACTTGAAATCAAAAGCATTATATCATAAATTGTTCCTTCAAGCCGAAATAAGTAGCTTGATTAAGAATACGGAAGAATTCGAGAGATAATTTGCGAAAATCCTCAGCCAAGAGTGCCATTCCCAATAAAGACCAGAGTTGAGTTGCTGTATTTGCAGGAATATACTGATTTTAGTACACGTGTACTAAAACTTTTCTGAATAATTATTGAAGGGAGTGAACCCCTTGCAAGAAATCAGAAAGAGACCTAAAGTTCACAATGCGATTGAACAGGATACAGAAGCACGCTGCTTATTGATTGACTGGTTTGAAGAAAAACTATCAAATGGAGGCAAGCTATGAATCCATTACCTATCGACATTAACGAAAGAAGTAATCACTTTTATGAACTTACTTGGAAAGAAGTACAGATTCCTATGAGAGACGGGAATTATCTCGCCGCAAATCTTTATCAGCCTAATGTGGATGGGAGTTTTCCAGTAATTATGACGATGTGTCCGTATGGAAAGGATCTTCATTTCTCTCAATTTGCTCCTGCTAATCCAACAATCGTAATAGAATATACACACTCGCAGGATAAAGGGCCCTTAATTAGTTGGGAAACACCAAATCCTGAATTTTGGGTGCCGCAAGGCTATACTGTCTTGCGAGTAGATGAACGTGGTATCGGTAATTCTCCAGGAAGGCTGGATATATTATCAAATTCTTTGAAGAAGGATTATTATGATGCAATCGAATGGGCTGGAACGCAACCATGGAGTAATGGAAAGATAGGACTGCTGGGCATCTCCTATTTGGCTATGAGTCAATGGGCCGTGGCATCCGAACAGCCTCCTCATTTAGCTTGTATCATACCTTGGGAAGGTACAGTAGATTATTATGCAGAATTCTGTTATCCGGGCGGAATCCAGGCGAACGGTTTTCTTTCATTCTGGTGGAAGAACGGAGTTTTGGCGCATCAATACAATCCCGATGGAAAATTCTCGGAAGAACAATTGCAAGCCAATCGCACTGATTTCCCGGAGATGGTAAAAAACAATCCATTACGTGATCAATCGTGGACGAATCGATTTTCTGATTTGAGTAAAGTAGAGGTTCCTTTATTATCCGCAAGCAACTGGTTTAGCGCCGGAATGCATACCCGTGGAAATTTTCTGGGTTTTCAGAATGCGGTATCAGAGCACAAGTGGCTTGAAGTACATATCGGGAGCCATGTGGGTGCATTTTACACCGCTCAGGGTCGGGAACTGCAGAAAAAATTTCTGGATTATTGGCTTAAAGGAATCGATACTGGCATAATGAGAGAACCGAAAGTAAAGCTTGCCATCCCTCGCGGAGGCAATAACTACACATGGCGCTACGAGAACGAGTATCCGCTTAAGCGCACCCAATGGACCCGCTTTTACCTTGATGCAAGCTCGAATTTGCTTTCGCAAGAGCCTCCGCAAGCCAAGGCCCAGCTTTGCTATGAAGGCGATAAGGAGTGCGAGTCAAAGCACTGGGCGAAGCCTTTTATGGTGAAAGAATTCTCGAGAGAGGAAAACAATTCAAAGCGTGTTCTGTTTGAAACCGATCCGTTTGATAACGAAACAGAAATTCTCGGGCCTATCAAACTCCGTTTGTGGGCATCGTCAACTACAGATGATATGGACATTTTCGTATCTTTGCGAAATATTGACTCACTAGGCAATGAGGTCGTTAACTCAGGAGCACTAACAGAGAAATTTCCAATTAGCCAGGGGTGGTTGCGCGCTTCCTTACGTAAAACTGATGATGAATTATCCACGGAGTATAAGCCTTATTACACCTTCGATGAGGTTCAAAAGCTGGTTCCAGGAGAAGTCTATTGCTTGGATATTGAGATATGGGATAGTGCAATTGTTGTAGCTAAAGGGAACCGATTGCTCCTGGAAATTGGAAGTCAGAATCAAAGTGGCTGCGCACTGCTGACTCAGACGGGGGATGACAGGGTATGGGATGCAGACATTACTCTATATACAGGGGATGAATTTGATTCTTATTTGTTGCTGCCGATTATACCCTAACTGAGTTCAAGTTGACATGCTTCCCAACGCCCATGTTCCCTCAGACAGAAGGAAGTTGGAGAGAATATTCCTTTGGATCGGTGACGATTTATGTATACCAGTAAGTTGCGAGCGCCAGAACCGTAACATAAATAGCGGCAAGTTTTTTGGGGAATAATGAGATAGAAGGAGAGATGGAAATGCCCTATATCGTTGATTTTAATAATGTGTCTACGGTTGGTTTAGAGTCTTCACCTGTAGTAGAAGCGCTTGCTGGTTTGCGTGCTAATGAAGCCCGTTACTTTATGAACAAATACAAGCATGAATTTACGGTTGTGTCAGCTAGTGAAAGTCAGGAGACCCTAGATTATGTGAACCGAATTCTGAAAGAGCGTGATATTGAGTTTGCGGCCAAACCTTTAGAAACGTCACGTTTTCAAGTGGAAAATATTAAATTTGCTTATGTCTTTTATGAGGATGGTCTTGAGGTCAACGTCATGTATACGGTTGATGACACTAAGAAGCGGGCCGTTGGGTTTAAGCTTTCTGAGGGGATGGAGGTACCAAAGGAGCTAGAAGGGAAGTTTAAGTTTGCTAGGCAGAAGTCAAAAATAGCTGGAACAATTCGGGGTTCGTTTTTTGTAATTAAAGGAGAATACTAAAGTAGGCAAAAGCGCAATTGGAGAAATCGGATGTAAATCAGCTTCCGATCTCTCCGTAACATGATTATGACTTGGATTAATTATCTTTGGAGTGTCGTTCACCCACTTGGTACTCATTCGCATGTACAAACATATATTTCACTGTTACGGGATCTTGGCCCGTCAGCTTCTTAAAGTCGTCCGTAAATATATCCATTTTTCCTAAGCGAATAGCTTGTCCAAAGGTAACCATACCTTCAGAAGAGAAGGGGGCTTCGGAGTCCTCTGCAAATTTGCCATCCGTTGTTCTGGGAACACCCATGGCATCAAATATGGCGTAGTTTTCTTCATCCGTGATCTGCTTGTAGGTAATATGATGACCCGTTACTTTATTTCCAATCTCGATAAAGTCGGACATTGTTATTAATTCGGGACCATTTATATTTAATATCGCCTCATGATAATTGCTTGCTGCTAATGCATAAGCGACAGCTTTTGCACAATCTTTCCGTGAGATATAGGCCATCTTGCCGTCACCCTGGTTGTTTTTCAACACGCCGTCAGACTTCACATAGGTGAAGTAATTGGTAACCATAGCTTCCGCATATTGCGAATTACGCAGGAAAATATAATCTAACCCGACACTTTTGATATAATCTTCTGTATAGACATGGTCCAGTTTTTCAACACTTGGATTGGATTCATCCGCCGCGTTAACCAATGAAGTATAGATGATTTGTTTTACTCCAGCTTCTTTCGCCGCATCGACCACGTTTTTGTGTGCATTTTGGCGTTTTACCCCCACAAAAGGCATGGAGATTAAAGCAAGCTTATCTGCATTAGCAAAAGCTTCTGCAAGACCGTCTATTGTATTGAAATTGGTCACATGCGTTTCAATACCTTGTTCTGCATACCCTTGTAAAGATGCCGGATCATATGCACAAAAAATAATTTGGTCTTTTTCTACTAATTTCAATAAAAATTCAGCCGCTTGTCTGCCCAGATTGCCATCCACACCCGTTAATAATAACTTACCCATGTTTGTCGTCACTCCTTGCTGAAATGAACTATACTTATATATTATGTGAAAAAAATAACAAAGTATAATACAAAAAACTTATGGGCTATTGCTAAAACGAATTTTGTATTTGTTGCAGGAATGAGTATAATGCTGGATTAGAATTATTTTTTAAGTAGCCTATTTCGATTTTAAAAGTATGGTGTGAACCCTGTATGGGAATGAGTCGGACCTCTTCTTTCAGGTCAGCAAGATCATAGTTATCTGGGAAAAAGCCAATTAAATTCTCTGTGATGATATAAAACAGCTTTGTTTCGACATCGTCTGCGGTTCTAAGGATGTTGGGCTGGTAACCATCTTCCATGGCATGCTGAATCATTAAATAATAGGAGTCTCCAATAACCATTGGATTCAGCATGACAAGCGGATACTTATATAGTTCTTCCTTTGAGATGGACTCAAAACTGAAGAGGGGATGTTGTTTACTTACGGCCGCGCAGTATCGTCCGCTATATAATGTATGGGTTAGGATTTCTTCTTTCCCTTTAAACTCTGAGTCAAAGGCAACGGCCACGTCATGTATTCCTTTTTGCAGATACTCAGCGATATCCTTTAGCAATACTTTATTTAATTCAAGTTTAATCTTTGGATGATTTTCTTTAAATGAAGGGATAAATTTTAACAAGCTTTGGATATCTGTGATTGCAGCATATTCGATACTCAATAGTTGGGTATTATATTTTTGAAAATTTTCCATGCTTGTTTTCATATGATTATATTGCTTCCAGAGCACGACGGCCTCTGCATAAAACAGCCATCCCGCTTTGGTGGGCTCAATCGGAATTTGTTTTCTATCAATTAACTGAATGTTGAACTCATTCTCAAGTGAGGCAATTTGTTGGCTAATCGTAGTTTGCGATACAAAATTCTTTTTTGCTGTTTCTGTGAAGTTTCTACATTCAACGAGATCTATAAAATATTTTATCCTTTTTAGATTCATGTTTACCTCCAATTGTATGAAATTTATTAAAACTTACGTTCCCGCCATAAATTCAAGCCAGCATACCCTAATGTTAATGGCAAACTGGCGGTTCATAATTGGAGGTAATGTGAGCACCATCTACTTCAGTTTCTTCTTTACCGTCTCCCCTTCAATCAACACGGGCTGATAATAGGTGTGGTTGCGTAGATCCTTCTTCCCTTGCAGTTTCTTAATAACCCAATCGGCGGCATCACGTCCCATTTGTTCCTGTGGGTGTGTTAATGTGGTTAGCTTGATGTTTGCATTTTTGGAAATATAGGAATTATCTTGACCAATAATGGATATGTCTTCGGGAACAGATATCCCAAGTTGTCTGCATACATGTACAACTTCTAATCCTACCTCGTCGTTATAGCAGACAATTGCGGTTAACCCGTCTCTTTGTTCGGTAAGGAATTTTTTTAAGTTGGCGGACAGGTCCTGCTTCGTCTCTGTATAGAATGAGAGCACTTGCTCTGGGTGAAACCGTAATTTGGCTTCTCCAAGCGCTTTGATATAGCCCTTCATTCGATGCTTTCCTTGTAAATCATCCATTTTGGCAATGATACCAATGTGTGTGTGTCCGTTAGCAATCAATTCTTTTGTTGCCAGATAGCTGGATTGTACGTCATCGAGACAAAAGAAGGGAACTTCCAACTCTTCATAATAAGCATTAATCATGATGAACGGAACATCCTGCTCCTTGAACGTCAAATAGTAAGAGATATTGGGATTATATAGATTGCTCTTCGTAGGCTCAATGATCAAGCCATCCACACCAAAGGACAACATCATCTCCAAAGCTTTCTTTTCCTGTGCGACATCATTATTTGTACTAGCTAATAGCAATGAATAATTATCTTCATTCAATCTAGCTTCAATCCCGCGAATAATAGAAGGGAAGATGTAATCAGAAATATAGGTCGTGATGACTCCGATGGTTTTATTACTGGAATTCCCGCCGGTTTTTGATCGGAATTGGTTGCTGACGTAAGTGCCCGATCCTTTTTCACTTCTTAAAAAACCCTCGTTGGATAGTTCTAAAATAGCCTTTCGTACCGTCTGGCGACTAACTTTATACATATCCTGCAAAGCCGATTCCGTTGGAATTTGTTCTCCTACGCTGTATGCTCCTGATAGAATGTTGCTTTTTATATCCTCAAGGATGACCTGATACTTTGGTTTCACTTTATTCCTTCTTTCCTGGTTGTACTAATACCAATTTACCCACCCATAATATTTGTATGTACATATTTTAGCATAATTATGAACTTATTATAATCCATTGCCCAACATGCAGTAATACTAAAGGAAAAATAGAGAAACATTCAATTCGTAAGAATATTTGTAGGTATAACTACGTATTCGTGTTGACAAATGTACGAACAAAAAATATACTAAGGTTGTAAATTAAAGAAAGCGCCTTCTTTCAATTATTGCGATTATAACAGTTGTTCAGAGAGAGGAGTCACGTGAGCATGGATCAAGACATTAAACAAGCGATTACTAAGGGAGAAACCTCACTTGGTATCGAATTTGGATCCACACGTATCAAGGCAGTGCTGATTGATCATCATTTTGAAACAATCGCATCTGGAAGCTATGAGTGGGAAAATCTCTTGGTAGACGGATATTGGACGTACAACTTAGAGAGTATTATTACGGGTCTACAAGAGGCTTATAGTGAAATGAAGCAAGAAGTTGAGCGAAAATATGGAATCACTCTTCGTACCGTTGGTTCTATAGGATTCTCTGCAATGATGCACGGATATATGGCTTTTGACAGCAAAGGTGAGTTGCTTGTTCCGTTCCGGACTTGGCGGAATGCGACAACCGGTGTTGCGGCAAAAGTGTTAACCGATAAATTCCAATTCAACATCCCTGAGCGATGGAGTATTGCTCACCTGTATCAAGCTATATTGAACGAAGAGCAACATGTCCCTCAGATTGATTTTATGACGACGTTAGCTGGATATATTCACTGGCTGCTGACTGGCAATAAGTCCATTGGCATCGGAGATGCTTCGGGCATATTCCCAATTGATGAGACTACACATGATTATAACGAATCGATGGTTAAGCAGTTCGATGAACTCATTGCAGCCAAAGGTTACGATTGGAAGTTAGAAGGAATTCTCCCTAAAGTTTATATTTCAGGCGAGCAGGCAGGTGTACTAACCGCCGCGGGAGCCAAAATCTTAGATAAATCCGAAGATTTACAACCAGGTATTCCGCTTTGTCCTCCAGAAGGTGATGCGGGAACAGGGATGGTCGCTACGAATAGTGTGAGGAAACGGACTGGCAACGTCTCTGTGGGAACCTCGGTTTTTGCCATGCTTGTATTAGAGAAGGATCTTTCAGCGGTATATCCGGAAATTGATCTGGTGACTACACCGAATGGTAATCCGGTCGGAATGGTTCATGCCAACAACTGTTCAAGTGATCTCAATGCTTGGCTGGGATTGTTCCGTGAGTTCTATGAGGCAATGGGGCAAAAGGCCGATCCAAACCAATTATTCAGTGTGTTGCTGAACAAGGCTTTGGAAGCAGATCCAGATGGCGGCGGCTTACTTAGCTACGGATATTTGTCAGGAGAGAATATCACCGGAATAGAGAAAGGCCGGCCATTGTTTGTCCGCTCCCCTGAGAGCCGTTTCAATTTGCCCAATTTCATGCGGACTCATCTTTTCACTGCGTTTGCTGCTTTGAAAATCGGAATGGATATTTTGACAAAGAAAGAAAATGTCGCAATTGATAGCATACTGGCTCACGGTGGTTTATTTAAAACCCCTATCGTCGGACAAAAAATCATTGCGGCTGCCATGAATGTCCCGGTATCAGTGATGTCAACAGCTGGAGAAGGCGGGGCGTGGGGTATTGCTATTCTGGCTTCTTACATGATGAACAAGGCTCAACAAGAAAGTCTGGAAGACTTCCTCGACCAAAAAGTATTTAGAGATGCTGAGGGGCAAGAAATTTCTCCTGACAGTTCCGACGTTAAGGGATTCGAAGCATTCATGGAACGCTATACACAAGGTCTAGCGATTGAACAGGCTGCTGTAGATAATCTAGTGGAAAACTGGAGGGATTGATGTGTTAGAGCAACTGAAAGAAGAAGTATATCAAGCCAATCTGGATTTGCCTAAACATGGACTCGTGAAATACACCTGGGGTAACGTAAGCGCTGTTGATCGTGAGAGCGGCTTATTCGTTATCAAACCTAGTGGTGTTAGTTATGACACGATGAAACCTAGCGATATGGTGGTTGTTGATTTTGATGGCAATGTTGTTGAAGGAGAAATGAGACCTTCATCAGATACACCGACTCACGCCGTGCTTTATAAGCATTATGCAGAGATCGGCGGTATTGTACACACGCATTCAACTTGGGCGACCATTTGGGCTCAAGCAGGCCTGGATGTACCTGTAATGGGGACTACTCATGCAGACACCTTCTATGGTTCTGTTCCTTGCGCCCGTTTCTTGACACAAGAGGAGATTGATCGTGGTTACGAAGCGGAAACCGGCCGTGTCATCATCGAAACTTTTGAGCAGCGCGGGCTGGATATTTTAGCAGTGCCGGGTGTTCTGCTTAAGGGTCATGCTCCCTTCACTTGGGGGAAAGATGCAAAATCGGCAGTCATGAATAGCGTCGTGTTGGAAGAAGTTTCGAAAATGAATTTATTCGCACGAGAATTGAATCATTTTGCTGAAGAATTGCCGCAACGCATTCTAGATAAACACTATTTACGCAAACATGGGAAAGACGCGTACTACGGGCAAAAGTAATATAAACTAAAAAATTATGAAAAGAGGATGAATGATGTCAACAGTAGGTACAAAACAGTTCTGGTTTGTCGTAGGTTCACAACATCTGTATGGAGAAGAAGCATTAGCAGAAGTCAAAGCACACGCACAAGAAATGACCGATGCCTTAAATAAGAGTGGCGTTCTGCCTTATCCGCTTGTATTGCAGGATCTGGCGGTTAGTGCAGACAAAATTACTAGCCTTATGAAAGAAGTCAACTATCGCGACGAGGTTGCCGGTGTCATCACGTGGATGCATACCTTCTCACCTGCAAAAATGTGGATTCGTGGTACTAAATTGCTGCAAAAGCCGCTGCTTCATCTTGCTACACAGTTCAATGAAAGTATTCCTTGGGCTACGATTGACATGGACTTCATGAACCTCAATCAGGCAGCTCATGGTGACCGTGAATATGGATTCATCAATGCCCGTCTGAAGAAACAGAATAAAGTGGTCGTAGGGTACTGGGAACGTGCGGAAGTGCAGAAGCAAATCGCAGAGTGGATGGATGTAGCGGTTGCTTATAACGAAAGCTTCAATATCAAAGTTGCCCGCTTTGGCGACAACATGCGTAACGTTGGCGTTACGGAAGGCGATAAGGTCGAAGCCCAAATTCAATTTGGATGGACCGTTGACTACTTCGGAATTGGCGACCTTGTTCAGTACGTCAATGCTGTGAAAGAAGAAGAGATTGATGCTTTGTTTGCAGAATACTCCGAACTCTATGAATTTGATTATGGTACTTACAGCAAGGAAGCTTGGGAAGCCAGCGTAAGAGTGCAAGCAAGCTATGAAATTGCCCTTAAACGGTTCCTGGATAATGGCGGCTATACTGCCTTCACTACGAACTTCGAAGACCTCTATGGTATGAAACAGCTTCCTGGTCTTGCCGTTCAACGTTTGATGGCACAAGGATACGGCTTCGCCGGTGAAGGGGACTGGAAGACGGCAGCGCTCGATCGCCTGCTTAAAGTAATGAGCCATAACCAATCCACTGGCTTTATGGAAGACTACACCTATGAATTGGCGGCTGGTCAGGAATCGATCCTTCAATCCCATATGCTTGAAGTTGACCCAACGTTGGCAAGCAACAAGCCTAAAATCATCGTTTCACCGTTAGGTATCGGCGATCGTGAAGATCCAGCCCGTCTGGTGTTTGACGGCAAGGCAGGAGACGGTGTAGTTGTTTCCATGGCTGACTTTGGCACGCATTATAAACTGCTGATCAATGAGGTTACTGCATTTGAACCGACAGTTCCTGCTCCAAATCTTCCAGTGGCCCGTGTACTGTGGAACGTGAAGCCAAACTTCCAAGATGGGGTTAAAGCATGGATTGAGAACGGCGGCGGTCACCATACCGTGGTTTCCTTGAATCTAACCACAGACCAAATTGTTACTTATGCAAAACTGGTTAACCTGGAATACGTGATTATTAAGTAACTAGAAGATAGTCATCTACTAAAAGCATTGGGTCAGTCCTCAGGACCCAGTGCTTTTTATTAGTTTTCTAAGAATGTATAGATATGGGAAGGTTCCTAAGCTATCTGGCATTATAACGGGATAATTGGTTTCTCCTTAAGGTAATCATTTAATTCATAAGGATGTGATACTATGTCCAATTTACCAGCTACGAAAACGAAATTGGTTATCGTTGAAGGTATACCTGGCTCTGGCAAATCCACATTATCTAGGTACATACATGACATGTTAAACACACATCAAATAGAATCCGAACTATTTTTAGAAGGGGACTTACGACATCCCGCTGATTATGAATCGGTTGCATGTATGCCAAACGAAGAACTTGATCAGCTTCGATCAATCTATTCCGAGGCGTTTCATTACATTGATCCGTTTATATCTTTGAATGGCAACGACGCTTTAATCGCCTATGCGCTTGCGCAGCAATCAGCCCAAAATGAAATTCCCTCTAGTTTGTATGAGGAAATCCGGCGTTATGAAATCTACGATGGAGTACCCGTAGAAAAGTATTGCGAGTTGATGATTCAACGTTGGAAGTCTTTTGTTAAAGATCAGCGAGAAAAAGAAAAGTTGATGATACTCGAATGCTGTTTTTACAGAACCCAGGGTGTGCATTACTCGCCCGGCATGATGCTGGAGAAGACCGTTTTATTCAGCATGTATTACAGATTGCGGAGCAAATTCAGGAGTTAAATCCAATTTTGTTCTATTTGAAGCAACCGAATGTGCGTGAGACGATTGAGCGAGTTAAAACAATGAGATCTCAAGAATGGTTAGATTTCGCGATTTGGTACCATACGGGGCAAGATTATGGAAAGAACAAGGGACTTTACGGGTATGAAGGATATATTCAGTTCCTTGAACACCGACGTGAGCTAGAATTGCAAATCATTGAGCAACTCCCTTTTCAATCATTTATTATGGATAACTCCGATTATGCTTGGGAGAATCAACAACAGACCGTTTTGAATATTATGATGAAGTATTTATAAACCGTGAAGCTCATTCCAGAAAACGTTAGTGCAATTAGAAAGGCCTATCCCGTAAAGACATATTTTACCGAATTATTCATATACATGGACTGTTGATTCGATCATTGGAAATCTGTACTCTACATCATTTGCTTCTAAACGCTTTTTTGGTGTCTGTTATTACTGCTAGTAAGTGAAGCTCAAATAATACAGCGTGATCAATTCTTATTATTTCTGCAAAGAAAATTCTCACTTTTTAGCAGAAATGATTTATAATTATCAGATAATAGACAATATAATTTTTAAAAGATTATATTTTAGTTATAATAGAGACAGAAAAGATATGTTCCTGAGTGGAGCCTTGCTTCTTGTATCATCTAAGCAGGAGGGCCTGCTCTTTTTTGCAAATATAAGAGATAAGGAAGGTTTTTATGAATAGCATTCAGAAAAAAACAGACATTATCTTAATTGGTGCCGGAGTCATGAGCGCGACTCTGGGATCATTGCTGAAAGAGTTAGCACCGGAGTGGGAAATTCAAGTGTTTGAGAAACTCGCAAACGCGGGAGAAGAAAGCTCTAACGAATGGAATAATGCAGGTACAGGCCATGCTGCACTGTGCGAACTGAACTATACATCCGAGAAAGCTGATGGATCTATAGATATTCGTAAAGCTGTAGACATTAATGAGCAGTTTCAGCTTTCAAGACAGTTTTGGTCTTTTCTTGTAAACAGCAATTTGATTCGTAATCCACAGGACTTTATCAAACCAATACCTCATATGAGTTTGGTAACAGGAGAGAAAAATGTATCTTTTTTGAAAAAAAGGTTTAAAGCGCTTTCAACTATTTCTCTGTTTCAAGGCATGGAATTTTCCGACGACCCTGAAAAGCTGAAGGAATGGATTCCGTTGATTATGGAAGGCCGTACATTGAATGAACCAATCGCGGCAACCAAAATCGACTCTGGAACAGATGTCAACTTTGGTGCTTTAACACGCATGTTGTTTGAGCATTTAAAAAGTAAAAACGTCGAGATCAATTACAAACATAGTGTTAAGGATATTAAACGTGCGAGCGACGGCTCGTGGAAAGTCAAAGTCCATAATCTGGACAACGGTAAAATCGAATACCATAATGCCAAATTTGTCTTTATCGGTGGTGGGGGTGGAAGTCTACCTTTGCTACAACGAACTGGTATTCCTGAGTCCAAATATATCGGGGGATTCCCGGTAAGTGGACTATTTATGGTATGTAACAATCCTAAGATTGTCGCCCAGCATCATGCAAAAGTATACGGTAAAGCTAAGGTTGGTGCTCCTCCCATGTCTGTTCCGCATCTGGATACAAGATACATCGGTAACCAAAAAGCACTGCTATTTGGGCCGTTTGCTGGCTTCTCACCGAAGTTCTTGAAAACGGGCTCAAATTTGGATTTGATCGGTTCTGTAAAACCCAATAATCTCATCACGATGTTGGCCGCAGGCGCAAAAGAGATGGCATTGACCAAATATCTGATCCAGCAAGTAATGTTATCGAATGAAAAGCGTCTGGAAGAATTACGCGAGTTTATTCCGAACGCCAAAATCGAGGACTGGGGGATTGTGGTAGCGGGTCAACGTGTGCAGGTGATCAAAGATACGGAGGGCGGTAAAGGAACACTTCAATTTGGTACGGAGGTGGTTAGTGCCGCTGATGGTTCGGTAGCTGCACTGCTCGGCGCTTCTCCGGGTGCTTCTACTGCTGTTCACGTTATGCTGGAAGTATTGGAAAAATGCTTCCCACAACATATGGAAGAGTGGGAACCAAAAATAAAAGAGATGATTCCTTCTTATGGGGTGTCACTAGCGGAAAACCCAGAGCTTTACCAAGAAATTTACGATTCCACAACGGAGGTGCTGGGACTGGGCGAAAAAGAACCGCTTCATCGTTAATTTTTGCATGGCTGGTAACTGGATCATCCCACTACTCTTTAATAAAATGTGCAGTAATCTTACGATATATTTTAAAGTTGAATAAATAACAACACCAAGCGGTGGGAAGGAATTCCCACCGCTAAAATGCTTGCTTAACAATACAAAATTTTGCAATCCTTCTGCATTTTCGGTGTCTGCTACAGTGATCACAGTAATTATGTAGAGCGCTATAGGCTCTATTCAGTTCCAGTTGTCCAATAAACTGGTGCAGCGGATTGCTACCCCGGCTTGGTTAAAACGGATGGGCGGAGAAAAGACAGAGCTGTCGGTGGAGGATGTAGCGAAAATGGCGGTCCGACTGGCGACCCTGCCGGAGGGTGGTCCAACGGGCGGATTTAATTACATGGATGATCAGCTTCCAGGGTAAAGCACTTATGTTACATTTGTGCGGTTGGGCGGATCACGATTTCGTTCACATCAATATCATCCGGTTGTTCAATTGCGAATCCAATTGCGCGGGCTACCGCGTCCGGTGTCATGGCTAGTTTATCCCGGATGGCAGCGAGTTGATCTCTCAATGCGGGATTGGTCATACCCTCCGTGAAATTCGTCTGCACAATACCAGGCGAAATGATGGTCACGCGCAGCTTGTCACCAGCCTCCTGGCGCAACCCTTCTGAGATGGCGCGCACAGCGAACTTCGTACCGGAGTAGACCGACTGGTTCGGCACAGTCTTATGTCCTGCTACAGAAGCGATGTTCACGAAGTGTCCGGAACCCTGCTTATGAAAGATAGGCAACGCTGCGGCTATACCGTACAAAACGCCTTTAATGTTGACGTCAATCATGTCCTCCCAGTCCTCGACACACAGATCTTCGAGAGGGGAAATGGGCATAACGCCAGCGTTGCTGACGAGAACATCCAGCTTCCCGTACCGTTCGCAAGCCAAATTAACGAGGTTGCACAGATCCTCGCGCCGTCTCACGTCAGTGCGTGCATAAACAGCTTCGCCACCTCCATTTGAAATGCGTGTCGCCAGCGCTTCAAGGCGATCCGCTCCGCGCGCTCCAAGCACGACTTTTGCCCCACGCTCGGCAAGCAACAGTGCTGTTGCTTCTCCAATTCCGCTGCTTGCACCTGTAATCACGACGACTTTGTTCTCTATTCTTCCTTCCAAATGCATAGCCCAATCCCTCTTCCTCTAATCTATTTGCCTTAGGCCCTTTGTTGGCCTTGCAAGTAAATTTTAAGTAGAATTCGATTGAGACAGGTAGACCGATCAAGTCCAATTCTTGCCTAATCCTATTCGGCGTGCATATAATTAGCACATCAATATTAGCGTTCAACGGAAAGGACGGTGAAGCATGAATGATTTCGTCTCCTCCCCCCTCTGATATTTCTACGAATCTACAAGAACTGATTCATTTAATTCATCAACATGCGTCTTCGGATGGTACGTTTGTCTCGTCTGTGCCAGGACTTTATTTCAGACGTGCAAGCGATGTGTCCGAGCTGAATCATACGGTCCATATGCCCTCCCTGTACGTGGTTGCACAAGGCTCAAAGACAGCAATGCTGGCTGGAGAAAACTATGTGTACGATCCAACAACTTACATGGTCACATCAGTTCAGCTTCCCGTAACTGGTAAAATAACTCAGGCCTCGTCGGAGCTCCCTTATCTAAGTCTTCAATTATCCATTAGTCCAGACGTCATCCTGGACATTATCAAGAAGAGTCCTCCTCAATGTACCGTAAAGACTGGACGCGGCATACTGGTGAGCCAATTTGACCCTCTGCTGCTTGATGCGCTACTTCGGCTTGTCAGACTTTCGGATACGCCTGCGGATATTCAGTTTCTTGCGCCGCTTATCACGCACGAGATCCTTTATCGTGTATTACAAGGTGAGCAGGGGGCTTTAATCAGGCAATTTGCCGTAGTTGGTAGCTATGCACATAGCATCTCCAAAGCGATCCATCTGATAACCCGCGATTACTCTAAGCCTCTTGTGATCGAAGAATTGGCGAAGGAAGTAAACATGAGCGCCTCTTCCTTACACAAGCATTTTAAAAAAGTAACAGCTATAAGTCCTCTCCAGTATCAGAAGGCCATTCGATTGCAGACTGCACGCCGCTTACTGCTCTCGGAGGGATTGGAAGCCGCCACTGCAGGCTTTCGCGTTGGCTATGAGAGCCCATCACAGTTCAGCCGGGAATATGGACGCATGTTTGGACGTCCGCCGATGAGTGATGTTACACATTTGCGTAATTCCCTTAGTGTCTCAGTTGATTGAGAGTTTCTTCGGGTGATCCGTGGAGGATGCCCAGAGGCAAGTTGTCTTTGGTCTGGTCAAAGAGGATATATCACACCAACGGAAGTTCGTCGAGCCGTTCGTAAATCAACAATCCTTTCTCTTTCGCCACCCTTACCATTTCATCGGCACCCTGAGAGGGTCCTCCAACCCGAAGCACGGCGTTACAGCAATCAAGCAGGCGAATGGAAGACGGATGAAAGATTCTGTTAAAAGTCTCGTCTCCCAAAGCAGTGGAACCAGCTGTCGCGATAAGGGGCAAAGCATACCACTCCCCCAGCACCGGCATATGACCAGCCTCGTAAACTTGAAGAGCAATTTCATTCATGTAGTTGACGTTCTTCTCAATTAATATATGATCATCATTCGTTCCAGATCGATACGGGCCTGCGATAAGGATATGAAGGGGTTTCGATTTCACTTTTAAGAGACCCTTGATCTGAGCGTATTGGAGCAGCATTATTGTCTTGGCGTCACGAATCTCGCCGCTTTCGACCATGTTTAGCACTTGAGCAAACGGAAGTTCCATTACTTCAATGTTTTCCTGCTCCTCCTCAAGGCCACCACCGTCACCCGTTGTCATATCTTCACTATACTCGGCTACATAGAAGTGCAGGATTTCGGTTACGGAGCCCGGTGACATATAGGCCTCGCCAACTTTCTGCACACGGTCGATACGGTATCCCGTCTCCTCCTCCGTCTCCCGAAGAATACCTTCTTCCGGTGTTTCTTTATCGAGTAGTCCTGCACAGGTTTCGATAAGCATCCCAGTTTCATTGCCGTTCCGATAAGTAGGCATCCGGAACTGTCTGGTCAGTACAACGGTTTGTTTGTGCTGATTATAGAGCAGGATCGTTGCGCCGTTGCCGCGATCGTACACTTCACGGGATTGTGTCTCCCATTGTCCATTATTTTTTTCAAACTCGAATGTGACCTTATTTAAGATGTACCAGTTATCCGATAGAAGCTCCTCTTTTACAATCCGTACTCTTGGGTGATACTGTTGTGACTTCATCTCATTTCCTCCCTAGAAAGATTCCGTTCTCTTTAGTCATTTCGAGAGTTCCGTTCTGCTGCAGAAGCCGATTGACGTGGTCTCGAAACTTGTCAATAGCCGCTCCGACAAGTCGCTCTCTTGCGTTCATCGGAGTCGAGATTATATATTCGATCAGGGGTTCCGCTTCGTCGACCAACAAACAGTCCTCGTATCGAAGCAACCGAAGATCGGAAAAGCAAGAAGACAGCAAGTCCCCTCCGTTATCCAGGTGGAACCGTTTAATAGCATGATCCAACACATGAAGCTCAGGATCGAACGAAACCGCCAAGTGTTCGACCTCTTGTAGGTGTTGAGTGCTCATTGTAGAGGTGCATACTATACCTCCTTGCTTTAAGATACGGTGCATCTCGCGGATTGCTCTAGGGATGTCTGGCACGTGGTACAGCATGTTGTTAGCGATAACCATATCGAATTGCTCTTCATGGAATGGGATCTGTTGCGCGTCAACAGATAAAAACTTAAACTGCGGATTGTTGCTTCCCAAGCGACAACGTGCTTCTTCCACCATCCCGCTTGACATATCGGTAAGCGTGATACGCCAGCTGCTTGGAATTCGTTCGGCGTTTCTTATCCAAAAGGTCCCGTCGCCGCAGCCCAACTCGAGAATGTGGGCTCCCGGTTGGACCTCCAGTTGTTCAAAGATCCAACGATGCCAGCCTTGGGGATTCGTACTGTACTTGTCGTAAAGATGTATCCGCGTTTGCAGACGGTTCGCCGTCCGATATTGCTCCCCCCAATTTTGCTCACTCTGCACGGTTTGAATAACATCCGCCAAATGGTTCCAATCGGAGCCATAAGCCGACATTTCCATAGCATCTCGTATTGCATGTACTACGTGCTCTGTATGAGCAATTTTCTTTTGTAAAACATCGAGTTGTGCTTGCAACGAGTGTCTGATCTCTCCGTTGGATGGCGACTCTGCATCTAAAATATCCATTATTGTTTGAAGCGATAACCCTAGATACTTCAACATCTGAATTCGCTGTAGTCTTTCCATATCTTTCATGTTGTACAGTCTTATGGATCCAGTGCGATGACCTCCTGGACTCAGAAGTCCAATTTGGTCGTAATATCGCAATGTCCTGACCGTTATCCCTGTACGTTTGGCAAGCTGTCCTGTCGTCAGATAGTTCTCTTTGTCCATCCATTGCTCACATCCAATTGATTGCTCTAGCATGTCGTTCTCAGTCAGTATAGCAAATGACGTAACGTCACCTTCAAGAAAAATTTATGCAATAAGAAACAAGAGAAAACCACCCTAGCAAAAGGTAAAGAAAGAATTTTTTCTAGTGAAGATAACCGAATCCCCGATGATGAATTATTCCCTTTGTTAGATAAGTCATTTTCTGATCCCAACTTTGCTTTAACGGGAGGAGAGTCTAATGCAGTTTGTCAGAACCGAAGTATAACAGTCTTAAAGAAATTGCTAAAAATCTACCGAGGACAGAAAGTCGCATTAGGCACTCATGGAGCTGTAATGACTTTAATGATGGAGTATTATGACAAGCAGTATGATTTGAATTTTTTACTACACACATCCAAACCAGACGTATACAGAATGGAATTCAATGATCAGGAATTAGTTGAGGTAAAAAGATTGTGGAACATGCCGTAATAGTTTGTGAGGAAAAGGTATAAGGACTATTCTTCAAAGAGAGACCACCCTTAAAAAAGGGATGGTCTCTCTTCGAAACTTTTCTTTTATAGCTATTGCGGCGAACCGTTAAGCAAATCTTCAGCTATTTTTACCAGGTCTTCTTTGCTCAGCGGGCTGTCCTGGTTATCAGATATGTTGTAGTGTAACCGTCTTTTTTCATCGAGCCATCCCAGTCGATTTTTTCCTACCTCCAAGGGCTTGCTTGTTTCGCTTGCTCTGATGTAATAGGCCTTGGTTCCTTTAATCATCAGTTCCTCAGCCGAATCCTGTTCATTTTGCATCACGGTCGTCTTTGTGACTTCGGGAGCGTATTTGGTGACGGCGATATTTACATAGTCATTTCCTCTCGCATACCGGGCGAGGGTGAAGTCTGACTTGTCCCAGCTCAGCTTTTGAATAAACAGATTTTCACCTTTCGGTGCAGCTTTAGCCTGTTGCGTCAGTTTATCCGTTAAAGCCCGATATTCCTCTTTGTTCATCATCCCAGGATATGCAGCGACTGGATAGACGTATCCGAAATCAAACCGGTAGCCATTCGGCAGATGAGTGGGACTATGCAACAGCGGAGCTTCTGTCCGCTTGATTTCATCCTGCAGACTGCTGAAGCTAGAAAGTTCAGTCGGCTTGTAGGCAAACAGGACGGGATTAGACGAATTTTGTTGATTCATAGAATCGTCCTTAACGTAATAGGCGGCATACTCTCCAGGCTGTAGACGGTCTGTCACCTCTTCGTTCCACTGTGTGTAGGTGGTTGTATACGTTTTGGAAGCGTCCGTTTCGGCAGGTGTTTTGGCGGTATTTAATACGACATCGCCTTTACTGTTACGGAATTCCAGATATTGCGAAGCGGCGTATCCAGTCACAGAGGCGCCCAATACAAAAAGCAAGATCATGATAGGAGCGGTGATGCGCGGCTGAAGACGCATTTTTACAATGAATCCCTTTTTGGGTTTCGCCTTTTGGTAGACCTGTTCCATCACTTTGTCAGAGACGTCAAAAGCTTGGATTTTTAGGACACTCTCTGGTTCTGTCAGCATGTCCATGTTTTTTAAGCCTCTATCTTTTAGATCGGTGTATTTCAGGCCTTGTTCCTGAGTTCTGTCTTGTAATTCACGCATTTTGGGTCCTCCTTTATGGGCTCCATCATTTTTTTGAGCTTTGTTTTTGTTCTGCCGTATTTTTTCTTGATCGCTTCCTCGCTTTTGTTCATAATTTCCCCGATTTCTCCAAACGATTTTTCTTCAAAAATGCGCAGCACCAACAGGTTTCGCTCCTCTGCATTCAGTTGGTCCAATGCCCGGCTCAGCGGTTCACTGAAAAGCTGACGTTCCATAACCTGCGCAGCACTGTCTGAAGTCATGTTAGTTGAGGTGAACAGGGTCATTTTAAATTTGCGCTGTAGTTTCTTCCTGCGAATCAGGTTTAGGCAGTGATGATAAGCCATTTTATACAGCCAGGAGGAGAAACCCACTGTGGGCCTGTACATACTAATTTTCTCGAAAGCACTAACGAAAATATCCTGTACAGCCTCTTCCGCTTCCTGCTCACTGCCTAGTAGTCGCCAGCAGTACACAAAAATCTGACGCTGATACTCCTTTACAATGTAGGCGTAATCATGGATCTCGCCAGCTTGGACCCGTTTAATTCTATATTCGATTTCCTCATTCAAAGATTTAGGCACCCCCTCTGATTAAAAAGAAAACTATGTCTGTATAACAAATGAAGAGGACCGAAAGGGACACCTTTTCTAAAATTTTTTTAAGTAGTAATCAACTCTCTAAGAGAATACGATAAAGCAGAACAATTATCACCAACGTTGTTGATTTCATAGAGCTTGAATTTTTATTGTGGAAATAAATAGAATGATAAAATATACCTATCAAAAAAGTGGAAATAGATTGTAAAGAAAAAAGGAGATGGGAAATGGGGTTTTATGATAATAGAGAAAATGCTTTATTCCGCACTCTTCAAGAGCAAGTCATAACATTCAAACAATGGGGAGCTAGCATAGCTGAAAAACATGGAGAATGGGAAACGAATTATCTTTATTGGGATAAGCTTTATAATGCTGTTGAGGAAGTGTTAGAACATACTTCATTAGCTGAATGGCAGACAGAAGTTTATGAACTGATCTTATATACACTGGCAAGGGATAATGAAGTTGAGAATGTATTGCAGTTGTTAATTGTACAACCCAAAATATTTTTGTCTTTAGCCTACAGTGCAATTACATACTCTGATTACGAAGCCAGATGGCAAATAGCCTATGGATTAGGTGAAGTAAAAGGAATGAGGGATGAAGTAAATAGTCTTTTGTCTAAGCTCTCGAATGATGAGCACGAATATGTCAGAAGAAGGGCATTAATTGCATTGCAGAAAAAATGGAAAGATGAATTAAATGATCAAGAGATAAACTCGGCAATCCCGCCCGTATAGCTAACGATAACCATCGGCTATGCTGGGCGGGATTGCCTCACTCTCTTTTATGCAGCGTATCTTCTACTTATTCCCTTTGCGTACCTTTAACAGCTTACCCTTTACGGTCGTATTCTTCATAATCTCAAGCACCAGTGGACCTTTACCATTCAGAATCTCAACATCTGTCGCATAATCCAGAATCGTAATGATCCCGATATCATCTGCGGTGACTCCGTCAAGCTTAGCGATGGTCCCCACGAAGTCGACAGCTCTAAGTTTTTTCTTCTTACCGCCGTTAAAATTCAGCTTCATAATCTGTTGGTTTAGTTGCTCGCGCTTATCTTTTTTGAGTGCGGTTTTTACATGCAGTTTCTGCTCAAAATCTTCTCTACGGAGATCAACAGCCTCTTCTGAGGGGGCCTTTACCTGCGGAATCGCGAATCCAATATATGCTTCAATATCAGCTAATCTTCTGCCATCCTTAGGAGTGATGAGGGAAATGGCTTTCCCCGTTTTGCCAGCACGTCCCGTACGTCCTGTACGGTGAACATAGCTTTCCTTCTCAAGGGGAATATCGTAGTTAATGACATGGGTGATATTCGTGATATCAATCCCTCTGGCGGCAACATCTGTCGCAATCAAGTAACGGAATTGACCCCTTCTGAATGCATTCATTACCTCAAATCGCTCGTCTTGCTCCATGCCACCATGAATGCGATCACATGGATATTCGAGATCAGCCAATGCTCTGAATAATGTATCTACATTCTCCTGCGTACGACAGAAAATAATGCAGCTGTCAGGATTCTCAACAATGAGCAGATCTTGCAGTAGTGCCAGCTTGTCTGACTCCTTCACCTGAATAAGAGAGTGATCAATTGTGGCGGTCGTTATACCAGTTGCTTTAATCTCAATTCTAACAGGATCTTTCATATATTTACGTGACAGTGTGGCTACATCCTCAGGGAAGGTAGCGGAGAATAACATGGTAACCCGGTCACTAGGCAGCGCTTGAATAATCGACTGGACTTGCTCGATAAAGCCCATATTCAGCATCTCGTCAGCTTCATCAATCACGAGGTAGGCAATCCGATCTAACGATAGCGTGCCTCGTTCGATATGGTCCAGTACACGTCCTGGCGTACCTACAGCCACATGCGTCCTTTGTTTTAACTCAGCTTTTTGGATATGAAAAGGATGTTTTCCATAAAGGGGTGTTGCTTTTATCCGCTTAAAGCGTCCAATATTCGTGATGTCTTCGGTGACCTGTAACGCGAGTTCACGGGTTGGCGTCAGGATTAAAGCTTGGGGCTTATTCTCATTCCAATCTACTAGCTCACAAATTGGAATACCATATGCTGCTGTTTTGCCGCTACCTGTTTGCGATTTGGCGACAAGATCCTTCTTCTCAAGCGCAACAGGAATAACTTCCGTTTGAATCTCTGTTGGCGTCTCATAGCCCAAGCTATTGAGCGCTCTTACAATTTCTTCACTTAATGCGTAATCTGTAAAATGCTTCTGACTCATTTTCAACCTCTTCTGCGCTGTATTTGAATACCAATACATATATAATGTCATCGTGTATCGAACTTATACTCATCTAGTATACTCTATATCCAGGCTTACTCTAATACATATCCATGTTACTGTTTGTCTAATCGTATCCTTGGAGCGTTTAACGAAGGGCTCGTCCATTTTCTCGTGTATGGTATCTGATGTGTTGGTCGACTGAGCTATTTCGCAATTTAACGACCAACAAACTTTACCCCATATGGATCTACGTTGAACAATTTCATGGAGAATTACTTATCTTCAATTGTATCGGCATTTCCATATCCGCATGCGTGAAAACATGTGTTACGCATAAAGGGCACCAATTAGGTGCCCTTTGAACTGCCGTTAGCGCGGAAAACCGTATCAAAAGTATTGTTACGATGAAAAGTGAACCCAATCTCTCCCTTGGACAGCATCCATTTCTTTAAAGAAAATTTGAGCGCGTTTATTCTCAGTAGAAGTTATCCAGGTCATATGAGCATATCCATAATTTTGTGAGTACTTTTGACATTCTAAAAAAAGCTGTGATTCTACTTCTGTATCTCTAAATGGTTCCAATACAAATAGGTCGTTCATAAAGGTGATTTTGTCTGCTTTCATCGTGCTAAAGGTAAAGAATAATGTAGCAAAGCCGATTAATTCTCCATTTTGTTCCGCCACAAATTGTATACCGTTTTGCTGCTCAAAAAGGGTTTGAATCAAATTATGAATTTTTTCGATAGGTGGCCTAGGGTTTTGATAAAAACCAACGATGTATTCATACATTAACTCGGTTAAATTGTTTAAATCATCAGGCTTAGCGTTTCTTATTAAAAATGACATTAGATGTACTCCCTTTTCATTAGTTTTGAATTAATATACATCGTAAAGTATATATATGCAAAATTAAGATCAGTGAAAGAATCTTTTGAACTCATGCAAATGCGAAGAAGTATGTAATATGAGCGCAACAAAGGCTGCCGAGGAAATGTATCCGGCAGTCTTTGTTGCGCTGAGGGACATGTGCATCGAGAATACACCCATTCGTTAAAATTGAATTTACTCCGAATTACTTAAGAAGTGTAAGTGTCACCTCTATCGTGTTATTAATAAATGATCGTTCTGGACGAGATTTTATCATTACGGTCAGTCCAATTAACGATACGACTAGCGCCTGTGATACAGCCTTCGCATTGAGCCCGATCTCAAGCTCACCTGATTGTATACCTCGTTCAATGGTTTCTTGAAATATAACCGATAGGTACATTTGATGTTCCCTTGTAAGAATTTCAAATTTCTCATCATGAGGTGCAAGTTCAACCATTGTATTGATGCAAAAGCATCCTTTTCTAGGGTTTTCTGTATATTCCTCATCTACCACACCTTCAAAAAAAGCTCGAAATGCTTCTTTTACAGATGGTTTGCTTTGAAGCTTGGCTCGGATCAGAGAAGCACGGGACATCATGTATTTGCGCAGCGCAGCTTCGAACAATTCTTTTTTGCCTCCAAAAGTGGAGTATATACTAGGTCGTTGAATTTCCATTCTGGAAGTTAAATCACTCAGCGAGGTAGCTTCATATCCCTTCTCCCAAAATATTTGCATTGCTGCATCTAATACTTTATCTTCGTCAAATTCGCGGATTCGTCCCATAATCAATACCTCTCATTGCTCGTAATTTTATTCTTAACTCAATAACTCTGATTATAATTGTCAGGGTTTTTTATTTGCGTACCAATTAGTATGTTATTATCTTATAATTAGCCCGTTATATTGTCAAATGCAGATTGGTTTATCGCACCAAGGAGATATCAGTATGAGGATAAAACAAAGTATTTTTACTATATTTATTGACAGTATTCTTTTTAATGAGTTATATTTACTGGGAAAAATATATTACCGATCGGTATGATATTTTATCGGTATTTGATTGTCATACAAAGAAAGCTATTAGAATAGGAGAGATGGACCATGGAGATAGGTATTACTTCGTTTGTAGAAACAAAGCCTGACGTTCAGACAGGTGAAGTGATAAGTCACGCACAGCGATTGCGCGAAGTTGTCGAGGAAATTATCCTTGCTGATCAAGTGGGACTTGATGTGTTTGGGGTAGGTGAGCATCATCGGAAGGATTATTCGGCATCTTCACCAGCAATTGTGCTGTCAGCGGCTGCAGCGCAGACGAAACGGATTCGGCTGACCAGTGCAGTCACAGTGCTTTCTTCAGCTGATCCCGTTCGCGTTTTTCAGGATTTTGCTACGCTGGATGGTATTTCGAATGGACGTGCGGAGATTATGGCGGGCCGAGGTTCCTTTATTGAATCTTTTCCACTGTTTGGCTATGACTTGGAAGACTATGATGAGCTGTTTGAACAACATTTGGAATTGCTCCTTAAAATACGGGAGTCCGAAAAAGTAACCTGGAAAGGCGGACATCGGCCAGCGATTAACAATTTGGGTGTGTATCCACGGCCGGTTCAGAATCCTTTACCGATATGGGTTGGCAGCGGGGGCAGGCAGGATTCTGCTATCCGTGCAGGTCTGTTAGGACTGCCCTTGATGTTGGCGATCATTGGTGGAAATCCGATGAATTTTGCACCGCTTGTACAGCTTTATAAGAAGGCAGCAGCGCACGCTGGTCATGACGAATCGCAGCTTAAGGTTGGATCGCACTCGATAGGATTTGTTGGAGAGAATAATGAACGAGCTGCAGATACATATTTCCCTTCTACGATGGCAGGTATGAATAGATTAGGCAGGGAGCGGGGCTGGGCGCATTATGATCGTTCTAGCTACGATGCCGCGCGCAGCTTTGAAGGTGCGCTGTATGTTGGCGATCCTGAGACTATTGCCCAGAAGATCATTCACCTTCGCAAACATGTAGGTGTTACACGCTTTATGCTGTATGTTCCGTTAAGTACAATGCCGCATGCCGAGGTGATGAGAGCCATTGAACTGATGGGAACAGAGGTAGCACCCCGAGTTCGGAAGGAAATAGCCCAGTGGGAAGCGGAGACGGAAAAAAGATTATAAAAACCAAACATAGGAGTGATTCACATGGATTTTGAAAATCGTTTGTACCCAGAATTTAGGTCGGTAATTGCACAATTTCCTGGATTTCAATTGGAAGAAAATTTAGAACTGAGTAGAAGCTATTTGTCGAGTCCTCCCATTGAGCAGTCGAAGCACGTACACACGACAAGCCGGATGATTCCGAGCGTAGCAGGCGAGATATTAGTTAAAATCTACGAACCTGCCCAGCGAACTGACGTTAGGCTTCCGGCCATGCTGTGGATTCACGGGGGAGGCTATGTGATGGGGCATCCTGATATGGACGATGCTTTGTGCGAACGCTTCGTGCAGGCGGCCAAATGCGTCGTCGTATCGGTCGATTACCGACTTGCTCCCGAGCATCCCTACCCAGCTGCCATCGATGACTGTTATGCCGCTTTGACGTGGATGACCGATGAAGCTGAGCTGCTGGGCATCGACTTAGATCGAGTCGCAATTGCCGGAGCAAGTGGGGGCGGCGGTCTGACCGCAGCACTTGCTTTAATGGCCCGTGACAAAGGCGGGCCAGCCCTCATTTTCCAAATGCCGCTGTATCCGATGATCGATGACCGTAGTATTACGGCGTCAAGTCATGAGATTACGGCCGATAACGCACCATGGAACCGGAAGAACAACTTGGCGGCTTGGAACATGTACTTGGGGGATCGTACTGAAGACACCGAGGTGTCCCTATACGCTGTGCCGTCGAGAGCGGAATGCTTGGCTGGGCTACCGCCGACCTATACGTGCATTGGCCAGCTCGATCTGTTCCGAGATGAGACGATTGAATATGTGACACGCCTTGCCCAAGCTGGGGTAGACGTTGAATTCCATCTGTATCCCGGCACATTCCACAACTTTGAGGGGATGGTTCCGCAAGCAGAAGTGAGCCAACGTGCTAGCCAAAGTTATGTAGATGCAATTGCACGAGCCCTTAATTCTTAAACTATTAAATGGGCAGTCTCCAAAGTGATATGCTTCCAAAAAAGTAGACAGGTTAAATAATAAAACTTGCTACTGTAAGGGGAGCATATCACTTTTTGCAGTAATCTTTTTTGTCGTTTGATACGAGGCTAGATTTTAACCGAAACGATGTGTTAAAGGAGCATCAGGTGTTCAGTCGCCCCGCAATGATGTAAAGTTTTTCGGGTAAAATCTTTACTTTTACATGTAGCGGATAATAACCTTTCATTCTTATAATTGGAAATGTAAGCGATTTATTTAGAGGCGAGGATATTAAAAAACTATACGTATGAGGAGGAGATTGTATGTCGAAATTTAAAGTGGGCAAGTTGGCAAGCAGCTTGGCGTTGGCGGGTGTGTTGTTATCATCAGTTCTGATAAACCCGGCTAGTGCCAGTATGGCGAACGGTGGCAAATTCCTCGGGAATATCATTGCTGGAAGTGTCCCTGCAAGTTTCGGAACATACTGGAACCAGGTGACGCCAGAGAATTCGACCAAATGGGGGTCGGTTGAAGGCAGTCGTAACAACATGAACTGGTCGCAGGCGGATACCGCCTACAATTATGCCCGTAACAATGGCTTCCCGTTCAAGTTCCATACATTGGTATGGGGTGCTCAGGAGCCAGGTTGGATTAGCGGACTGTCGGCTGCTGATCAGAAGGCGGAAGTGACCCAGTGGATTAAAGCAGCAGGCCAACGCTATCCGAATGCGGAGTTTATAGATGTGGTGAATGAGCCCCTGCATCAGAAGCCATCCTTCCGCAATGCCATAGGAGGTGACGGATCGACCGGATGGGATTGGGTCATATGGTCATTCCAACAGGCAAGACAAGCCTTTCCAAATGCCAAGCTGATGATTAATGAATATGGAATTATCAACGATCCCTCGTTAACCGACCAATATGTCAATATTATTAATCAGCTCAAGAGCAGAGGCCTGATTGACGGTATTGGTATTCAATGCCACCAGTTTAGCATGGACACTGTCTCAGTTAACACGATGAACACTGTACTGAACAAGCTAGCGGCAACAGGATTGCCAATCTATGTGTCGGAACTGGATATAACTGGCGACGACAACACCCAGCTTGCCAGATACAAGGAGAAATTTCCGGTATTATGGAAGCATTCCGCGGTGAAGGGAGTTACGCTCTGGGGATACATCCAGGGGCAAACCTGGATATCGAATACACATCTGCTGAACTCAAATGGCACGGAACGTCCCGCACTCCAATGGCTGAGACAATATGTGCAGAGTTAAGCTATAGGTGGCACTTAAAACCCAACAGATGCGAAATTTTTCCGAATGTCTGGGCTGGGTAGATATTTATTTGACGAAGTCTTGGCTGAAATGTTATACGCCCAAGGCTTCTTTTTATTTAGCTTAAACCTAACGTATCAAAACCTAATCCAACTCAATTAGGCTTACATACCCAATCCATAACTTTAACCCACTTGAAATAAAACCGTCTGGACGGTATAGTAAAGAGGGGTGATCAACATGAATACAACTAAAAAAACATTAAAAAGAGAATTAATTCTTAAAGCGGCCTCCATGATTGTGCACGAAGAAGGAGTAGAGAAGTTAACGTTAGAAGCGGTGGCTAAGAAAGCGGGAATAAGTAAAGGAGGATTGCTTTACCATTTTCCGAATAAGGATGAATTGGTTTTGGGAATGGTTGAGCAACTATCGACCAGCTTTGTCTCCGAATTTAATGAGAGAGCAGAAAACGATATGCATTCCAAAGGAAGATGGACTCGCGCTTATATGAATACATCATTTTCTGGCGATCGGAATGCAAGTGACCTGTATACCGCTCTTTCAGCAGCACAGTTTACGAACCCTCAAATGCTAAAGTTACTTCAGGACGAGTATGAGAATATCCAAAACAAAATTGAAAACGACGAATTGGATCCCGTTCGTTCCACGATAGTCCGATTAGCTATAGACGGCTTGTGGTTTGCCGAAATGTTTGGGCTTGCTCCTCCTAATGAGGAAATGAGGCAAAAAATGATGGAAGAATTGAAGACATATATAAAGGAGAATGAATAATGGCTTATCTTTTCTTGGCAATCTCTATTGTTGGTGAACTTATTGGAACTTCAATGCTTAAAGCTTCAGAAGGTTTTACCAGATTGTATCCGACTCTATTCACAATTGTTGCGTTTGTGATCTCTTTCTTCTTTATCTCTCTATCCCTTAAGACGCTTCCTTTAAATATGACTTATGCCATCTGGTCAGGTGTAGGGGCTGTTGCTACAACGCTTATTTCAGTATTGATTTGGAAAGAAAAAATCAATACAGGAAGTATCGCAGGTATTGCTTTAATTGTTATTGGCGTGGTGGTACTGAACCTATTTGGTGCAGGACATGGTGAGGCAAAAGCTACAACAGAAGCAACGGGTTCAATCGTTCAAAAATGAGATAAAGATTTTCGGACCGAGGATATAAGCACGCTTGAAGGCATAAGGGCATTCGTCGAGAAAGTTCTTGTGCCGCACGGCGTGAGGGTATGAATTTTTAGTCATTTAAATTTTTTTGATTGAATTACGGATATAATAAGTCTATAATGTCGATTGTAGGGTGTTTCATATTTACCACCATACGGAAGCAAGGTGTAGATATTAGTAGACTTTAAAATCTAATTAGTAGAAGGGAAGTCTAATTAATGACCCAGTCTTTATTTGATCCCGAAGTATGGAAGGCTGCTTGGATAAACGATCCGGAAGCTGGTGTAAATCGAATGCTTAGAGCGGGAACGGTACCGGCTCATTCGTTTGATGATATGGCAAGGGCAAGAAGCTTCCACAAGCAGGCATTTAATGAAGAAGGAATAAAGAGAACAGCCAGAATTATGGGATGGCTAAGGACACAAGGAGTTACCATTAAAGACTCCTCTATCCTGGATATTGGTGCTGCCTCGGGTGTCTTCAGTATTCCTTTTGCAGAGGAAGGGGCAAATGTTACTGCCGTTGAGCCTTCAGGACCGTTGACAGCCTTAATGGAAGAGAGTATTAAGCCATCAATAAAGGAAAACATTAAAATCGTGCGGGAACAATTTGAGGAGTTATCTATTGAGACGAACGGATGGCAAAACAAATTTGATCTGGTGTTTGCATCCATGTGTCCAGCCATTTTCGGTTGGGAAATGGTAGAGAAGGCGCTCGCCTGTGCCAGCCAGTTTTGTTACATCAGTACGAGTGCTGGGCCTAAGGAGCATAGTCTGATTCAGGAATTGCGCCCTGTAGTCGGAATAAAAGAGGACCTAGTACAAACTTCAGATATGGCATATATCATCCAACTATTAAACATATACGGCTACTCTTTTCAAACCCTGATTACTCGTGAAACCCAAACGGTAATGATGTCGGTGGACGAGGTGGTAAAACATACATTAGGCTGGTTCTCATTCTTCGGGATGCCAACAGATGAACAGTCGCTACAGAAAGCAGAAGCCTATTTAAGAGAGACGTACGCAGGGAAGAGAATCCCTGTTCAGCAAGGAGGACGCTTTGGTAAAGTTCTGGTCCGTATAAAGAATCAGCACATGTATTAATCGTTTTGTCATGTAGCTTCTATTTATTCCCCTTGCCCTTCAGAATCTCAACGTCTGTTACATAATATAGACACAAGAGCATTGTGGGGAAAATGTATTCAAAATAAGAGCCCTAATGAAGGGAAGAACCACTTCATTAGGGCTCTGGAGATTTACTACGGCTATGGATCACTGCCAGTTTGTGTGAAAGAATCCTGCTACATCACTTCGTTCATAAGTATGGGCACCAAAATAATCCCTTTGTGCTTGCAAAAGGTTAGCATTCGAAATGCCTGTCCGGTAACTATCGTAATAAGTAAGTGAAGCACTTAAACATGGAAACGAAGTACCAGAATTAATACCCTCACAGACAACTTTTCGTAATCCTTTTTGATACTCTTTAACCTTTTCAGCAAAATACGGGGCGATTAATAGATTAGCCAAATTCGGCTGTTCTTGATATGTTTCGCTTATTACGTTTAAGAATTCGGCACGAATGATGCAACCACCACGGAAAATAAGGGCAATATCCTTTAAAGGTAAATTCCATCCGTAAAGTTCAGAAGTCATTTTATATTGTATAAATCCTTGCGCGTAGGCACAAATTTTACCCATATAAAAAGCTTGTCTAATGTACTCAATCCACACATCTTTATCTAAACTTCGCTGGTCAATCCCTGGTCCTGTTAGAATATTTTCTGCATAAACTCGTTCTTCTTTTAAAGAGGAGATGTAACGGGCAAACAATGACTCTGTAATAATGGATGATGGGATCCCATTGTCAATTGCTTGAATGCTTGTCCATTTACCAGTGCCCTTTTGCCCTGTTTTATCAAGAATCACATCAATTAGTGGTAAGCCTGTTACATCATCCTTTTTCCGTAAAATCTCTGCTGTGATTTGGATTAAATAACTTTTTAGCTCCCCTTGATTCCATATTTCAAAGATATCAGCAATTTCATTCACAGATAAACGTAACCTTTTTCTTAAAAATGTATAGGTTTCTGCGATTAATTGCATATCTGCATACTCGATTCCGTTATGTACCATTTTTACAAAGTGACCGGACCCTTTTGGACCCATATAAACACAGCAAGGGTCTGCGTCCACTTGGGCTGCTATTTTTGTTAGAATAGGAGCTGCTTTTTCATATACGTTTTTATCTCCACCAGGCATGATCGCAGGTCCATTTAAAGCCCCGACTTCGCCGCCGGAAATACCGATTCCTAAATAACCGATTCCTTTTGACTTCAATTCATCATATCTACGTTCCGTATCTTTGTAATGGGAGTTACCACCGTCCATAATCACATCGCCTGCTTCAAGGAAGGGTACTAATGTACCTATTACCGAATCGACCGGTTTGCCCGCTGTTACCATAAGGAAGATTTTTCTTGGAGTTTTTAAGGAGTAAACAAAATCTTGAATTTCGTAGTAGGGATGGATAGAGTGATCTTCACTTTTTTTAACAAGATCATCCGTTAAATCCCTCGTATAATTATAGACAGCGACTTGCTCACCCTTACCAGCCATGTTTAAAGCGATATTACGGCCCATTACCCCTAAACCAATGACACCAATTGTGTTGGACATTTTTTTTGCTCCTTTTATTTGAAATGAATAGGCCGTAGATCCTCACTTATAGGCTTAGAAAATTCTAAGGAAAATAAGTGGGGGATCTACCGCCCGGGAATCATGGTTTATACGAATAAACTTAGTACTAAAATAAATCCTAATCCAGCTACAGAAATGATGGTCTCAAGCAATGTCCATGTTGCAAATGTTTCTTTCATACTTAAACCAAAATATTCTTTAAACATCCAGAAACCAGCATCGTTAACATGTGAAGCTATTAAACTACCCGCTCCCGTTGCAAGCACAACTAAAGCAAGATTAACGTCGGATTGTCCTAACATCGGAATAACTAAACCAGCGGTTGTTAAAGCTGCAACAGTTGCAGAACCTAAGGAAATACGTAATATTGCAGCGATGATCCAGGCAAGCAAGATGGGTGATAATGTAGTTCCATTGAATAATTCAGCTACATAGTCACCTACGCCGCCATTAATCAGTACTTGTTTGAAGGCGCCGCCACCCCCAATGATTAAGAGCATCATCCCAATATGAGTAATAGCCGTTGTACAAGATGCCATTACATTTTTAATTGGAATTTTCCTTGCTATTCCCATGGTGTAGACAGCTACCAGTAAGGAAATTAACATGGAAGTTGATGCATCACCAATAAAACGGATCGCTGCTAGTAAACTACTATCTTCAAAGCCCATTGTTTTTTGAAGCAAAGTAATAACCGTAGCAATAGACATTAAAATAACAGGAAGCATTGCAGTAAATACACTGATGCCAAATCCAGGAGTTTCCTCGGATTTAAATACTTTTTGTTCACCTAAAGAGGCAATATTACCCGTTTTCGTAAATGATGCAGGTACGAGTTTTTTGGCAAGCTTAGTAAATACAGGTCCAGCTAAAATAACAGTTGGAATGGCAATAATGAAACCGTAAAGTAAAACCTCACCAAGGTTCGCGCCATATTCACCAGCAATAACTGTTGGCCCTGGATGTGGAGGTAAGAAGCCATGTGTTACGGATAAAGCTGCAACCATCGGAATACCGAGATATAAGATAGAAACCTTTAATTCTTTTGAAATGGCAAATATGATTGGAATTAACAATACTAATCCTACTTCAAAAAATAACGCCACACCGATAATGAATGAAGCAGCTACGACTGCCCATTGGATATTTTTTTCACCAAATTTGTCTACGAGGGTCATGGCAATTCGTTGAGCACCGCCAGAATCAGCGATCAACTTACCTAACATCGCTCCAAGTCCAAAGATTAACGCTAAGTGACCAAGGGTTCCGCCTAATCCGGCTTCGATGGTTTTGACAATTTCCTCTAATGGCATTCCAAGTGCTAAAGCGACGCCGAACGATACAATGATTAATGAAATAAAGGTGTTCAATTTGAAGCCCATTATTAAAACTAATAATGCTAAAATTCCAATCGCTACGATAACTAATGGCATTGTAATTACCCCCTGCTTTTTATCTTTTTAGTGTTTAATTAAGCTTCTTTGATAATTGGAAATCCGTGTATAATCGTCTTCTAATACTCTGGATAGGTTAATGAAAATCGGCAGCAATTTCCTATATTCCTTGGTCGCTTCTTCTTTTGGTGTATGTTTGTTGGTACTGCCAATCATTTCAGAAACGACTTCAAAGGACTGGATTTGTCCGGTGGTATACAAGCCTAAAATACAAGCTCCTAGACAAGAACTTTCGTAGCTTTCTGGAACGACGACTTCAGATGCGAATATATCGGACATCATTTGCCGCCAAACAGCTGACCTTGCGAAGCCTCCAGTAGCTTGGATTCGGGTCACAGGACTGTCCATACATTCGGTTAATGCTAAAAATACGGTGTACAGATTGTAAATGACTCCTTCTAGGGCTGCGCGAATCATATGTTCTTTCTTATGTGACATCGTTAAACCGAAGAATGAGCCACGTACGTCTGGGTTCCATAATGGCGCACGTTCACCAGCGAGGTACGGATGGAATAACAATCCGTCAGATCCTGGTCTTACACGTTCAGCAATCTTGGTTAGTACATCATATGGATCAATTCCTAGTCTTTTCGCTGTTTCCACTTCTGATGAGGCAAGTTCGTCACGGATCCAGCGAAGGACCATCCCGCCATTGTTCACCGGCCCCCCAATAACCCAGTGCTTTTCTGTTAAGGCATAACAAAATATTCTTCCCTTTTCGTCTGTCTGAGGCTTGTCTATAATGGTTCGAATGGCACCGCTTGTCCCGATTGTGACGGCAACTTCGCCTTTTCGTATCGCATTTACACCTAGATTAGAAAGGACTCCATCGCTAGCTCCAATGACAAACGATGTTTGTGGATCGATCCCCATCTTTTTTGCTAAATCTGAATCACAGTTGGTAAATATTCTGGTTGTTGGCACGAGCTCAGATAATTGAGAAGGGGTTATACCAGCAATTTTTAATGCCTCTTCATCCCAATCTAATTTTTCTAGATTCATCATACCCATGGCAGAAGCTAGGGAATAATCCACTACATATTGATCAAAGAACTTTTTAAAAATATATTCTTTAATTCCGATATACTTTTTAACCTTGACAGCGGTTTCAGGAAGGTCATTCACAATCCAAGCTATTTTTGTTAATGGTGACATGGGGTGAATGGGTGTTCCTGTTCGTTTATAGACTTCATGGCCATTCAGCTCATCTTTTATTTTATGTGCCCACGCTTCACTGCGATTATCTGCCCATGTAATACAAGGCGTCAGTGGGCGGTCATTTTCATCCATCGCAATGACACTATGCATGGCACTGCTAAATGAAACAAACGATAGCTTTTTTTGTGAGTGATGTTTCATTATATTTGAAGTGGCTTGCAGAACAGCCTGAAAAATCTCTTCTGGGTTTTGTTCAGCTGTTGCTATATCCGGGGTATAAAGCGGGTATCCAATATTCTCTTGTTGGATGACTTCGCCTTTTTCGCTAAATAGAACGGCTTTCGTACTTGTGGTTCCGATATCTACACCTAACATATAGTTAGTCATTTTGTTGCACGACTCCTTTAGATAGCATTTGTTGTGACATCCATAGGTCTTCTACTTTACCTTGAACATCATCAAAGTTTTCATGTAAAGACTTGATCATGAGGTCTCTATCTTTTGCTTTGATTGCTTCAATATAAAGTTCGTGATTGTTTATAATCCGTGTAAAGTCTTCATACTTTTCTTTAAAACGCATACGCATCGACAAAAGAATGAGACTTTCCATAACAGGCTTTAAATTATTCCAGATCATCAGAATATGCGAATGATTGACTGCACGAATAATCGTTTCATGGAACAAGACATCTTGATATGAAAACTCATCAGCATCACTATATTTGAGGGCGACTTTCATCATTTCGAGTATTTTACTAAGTTCCTTTGCCAAATCATTAGTGTCCATCTTTACAAGACGTTCAAATACAAACGATTCTATGAGCAGACGGACATCATAAATTTCTTCTATTTCTTTTTCTGATAGGCCAATAACAACGGCTCCCATTCTTTCTAATCGAATGATATTTTCGGATGCCAGTATTTTTAACGCTTCACGAATGGGTGAGCGACTTACAGTGAAATCAGCAGCTAGTTTATTTTCGGATAATATGGTACCGCTTTCAATCCCGCCAGAAATAATGCGCATTCTAAGCTCGGATGTTACGCGATCACCAGCAGAGGCTTTTAAAAGCCATTTGGAGGGATATAGGAATTCTGATTCGACCATCATTTCACCTTCTCAATTAATCAAGTATACTTGTATACAGGTATTATAATCTGAAATTTTAAATTTGCAAGCGTATACATTAAATTTGTTTTGTAACTCCTCGATACATAAAATGAAAATTGCATATTAAGACATAGATCCTGTTTGGATCTTCTCATATATAATGCTAGACTCAATACTGATTTCATCTATAGGTTCCAATTGAAGTTCGGATTTTTTGTTCAAATGCACAATCAATTTCGTCTGTTCTTCAATATTTTTAACGTGCGGCAATCGATATAATGAAAGCGTAATCAAAAATTACCCGGGGGGTTAGACAGATGGAAGGATTGACGATCAGTTGGATAGGAGCTCTGGCAGGGCTGGCTATTGCAATTATTCTGATATTAAGAAAGCTGAATCCGGTTTACGCTTTATTTTTGGGAGCTATTGTAGGCGCTTTATTGGGCGGAGCCAATTTGGAACAGACGATCAGCGTGTTAATAAGCGGTACGCAAAGTGTGATGGGGACGGTCATTCGTGTGCTTGCCGCAGGTGTATTGGCAGGTGTAATGATGGAATCCGGGGCAGCGGAGACGATTGCGCAGGCTATTGTAAAGAAGTTCGGCGGCAGTAAAGCGATACTCGCACTAGCCTTGGCGACGATGATTATTACGGCGGTAGGTGTATTTATTCCCGTTGCCGTGTTGATTGTGGCACCTATTGCATTGTCGGTCGGTAACAAAATGGGGATTTCTAAGCTGGCGCTCCTGTTGGCTTTGTCTGGAGGCGGAAAAGCGGGGAACATCATCTCTCCCAATCCTAATACGATTGCAGCGGCGCGCGGATTTAATCTGGATTTAAGCCACGTGATGTTGGCGGGTGTGGTTCCTGCGATATGCGGTTTAATCATGACTGTTTTGGTGGCATCTATGTTGAAAACCAAAGGTGTGAAGGTGTCCGACCAGGATATCATGGACAGTGATGTCGATACATCGAAATACCCGGCGTTGGGACGGGCGATTGTAGCCCCGCTGGTAGCTGTTATTTTGCTGATGATTAACCCGATTGGTTCCATCTCTGGTATTGAAGCACTTTCGAATTTCAAGGTGGATGCGATGTACATTTTGCCGATTGCTGGGATTGTGGGTATGCTGGCCATGGGACAAGGGCGCAATATCTTGAAGTATTCGGCCTCCGGTTTAAATAAAATGACGGCGACTGTGCTGATTTTGATCGGTGCGGGCGGGATTGCGGGTCTGATCTCTGCCTCCAACTTGTCTGCTCAGGTGGTTGGCCTGATTGAAGCTTCGGGAGTTTCCGGTACATTTTTGGCACCGCTTGCAGGCATTCTGATGGCAGCTGCTACGGCGTCCACCTCGACGGGCGTTATTTTGGCAACAGGCTCGTTTGGGGAAGCCATTCTGAACATGGGAACGGCCCCACTCGCTGCAGCTGTGATGGTGCATACAGGAGCTACAGTCATTGATTCCTTGCCGCAGGGCAACTATTTTCACGTCACGGCAGACAGCATGAAAATGAGCATTAAACAACGGATGGGCTTGATTCCTTACGAAGCTATTGTGGGTGGAACGATGGCAATTGTAGCGACAATCATGTATGGATTTTTACTTTAATATTCACGATGGGGTGAGAAGATGAGAGAGAAAACGTTTGTGCTGGCACCAGATTCTTTTAAAGAAAGCATGACGGCTAAAGAAGTATGTATCGCGATGGAGAAAGGACTGCGCAAGGTCTATCCGGCGGCGAATTATGTCCACGTACCGATGGCGGACGGCGGTGAAGGAACGGTGCAGTCACTGGTGGATGCGACAGGCGGACAGATTCGTTATATCGAGGTGACAGGACCGCTTGGAGAACCTGTAACTGCTGCATACGGCCTGCTGGGAGACGGCACCACAGCGGCAATCGAGATGGCATCCGCCAGTGGAATCCATTTGGTGAACAAGGATAACAAAAACCCGTTAAAGACAACAACCTACGGAACAGGGGAGTTAATCCGTGAATGTCTGAACCAGGGAATTCGAAAAATTATCATCGGCATTGGTGGAAGCGCGACGAATGATGGCGGTACAGGAATGGCGGAAGCGCTGGGCGCCAGATTTCTGGATACAAAAGGCAATACTCTTCCGCGCGGCGGCGGTAGTCTGGGCGAGCTGGCCAGTGTTGATATTTCATCACTGGATGACCGCTTGCAGCAGGTACAGTTAATTGTAGCCTGTGATGTGACAAATCCGCTGTGCGGAGAGCATGGGGCATCTCAAGTATTTGGGCCACAAAAAGGGGCAACTCCGGAAATGGTGCAGCAATTGGATGCCAATCTTGCTCATTACGCCGATGTGGTGAAGCAGCAGCTGGGCAAGGATGTGCGCGATCTCCCAGGCGCAGGCGCAGCAGGTGGATTGGGTGCGGGCTTATTAATTTTCACTCAGGCGGCGCTGCAAAAAGGCATTGAAATTGTGATTGAATACACAGGTTTAAAACAAAAGCTCGCCACTGCCGATATCGTTTTGACGGGGGAAGGCGGTATTGATTTTCAGACCAAATTCGGTAAAACTCCTTATGGAGTAGCCCAGGCGGCAAAACAGTCTGGTAAAAAGGTCATTGCGGTCGCAGGTTATATCGGGGAAGGGATCGACACGTTGTACAAGGAAGGAATAGATGCGGTGTTCGGCATCGTACCGGGAGCCTTGGAGCTCGGTAAGCTGCTGGCCGAAGGGCCGCAAAACGTAGAGCGTACGTGCGAGAATATCGCAAGAGTACTTCAATTGAGCGAGAAATGAACAGATGGAGAAGCGGGTTTTAAACATAAAACGGCATCATACAAATACGATATAATACGAGCGCTCGCCTGAGAAATTTGGGAGACGGCGAGCGAAAATATGGTGTTACTGGCGCATGGTCTGGCGTGATACAGCAGTTCATTGATACAGTGCCAATAAGCCGTGCGTAAGCTCAAAAAGCTGAAGGAGATTCCGGGGATCTTTACCGGTTAAGGTATGAATGCGCTTCAGGCGGTATTGCAGCGTATTTCGGTGAATATTTAATTCATCTGCGGTAAAGGAGACACTGCCGTTATGGTTAATAAAGCTTCGCAGCGTATCCAGCAAATCCACGGTATCTTCCAGCTTGCTAACCAGATAGATCGTATTCGTCAGGTTCGTTTGACTCAATTTGACCAGAAATTCGACTTCCGCAAAAGAAATTTTTTGCACAGGCGGGCGCAAAGCCAGTAAAACATTCATAGCTGACTTGGCCTGCATATAAACATCCGCAATGTTGATCTCTTGTCTGCTGACCGTAACCAGCACATCGGGATGGCTGCGCACAAGTGGCTCTAGCAGTTTGTCTGTCGGCTCCTGATTTTGTATTAGGATGAGATAGCAGTCTTCCTCCATACGAAAGGATGGATGCTGCATAAATATATTGGACAACTCGGCTAAATGAGCTGGATCAGTAGGCAGGTACTTTACATATACAGCCGAAGTTTTTAGAAGCAAATCAATGTGATATTGGGCTGCTTCTTTTTTTATTTTTTGCGTGTAGGCTCCCTGATGATTTAACAGCATTTCCAGCACAGATTTTTTGCGGTTGGCTTCGTGGGCCAGATGCTCCAAGGAGATCCGCTGTTCAATCAGGAGAGACACCGTAGTTTTAACAATATTGCAAAAAGGACGCACTTCATCAGGATTGCCTGAAATACCAATGACACCAACTAACTCATGATGAATGACAATCGGTTCATTGGTTCCCTTTTTCTCATAGTGGCCGTCCTGCCACACTTCAACCATTTTCCCAGTTTCGAGCGCCTGAACAGCTCCTTGGTGAATGGTTCCGATTCGTTCACTCTCGCCGCTGCCAATGATGATGCCTCGTTCATTCATAATATTGATATTGTATGGAATATCCTTCATCATTTTGTCTACGATGTCTTGGGCTTGTTTTTCGGAGAGCTGAAACAAAATCCGGATTCCTCCTTTATCTATAGTGATATAGCGTATTTTAATGTATCACCTTAATGAAAGGGTTTCCAATTTATTGTGCATCTGAACAATATGATAAAGCGGATTACCGAACATGTCAGTCAATTTTATCATAGATGTGAAATTGCAGCATATTATAATAATCCATTAAACGATGTTATATATTTTTGCATTGAGTGTAATCTAGAGTATAGTTGTACGCAAAAAAACAGGGCTCATAGGAGCACCTGCTTTTTGTCTATCCTTTTTATTGCCAGCCACGCTGTCTAATGACGGACCTCGCGGAAGCTGTAGATAATATCATGTAGCTCTTTCTTAAAACGACTATATTTAGATGCGGGCGTATATCCGAGCACCTGATAATAATCATTTTCGGTCTCAATAATCGCCACATGGGTGACATAATGGTTCACATCTTTTTGTCCTTTAATCGTAAACTCAATGGCAGGATATCCATGAATCGTTGTGTTAGATGAAGGTCCTACAGTAGAGAGATTAAACTCTTTGGTCATGTTGTATTGAATTTTCTTTGTGTAGTGCTGGAGAGTTACATTGCCCAATTCCTTTTTCGAATTGGATACTACCGCAACGGACTTTTGAATGTACGGATTAAATATCGCAATCTCTGCTTTTCCTTCACGGTCCGGGTCTGTTGACCAGTCCAGCGGGGCCGTGATTTGAAATCGTCCATCTTTACTTACATAGCTTTGCTCTTTCTTGCTCACTGGAGCTTCAGGAGGTACGTAACTGTCTGCAAGTATAAAAATAGCATTTACAAACGAGGCTCCCAAGATCACCATTGCAGTAAAAAATATAAAGAGCGAACGTTTCATTGTCTTTTTGTTAATCGGCTCTAAATCCCGTACCTTTACAACATATGTACCTGCAGCTAAATCACCAATTCGTTGTCTTGATGCAGTTACTAACACACTGATACCAGCAGGTATCCCACCCATTAGCAACGGATTGGTGTCTATGAGTCTGAGCAGCGTACGAATGAGTGATTTAAGAAAACCAGGAGGCTTTCCTTCCCCGTTAACCACCTTAATACGAAAAACGAACTTACCCAGCGTATAGCCTGTGTAACCTTCCAAAAGCAAATAATAGCTGAAGAAAGCAATAAGCAGAATACAACGGGTTGCAATCGCTAAAGGCAAAAACCATCTGTCCGTTATTTGAATGACAGAAATAAAAAAACAAATATACCCGATTACAAAAAATATGCAATCAAAAACTGTTGCTCCCCACCGTCTAAACAGAGTAGAATTCCCGTATGTTTTTGATAACGCCGCCATCCTGTTTGGATCTACCCCATAATTTTGACCATGCTGAATGTACGTCTGTCTTGAAGTTTCCTGCGGATTGTGTGATATGTGCTGTTCGTCCAAAAAATACACCTCTTCTTAATAATTGAAAACACACTCCTTATATTAACGGTCATTTTACAATCCATGTTTAGGAAAACATTCTATAAACAAAGAAATTATTATAAATATCCCTTCCTCTCATTGAACCGCATTCAGGCGCTAGTAGAGCCAGAGAATGCACAATCCTTGCGGTTGCTTGAAAAAGCAGGCTTTCGGCAAGAAGGGCTCCTCTCCCAATATGAATTTACGCTAGGGAAATATGATGATCTTTACATGTGCGCATTGGTCAAATCAGAGTATATCAATCGTTCTCAGAAATGATAGATGTAGGTGAATCAAGCGGGAGAGCTTGGATTCAGCGGCATACCCATTTCATATTGCTCAATGGAGTCTTTCGAGAGACCTATTTTTTGGATAAAGCCTTCAAGAGAGTCATTGTCAGACAGACAGATGTACACCTTCTCAATCTTTTGGATCTCTGCTGCTCTATGAAGGAGGGCGCATCCTAATCCTTGGTTGCGATGCTTAGGATCGACCCAAAGAAAGTTGATTTTACCCTTAGCACTCATGCTCACCATGCCGAGGCACGTTTGATTTACTTCGTAGATGCCGAGAAAAGCTTCCTGTGTACTAGTGGCGTAATAAGGTGTGTCACTTTGCCAATGGATGTGGCAGTCGATAAGGGTCTTTCGAAAAGCTGCGATGTCATCAAATGTAACTTCCTTAAGAATATACGAAGATGAGAGGGCAGCGGGTGGGGTGGAGGGCAGAGTGCCGTTGTAGTATTTCAGCGTATAGCGTGGCTGATAGCCTTGCTTTTTATATAATTTGACGGCCCGATGATTATCCTTGATGACTTCGAGCCATAGCTGCTGGCAACCCGCGGAGATGGCTGTTTGTTTATGTAATTCCAGCAACTTGTTGCTAATCCCCTGACCACGGTAAGCCGGGGCGATGCATAGCGTGCCGCAACGCATGGTCTTGTACCCGTCGAACTGCCGGACACCGCCAAGAATTAAGCCGATCGGTTGATCCTCATCCATGGCAAGGAAAGAGTGATTCCGTGTATTACCCTCTGGACCAAAAAAACGTGCTGCGAAATCGTCCTGATCCGTGGTCAGACGAATGGAATAATCCGAGAACCCAAGCGAAAATGCTTGGAAAATGTGTTCCATACTGACGTCATTGCATCTCACATAGGTGATCACCGTTATTCCCCCTAGAAATTCATACTATATTTGGATTATAGGGAATTAAGGGAGCTCCATCAATCTCCCGCTGAAAATAAAAAAACCCCTTAAAAAAGGGGATTGGTGCTGGGTGTTGTAGGGTTGCAATTCGTGTCGCTAAGATCAGGATTGGTAGAGAGGTCACGATAATGGTTGAGCTTATATTCAATAATTTTTTGGGTTTCCATCAGTCTGGAAATTTCTTGTTGAATCTTCTGATTATGTTTTTCAAGTAAGGAGTGTCTGATCGGAATGGTGCTGTTGCCTTGCATCGAAAGTTCTCGATAATGCTTCATTTCCTCTATAGTCATTCCAGTGGCTTTTAATCGGGTTAAAAAGATAATCCCCAGAATCTGATCTCTACTGTAGAACCTGTGTCCGTTAGCCTTTCGTTCTGCATAAGGCAGCAAGCCAATTCGCTCATAATAGCGTATAGTATCTTCTGTTAAACCTGTTAGTTCTGCAGCTTGACTAATAGAGGTTATGGTCTCCGGAATTTCCTGCAAAGTATCCCACTCCTTAATTGTAACGATTACCAAGGCACTTCTCCATTCGAGTCGAAAAACCCTCCTGACGGCCCGTCATTATTTAAAGTGGCTAAACGAACAACGACAGCAGCAGCTTGTTGTACCGAACCCGGTCCTGTAAAGCCATTTAAGTCAGTGGCGGTAAAGCCAGGGTCAGCCGAATTAATTTTGAGAGGTGAGTCTTTGAATTCTTTGGCAAGGGTGACGGTGAACATATTAACCGCTGCCTTGCTGCTATTGTAGGCAAGCAAATTAAATTGTGCATGCTCATGCTCAGGATCGCCATTATAGGTTAACGAACCAAGGCCACTCGACAAGTTAACGATTCTACCACAAGGAGATTCTTGCAATAAAGGTAGCATGGCTTGCGTCACGGCGACCAAACCGAAAAAGTTCGTTTCATACGTTTCTCTTAAATCGTTCAAAGAGAACTGACTTGGAGGAGGGGCTCCTCCTAAAGATATGCCGGCATTGTTGATTAGTACATCAAGGGAACCGAATTCTTGTTTGATCTGTTGGACTGCGGAATCAATCGTACTTTGATTCGTCACGTCTAACAAAATCAATCGGGCTTCTACTCCCTCATTAGCCAACTTAGCCACCGCTTCCCGGCCGCTCTGCTCATTCCGTGAGCCAATCAGGATTGTAATACCCATCCCCCCCAATTGTCTGGCTGTTTCATACCCGATGCCTTTGTTGGCCCCAGTAATAAGAGCTGTTTTCCCAATAGTCATGAGCGATTCCTCTTTTCATTATTCTTGAATTTGGCGGCCACCATGCTTTAAATGTACTACTTGGAGTATACTTAAAGTCAACACAAAACCAGCAAAAATATAGCTCGAAATGCCCTGGACATTCTTTATTTTGGAAGATGGGAGAATGGAATGAATAAAAGGCAAATGGAAATTTTACGCATGTTGTTAACTGAACCGGACCGGTTGTGGTTAGCGCAGGATCTGGCGGATCTGACCGACTGCTCTGAAAAGACGATCCGCAACGATCTGAAAGTAATTGAAGATTATATCGTCAAGCATTCTGATGCCAATCTGGTGAGAAGGCCGGGACGCGGCATTTATCTGGAGATGGGTGAAGCGGATCAGAATGAATTGTTCCATCGACTGTATGCGGACGAGAGTACAGCCCAACATGAGTCGGATGAGGAAAGGGTGCTGCATCTCGCCTATCGGCTCTTGATGAATGCCAAGCCTGTGACCATCCAGGATCTAGCTTCACAGTATTATGTGAACAAGACGGTGATTCGTAGAGATATGGAGAAGATCGATGGCTGGCTGCACAGCTTTGATCTGGCCTTGATTACCAAGCAGCGCGTTGGATTGACCATTCAAGGCTCTGAGAAAAATAAGCGCATCGCTTTGGCGCGGATGAACCAGCTGATTGACAGTCCTGAGTTAACAGGACAGATGATGCGCAAACAGTTTGAATCGCACGAGATTACAACCATAAATCATGAATTAAAAGCATTTCAAAAACGCCATGAGCTCAGCTTTACTGACGAAGCTTTCGAAGCTCTAATGCTGCATATTCTCTTAATGGTCAAACGAACCAAGATGGGACAACCCATTTCGCTCTCCAAGCAGGACATTGCCTTTTTGCAGGAGAGACGCGAATTTACATGGGCTACGTCTTTTTTGCAGCAGTTGCAAAAGTTGTTTGCTGTGCCTTTTTCCAAGGAAGAGACGGCGTATTTAACTCTGCACCTGCTTAGTGGGAAGTTCCGTTACCAGCAGGAGGGAAGAACAGGAAAACAAGGTGAGCTGGCAGATAGTCACCCGCTTTTGCCTGAGTTGATTGAGCAGTTAGTTCGGCGGATGTCCGAGCTGAATATGATTGCCTTTTCCAAGGACAAGATGTTACTGAAAGGGTTGAATGTCCATTTATATACGACCCTGAACCGTCTTCAATATGGGTTGACCGTGTCCAATCCTATGCTGGCCGAGATCAAGAAGATGTACCCCTACATGTTCGACCGAGTTATTATTACACTGGAAGAGGTGGGGAAATGGATCCGGCTATCCTTCCCCGAGGAGGAAGCGGCGTATTTAACGCTGCATTTTCAGGCTTCTGTGGAGCGATTGCACCAGAAAGAGAGTCATCCCCAGAGAGCCATCATCGTGTGTCACATGGGCATCGGTATGTCCCAACTGCTACGCACCAAGGTGGAACGTAAATTTCCGGCTGTACATGTGGAGACAACCCTTTCCAAAGCAGAAGTCCAGGACTATCTGGCAGCCCAGGAGGTGGATCTCGTCATTACCACTGTAGATCTCCCAGAGATGAACATTCCGCACATTCTCGTCTCTCCCTTGCTGGATGTCAAGGACGAACGTCGACTGGAGCAAGTGATCCGACGACTGGATGAGCCGGAACATAGGGCAGCAGAAGAATCGGTATTTTTTAAATATACAACACCTTTTTTGGTCTTTCCCCAGCAGGAAGTGCAGCATCCGGAACAATTGATCTCCAAGCTGGCGCAAATACTGGAGGACAAAGGATATGTGGAGCCTGGTTATGTGGACAGCGTACTGGCGCGAGAAAAAATGTCGGCCACGACGATTGGGGGAGGCATAGCCATCCCGCATGGCGGTTCTGAGTGGATAAGGCAGTCCTCCATTGTAATCGCTACCTTGAAGCAGCCGCTTACCTGGGGAACCGAGAAAGTAGAGCTTGTGTTCTTGCTTGCGGTCAAACAGGATGGGCGGGAAGAAATGCGCCAGTTATTTAAGGAATTGTCCCTGATCAGTGAGCAGCCTGCTTTGGTTCATGCCTTATCTAAGGAGACCGATGCGATGAGATTATTAGGGAGAATGAAGGGATAAACTAAAAAAGCTGTGCTCTGGAACAGGACTTATAGATAAGTCCTGTTTTTTGCCGGTATAATTCCGTTTTTCCGAAAGTTCCGGTAAAAAGTTCGTCCGATAACAGCAAGATAGGCGTTTATACTATCAATGTAAGCGGAAACAACAGAGAGAAGGGGAATGACTATGAAGATATTGGCGATTACCTCATGTCCTAACGGAATTGCACATACGTATATGGCAGCTGAGAATCTGCAAAAGGCAGCAGCAAAGCTGGGCGTCGAGATGAAGGTCGAGACACAAGGCTCCATTGGAGTCGAAAATCAACTGACCGAGCAGGAGATCCGTGAGGCAGATGGCATTATTATTGCAGCGGATAAAACGGTGGTTAAAGACCGCTTCGTCGGTAAGAAACTGCTGGTCGTTGGCGTACAGGATGGCATTCGCCGTCCAGAAGAATTGATCCAGCGGGTGATGAAGGGTAATGTACCTGTGTACCAAGCAGAGTCACGTTCTGCCGAAGGTAGCTCACAGGAGAACAAACCGAAACAAAATCCCATCTACCGCCACTTGATGAACGGTGTATCCTATATGGTACCCTTCATCGTCATTGGGGGATTGCTCATTGCCATTGCGTTGACGATTGGCGGTGAGAAGACACCAGGCGGTCTGGTTATACCGGACGGTTCATTCTGGAAGACGGTTCAGGATATCGGTTCGGCTTCGTTTACCTTTATGATACCGATCCTCGCCGGATTTATCGCGATGAGTATTGCAGATAGACCGGGGCTTGCACCGGGTATGATTGGCGGATTCATTGCTGCGAACGGCAGCTTTTATGGAAGTGAGGCGGGGGCTGGATTTATCGGCGGCATTATCGCCGGTTTCCTGGCGGGTTATGTTGCACTTGGGATTCGAAAAATCAAGGTTGGCCGAGCATTACAGCCGATCATGCCTATAATTATTATCCCTGTATTGGCATCTTTAATTGTAGGATTAATCTTTGTCTTTGTGATTGGTGCTCCAGTCGCACAATTGTTTGAAGCTTTAACAGGTTGGCTTGCAGGTATGCAAGGTACAAGTTCAATTCTACTGGCATTGATTCTAGGTGCGATGATCTCCTTTGATATGGGCGGCCCTGTGAACAAAGTTGCTTTCTTATTCGGTTCGGCCATGATCGGCGAAGGGAATTATGAAATTATGGGGCCAATCGCCGTTGCGATTTGTATTCCACCGATTGGGATGGGACTTGCAGCGATGATCAACAAACGTAAATTTGCACCTGCGGAACGCGAGGCTGGGAAGGCAACATTCACAATGGGGTTGTTCGGTATTACCGAAGGTGCAATTCCATTCGCGGCGCAAGATCCACTGCGTGTTATTCCTAGTATCATGGTAGGATCCATGGTCGGTTCAGTCATTGCGATGTTGGGGAATGTAGGTGACAAGGTAGCTCACGGTGGACCGATTGTAGCTGTACTTGGTGCAGTAGATCATGTGCTTATGTTCTTTATCGCCGTTATTGTCGGCGTAGCTGTATCGGTTGTCCTGGTGAGCTTGCTGAAAAAAGATATTGCAGCAACTGTAACTCCAGATGCTGCTGGGGAAGCTGGACAATCTGCGATTACTACAAAGGCCGCTGCGGAGTCATCTGCATCAACAACTGTCACAAATAACGGGCCGGCCGTGTCTTCGCAAACCATTCACATTGAGAAACTGACGGATATTGTAACGATGGATCTGATTAATTTGGATCTGGAAGGAACGACACGAGATGCTGTGGTTGATGAAATGATCAGAGCACTTGAGAGAACTGGAGCCGTAAGCTCTGCCAGTGATTTCAAACAGGCGATATTATCCAGAGAGGAAGAAGGCTCCACAGGCATTGGAATGAATATTGCCATTCCTCATGGCAAATCGGAAGCGGTCCTGAAACCAAGCGTGGTCTTCGGCATCCAGCAGGGCGGTGTTGACTGGAATAGTGCAGACGGAAGTGAAGCAAAACTGATCTTCATGATTGCCGTACCGCGCAACAGCAAGGAAAATGCGCATCTGAAAGTACTGCAGATGTTATCGCGTAAGCTGATGGATGATCATTTCAGAGAAGCGCTCCTGGCGGTTAAAACGAAGGAAGAAGCATATCAATTGCTGGATCAGGTGCATTAATTCCAAGCGATAAGAACTTGAATCAAAAAAAAGAGGCTCCCGAAGTTTCAGCCGGGAGCCTCTTTTCTTGAGAAGGTCTTTGCGTAAGTCAGCGGCGTTCACCGCGTGATATAAGTATGATGCCGAGAAATACAAAGCCTGCACCAGCCAGATGAGCCAATGAGAAGGATTCACGGAGGATGATATAGGACAGCAACAGTGTACTGACGGGAATACAACCCCGTGAGGATAGGCTGCTTTTTTCACAACAAGATATTGTGTTCCATGATCATCTAGGTTTGAGCCATGTAATCGCTACATAAAGTCAAAAAAATAACGGATCACGTGAAAAAAGACGGGCGAGGTGTAGGTCAAGCTATCCACCCGACTTAAATAGCTTTTTTTCAAAGCATCGAACTTGTCATCATCGCCGATTAATAAATCCCGCTTCAGCACGGAAACCGTTAAGCTACCGAAGAAACCGCTCAAGCTGATCAGCATGCCGAAAATAATTCCAAATTTCAGGTCAAACGGCGTCAGATAGGGATAGATAAGATAGGAAGCCGCTATGGTTACGGGAAAAGCGAATGCAAAGCCTTCCCAAGTTATATTGGGATTGGATGTCGGGACGATTTTCCGCTTTCCGAAATAGAGTGATGCTAGATAGTGTACGACATCATTGAGCTGCGTCAGTACCACTAGAAAAAGTACAAGTTTTGCTCCGTATTGCGGCGTAGCAAACTGAAAATAGGCCAGATGACTCAACCCGAAAACCATCAGCATGAGCCCCCATTGGGTCGAACTGACACTGCGCAAAAAACCAACCGTTCCTTTGTTGATCAATCGCGGGAGCGGTAGCAGTAAGAATACATAGATAGGGATAAAGACAATAAACATTCCGTACCACCCGATATAAATCCAATAAAATTGTACGGGAATCGCTAAGTACGCCCATAGAAACAATCTGCGATCAGCTTTTCTGGATCTAATCATGGAAAAGTATTCTTTTAGCGCAAAAAAGGTGAGTGCCATCAAGGAAAGCAGTGAAACGATCGGATTGAAAAGAGTTGCCAAGCAAAAGATAAGGAACATACCCCACCATGTCTTGATGCGAAGCCCAATAGCTGCATAGTCTTTGTCTGGCTGTGTTTTGACTACCACTATATAAATCAGATGGATGACCAATAAGGCTGTGAAAATAAGGATTAACGTTAATAGCGAACTGTCCATTACCACTCACCAACTTATCGCGAAATAGGATTCCATTAAGGTTCCTATGTTATTATGAAGGAATAATTCAAACTTGATAAGGGGAAATTTCGTAAATGGTAGCAGATCAATCCGTCTTTATCTTGCTTACGAATACGGGAACGTTTCTTACGAGAGTCATTAAAAGCTATACGAGAGCGCCATACAATCACGCCTCCATTTCCTTCAACCGGGAACTTTCGGAGTTATACAGCTTCGGGAGAAAGACCCCTAATAACCCTCTGGATGGTGGTTTCGTGAAAGAGGATATTAAGACAGGTACATACAGCAGATTTCCGAATACAACATGTGTTATCTACGAGCTTCAAGTAACCGACCGTGAAGTTGAAAAAATGAAGCGAGTTTTACATGTATTTATCCGAAGTCGTCAAAAATATATGTATAACTTACTGGGTTTGATTGGTATTGCACTCAAAGAACCAGTTGAGTTCAGCAATTCTTATTTTTGTTCGCAATTCGTCGCAGAAATTTTACAGCGATCCGGCATAAAAATATGGAACAAGTTGCCCGCTCTTGTTACGCCAGACGATTTTCGTCAAAGTGATCGATTCCATTTGATCTACGAGGGGAAATTGAGCGAGTATGATCCTCAAGCTTGAGGATCAGCACCGCATTACTTAAACCTCTTCCGGCACAATTACCTCAATATGACGCGGTAAAATACCAAGCTCGATAGGCAAAGACGGCCCTTCCTCACCATCTACATTCGTACTGACCGGTTCTGCAGAGCTGACACTTACATGCTTTGCGGTAAAGTAAACGATATCACTATGATCCTTCAGGTTGCCTAAAAATAAGGATATGCTGGCCGTCACGGTGTTCAATATATTGAGGTTTTTGAAAATAAAGCAGTGAAGCAGACCATCGTCAACAGCCGCATCGGGCGCCAGTTTCTCGAATCCGCCAACTGAATTGGTCAAAGTAGCCAAAAAGAGTGGGGATTTTCCTTCCCAGATATTGTCATCATAGCGGACGATAAGGGAGTGGGCAGGATGGCTGATAAGCTCTTTCATGCCTTCTTTGAAGTAGGCAAACGTGCCAAACATGGATTTATCGTCTGATGATACAGCTGATAGCGATTCAGCAAGTGAACCTGTGGCAACAACATTGGCAAACATTCGGCCGTTTAAGAGACCCATATCTACGTTTTTCACGCGGGCAGAAGTCAGTGTACGGATCGCTAGCTCGGGACTTAGCGGAATTTGCAAGGCACGGGCAAAATCATTGACTGTCCCCAGGGGAATGACACCCAGTCTTGGACGATGGTCTTGATCAATGAAACCGTTGATTGTTTCGTGAAGTGTGCCATCCCCGCCGATGGAAACGACTAGGTCACAAGCTTCCTCACACGCATTGACGCAAAAACGAGTGGCGTCCAGTTCCTTTGCCGTCTCTTTAACCGTAACAACGTATCCTTGATCACGTAGAATTTCTTCTACGCTTCTGACATGTTGGAGGGATTCCTCTTTGCCGGAAGAGGGATTTACAATAATCATAGCTTTCTTCATATACATGTTCCTTTCTCTGGGGAAAGTCTGGGTTACCAACTCTTACCCGAAAAGCAGACCTTTAGACTCTAGATTAGACATGTGTTATATTTTTAGTTACTATATAAAAGTGAATACAATTTGAATGGAGGATTTCATATGAAAATTGCATTAACAGGAGCAACGGGGCAACTGGGTTCCATCGTGGTAGATACGTTGCTTACATTTGTCTCCGCAAACGATCTTATTGTTAGCGTAAGAAATCCAGAAAAAGCAGAGAACTTACGGTCTCGTGGTGTTGACGTTCGTCATGGCGATTTTGATAAACCGGAGACGCTGGATCAGGCGTTTGCTGGAGTAGATCGACTGCTGATTATATCCGCAGACGGGGATAATGATACTAGAATCCGTCAGCATAAAGCGGCTGTTGATGCTGCTGTGCGTGCTGGAGTAGGCTTCATCGTTTATACTAGCGCTGCCAATGCCGCTGACAGCACTCTATTCCTTGCGCCCGTACATCGTATCACGGAGGAGTTCATTCGAGAGTCAGGTATTCCTTACTCCTTCCTGCGTAATAATTGGTATCTGGAGAATGAGGCAGGCACGATCCAATCCGTACTCGCGGGGGCTCCTTGGCTAACCTCGGCAGGGTCCGGTAAAGTAGGTTGGGCTACCCGCGCAGATTATGCGCAAGCAGCTGCAACCGTTTTGTCTGGCGAAGGGCATGAGAATACAATATATGAGCTCTCCGGTAAGCCGATTACCCAAGAAGAGTTTGCAGCGGTACTTGCTGAGGTTCTGGGCAAAGACGTTCCTGTACAGCAGGTGGATGATGCTACGTATGCCGAGGTTATGCTCGGTGCGGGAGTCCCGGAAGGTGCCATCCCTATTGTGGTCGGTATTCAACAAGCAATTCGTGAAGGAGCCTTGGATGTCGTAAGCAACGACTTCGAGAAGCTGTTGAAACGCCCCCTTACGCCGCTTAGTCAAGGAATTAGTGAACTGATCAAGCAAACCCAAGCATAATAAACGTGCCGTAAAAAAGGATGCTGCCTAGGAAGACAGCGTCCTTTTTAGTTACATGTTTACCTCTCGGCATTTTCAGTAGACAGAACGCTTACATATAAGGTACAACAATACTCAGATTAGTTTCATCAATGAGTGGAATCGTGACGGATTATCCAATATACTTGTAGGGAACTCCAAGGAAGACTTGGAGCAAGCTTGGTCTATCAAGGAAGCTTAGCATAGCAGTAGAATTTGAAAATGAATGGAGTACATAATACCATGTCTAATTTACCAAATTGTCCTGAATGTAATTCAGAATACACTTATGAGGATCGCAGTCTTTTCATTTGCCCGGAATGCGCTCATGAGTGGTCTACCGAGTCAGAAGCAAGCAGTGAAGACGTAAAGGTTGTTAAAGATGCGAATGGTAACATCCTGCAGGATGGTGACTCTGTAACTGTCATTAAAGACCTTAAAGTGAAGGGAAGCTCATCCGTCTTGAAAATCGGCACCAAAGTAAAAAACATCCGTCTGGTAGATGGCGATCACGATATTGACTGCAAAATTGATGGTTTTGGAGCAATGAAGCTAAAATCGGAGTTTGTAAAAAAGAATTAAAATGTAAGAAAGGAGAAGCCGAGGGCTTCTCCTTTTTTATTTACAATGGTGCTAACCATACGGTTCCCGTTCCCCTGTACACATTTACCAGCCCTTCGCCGGAAGCAGCCGAGCCCATTTTGGTTTTCCCGGATTTTTCGACGGTGAACTGTAAGGTATTGGACCACATGAGGGCAAAGTTACCATCCACCTTCAGCACATCATTTTGCAATTCTATAACGACCGCTTCCTCAGAAGGGATTGGAGCTTGAAGTGCCAGAACTCCTTTTCCGCGGGCGCTTAAATTAAATAACCCTTCTCCACCCAGTGCAGCAGAGGAAAGATTACTACGTGCAACGACGGAAATGTCCAGCGTCGTGTCACAAGCCAAAAACAAGCCGTCTTCGATGGCAATATCATCATTGTCGACATCAATAAGCCAAATATATTGGTAAGTAGGCTCCAGCATAATGGTACCCGTGCCTCTATAGTGTGGTTTAATGGCACCTGTTCCCGTTACAGCACCGGACACCAAGTTTCGCATTAAGCCTCCAACGCCTTTTACACCAGTAGTCATTTCCATGCTACCCACAGTATATTGCATGGCTCCCGCCTTCATCATAATCTCGCTATTGTTGATTTCGATCATGAGCTGTTTGCGGCGCATATTACTTTTGCTCATATAGTAATTGTCTTTCGCAGCCATAACCGAGGTAGAACTCAAATCTGTTATGTATTCTAGTACCGTAAATCCACCTAATTGGTCAGTCATGGCAACATTGCTGTTATCCTTTAAATTGTTAATGACAAAAGCCATAAATGTATGTGCCTCCTTGTTGTATTCATGTTGTGGGGATGGGAATCTTCTTTATTCCATAAAATATTCGACAAAGAGACTTCTTTTCCTGCGGCGAATCTGGACACTTCCCTTGGCTGGTTTTCAGACTCAAAAAAGGAGAGCTTGAAAAAGATGTGAAAAAGGTTCAATATAAAGATATCGGTATTTAAAATGATTGGCTTCGAAAGCAGTCGTATGAGAATAGGGCATGAAAATAGGGGGTAGAACAAGTGGAGATAGGTATAAGCACGTTTGTAGAAACAACGCCGGATACCCAAACGGGTGAGGTTATCAGTCACGCACAACGTATACGTGAAGTGGTCGAGGAGATTGTGCTTGCAGATCAGGTAGGGCTGGATGTGTACGGCGTGGGGGAGCATCATCGTAAAGATTATGCGGCATCTGCTCCGGCTGTTATCCTCGCTGCTGCAGCAGCACAGACCCAACGAATTCGGTTAACCAGTGCAGTTACGGTGCTTTCATCGGATGATCCCGTACGTGTGTTTCAAGATTTTGCTACACTGGACGGTATTTCGAATGGACGAGCTGAGATTATGGCAGGCCGAGGTTCTTTTATCGAATCGTTTCCGTTATTTGGGTATGATTTGGATAACTACGATGAATTATTCGATGAAAAGCTGGAGCTGTTATTGAAAATACGAGAATCCGAGAAAGTTACCTGGAAAGGCGGGCATCGGCCGGCAATCAACAATTTGGGTGTGTATCCGCGTCCAGTTCAAAATCCTTTGCCCGTATGGATTGGGAGTGGGGGCAATCAGGAATCTGTGGTTCGTGCAGGCTTGCTCGGGTTGCCGCTGGTTCTGGCGATTATTGGGGGTAGCCCTGTACAGTTTGCCCCGTTGGTGGAATTGTATAAAAAAGCCGCTAGGCATGCTGGTCATGATGCATCGCTGCTTCCGGTTGCATCACACTCGCATGGTTTTATCGCAGAGATGACTGAGCTGGCAGCGGATAAGTTCTTCCCTTCCACTCAGCAGAGCATGAATGTGCTTGGGCGTGAACGTGGTTGGGGCCCTTACACTCGTTCCAGCTTCGATGCCGCACGCAGCTTTGAAGGAGCGTTGTATGTAGGCGATCCCGATACGGTTGCCAAGAAAATCATTCATCTGCGTAAACAGGTAGGCATTACACGTTTTCTGTTGCACGTGCCCGTCGGTACGATGCCGCATGATGATGTCATGAGAGCTATTGAGCTATTGGGAACAGAGGTAGCACCACGGGTTCGTGAAGAGATATCCAAGTGGGAATCCGAGAGTAAATAAGTGGGTTGCCTCATAGATAAAAGAGAAAGGAGCAGGCCATGGGGGGAGGTCGCTCCTTTTTTGGGTTCTAAAAAAACTATATGCGAGCTGATCAGATCATTTTTTATTTGGTCCGTTTTTTATGTGCAATACGTTTTTGCAATAGAGTTTTGCCTTGTTTTAGTCTCTTAGGTGTTGCAGGAACTCTGCGCAAAATAGGTTTCTCTTGGGTTGCTTTGGAAGGCAATGTCATGCGGAGTGTGGATGATGCAGGTTTTCTTTGACTGCTGCTCGTTACAAAGTTGATGGTGTAGTCCAAGACGAACGGACTAACTGCGATTCTCCGCAGTCCCACGCTTCTACAAGTGGTACAGCCTGTATCCCAGCACCAATTGAAGGCATTTTCAGGAACTTGAGTGAAATATGAACCCCGCCATTCGCGTCCAAAATCATCTTCAGCGTAATAAAAGAACGTATTACCTCCTGCGAAGCCGCTCCAAACCTGAATAGTCTGTCCGGGGTTAACACGGTACCAGCCTGCTTTAGAGTAGTTAACAGGAGTACAGCTGAAGTCCGGGTAGGCAAAGACTACAAAGATAGCTGCACTAGTACTGTTGCGAAAATTGAGCCCCATTGTCGTCACTTCTTTCCTCATATAGTAATTTACAGTGTATCCTATGAGAATTTTGAAAGAAGGGAACGGATAGGAGTCTCTTAATCGCTGAAATTGAACCATTTGCTGATGTCTATTTTGTGATGTTCATGCATAGATTGCCATTCGTTTGATTCTGGTTGATAGGTATAATCTTTTTGCCAGGTCATGATGTTTTCCACGATTGCCCGTATGGAAGAGGCGATATAGGAGACTTCCTGATTCGTCATCATGGGATGGAGCGACAGACGCACCCACCCCGGTTTTCGAGATAAGTCTCCCGCATGGATCAGGTCTGTCATTTGTTTAGATGTTTGCTGGTCGATGCCCAGCAAATAATGTCCGTAGGGGCCTGCACAAGAGCAGCCGCCCCGGACCTGAATGCCAAACCGATCATTCAATAGTTTTACAATCAGGTTATAGTGAATATGGCCGACAACGAAAGAAACGATTCCCATTCGTTCTTGGCTACTTCTTCCTAAAATGTGTAGGTCTGGTATGGTACTCAAGCTCTTTAGTAATAGAGATGTCAGTTCCTTTTTGCGCTCCAACAGGCGCTTCTGTCCCATTTGTTCCTTCAGCCGAATGCAGAGCGCCGTTCGAACGGCCTGTAGAAAGGCAGGCGTCCCTCCATCCTCACGGGCTTCAGTATTCTCTTTATACTCGTATCCACCCCAAGGATTGGTCCAGCTAACTGTGCCCCCTCCTGGCTGATCTGGAGCACAATTGAGGCACAGCCTCGAATCCACAATTAAAACGCCACTTGTACCGGGCCCCCCAAGAAATTTGTGAGGAGAAAATACAATCCCGTCCAGCTTCTCAAGCGGATCTGTACGGTGCATGTTGATCTCGGCATAAGGTGCGCTTGCCGAAAAATCAACGAAACAAACGCCACCATGTTCGTGCATTTTTCGGGCTAGCTGGTAAATCGGCACTTCGAACCCTGTAACATTGGAGCAGGCGGTAAAGGCGCCGATTTTGATAGGACGATGCTGGAATTGAAGCAGCAGTCGTTCGAGATGAGTTGGATCGACAATTCCGCCGGGACCCGGAGAAAGACACACAACGTCTCCAATGGTTTCTGCCCAGGAAATATGATTGGAATGATGCTCCATGTGTGTAACGAAAATAACGGGACGTTCTTTTTCGGCGATGGGGTAGAGGGGCTTTAATTTTTCATGTATTTTCAATCCTAACAGTCGCTGAAGCTTATTCACTGCACCTGTCATACCGGACCCGGCGAACAGGATGATATCATGTTCATTGGCATGAACGTGGCTCTTAATGATTTGTTTCGCTTCTTCATAGGCTTGGGTCATCAGAGTACCTGTCAAATTAGACTCCGTATGCGTGTTCGCCACAAAAGGGCCTAATTCATTAGCTATTTTCGACTCGATGGGTCCATACAGACGGCCGCTGGCTGCCCAATCCGCATAAATCAGCTTTTTTTGCCCATATGGAGATTCAAAGGTCTGGTGATATCCGATTGTACTTTCACGATACCTTTGGAAATAAGCCTCGTTAGAAGGCTGATACCTACAATTACTGCTTCCAATTCGAGCCATGAGCATACGGCGCCTCCCAAGTCGTTCTGTCTTCTTAGGGTACGTAGGTAGGCCCGAATAGGTTAAAAAAAATAGGCGAGTGTCATCATTTAGTCACAATAAAGGCCTCATTCAACAGCCGGATAAGGCGCAAGTTTATCTTATATAAACAACTGCATATCGGATTCGAGCGCATCTTTTAAATACGTTTTGGCCTCGATAATTTCCAGTTCAGGTATAAATTCTTCCGGTTTAAAGCCCATAATATCGACCGATAGCTTACAGGCATAAAATTTCACATTTTTCTTCCGTGCTCCTTTCAAGAAATGAATGAGCTTCGGGGCTTCGTTATCTTCGATCATTTCAGTCAGCATCAGCTTGCCAAGGCCGCTAAAATTCATTTTGGATAATGGCAACTCTTCGGGTCCTTTTGGAGTCATCCAGCCCATGATTTTTTCATAAATCGTCTTGTCCTCAAACGTCATCTTGTCAGGATCACGAACCAGAAATAGTCCCCAGAACGCAAAAAACATCGTCACATCCACGTCCAATTCCCGCGCTGTATTTGCCAGAATCAGTCCAGCCATTGCCTTATCATAATCGCCGCTGAACATAAGCAGATTCATCCTTTTATCCACAATTCCTGCCTCCATTACCAATAGATATATTCAGTATGGATTTGGGAATGAGAAGTATGCCCAGTTCACATATCGCTCACAATTTATGGAGTGGGTGTTGGTAAAAAAATTTTAGCGTTGCTTTTCATGTGGAGATAAAGGGACGGATGCTTTCTTTCAGTGAAGTGAGCGGACCACCGATCAACTGTTCCAATTCATCCGACGTGGAGCGCGTATCTATTTTGCCCAAAAACCCAAATATCCAATTTTTGATTTGGGGGTCATGACGGAGGGAGACGGATCTGCCTGTAAGCTCGGTCAAAGCTGCTGTCAAATCTGAAAAGGTCCAGGGACTGGAGGAGACGAATTCATATTTCTTATTCTTATGGCGGTCTGGACCGGATAGCACTGCTGCGATCCCTCTGGCAAGATCCCAACGCGTGACGGTGTTAAATTTCCACTCTCCAGGGTAAATATCGAGTGCGCCCTTCGCTATGGCGGCGTTCAGGTCGAGAGTTTTGACAAAATCGGTATATAATGCATTCCGTAGAAAAGTGTAAGGAATTCCGGTGGTGCAAATGGCGTGTTCTGTAGCCAAATGCAGATTGGAGAGGGGGATAGAGCTGGCTTCAGAAAAGGCAAAGCTGGTGTATAAAATGTGTTCTACTTTACATTTTTTAGCTACTTCTATGATATGAGTATGTTGACGAATACGAATCGTATCGTCGGGATGTGAACTTGAAATCAACAACAGTTGGGAAGCACCCGCGAATGCTTGCTCAAGCGAATCGGGTTGATCGTAGTCACCTAATCGTACTGTAATTCCCTGTGCCTCATAGTGTTTTCCGGTTTCAAGGTGGCGAACACAAGCGGTAATTTCATGAGGTGAGACTTTTTGAAGGAGCTGTTGTATGATTAGGCTCCCCAATTGACCATTGGCTCCAGTAATAACGATCGACATGGAATATCATCCTTTTTATACAAATGGGATTTTAGTTTAGGGCTTAACCAATTGAGTAGAAAAGCCGTTACGTCCTCTTTAATTTGTTGAGCAGGGAAAGGAGCTGCTTCAATTCCTGATCATTCAACACCTGCATTTTTTCCGCAATCCTCTGCCGGTTTTCGGGTAAATTACACAGCAGAAGGCTTTGCCCTTCGCTTGTTATAGAAATTACCGATTTTCTACCGTCCATGGGATGGCCTTCCCGGCGAATGAATCCTTCGTTTTCGAGCGGGGTGAGCAGCAGGCTAATATTTGATTTGGTGACACCGATCCTTTGGGCGAGCACAGATGGGAGAATTGTACCTCCTTCCTTCATGATTTCAACTAGAATTCGAATTCTGGCTCCATTGGTTCCCTTCGAATGCCAGTATTTTTCTGAGACATCAACTAATCCGGCTGTCGTTTCCACCAGTGAAAAGAAAACCAGAGAATGCAGCGGCAAATCAAGTACATAATCCTGTAGGTCTTTCAAACGATCACCACCATAAATGTAGTTAAGGGCTTAACTAATATGAATTTACTAAAGTTCGGCAGTACTTGTCAAATTAATTTTTTCAGCGCTGATAGGAGGATTCCAAGGCCGTTACCGCTATGGTATCTGTTTGGCCCCACCGTTACCAATGTCATATCTACAAACCGCTCCTATTCTGTATAATCTCAAGGGAATTCAAGACATAAGCCTGAGATCGGGAGGATCATGAGAAAGTGAGTATAGACAACAAATATAAAGCACTTGAACTGGAAAAGCCGGGCATCTACGAGCTGGAGGGACTGGAAGTCGGGGTCACCTCTAATTGCAACTTCAAGTGTGATTACTGCTGCGCGTATCAGCGGAACGATGGGCAATGCATTAGCAGCAAAGAGGTCATTGATATTATTGATGACATTCCAACGTTAAAACGTGTGCGACTGTCCGGGGGAGAAGTGACCTTGAAGTATGAGGATTGTCTGGACATTGTGGCTCACTGCTCAAGCAAGGGCATCGCTACCCAGCTCAATACCAATGCCAGCTTGCTCAGCCCTGAACGAATTGAGAAACTACGTGATGCAGGACTTTCCAACATTCATATCTCTTTCAACTTCACGGATGCCGATAAATATGCAACCTATTATCATGTTCATCCTCGCATGTATGAGAAAATCGTTCAAAATATCCGATTATGTACCGAAGCCAAGCTGGAAACGGTGCTGGAGACGTTGCTGTTTGCGGAGACGCAGAACAACATGCCAGCGATTAGCGAAAAGGTATATGAACTCGGTGTGCGCATCCATGAAATCCAAAACAGCATTGTGATGGATCATACGAACTGGAATGCTATTTCCACCAAGGAAGCGCTCGTCCGTTCCGTTCATGACCTGATTGCACATAAGAAAGATGATACTGTGTTGTATTTCACCTGTATGGACCGTTTTGCAGAAGCGCTGGGCTTCAAGGAACAGCCTGGTGTTTATTTTTCCAACTGTGTTGATGGTAAAAAACAGCTCCATCTTCACGGGAACGGGGACATCCTGATCTGTGAGCTATGCCATCCTGTGGTCATCGGCAATATTTATAATGGAACATCCCTAAAGGATATTTACAAAAATAAACCGAAGCAGCTTCAGGAGTTTCTCGACAAACTGCCTTGTCCCGCATATGATGCGCTTTTTCCTGTAGGAAGCAAGTAAATATGATTTGAGATTGTGAGGCTATAAGCATCTACCACCCTAACAGTCAGGGTGGTAGATATCCTTCATATAACTCCATGAGTCCTTTATCAATGATTTTAATGAAAGGGTTTACATGTTAAAATATAAAAATATGATCTTCTTATGAAAGAAGGAGTAGATATGAAATATAGAAATGTAGGCAACAGTGGTCTTAAAATTAGTGAAATCGGTCTGGGTAGCTGGTTAACGTACGGTACAGCTGCCGAGCAGGAAGCAGCTCATACCTGTATTGCCAAAGCCTTTGAACTCGGGATTAATTTCTTTGATACCGCGAACGCGTATAACCGGGGAGAAGGCGAGAAGGCTATGGGAGCTGCCTTGAAGCCTTATCGAAGAGAGAGCTATGTGTTATCTACCAAGGTGTACTTCCCTATGGATTCTGGTCCCAATGACAGGGGACTGTCACGCAAGCACATTATGGAGCAATGTGAAGCGAGTCTGAAGCGTCTTGGCACGGATTATATCGACATGTACTTCTGTCATCGTTATGATTCGGGTACTCCTTTGGAAGAGACGCTGCGAGCGCTTGATGACCTTCAGGCTCAGGGTAAGATTCTGTACGCTGCTGTCAGTGAATGGAGTGCTGCCCAGCTCACGGATGCCTATGGGATTGGAAAAAGGCTGAATTTGCGGCCACTGATTGCCAATCAGCCAATCTATAATATGTTCGAACGTTATATCGAACATGAGGTACTTCCCGTATCCGGGCAGGTAGGTATCGGCCAAATTGTATTTTCGCCTCTGGCCCAAGGTATCCTCACGGGTAAATACAAGCCTGGACAACCTTTACCGACGGGCAGCCGCGGGGCTGATGCCTCTGTCAATAATGTCATCAGCAGTTACATGAACGATACCGTTCTAAACTGTGTCCAGGAGCTGGATAAGCTGGCGAAGGATTTGGGTATTACCCTGTCACAGCTCGCGCTTGCCTGGATTCTGAGAGAACCGGGTATCAGCGCTGCACTCATTGGGGCCACTAAACCGGCACAAATCGAAGAAAATGTAAAAGCAGTCGAAGTGACGCTGCAACCGGAGACATGCGCGGAAATTGAGCGGATTCTCAAGCAAGCAGAGGGGTTTGAACCTTTGCGTTAAGCATTCTAGCCTCTGTAGAGGGGAACCATTAATAAAAAAGTCTCGCTCTTCCTGTCCTTAACAGAGAAGAGCGAGACTTTTTAACTTGCTTCAAGCAGGGCATAAATACCTGAAACCACACTAAATACAATCCCGCTTACTAAAACAAGGATTTGCTTCTTACTGAGATCCAGCGGATCAAAAAAGATAGGCAACAGCCATTTTAGGCTGATGACAGCCCATAAGCCCTCCAGTAACCCTAGCATCAACACCTTTTGTCCCCAGTGAAACTTCATTTGCGGTGTTAGCGGACCTTCAAGAAACAGGTCACCTGAAGTATGGAGATTCCAAGAAACAATAACTACGAATATAAGGAGAGTTAATAGGGTTGACATAATATAGGTGATATCTTTTTTAGCCTTTTTCGTGAGTTTCGGCGATCTTTTAAACTCAGGCAAGCCAATCAGGAAAAAGAGGATTCCTACGATAATAGCCACGCCTACAGAGGAACAGAGTATGATATTGGCTACGATGCCGATGCCATTGATGATTAATAATAAAATAAGCTCTCCCCCTTTGGGGTTACGATGATAGTTATTTTATTGTACACATAGGAACGAAAATGCTCAAATATTTGGAAAAGCCCCAGCGCTTTCGCCTGGGGCTTTTTTTTGCTTTTTGCCGATTACAATGCTGATTTAATGACCTTTTTATAATACAGGATGGATAGTATCCCGAAAATGGAATATAAGGCGGTGTACAGCACCATAACGATGATCATAGGCATCCAAATTTCAGTTCCAAACAAGAACCAGCCAGATTGAACGGCGAAATAGCTATGTGAAAGGCCAATTACTAGTGGAATGCCGAAGTTAAAGAGTTGTTTTATTTTAATGCCTCTAAGCAGGTCACTTTGAGTGAACCCTAACTTTCTTAACACGGTGTAATTGGCTTTTTCGTCTTCACTCTCATCCATTTGCTTAAAATAAAGGATGCAGCCTGATGTAATGAGAAAGGTCAGTCCTAAAAAGCCAACTACAAACATGATCACTCCCATGTTCCGCTTCTGATTGCTGCTCATTTCAAGGCGTGATGTTTGTTGATCATTAAAATTCGCAGCTGCAAAGAGACGATCGGCTTCTTTGATCTGTTCTGTATTTATCATATCAATTCCAATATATAAGGATGACTTCTTTTGAATCTCAGGATTTGCATCTTTCTTTAGCCGCTCAAAGATACTTTCGTCTACAATGACAGTGGGTAATCCACCGGCTGTGAAATAGTAGGGAATCACGTACTCCTTTTTTAGACCCAAATATTGTTGATGTATGACTTCTTTTTTTCCCTTCAAATCCAATGGACCTGAGTTTTTCAAGGACATGAATTTCTGTAACAAATCATTATAGCCTGTTAAAATCGTTTGGCCTGGAGATACATCCGTACCCTTCACAGATTGATCGCTTATGACAGGCAACGTCATGGAATTCGCACCGATATTTAATCCTTCCAGAGGAGTGTCCATAATTTGCGCTGTGTTCACGCTGACTTGAATAACTTCAATTTTCTTTTCTAGATACTTTATGTCATGCTCCTGAAGTAACGTTTTGAATTTCTCAGCATCCGGTACATTCGTCATTGCAAAATGGGAAGGCACATTGTCCTCAGCTGCTTGATCCGCAGAATAATAGGCGATATAGCTTAAGGAGAGTAAACCGATGGCAAGTGCCGATACCGTCGTAATAATGGTCAACAATAAAGCATTGGATTTCATGCGGAACATAATGGATGAGAGAGACAGCACCTCATTAATGTTCAAATAGCCGCCTTTACTTTTTCTGATGATATTGGAAATAAAGCGGATGGATCCTTTATAAAAAAGGAGTGTTCCGATGATGACAGAGCCCAAAATAAACACCATAGCCATAAATAACTCATTCATGGATGTAAAGTCTCCACCAAACAATTTGGAAGAAACATAGTATCCTAAAGCGATGAATGAAACTCCAATGATCCCGATGATCATCTCATAGATCGTTATTTTCTTGATTTTCCCTTCGGTGGTTGAGGTTACTCTGAACAAAGACAAAATACTCTGTCTTTTGATAAAAGAATAATTCATGAGCATGATCAATAGGTAGATGATACCAAAAACGATGAGTGTTTGAGTCAGTGCTTGGTTAGAGAAATATAGAGTGGCAATGGCTTCGACGCCCGTCGTCTTAAATAAAATCATGATCACTAATTTGGAAAAGGAAAATCCAACCCCAATTCCGATGAATAGTGAACTGAAGTATAGAATTAAGTTTTCAGCACTCAGGATGCGAAAAATTTTATTTTTAGTCATTCCGATCAATTGAAATAGGCCAATTTCTTTGCTGCGTCTTTTTATAAAGATATTATTAGCATACAAAAGGAAGATGCAGACAATGGCGACCAGTAAAACGGATGCTGCCCGTATGGAAGCTGCACCTTTAACAGAACCCTTCACTTCGTCCATGGAGGGATCGTATTGTAATGTGACAAAAGCGAAATAGAGCGCAACACTAAAAATGAGAGCAAAAACATAAAGGTAATAATTTTTAAGGTTTTTTTTCAAATTCTTTAGAATGAGCAGATTAATGTTCATATTGGACCCCGCCTAAGACCCCTTGGGTTTTCATGATATCCTGGAAAAAGCTTTGTCTTTCCTGCTCGCCTTTGTGAAGCTGCGTATACATTTGCCCATCTTTAATAAAAATGACCCGACTGCAATGGCTGGCAGCGACAGGATCATGCGTGACCATAATAATGGTTGCCTTGCGTTTTTGGTTTAATTGGCCCAGCTTATTTAATAAATCGGAAGCCGACTTGGAATCCAGTGCACCTGTAGGTTCATCGGCAAAAATAATACTGGGCTCATGAATAAACGCTCTGGCCGCAGATGTACGCTGCTTCTGCCCACCCGAAATTTCATTGGGGTATTTGTCCTTGAGCTCATAAATTCCCAGTTCTGTAGCTACTTCCTGAAATTTTTGGTTGGCTTCTTTTTTAGGGGTTTTGGTGATGGATAACGGTAAGAGGATGTTTTCCTTCACAGTTAGCGTATCCAGCAGATTATACTCTTGAAAAATAAAGCCTAAATGCTTTTTGCGAAATTCAGCCAGTTGCTTTTCTTTCATTTTCGTCATTTCGATATCATTGATTTTAATGGAGCCTTGGCTCACTTTATCAATAGAGGAAAGAACATTCAGCAGTGTGGTTTTACCTGAGCCGGAGGCTCCCATAATACTGACAAATTCTCCTTCTTCAATGACGATATCTATTCCCTTCAAAACCTCCTGCATATTTAACTTATTACCGTAACTTTTATGAATTTTATGGGCTTCTAAAATACTCACTTCGATGCACTCCTTATTGTTCTTGTAGCCTTATTATAAAAATAGAGCCGATGTTTTTCCTTTGATTGGGCGAACAATACATAAAAGCATGTGACATCTCTGTCACATGCTCACCATGCTCACGAAATCATTTCGTTTGGGAAAAATTAAAGTGAAGGTTGTACCCACGTTCGGTTTGGAGTGCACATCTATATGTATGAGCAAGGACTGTGCTGCCTTTTTCGTTAAATATAACCCCATACCCGTTGAAGTATGATCAGAATGTTGGGTTGTGGAGGTAAAACCTTTCTCGAAAATACGGGGTATATCCTTCGGATCAATACCGCGCCCAAAGTCTTGGACCTCAAGTTGTATTCGATCCCTTTGTTCATAGCTGTGAATGATAATATCACTGGCATCGCTATATTTGATGGCATTGGTTAAGAGCTGTCTGATGATAAAAGCCAGCCATTTGGCATCACTCAGCACTTCCATGTGCTCCAATTGGATGTCAAAACCGATCCCTTTTTGGATGCACCATGACTGTAATGCTTTGATTTCATTAAAAACAAGAGATTTTAAATTCACTTGCTCGACATACAGATCATTTTCAATAAAGGATATGCGTTTGTGATGGAGCTGTTGATCCAGCAGTAAGTGAATTCGTAGCCATTCATAGGTTAGCTGAGCTTTTAGGGGCTTATCGTCCAACCGCTCAATCATCAAATGCATGGTGGTCAAAGGTGTTTTTACCTCATGAATCCAGGATAATAATTCATCTTTTTCATGTTCAAGTGTCAATTGATTTTGCGAGATGATCTGTTGTAACCGTACGGTCTGGTCAGTGATTTTTTGTTCAATGATTTGCTCAAACGGACTCTCCGGTTCGCCTATACCCGTTAGTTCAAGAGGGCTCTCCCATTCTTCTAGTGTGGTATAGAATTTGGTTTCCTTGGGATAGCGAATGATTAAAAAAACCAAGAAAATCATCATAGATAAGAAGACAATATAAAGAATCGGCATTAACGGAATTGCTGCATCCACATAAGCAATGAACAGGATCAGGAATTGCTGACACACAAACAGTAGAATCCAGCTCCGCCTCTCTATAAGGTATTTTTTAATCATAGGCAGGTGCCTCTTCTGTAGCCATATAGCCTTGCCCGACTTTCGTTTCAATGAAACGGCCCAAATCCAGCTCGTCTAATTTTTTACGCAGGCGGTTCAAGTTGACGGTCAGGGTATTGTCGCTGACAAAACGTTCATCATCCCAGAGGCTTTTAATTAATTCCTCTCGTGCGACAATTTTATTTTTTTGTTCGATCAGCAGCTTCAAAATAAAAATCTCGTTCTTGGTTAATTCGATGGAGCCAGCCTCATTGGCTACTACGTTTTTTTCATAATCGACCGTCGCTCCACGCCATGTTTTCAGGGAGACAGGTTCTGTATTGTAATTATATACGCGGCGGAGTGTCGCCTGTAATTTTGCAATGAGTACATCAAAATGAAACGGTTTTTGGATAAAATCATCCGCGCCAAGCTGCATCGACATCACCATATCCGTAGGATGATCCCGTGATGATAAGAAAAGAATGGGCACGTTAGAGTGGGATCGAATCATTCGACACCAATGAAACCCATCAAATTTCGGCAATTGAATATCTATCACGACCAGGTCAGGCTTTATCGTTGTGAATTCCTGAATGACTTTATTAAAATCCTGGATGCCATACACATCATAGTTCCATTGAGTTAACCGATCCTTCATTTCATGGAACAAAGTTTCATCATCTTCAATTAGTAGGATTTTGAACAACGATTTCACCACTTTATACTTTTTTTAGGATTTTGCAACTCCCCTTTTATAAAGTGTATAGCAAAAATTGTATATGTGCTACATGTGTGGATTCAACTTGATACTGCGATAATCTGCTGTTAATAGTTGAGGTTTATAGTGGGGTTTATATTGACTATCTCATATATGTTAAAGGATGGATGCAATGATGGGAATTCACACGTATTTTCGGTCGCTAAATGAGCTGGAAAGAATCATCCGTTGTCCGGGTAAGTTTAAATTCGAGGAACACAGCGTATCGGCACATTCTTGGAAAGTAGTACAATACGCTAAAACGCTGGCTGATATTGAAGAGAGAAATGGTGTCAGTATTGACTGGAAAAAGCTATACGAGATTACGAGCAGTCACGATTACGGGGAAATTTTTATTGGGGACATCAAAACGCCTGTTAAGCATTCCTCTAAGGAACTACGATTATTAATCCAGCAGGTCGAAGAAGGTATGATTGAGTATTTTATTGAAGAGAATATTCCCGAGGATTTTAAAGCTATTTTTCGCAAACAGTTACGGGAAGGCAAAGATAATTCAGTAGAAGGTTTGATCCTTGAAGTTGCTGACAAGATGGATCAGGTGTACGAAGCATTTGCCGAACTACAGCGGGGAAATACTGAAAAAGAATTTATAGTCATGTACCGTAATGCACTTGTGAAAATCAAGAATATTCAATTACATTGTGTTGATTATTTTTTGGAAAATATCCTGCCCGATATGGTCAAGGAAGAAACGCCTTCATCCATTGATATCAAAAAGATTACGGAAGAAGCCTTAGCTCTGTAAATGAATTTCCCTACCGTCCAGAAGCTACTGAAGCGCTTCTGTTCATACATAATCATAGTTTTATTTGTAATAAAGCAGCTCTAAATGAAAATAAAAAGCAATGAGGGCAGTTGATTGGACTGCCCTTATTGCTTTTTTGGGGTTGGAAAAAACGGAGGGCTAAGCGTATTCCTTAAACAATTTATTAAGGATAAGAATATTGGTTATTCCGAAAAAGGATTTGGGAAATTCGTTTTCGTGGCAGCATATTGTTCCTTGGTGCTACCGATTCCCAGTTCGCCGTTTTTGTTATATCCCCAGGACCAAACCGTCCCATCGGCTGTCAAAGCATGGGAGTGGGTTCCTGCTGCACTGAATGCTACTACATCGGTTAGTGGCGTGTTTGTGTCATCTACAACTTGGGATGGGACTTTAACAGAAAATACATCGGTCCCGTCACCTACCTGTCCCTCATTATTGGTTCCCCAGCCCCAAAGAGTTCCATCATTTTTAAGTGCAAAAGTTTGAGTTTTGCCTGCTTTCAGTCTACTTACATTGGAAACATTGATCAATACGGGTGATCTTCTAAAAGTAGAGGTTCCATCCCCAAGCTTTCCAGAAGTGTTACTCCCGGAAGCATATACTTCTCCGCTGTTCGTTAGTACATAAATGCGGTCAGTTCCGGCAGTAAAAGTTTTGATATCATCAATTCGATATTGAACAGGGGTAAGCTGGTTTTCTTTGTCATCCTGCCCCAGTGCGCCGTCATAACCACGTCCCCATACCCATAGCTGATTATTTTTGTCCAGGGCTGCGCCAAAACTGTCACCAGCATCAATGGATACAATATCTTCTAAACCTTGTACCTGAACAGGCTTAACGGAAAAGGCGGAAACTCCTTTTGTGCCAATCCCCAGCTGTCCAAAGTTGTTTTCTCCATAAGCCCACACTGTGCCGTCATTTTTGAGCGCAAGCGTAAATTGACCTCCTGCTCTCACTTCCTTAACATTATCAATATATTTGTTTTTAACAGGTACTCTTGCCGTGTCCCTCTTATTCCCTGTCCCTAGTTCGCCGTAACTTGCAAACCCCCAAGACCAGATGGTTCCGTCTTTTTTGAGCAAAGTTGAATGCAAATCACCAGCATCAATCATTGCGATGTCGGATACATCTGCTTGCATTGGGCTTGTTTTATTATTCCCTCCGCCAGCGCCTACGCCGAGCTTGCCATCACTGTTACTTCCCGTTGCATAAAATGAAGATCCATCTTCCATGGCCAGGAAAGCGTTAGTGGTCCCTGCCGAGAGCAAATGATCGTAATTTACAGTAGAATCAGCGCTTGCCGTAATAGAGCTTCCTACTAAAAGTGTTGATGCAGCGAGAGCTACCAAACTGAGTTTTTTTAACATATAATTGCACACCTTTCAAAATGTAATGGATAAATACAGACTAAAGCAACCAAATTGTTCCTGTCCGCGTCTTAATAGTGAACATATTCTATAAACCAGATTAGGGAGGATCACTTATGAAAAATAGAGTTTCTGCCCTTGTCCTTGTCTTGCTTGCGGCAGCATTACTGCCTGCATGTTCTACAACAGAATCGGCTACGCCGGTTAACGAATCTAATGGAGCGGTGGCTCAATCTATTTTTGACTTAGTCCGTCTGGAAAGCACAACGGTATACACAGGGCGTGCCAAAATCGAAAGTATTGAAAGAATTGAAAAAGAAGTAGAACAACCCTTAGCAGCCCCCACCATGGACTATTTGGTCCGATTTGAACAGCCTGTTCAATTTGCTAAAGAACTACCCCAAAGTGATGATCCAACGGAAAAACCTATCCAATCGGTCTATATATCTGTCCCAGATACACATATTTATAAGCAGATGGATGGTCAGCGGAGGCAATTAATCAATCCAGCACAATTACAAGCGGGGCAACCGATTGAAGTTTCTTATGTGTACCCTGTAACACCTGTTTTCCTGGCATTGGAAATCGTTGTGCTGGATGATTTATAGAGGAGGCCGGTAAGGCCTCCTTACTCCTATACAAGCACGTTATATCATAAGGCTTAGGTGATATTAATGAGTTTTACCATGTTGTAGATATAACGTGTTTGCTCATACTTAACCATAGTGCCTGCAGAGTTCTTAACTTGAATACCGGACGAGCCTCCACCATCAAGAAGAATGGCTTCAAAGCAATCCTGTTTAATAAAATAATTGCGAAGTTGTTTCAGTGTCGCATTTTCATGAACAACCAGGTAGACCTGCCAAACATTATTTACGACCTTGAAGCCCAGGCCAGTTCGCCCGGTGGAATCGGTGTATCGCAACGTTCCGTTCAAATCAAATTTTTCAATATCTTTTAAATCCTCAAGCCATGCTTCTTCCTCTTTCTTCAGCGACAGGCTACCGCCGCTAATAATAGACTTATACGTAATCGAAGTCCCCATTTGTTTTTTGAGATCCGTCACACTTGAAGCACGGGTAATCCCTATTTTCGTTTTGTTGCTCTCCGTGTATACAAATGCTGTACCACGGCTATTCCCTTTGGCATTCGCCTTAGTATCATGGGTATTATTAGGTGTGACCGCGATAGACAAACACTCGGTCGGCGCCTTTGTTGTGCTGATTGGGTTAAAGAAGCCCCCATTAATCCCGTAATCGGTTTGCTGTGTGATCCGGCTTCGAATATTTTTATTTTGAATATTCGAAGCTGGCGTGATGATAACATGGAAACCATCGGACGTTTTGGTGTAAGAGTAGTTTGCTGGCATGTTAAACCTCCAATTGGATTATTTTGAAACCGAATCTCGCGCGATAATTCGTTTCTCATATATATAGGAAATTTACAGCTGCCTCTTACAACCCGGAAATCAAATTTTTCTAAAAAATTTTGAAATAGCATATACAAGACAATGCTTGACTTCAAGTTAACTTTAAGTAGTAACATACGGAATGTGACGTAGTGATTAGGAAATGCGATGACTATTCTGATAATTTAGGAGTGATAAAAATTGAAAAAGAAACAACTGGGTAACAGCGACCTTCAAGTATCTGCACTGGGTCTGGGCTGCATGGGAATGTCCGAATATTACGGTGAGTTGAATGATCAGGAGTCGATCAAAACGCTTCATCGTGCGCTGGAGCTAGGGATAAACTTCTGGGATACTGCCGATGTCTACGGTGTGGGGAAAAATGAAAAACTGATTAGCCAAGTCCTGCGGAGCCACCGTGACGAAGTCGTATTGGCCACTAAATTTTCCATTATGCGCGGGGAAGATGGCGCATTTATGGGTGTAAGTGGCCGTCCTGAATATGTAAAAGAGGCATGTGACCGCAGCCTGCAAAGACTGGGTGTAGATGTGATTGATTTGTACTACCAGCACCGTGTCGATCCGAATGTACCTATCGAGGAAACGGTTGGCGCGATGAGTGACTTGGTTCAGGCGGGAAAAGTCCGCTATTTGGGGCTGTCCGAAGCTTCTCCTGGGCTCATTCGACGCGCTCACAAGGTACATCCGATTACAGCGCTGCAAACGGAATACTCCTTATGGAGCCGGGAAGCGGAAGATGAAGTTATACCGACGTGTAAGGAGTTGGGTATCGAATTTGTGGCCTACAGTCCACTTGGACGCGGATTTTTGAGCGGGCAAATTCAGAAGTTTGATGATTTTGCAGAAGATGATTTCCGTCGCTCGGTGCCACGTTTCCAACCTGAGAATTTCCAGAAAAATCTGGACCTCGTGCAGCATGTTAAGGACCTTGCTGCCCAAAAAGGAGTCAAACCTTCTCAACTGGCGTTGGCATGGCTGCTTGCGCAGGAGGGAATTGTACCGATTCCAGGAACCAAGCGGGTTACGTATTTAGAGGAAAATGCAGGAGCAGTTGATGTGGTTTTGTCCGCAGAAGAAATGGAGACTATTAACGCAATTATCCCCAAAGGAATGGCAGCAGGCCTTCGTTATCCGGCAGAGCGGATGCCGAATTGGCAAGCTGAATAATGAAGATAATGAGATAAACCCAAAAGCCTTCTTTCACGCGGATCGGCGTGAAAGAAGACTTTGCGGGTTTCATAGATAAGCAAGAACGTACTTTATCTCTTTACAAAACGGGAGCTTGCAATGCAGTATTGATATTTTGCAGATCCATCGAAAGCTGCTCTTTTACGTTCCAAGGGTGATACCAGCCGCGTTCAATCATGTACGTGGAAATTTGCTCATGCGTATCAATAGCTTCATCCAGTTGCTTTGTGAGAATTGCCTTAATTTCTGGAGTTCCCGCTTCTGTTACGGCCATAGCGTAATTTCTCACACTGCTTTTGGCCGCGTTCAGAAAATCGGCTGCAATGACTTGGTCCGTTAAGGTATGCAGTCCGGTCAAATGCTCCAACAGTGTATTCATGGCTTAACCTCCTGTGAAATGGCTCGATCTAAGAGGGTGCCGAGTTCTTGTAATTGGCGGGTCGATAAGTCAACATCCTGCTGTAATATAGCTTTGAGAGTCGGATCAGAGATTAATGCTTGCATTGTTTTGGACTTGGTAAAACATACTGCTTTGAACGCTGATAGTTCATGGACTTCAAGGGTTTCATGCAGGCCATACACCATATGACGTTTACCTCCAATACTCCAATATATAGTTTAAGGTTTAAGCACAACTTTGATGCAATTATCCTGTCTGGTATCGAAAATTTCATATCCACGTTTGGCGTCGCTTAACGGAATGACGTGTGTAACAACGTCTCCTGGGTCCACCTTTCCCGTATCAATCAGCTCATACATATATGGCATATAGTGAATAACGGGAGCCTGTCCCGTACGCAAATTAACATTTCGCTGAAAAATGTCTCCCAAAGGAAAACCGTTATATCGTCCGCCGTATACCCCGGTAACTTGAATGGTCCCGCCTTTGCGGACAGCTTGTGTGGCTATGACCAACCCTCCTAAAGCTCCACCGTGAAGTTTGAGACCAGAAGCCAAGGATTCCAGCGGAGACATTTTACCACTCATGCCGGAGCAATCAATAACTACGTCCGCGCCTCCTTTGGTCATCTCCTTCAGGTAGTTGCCAACGTTTTCTTGCGATTCCACATTAACGATCTCCACGTGATTGGTGCGCTTCGCGTGTTGCAGACGATAATCCAGATAGTCTGCCGCAATGACTCGTTTTGCCCCTTTGAACCAGGCGAACTTTTGCGCTAACAGACCTACCGGCCCACAGCCAATAACAATGACAGTATCTCCCTTCTTCACTCCGGCATTATCGACGCTCCAAAATGCAGTAGTCATGGCATCAGCAATCAGGCAAAGCTTCTCGTCAGGATGTTCACAACTCTCCGGAATTTTGAAGTGAGTGAAGTTGGCAAAAGGCACACGTAAATATTCAGCTTGTCCACCCGGATATCCACCAGTTGTTCCTGAATAGCCGAAAAAACCGCCCATATCTCCATGCTCATTAGAATGATCACATTGACTTTCCAATTGGTTTTTACAATAAAAGCATTCACCGCACGCTATGTTGAACGGGATGATCACGCGGTCTCCCTTTTTCAAGTTGGTTACGCCGCTGCCGACTTCTTCTACAACCCCCATCGGCTCATGCCCAATTACATAATTCTCTTGTAGATTCGGAATCATTCCATGAATGAGATGCAGATCTGAACCACAAATAGCGGTTGTTGTCAGTCTGACAATCGCATCATCGGCTTTTTGAATACTCGGGTCCGGAACATCTTTAACCACAACATTTTTGATACCTTGGTAGGTCACTGCTTTCATGCCTGGTTTCCTCCCATATGTTCATCGGGCGTGCGATCAAACATACCCTTGCGGGTGGTATTGTCTGGGAACAGTTTCATTTTACTGATGTCCACCGTCTTGTTGGCTGATAGTTGATCCAATTGATACTGCTTTTGCAGATCATAGGGATGAAACCATTTTTTTCGTACCATAAGATCAGTGATTTCCTGATGAAGCGCGATGCCTTGATGCAATTGATTGCGCAACAGAGTTCTAGCATCTGGAGAGACGGTTTCCGTCAAGGCTATGGCTGTATTTCGAACCCCTTCCTTGACGCGAATCAGAAAATCCATCGCTAAGGTCGTGTCTGCCATTTCTGGCATATTTAATGAGTTTTTTGGATCCACATAATCCATTTTAGCGGACTGGATCTGATCTAATGTCACATCATTCACCTCAATTTAATATTGGTGTGGGACGGAATTCTGGAACAGGTGCCTGAAACGGTGCTTTAACATACAATGCTTGCAAATCGGCAATAGCTTGTATAGATTGCTGAACATCTTTTTCCATTAAATCCTTTAGCTCTTGATCGAATACTAAGCCCTGCATTAATTTGGACTTGGCTAAGCATAACGTTTTAAAATTAAGCGCTTCGTGGATCTCTAGGGACTCATGCGCCGCTAATGCAGACCGTTGGCTTATCATAGGATCACCTTTCTTTTATGATTCTCAAAGGTATGTTGTCCAGCGTAACTATGTTTATTCAGAGCTATGAAAAGGTTGGGTTACTGGGGTGTAGCTCTTCATGTAGGGCTCTTGTCGAATTCAACCTTGCCAAGCGATTTTTTTGCCGGTCCTTCAATGACTTCGCCTTGATATGAAAAGCGTGAGCCATGACAAGGGCAATCCCATGTTCTTTCCGCCTCATTCCACTCGACTTCGCAACCCATATGGGTGCATGTTGTGCCCACTAGGTGTAATGCTCCTTGTGGGTCTCGGTATGCGCCCGCTCTTTTTCCGTTTACCCGAATGACCGCCCCTTCGTCGTGCTGCAGTTCTTCGGCTTTTTTGTAGTTGATCCCCAATTTCCCAGCAATCAAATGTTTAGCCACATTCGCATTTTGAGTCACAAATGTTTTAATATCGGGGTCCATATAAAATCTTGGAGGGGAGAAAAAATCCTGGTACGGACTTTCCTCTCTGGTAATCAGATTTGTATTTAATAAAGCTGCCGCTACACTTGTGGTCATCCCCCATTTTCTATACCCCGTAGCAACGAGGATGTTAGAAATGCTCGATAGTTCCTGCCCAATATAAGGGAGTTTGTCTAACGTATACAAGTCTTGAGCCGACCAGCGATAAACGATCTCCTTTAATCCAAATTTTTGCTCCGTGAACTTTTTTAAAGCTTCATAGTACTGGAAAGTACAGATTCCTTGTCCCGTTTTGTGGCCTTCCCCACCGACGATAACCCATCGGTTCTCCGTTAACCATTACGGAGCGAAGCGAACGTTTCGGGGTTTCCGCACTTAGGTACATACCACCCGGATAGATTTTATCGGTTTTGACTGCTAGTACATAAGACCGTTCGGCATGCAATCGCGCAAAATAAAGACCGTTTGGATCATTGAATGGAAAATGCGAGGAGGATACGACATGATTGCGGGGTTTCCTTTTTCCACACCTACAACGGTGGTTTGTTCATAAATTTTCTCGCCCTGACGGATGACTTGGTTTGCCAAATATCTTAAGAAAGGTACCGGATTAAACTGGGCTTGGTTTTTCATCTTAATAGCTGCTTTAGTTGAAAACGGTAGAGGCGTTTGTTCGATATAACTTCCCGGGATGCCAAGTTCCTCGTAGGCTTTATATTCGGCAGATATTTTTTCCACATACGTATCTGCACATGTATAAACGTAGGCATCTTCTTCTGTAAATTGACAATTGATATTAAACTCTTCTACCGTTTGCTTGATAAATTGAAGAGCGTTGTGGTTCGCTTCGTAATAAAGCCGGGTTTTTTCCTTGCCAAAATGTGAAAGAAACTCGCTGTAGATCAAATCATGCTGTGCGGTAATTTTGGCGGTAGTATGGCCCGTTGTCCCATGAAGTATCCGCCCTGTGTCGACGACTGCAATGTTTAGTCCTTTTTTAGAAAGTAAATAAGCAGTGGTAATGCCAGTAATCCCCGCACCTACAATGGCAACATCCACCTGAATATCTTCACTAAGTTTGGGGAAATTGCGGAAATGTGGTACGAGATTCGTCTTGTGTCATTTTTAAAATATCCCTTTGATTGCAATTTATGTATATTGTTATCATTGTGGGCTTTTATATTCACTAAACGACTCTCTTTAGTATTTTTTGATACGGAGGGAGTGATGGAAAAGGAATAAAGCCGTCCTTAACGCGGATCGGCGCGAAAGGCGGCTTTGTGGGTTTACATATACAGCTAAGGACGTGGCTTGAAAATGCCGAAAGGACGTCCGACGGGCAGGAATGTACGGTCAAAATGAGCATTCAGAACGGCAGCTCCTGTACCATACAGTGAGAGCAGACCAATGCCCATTTCAGCATAAGCGGCGATGGTATGGAATATCTCTGGTGCAACGCCGAATGCATCGAAGCTAAGACCGAGGAACAGAAAATCAATCAACACAAAAATAAAGAATAGAACCTTATGCGTCTCCATCGCTCCAATGGTCATAAAGAGCGTAAAGATGAGATAGCCCGCAAAGGCAAAGCCGAGCTGCTTGCCGTCTACAGCAGACGCCAGCTCAGGGCCGAATACGCCCATTTTAATCATCCAGCTACTAGCTACGGCTAACCAGAAGAAGGCGTAAGCACCAAATGCCGTCATGCCGAAGGTATTGTTATGTTTTGCATCCTGAATGGAGGCAAACAGCTGCGCAAAAGCACCGAGAAATATAGCCCAAGGGATGATGAAGCTTAAGCCTTCGGTGAGACCAAGCTTTTGGGATGAAGCCACAAGCGTTACGATAGCCAAGCCAAACAGGCCGATCGCACTCGGATCGGCCGTTATGATTTTTACGTTAGAATGAGATTCGTTTTGCATGAAAAAATAGAAGCCTCCAATAATGTTCAAGTACGCGTCAATCTGCCGATGCCAGAATCACACTGACATATTGTAACGGAAACCGACGTACTCGCATAGTAGGTAATTCATAAAATTTCTACCGATTGCGGTTGCCTGTATTAACGTTATTGCAACCACCCTCGATACTGACTGAGGTAAAAGGAATACTTTCAGCTAGCTTTAATCCTGTTTTCAGCTTGACCGGGTACAATCAAGGCAATTTTCCCGGAGAGGATGCATAACTAATGAAAACGAAAAAGACCGTTTGGATTCCGGCAATCATCGCAGTTACGGTAGCAGCTCTGCTCGTAATCTACTATTACTACATGCCTTCGGTTTCCGGGGGCGGACCTGGCCTGCGACCGCCGGGAGGCGAGGTAAGCAATGTGCCAGGGCACATGGGCGGACGTCCCGGTGAAAAAGGAGGTGGAGGCAACGGGGAATTATTCAAGACTTCGGGTACTATCTCCGTGTTCCTTGGGGCTGCGACCTTCTCTTGGTTCTGGTTTAAGAAGAAGTTGAGATCGCCATCGATGTTGGTTAGAAAGACTGGGAAATTGTTACACTCTATGCATAAACTGCTGGGTTGGGCGACCTTGATCCTGATTGCCGTTCATGGTATTTATTTTTTGATTACCAAGCTTCAAGATAACAAAACCTATACCGGGATTGCGGGATTTGTCATTCTGCTGGCGATCGCCGGGTATGGCTTCTTCATTAACAAAGTTCGTAACAAGTGGATGCGGACTGTGCATCGTTCGCTCGGGCTGCTGTGGGTTCCCGTGCTGCTGCTGCATGCTGGCGGATCGGCGATTATGGCGGTCATCGCTAGCCTTGCAGTGGGGGGACTTGTCTGGGTGCTGGAAAAAATGGTGGGAAAAACGGCGGAACCGTCCCGGGGGATCGATAATTAGCCAAGCAGCTATTCGGCTAAAAGTCATATATCACCTGGCACAATAGCAGGCTGTGTCACCAGCGCTTGCTGGAAATAAAAGCTCCGCTACCGAAAGAGGTTGCGGAGCTTTTATTATTTGGTGACAGCCTATTTTCTGTGGTCCGAACCCCGAGTCTGTCCGAAAGGGTGTTTCCAAGGGGGGCGTATTTATAACAGCTGGGACATGCCTTTTTGTGACATAAATCTTGGTTTCTAGCAGAGGTAGCGGCCCACGCAGAAGGGGATCTGGATGCATATGCATACTGTATGCGCAAAAACCCAAAAAGATAAGAGGGATGACTAGTGCCTATTGGAAAAATGAAAAAGCATAAAGAAATGTTGCAACATCCCGTTTTGCGTCCGCATTTACCTGAAACCCATTGGTTTACAGATTCAAGGACCTCGCGGATGCTGAATACCTATTCATCAGTCTTCATAAAACCTAATCACGGGAGTGGTGGCAGCGGGATTATCCGGGTCAAGAGATTGAAGAAAGGATATGAGGTTCGTAGGGGCTCAAGTCGAAGGATTGTTGGATCTCGTTATGTCTTAAAGGCAATTAAGTCATACCAGAAATCCAGACACATGTATTTAGTACAGAAGGGACTTCGGTTAGCCAAGTACCATGGGTCGATTTTTGACACCAGGATCTACTTACAGAAACCAGGGAGGAAATGGGTTATTTCCGGCGCGGCCGCTCGTGTCGCGGCACCCCATAAGTATGTTACCAATTATCTTAAAGGAGGGCATGCAGCATCTTTGCATCGAGTGCTTTTCAGCCTTTTTAAGCACAACCGCGCGAAAGCAGATGCCTATTTTCGTAGAATCTCCAAACTATCCGTCATTATTGCCAAAAAGATCAATGAACGGCATCCGGTTCGCGAATTGGGGGTTGATATTGCCATAGATAAAAAAGGTCATATTTGGATTATCGAGGCCAATTCACACCCAGGACATATGCTATTTACTCAATTTCCCGATCCTACTATGATCAACACCATCATGAGAAACAAGAGTCTTATTCGAAAGTAGATTCCATGCACGTTATTTTTAGGGGAGAAGGAGAAAGTTTCAATGAAAAAAACAAAGCAACTTAGAGACTTGGTCAATTCACAAAAGCCAGAGTTTATCATGGAGGCTCATAATGGTCTGTCAGCCAAAATTGTGGAGGAGGCAGGATTTAAAGGAATTTGGGCCAGCGGGTTATCCATCTCTGCAGCGATGGGAGTAAGGGACAACAATGAGGCCTCCTGGACGCAGGTTTTGGATGTTTTGGAATTCATGAGTGACGCTACCTCCATCCCGATTTTGTTGGACGGAGATACGGGGTACGGCAACTTCAACAATGCAAGGCGCTTGGTGAAGAAACTGGAGCAGCGCCATATTGCGGGGGTATGTATCGAAGATAAGCGGTTCCCCAAAACGAATTCTTTCATTAACGGTCAAGAGCAGACTTTGGCTGATATCGAAGAGTTTTCCGGGAAAATTAAAGCGATGAAAGATACGCAGACGGACACGGATTTTACGGTGGTGGCCAGAGTAGAGGCATTTATTACCGGGAGTGGGCTTAAAGTGGCGCTGCAGCGGGCGGAGGCATATCGAAAGGCAGGAGCCGATGCCGTATTTATACACAGCAAAAGATCGGATGCCGCAGAGATTGAAGCGTTCATGAAAGAATGGGCTGGAAGATTGCCAGTAGTGATCGTGCCTACCAAATACTATACAACCCCAACCGTCAGGTTTCAGGAGATGGGGATTAGCCTTGTGATTTGGGCAAACCATAATTTGAGAGCATCCATTCAAGCCATGAAACAATTATCTGGCCGAATTTATCGGGATGAAAGCCTTGTTCATGTCGAAAAGGAAGTCGCAACCCTCGAAGAAGTATTCCGGCTTCAAGGGGTCGAAGAGCTGCAAGCTGCGGAAAAGAAATATCTTCCATCGTCAGAACCGGATTCGGGTGAGCGCGTATAATGGACACGAAATTGTTAGGAGAAGAACTGAAAAAATTAGGATTTACCTTTTTCAGCGGTGTTCCATGCTCCTTCTTGAAAAGCTTGATCAATTATGCCATAAACGAATGCGATTATGTTGCAGCGGCTAACGAAGGGGATGCGGTCGCCATTGCATCCGGAGCTTATATAGGGGGGAAGAAATCGGTAGTCCTTATGCAAAATTCGGGGCTGACCAACGCTGTTTCGCCATTGACCTCCCTTACTTACCCTTTTCGTATTCCTCTGCTTGGATTTGTCAGTCTGCGCGGAGAACCGGGGATACCTGACGAGCCTCAGCATGAACTGATGGGCCAGATTACAACGCAAATGCTGGATTTGATGGATGTGGAATGGCAGTATCTCTCCAAGGATTTAGAGGAGGTAAAAAATCAATTGATCCAGGCTAATGAGCAAATTGCCCGGAATCGCCCGTTCTTTTTTGTCGTTAAAAAAGGCACGTTCGACAAAGAGCCATTGAAAAAACAGCAAACCTCCATCCATTTAAATCAGATCCGGCAGCATGGTCGTGCGAATCATCAAATGCCTACGCGCTATGATGCATTATGTGCGATTAACTCCATGAAAGACAGCCATACCGTCCAGCTTGCAACAACTGGTAAAACTGGGCGCGAACTATATGAAATTGAAGATGCAGATAACAACCTGTACATGGTAGGTTCTATGGGGTGCATCGGTTCTTTTGGACTGGGGTTAGCTCTGAGCCAACCAAGCAAAAATATTGTCGTGATTGACGGAGACGGATCTCTGCTGATGCGTATGGGGAGCCTGGCAACCAACGGGTACTACCATACGGCCAATATGATTCATATCATGCTAGATAATAATGCCCATGAATCAACAGGCGGGCAAAGTACGGTATCGCATAATATTGATTTTATAGATATTGCTGCTTCCTGTGGGTATACAAAGTCGATTCTTGTTCACAGTCTCGAGGAACTAAAAGTCTTTTTACAAGAATGGAAAATGAATAGAGAACTTACGTTTTTGTGTCTGAAAATATCCAAAGATTCTAAGGATCAGCTTGCTCGTCCGCATATGAAGCCTCACGAAGTAAAAGAACGTCTGCAGCGTTTTATTCATAACGATCCTTTGAAGGGCAAGGAAGTGGGCGGTTCATGAGTTCTGTCGTCAAGAAAAACATTTTGCTAACACCTGGGCCGGCAACGACTACAGAAAGTGTGAAATGTTCACAGGTGGTTCCGGATATTTGTCCTCGTGAAGCCGAGTTTGGCCAAATCATGGAGTACATTTCTACAGAACTGACCCGGTTGGTTGCTGACCCGGATGATTATGCGACCGTATTGTTTGGCGGATCAGGTACTGCAGCGGTGGAATCCATCATCAGTTCGGTCCCGAATCACGATGCAGTAATCATTGTCAGCAATGGGGCCTATGGAAAACGGATGTGCGAGATAGCGAAGGTTTATGGAGTGGATTATTTTGAGTTCAAAAGTTCTCCCGATGATGCTATTGATTTGGCCGAATTAGAGAGGTATATCCAATCTTCCGAACGCACTGTCTCCCATCTGGCCGTCGTACATCATGAGACGACAACTGGCCTGCTTAACAAGGTGAAGGATATCGGAGAATTGTGCAAAAGATATCAAATCGACATGATCGTGGATGCCATGAGCTCATTTGCGGCCGTTCCAATTCAATTGAAGGAAATGAACATTGCCTACCTGGCGGCAAGCTCCAACAAAAACTTACAGGGAATGGCCGGGGTTTCGTTTGTGATCGCCGAAAAAAGCAAATTGGAGAATTTGAAAGGCCAGAAACCAAGAAGCTATTATTTGAATTTGTATGCTCAATATAACTATTTTGTGGAACATGGGCAGATGCGGTTTACTCCCCCAGTCCAAACCTTATATGCGCTTAGACAAGCGATTGAGGAATTAAAGCAAGAGGGGGTGGATAAAAGGTACGAAAGGTACGCGACATCCTGGAAAACCTTAATTAACGGGTTAGCCCGGTTAGGTCTAACCTATATCATTCCCGAAGAGCATCATTCCAAGATTATTACTTCCATTCTTGAACCTCATTGTCCAGGTTATGATTTTCAATCTATGCATGATTATTTTTATAGCAAAGGCATGATGATTTATCCCGGCAAGCTTGAGAAGCTAAATACGTTCCGGATTGCCAATATAGGTGATATTACGTATAAGGAAATGGAGTTATTTTTGGAATTGCTTGAACGCTATCTCAGTAGCATAAAATGCGGATGAGAAAGGTGGAGTCCCCATGGCATCAGGAGCAAAAGATAAGTGGTACAAATATTTGTTATTGAGAAGGTATGCGTCTCTGAGGTCTTATGTCCCCGAGACGAGGCTCCTGGATAGGCATAATTTCTCGAAACTTCTCTCCAAGTACGTGCATGTTATTGTGAAACCGGTGTGGGGGAGTCGTGGACGGGGGATCTTCCAGGTCTCCTGGTTAGGAAACCATAAGTACATCGTACATTACGAGAATAAAAGAGTTTTAGTAAGGGGTAGAACCAATACGTATCATTATATTAGAAGAAAAATCGGGAACGACAGTTATATGGTTCAACGCAGAATTACCCGTCCGACCATCAACAAACGCCCTTTTGATATGAGAGTCATCATTCAAAGGAGAACCGGCTCACCTGTATGGGTAGTCACAGGGAAGGTTATCAAAGTTGCAGGCAAAGGTTATATTGTTTCCAACAATACACGGAGTAAGGGAACTTTACTCAGTTTTAAATCCGGCATAAAACAATCTTCTGTTCGGCACCTGTCAGCCAGTGCCCTAGAGTCCCATATTAATCGTGTTTCCATCCGTTCCGCGAAGAGATTAAGTAATTTTTTTCCGGGACATCGTATGTATGGACTGGACATTGGAATAGACCGGAAAGGACGTATCGGGATTATTGAGGCTAATCTTTATCCGGCAAGGTCCCATTTCCGTAAGTTGAAGGATAAAACGATGTATTACCGCATTACGGATTACAAAAATGGATAACATAAATGAAAAGGTGGCTCTGTATTCATCAGAGTCATCTTTTTCTCATACAGTTTCTAAGTCGGGAGTTTTAGTCATGGGACAAGGATTATTAAATGGTGTTACCACGGGATTTGTGATAATATTTACACCTATATAGAATGAGGAAGTGACATAGTGATTAATATAACAATTCCAACTCCGGATATCACAATTACCAAACAGGTTAACCCTGAGCTCAGCCATATTTACGGATTTACCGACTTTCACCTGATCCCTAGAGATAAGGCTGGTATCTTTATGTTCTACAACACACAGGAGGAATTGCTGTTCGTTGGTAAAGCAAGAAAGCTGAGACAAAGAATCAAAAAGCATTTTGAAGATACCGTATCGCCGATCAAGGACAAGCGGAACGAAGTAGCGATTATTGAGGTTTGTATTGTGGAAGATGCTGTAGAGCGAGAAATCTATGAAACCTACATCATCAATTCACAAAAGGCTAAATATAACGTCGAAAAAGTGTTTTTTAAATAATGAAGTAACTTCCGTATGAAAAAAGAGCAATAAGTCGCAGTGACTGTACTGCCCTTATTGCTTTTTTGTATTTCTGCATTTTAGATCCTTCCAGAGAGGGGCCGTGGCATGAATAAAACAGATCGTTTGCTAGCGATCTTGCTAGAGTTGCAGCGTAAGGATATTTTACGAGCCGAGGATTTGGCAGCCATATTCGAAACGAGTGTGAGGACCATCTATCGGGATATTCAGGCTCTAAGTGAATCGGGCGTACCGATTGTAGGAGCACCGGGCATTGGATATTCCTTGATGGAGGGGTACTTCCTGCCCCCCTTGAGCTTTACCGCAGAAGAGGCTGTGGCGTTGCTAATCGGAACGGATTTTGTCGAACAAAAATTTGATACAGACTACGGTATCAAGGCGCAAACCTCCCGCAGGAAGATTGAAGCCATATTACCGGAGAGCGTTCGTAGGGAAGTTTCCCGGGTGCGTACGACCATCAGACTGCTCGCGGTGGGTGAAGGGGTAAACCATAGCGAGAAAACCTGTTTGGAAACGTTGCGTCTCGCAGTATTGGAAAAACGGAAAGTACAGTTTGGCTACTCCAAGAGAATGCCAGAGGCTGACGGGAATCGTCAAAGTGTGCGTGTGGTCGCTCCTTATGGTCTTGTACTGCTCCGTGGTTCTTGGATGTTAATTGGGCAATGCGAATTGCGACAGCAGCTTCGCCATTTCCGTCTGTCACGTATGGACAAGCTTATCGTGCTGGAGGACAGGTTTCAGTTGCCTGTCGATTTTCATTTGCAGGATTACAAGCAAACCGATGACCGTCATGTAACTGTTCGCATATTAGCACGTTCAGATATCGCAGATAAGGTGAAGGAAGCGAACAACTTTTATATGGAGGCCATAGAGGAGCGTGCAGATGGACTGCATGTACTCTTCCGCGTCAGACAGCCAGAGGAACTACTGCAATGGATACTTGGATGGGGCGCGGATATGGTTGTGCTGGAGCCTGAGTCGCTCAGGGAGCGGATACGTGTGGAAGTGGAAAAAATGTTGAAATGCTACTGACATAATGCTGTCAGTAGCATTTTTGTATAGTAAAGCTACTTTGATAGAGAGGGGCAATTATTAATATATGAATACAACTGAAACATTGCAGCGTTTCGAAGAAACGGCACAACACTATCTTCTTGAATTGGACAGCTTTAGCTTGGAGGAACTGCAATACACACCTCAGGAGGGTCAATGGTCGCTTGGACAAATGTATCTTCATTTGGTGAACTCTGCACTGTATATGCATCTTAAGAACATTGATCTTTGTCTACAGCCTAATGGGGAGACAGGAGTTAAAACGGAGGCAGGCACAGCCATTTTTAATCTGGGGAGCTTTCCGCCAATGCGTATCCAAGTTCCACCATCCCCTCAGTACACTCCCCAACAACCCACTAGCAAAGAAGAAATTGTGGAGGGATTAAACGTCGTGATCCGCAAGATGAGAGAGATTGAGCCGACCGTTGGGAAATCAACAACGCTGTTCACCGTCTCTCATCCCAGTTTTGGTGCGTTGAATGCTGGAGAGTGGTTTGAGCTCATTGAGATGCATTATCGTCATCATCTTTTGCAGAAGGAGCGCTTGAAGCACGCAATAGCCGATTAATCGTCTCCCGACGCAGCCCAATAAACTGGCCGATTTCCTCCTGCGTCAGCACGTCCGTTAACGTGGCGGGTGCGATGTAGGAGTGGAACCAGCGTTGGAGCTTCCGAAGCTTCTCGGCAGGTGACACCTCGGTGAGCTGGTCAATTCGTTGCTGCATCATGCGTAACTTGTCCTGTAGCTGCAAAGCGATAGCCCGACATTGAGCCGGATCTTGCTCCAGCGCCTGATACCATTCTTTTTGCGACAGAACCTCGACCTCAGAGGTTACCAACGCCACCGCTGTACCATAATAAGGATTGGGGCTGATCAGGGAGTGGTGCGGGATGATTTCATCGGGCACAATCACATTAACTAAAATTTGCGAGCCGTCTTCATGGACTCGGACAATTTTTAACAAGCCGCTCTTTAAGTGATATAAAGGGCCGGATTCTCCTTGTCGAAATAAGGTCTCGCCTTTGTTTAATATCATGAACGTAAACAGCCTCCATTCCATGTATTCCAGCTTTTAGATGAACCCGCCATTGACGCGGATCGTTTGCCCGGTAACCCACTGTGATTTGGCGCTGACCAGGAACTCAATCACATCAGCGATATCTTCCGGTTCGCCGAGCCGACCCATAGCATTCATTTTTTTCATGCCTTCGATTTGCTGCTCGGTTTTTCCTGCTTGGAAAAGCTCGGTGTTCACAGGACCGGGAGCCACAGCGTTGATCGTAATTTGCTTGCTTCCGAACTCTTTGGCTAGCTGACGGGTAAATTGCTCCACTGCGCCCTTGGTACCTGCATATACGCTATAGGCCGGGAACATTTGTCCGATCACGGATGTAGACAGGTTCACGATTCTTCCGTAGTTCTCCATATATTTCATGGCTTGCTGACATGCAAAGAAAGTGCCTTTTACATTGAGTGCGAATTGTTTGTCAAAATCAGCTTCGGTCACCTCAGCCAGAGGTTGGGTGATCATCAGCCCAGCGTTGTTAACCAGAATATCCACTTTACCGAATTCAGCAATCGTATTTGTAAATAATGCTTCAATATCACTCATTTTGCCCAGATCAGCGTGAAGTGCAATGGCTTTGCCGCCTTTTTGAAGAATGCTCTTCACGACTTCTTGGGCTTTGTCCGGACTGCTGGCATAATTGATGACTACATTAGCGCCTAGATCAGCCAGTTGCTCGGCAATGGCACGTCCAATCCCTCTGGAGGACCCGGTGATAATTGCTGTTTTTCCGTCCAAATGCTTCATATGTGTTTTGTCCTTCTTTCCTTTATCTATTTTAAGTGATTCCTTTTTCTAAAAGCATCCACACATCCGAAAACTCCTGATTAATCACGGGACTCTTCCATTCGTAAGCATGAGCGGGATGATGAAAACGGGCTGTGGCATAGAAAAGGGTACGCGCCAGTTGGGCTGGCTGATCCGATGTGATGTCCCCGCGTGCAATGATATCAGCGAGCTGATCCACAATGTGTGTGATATGCAGGTCGATTAAATCAGCGGCTTGCTCGGTGACCCTCGTATACATCTCAAACATTTCCTCGTCATCGCGGGCATAATGCTGCTTAAGTTCGACCAAGGTCTGTATATATCGTTTTAAATGTGGCGTTCCCAGTATAAATGAATTCTGACAGACCTCCGTTAACGGGCCAATAATCTTTTCATTCAGCCATTTTTCGGTCACGCCTTCAAGAAGCTCGGCCTTACTTTTAAAGTGTCGGTAAATGGTGCCATGACTTACTCCCAGTACTTTGGCAACATCGGTCACGGAAGTTTTGGCTACACCAAAACGTCTAAGGGTGTCTTCTGTAGCGATGAGAATCTGTTCCTTGGTTAGCACATCTGAGGATTTTTCCATAGGGACACGGTCAAGTGCCGTGTGAGTCACCTCCTTGAAGTCAGGATAACACAAAGAGTATCAAATGACAAATATTCATTTTTGTCATTTGATACTCTTTTTTTAAAGAATCCAAAGAAGTGAACGGAAAAATTACAATAGCGATTCGATGACAGGATCAATGGCACAGGGCTCGGTTGTTACTTCAAACCTTCCTTTTACATGGCCATCGCGATCGACCAAGAATTTAGAAAAGTTCCACTTGATACCGTCGCCAGCGTATATTTCTGGATACTTATCCCGCAGGAAATCCTCCATCCATTGACCGTCTTTGGTCTGGGTATCGAAGCCTTGAAACGGTGCCTGTTGGGTCAGATATTGAAATAAAGGATGAGGAGATAAGCCTCTTACATCCGTCTTCTCAAATAGCGGGAAGGTTACTCCATGGTTCATTTGACAGATTCCCTGAACCTCCGAATGGCTACCCGGCTCTTTTTCATTGAATTGGTTACAAGGAAACGCAAGGATTTCAAAACCTTGTTCCCTCCGTCTTTCGTAGAGCCTCTGCAGATCAGCGAATTGACTGGAGAAGCTACACTTGCTGGCTGTGTTTACAATGAGGAGAACCTTTCCTCTGTAGTCTGAGAATTCAATCGGTTTCCCGTTAATTGAGGTTGCCTGAAAATCATAAATAGACATATTAACGTTCCTCCTCACGTTATTTTTTAATACATCATATATCCAGAATTATTATTGGTCTAATATATTATTGGAATCAACTTTATAGGTATTTGCAATAACTTCGTCATGCAAAGAACACTTTGTTCATTTCTCTCTTGAAATCAAAGAAGACTCGCCTTAAAGAAAGTAGGAGATTTGCCTCTTTCATAGCAAACTGTGGCATTCGCCGTTACCAAGATAGAATATAGATGCATATTCATGTAATGTGTGCAAAAACCCAACAGAATCGAGGGATATTCGTGCCCATTGGAAAGATGATTCAATACAAGGAAATGCGACAACATCCCATTTTACGTTCTCACTTGCCCGAAACCCGCTGGATCAGTAATGCAAGGACTTTACGGATGCTGGATACCTATCGCACAGTCTTCATCAAGCCTAATTATGGGAGTGGAGGAACTGGCATCATACGTGCGAAAAAGCTGGGGAGGAAATATGAGATTCGTTGTGGCTCCAGTCGCAGAGTCGTTAGATCCCACGCCGTAAGAAGAGCAGTTAGAACCTATCGGAGACCTCATCGCCGTTATTTGGTACAGCAAGGACTTAAGTTAGCCAAGTACAAAGGTTCCATTTTTGATGCCAGAGTGTATATGCAGAAGCCGGAATCGGAATGGGTCATTTCAGGAATAACCGGCCGTGTCGCTGCACCTCGAAAAGTCGTTACCAACTATCGGAAGGGAGGACATGCGGCGCCGTTGTCCAAAGTGCTTTTAAGGGTCTTTAAAAATGACAGAACAAAAATGAAAGAGATTCTGGACCAGATCACCGAGCTTTCTAGAATCATTGCCGACACGATAGATACAAATCATCCGGTTCGCGAGCTGGGCATCGATCTTGCTATTGAAAAGAGCGGTCAAATCTGGATTATCGAGGCCAATCCGCATCCCGGACATATGTTGTTCAGGCAGCTCCCCAATCACAAGATGATTCGCAACATTTTGAGAAACAAACGTCGTATTCATCACTAGGATAAAGTTTGTGAAATCATTCATTGATAAGAAAAGAGGAGAACGCCCAAGCAAAGATGCGGGAGCGTTCTTCGTTTTTTTTTTGTTAAATGACTGACGGATTTAAGACGAAGCTTTTATGTTAAAATGTGTCCGCCATCCACATGAAGGACTGTTCCGGTCACAAACTGATTTTGAATCAAATAAATTACACCTCGTGCAACATCCTCCGCAAGTCCAACTCGCTTCACAGGAAGCTTATTCGCGATCGTATCATAGAATTGATTGCGCGTATTTTCAGGCATTTTGCTGCGTGAAGGTGTATCAATAATGCCGGGTGAGACGACATTCACGCGGATGGGAGCAAGCTCTAACGCCAAGGTTTGACCAAGATTCGAAACCGCTGCATTCACAGCACCGAGCGCAGAGGAGCCAATCATCGGCTTGTATGCCACCACTCCTGAAAATAAGGTAATGGAACCCTCGGTTGAAAGTTGGGAAGCTCCGTATTTAGCTGCATAATACTGGCCCCAAAATTTGTTTTCGAAAAGCTTGCGGGCTTGATCCGTCTCCAACTGAAGGAATGACCCACCTGAGGTTTCTGCCGCGCTAACGATAAGATGATCATAGGGGCCGACTTTTCCGAAGAAGGATTTTACCTGCTGCTCATCTGACGTGTCCAGCACATGTATTGCAGCACGAGGGCCCAGCATTTCTTTGGCCTTGTGCAATTTATCCTCCGAGCGGCTGGCGATTACCACTTCCGCTCCAAGCGAAATGACTTGCTTAGCTGTTTCTAAACCAATACCTGAGCTTCCACCAATAATGACAATCTTTTGGTTTTGCAAATGGATTCCCTCCTAGTGTTCATCTGGATTTGTTAATCATGTAATACGGCTTGTAGATGTATATCGAGATCAGCAATAAATTTAGGTATATTTGGATTTTTAATAACATCGTAGCATGCAAAGCTTTTCAAAGGCTCCATACCGAGAAATGCATGTGCAGAATGCAAATGCCTGAGTGCGGCTTCTAGACTAGCGCCATTAAAAAATTGAGTTGGATCATTAAAAGCTTTTTCCGGAGCATTCCAAGTCGTGGAGAACATATATTTTTTGTCGGTTAATAAACCTCCGCTACCATATTTATGAGCACCCGTGAAGAATACACCGTAAGCATAGACTTCATCCATATAAGTCTTTAATAATCCAGGAACGCTGAACCAATAGATTGGGGTTTGGTAAATGACTACATCCGCCCATAAAAATTTTTCTTGTTCTTCGCTGAGGGTATAGCCATTTTGAACAGACGTTGTTTTGATTTTGTTCTCTTCACTTAAGAGACGCACCATATTGTCCATCAATGTTCGGTTCAATTTCCCTTCAGACGAATCATATTTTTGATGACCGTTAATGATTAGTATATTTTTCATCTCTTCACCTCCTCGTATTAGAGAAAACATGACTTGCTACACCGATATTGTATATGTAGTAAGTTTATTTAGGGAAGTAGTGATATTTAATTCATATAGTTTCCTAAATGGAACTATTGTGATACCATTGGGTTTAACAGATATTTTTGGAGGAGTTCCTATGCACGCCCAAGAACCTATTGAATTGACCAAAGGAATACCAGGTAAGCCGTGTCCTATTGCCCAAACACTTGATTTGATCGGAACGAAATGGACTTTTTTAATCATCCGCGACCTTCTTATCGAAGGAACACTGAGATTCAGCCAACTTCAAAAATCCATGAAGGGGATTAGCCCCAAAACGCTTTCCCTACGCCTGAAGGAACTTGAAGATAACGGCCTGTTAGAAAGAAAGGTATATGCCGAGGTTCCCCCGCGTGTTGAATATTCGTTAACGGAAAAAGGGAAGCGACTGGAAGGTGTTTTTATTGAGCTGAAGAGATTTGGCTTAGATTTAAAAGCAGATCATTGAGGGACATGACGCAGTATTCCAAGGTATCGTTGAGATGAACGATGCCTATTTCTTATATACAAAAAAGGAAGCGTTTACTATAAAGTTCACAGAAAGTTCACTTATGTGGAGGTTTTGACTATTTATATAATTACCAAGGTACACAGAAGGGATGATGGAATTGCCAACAACGAAGAAAGAAGATTTTTATTTTGGTTTAATGATGTGCTTGGGGATGGTCGTATTCATGACATTTTATAATCTATATACAAATGACTTGATTGGCACAATATCTCTAAAAGTAATGTTTCTTCAATTTATTTTATGTTTTATCATTGCTTTCGTATTGGAATTATTTATTGTCGGTCCACTAGCAAAGAAAATAGCCTTCTCATTACCATACGACAAATCTAAAAAGGTATTTGTGATTCTGTCCCTCTCATGCTGTATGGTCATTGGAATGGTTCTCTGTATGTCACTTTATGGATTGGGGACAGCTTACTTTTTTAATGGTCTTTCGGGAGACTCATTATTTAAAAATTACTTGTCTTTAGTTTTTAAGAATTTTATTTTTGCTTTCCCTCTGCAGCTCTTAATTGTAGGGCCGCTTGTTCGGTACTTATTTGTTAAATTCGTGAAAGGTACACGAATTGCGGTATCTCTAAGCTAAAAAACGTAGTCAACGACGGTATACGATAGCTCAAAAGCCGCCTTCTGTCTGAGAAGGCGGCTTGTTTTTACGCAGAAATCCCAGTATTTTTACAGCGTTTGTCCGCTGTCCACCGTAATAGTCTGGCCTGTCATGGCTTCCTGTTCCAAAGCAGAGCAGATCATGCTAGCAATATCCTCGGGCGTAGAAATGCGCTGTAGGAGCAAATGAGGAAACAGTTGCTTCATTTGTTCTTCCCTGCCTGCCCACCATCTTGTCGCTACGGCTCCTGGCACGATGCAATTGACGCGAATATCCGGTGCCAGTGCTCGTGCTAAAGATTTGGTCAGCCCGTGGACGGCCGCTTTGGATACCGCATAGGGAAGCGAGGAACCTAGCCCTGTTTGCCCTGCTATACTTCCCAGATTGACGATAGCTCCTTGCTTACTACGCTTCATAAAAGGAGCTACGGCTCTGGCACAGTAAAACATGCCTTTTACATTTACATCAAATAGATCATCCCATACCTCTTCCGTGGCTGCCTCCAGATCATCCATAGGAATGTGATGTGTAATGCTAGCGTTATTCACAAGTATATCAATCGTACCGAATTGATGGACAATCTGATCAACCATAGTTCGAACTTCCTGATCTCGGGAAACATCTGCCTGTAATGCGATAGCACGTCCGCCCTTTTCAAGGATCATACGTACAGTTTCCTCAGCATCGTTTTTAGAGCGGGAATAGTTTACGACTACCGTAGCTTTTCGATCTGCCAAGGCCATACATACGGCTCTCCCAATTCCTGTACCTCCACCTGTAACCAGTGCTACTTTTTGATGTAAATCCATATATATTCGCTCCTTCCCATCCAGTTCATTTTGCGTCTGAAAAATAATATGATCTGATATGTATCATTGTAGAAGATGTATTGTGTTCTGTATAATTGAATTAACTGAATTTACAATTCAATAAAATTGAATTAAATGTGCATATAGGAGTTTGAGAATGGACATTAAAACACTCAAAACATTTCAAATGATTGTGAATTACGGGAGTTTTATTCGTGCAGCGGAAGAGTTTAATTATGCACAATCTACCGTGACGATGCAAATACAGAAGCTGGAGTCCGATATGGGAATTCAACTGATCGAACGGGGCAAGAAAATAAAGTTAACTGAAGCGGGCAGGATGTTTTACGAGCAAAGTCTACATATTGTAAAGGATATGGAGCAATTGCAGGAAAATATGGACAATCTGCAAAGAGGAACCGCAGGCGACCTTCGTATAGGAGTGACCGAACCGACTGCCAGTTACCGACTACCAGAAATTTTAAAACGATTCTTAACCCATTATCCGAACATTCGAGTTTCTGTTGAGTTTGGGAATACCCCTACTCTAAGCGAGCGTGTTCTCAAGGGGGATATTGATTTAGCGCTGTGTTCCGCACCGGATTTGGGCACAGAGCTATATTTTGAACCTTTATTTAGGGAGAAATTTGTAGTTTTAATGCCTGAAAATCACCCGCTTGCGCAAAAAGAAAACATTGGGCCGGAGGATTTACAGGGGCAGCGGTTGCTTATTACGTCGGCCACCTGTCCATATCGTCGCAAACTTGAAATGGTCATGAAGGAATATGGAATAACCATATTAAACACGATGGAAATTGGCAGCATGACGGCTCTGAAATTTTATGTGGAGAGCGATTTAGGTATTGCACTTGTGCCACAAGTTCTGGTCAGTTCTGTCCCAGCAGGAACAGCGGTGAGGGAATTAAGCGGCAGCCTGATCGATATGACCTTCGGCCTTCTTTGCAAAGCAACAGACTATCCGCTAAAGCCGGCAGGTTCAAGGCTATACTCTGTGTTGAAGCAGGAGCTTGGGGAGTTGCCTGGGAGCATTAAGCTAGAGTAGCGAGTATGCAGGGAGTTGTGTTTTCTGCCACCTTATGATGTAAATGCAGTACGGTATAAAACCGACTGCAATAGGCAGTCGGTTCGTTGTTTACTTTTTCTTAATCGGAATCCAAACTTCACTTCGGTAGTCTTCAGCATGTGAATCCCCCATAGTATACACTTCCAGTTCCGGGCCGCCTGAATGCTCATAATTACTGGCAGGGAACCATTCCTGAAAAATTCTTTGCCATACCTTTTGGATCGAGTGAGGCATAGGGCCGATGGATGTAAACACAGCCCAGGTTGAAGCCGGAATGGTTCTGGCTTCCAGCCCATTCGCGGTCGCTACGTCTTCGCTGCCTTCTGCGGCAATCAGGTACGTGAATTTCTCTTCCCCATGCTTGAAATCCAAACAAATACCGAGGATGTCGTCGCCTGTTCCCAAGGCATGAATCTGATCCGATGTACCATCCGCATTCAGTTCGTTCCAGAATTTTGGGATTTCTCGAAGATTATCGCCGTTCTTAGTGGTGACTTGAATGGACTTGCCAATGACCGTAAAGGCCGCCTTCTCTATAATTTTGTAATCCATTTCCTGATCTCCCTTCAACGATAAATGGAAGGTGATGCGTGGAAAGGCTTTCAGGTTTACCCCAGGGCTTCTGGCCTCAGAGGGAGAAATACCGTGTACCTTTCGGAACGCTTTAGAAAAAGATTCGGGGGAATCATATCCGTATTTGAACGCTACATCCAGCACCTTGGCGGAAGAAAGACTCAATTCCTGAGCAGCCAAGGTCAATCGACGTTTGCGCATATATTCTGCAACCGTGACGCCGGTTAGCATATGAAACATACGCTGAAAATGGAAAGGAGACGAGTAGGCTGCCTTTGCAATTTCATCGATATCGAGTGGCTGCTGCATTCTCTCTTCCATCAGATCCAGTGCGTTCTTGATCCGAAGCAACCATTCCAACCGCATCACCTTCCTTAGTTGTAATCATATCATTAGGAGTATCTGTAATCCTGTCTTTGCGTGCTCTTGTTGAACAGGTTCTGTCGCCTAGTTTAATGTGGCTTGTACTTTGTTTCAAGATATAATTTCACGCTAAAATTTTGGAGAAACCATGTGCCTGCCCCCTTGTGTTCATAATTAAAATTTGGGACAATGGAAGAGGCGTTTAAATAGCGCAGATTACTTAAACATGCTATGATGCAATGATGGTTGAGACGAATGGTGCGTGCTTAGTTTCATATAGAGGAAGACGAATTTGAATGTTTTGAAAAGAGGATCGAACATGAAAAAAGAATCCATTTATGGATTAACGCTAGATCAATTGACAGCTTGGCTCATCGAGCATGGACATAAGAAATCCCGGGCATTGCAGGTATGGGACGCATTGTACCGGAAGCGGGTTACTGATTTTGCAGCGATGGCAGAGGTTCATGAGGATTGTACTCGCCTGTTGGCCGAGCATTTTTCCATTGAAACACTTGAAGAACACGTGAAGCAACAGTCAGCAGACGGGACGGTCAAGTTCTTGTTCCGGCTTCAGGATGGTAATTTGATTGAGACAGTATTGATGCGGCATAAGTTTGGCTTATCTGTATGTGTGACTACGCAGGTAGGATGTAACATTGGGTGCAGCTTCTGTGCGAGCGGATTGTTGAAGAAGAGCCGTGACCTGTCCAGCGGTGAAATTGTAGAGCAAATTATGAAGGTCCAGCTGTATCTGGATCAGGAACGACCGGGCGATCAGGTCAGTCATGTTGTTGTGATGGGAATTGGCGAACCGTTTGATAACTTCGTGAACCTGTCCGATTTCATTCGGGTCATTAAGGATCACAAAGGGCTAGCGATTGGGCCACGGCATATTACCGTTTCCACAAGTGGACTGGCTGATAAAATCATTGAATTTGCAGATTCCGACCTGCATGTCAATTTGGCGATCTCCCTCCACGCTCCGAATAATGAGATTCGTACTCGCATTATGAAGATCAACCGGGCGATTCCGATTGAGAAACTCATGCAGGCGATTGATTATTATTTGGACAAAACAAATCGTCGGATTACGCTGGAGTACATCTTGCTGAAGGATGTTAATGACGGTAAGGAGCACGCGCTCGAACTGGCTGAGCTGGTGGGCCATCGCCGTAATCTGGCCAATGTAAACCTGATTCCGTACAATCCGGTGGATGAGCATAGCCAATACCAGCGGAGTGAGTCGGAGTCGATTACTGGCTTCTATGATGTTCTGAAAAAACAAGGCATTAGCTGTAGTGTTCGGCTGGAGCATGGAGTCGATATTGACGCGGCCTGCGGGCAGCTACGCAGCAAGCAAATCCGCAAGGATGCCAAGGGTAGCCGCAATGCGGAGCGCGAAGCCATTAGTTAAATACACAAGCGTACTCTCTAACAGGAGTACGCTTTTTTATATCACGAGCCGCAGGGCGAAACGCTACCCGAAAATGTGAAAATAGTCACGTAATAGTTGCTGCTTTTACGTTATAGTGAGTGGTTAGTGGAGGGGTTATATGGCTAACGTAATTTCGAATGTGGCGCTCGTTCCGGGCATTTATGTGATGAAAATAGAGGGAAAGTTTAAAGGGAACATGGGGCAGTTTTACATGCTGCGCAGCGGGACAGGTTACCCACTGCTGCCCAGACCCATCAGCATTTATGATATCGGGGAAGAGAGTATTTCCTTTTTGTACCGGGTTGTTGGAGAGGGGACAAATTTGTTTTCCCAATTACAGCCTGGTCAGGAGATTCATTTAGAAGGACCTTTCGGAAACGGTTTTCCGCAGGTAGAGGGTAGTTTGGCTTTGATCGGCGGTGGCATGGGTACAGCTCCGTTGCTGTTGGCTGCAAAGTATTACCCGCATGCGCACGTTTATTTGGGGTTTGCACAGCAAGCCTTCGGGGTTGAAGCGTTCGAAGCTGTGGCGGCATCTGTGCAGGTCAAGGTAGGGGGAAGCATCGTCGAACAGGTTGATCCGACGCTTTATGCAAATATGTTCTCCTGCGGGCCAACTCCGATGTTGCAAGCACTCGCCATGAAAACGGTGGATACGTCATCCCGTTTATATATTTCAACTGAAAGACACATGGCCTGTGGTATTGGCGCATGTTTGGGCTGTACGATGCGTACCCGTGGAGGCAATCGAAGGGTATGTAAAGAAGGGCCTGTATTCCCGGTGGAGGAGGTGGAGTTTGATGATCTCCATGGTGTGTAATATTGCGGGTGTACCATTCAAGAACCCGATCATCATGGCTTCCGGTACGTTTGGATTCGGACGTGAGTATGCGGAATTTTATTCTCCTGAATTATTGGGTGGTATCGTCGGCAAGGGACTGACCCTGCATCCGAAGGCTGGTAATACGGGATCACGAATACATGAGACAGCATCGGGCATGCTCAATAGTGTGGGGCTGGAGAATCCGGGTGTTGCCGCCTTTTTGAAGGATGAGCTGGATGACATGACACGCTGGAACACGGCTGTTATTGCCAATGTGGGGGGCTCCAATCTGGAGGAATACGTTCAGGCCGTAGCGATGATTACGGAAAACGCGCAAAAGCGTCGTACGATGAACCGCAGAGGCGTTGATATGCTGGAATTGAACATTTCATGTCCCAATGTGAAGCAGGGTGGAATGCAATTTGGTATCCAGACGGAGGTAGCACGGGAGGTTGTGCGTCAGGTGCGCAATGTGACGGCGCTTCCGTTGGTCGTCAAGCTGTCTCCAAACGCAGAGAACATCACGCAGATGGCCGTTATGTGCGAGGAAGAAGGCGCAGACGGAGTTTCGCTGATCAATACATTTTCTGCAATGAAAATAGATATACGCCGGCGTCGCAGTGTCTTCGCCAACACGTATGCTGGTCTTTCCGGCCCGGCAATTAAACCGATTGCCTTGCGCATGGTTCACCAGGTGGCACAGGCGGTGTCGATTCCGGTGATCGGGATGGGCGGGATTAGCTCGGTGGAGGATATTATTGAATTCACCATGGCAGGGGCCGCTGCCATTCAGGTGGGGACGTACAATTTTGTTCATTTACATGCAGGGGCTGAGCTGGTACATGGCCTTGAACAATGGATGCAGCGGGAAAAGGTGCAGTCATTGGATGAGATACGGGGAATTTTGTGAATTTGGAACCTTTTTGCATACACTAATTCATATAGAACCGGCTTGTCTTTAAAAGACAAGTCGGTTTTATTTATTTTACTGAAATAGCCAAGCATCAACTAGTGGTTAATATCGCACTTGTTCAAGATGAACGAAATTTGATTTTCCAGCCGATGAATGGCTTCCTCGGACGCCTGGTCGTTCGCACCTTGTTTCTGAAGCGCGCAGAGCTTGCAGAATAAGAAGGAAATTGTCAAACGATGTCGAATATCAAGGGAATATAGGGTCAGAGATAAGCTCTTCTTCCTAATGGGGAGCTTAACAAAGAAGCTAGGTGATGGGGTTGCGATTAAAAAGTAAGTCGAAACCGAGACGACAATTCAAGGTTTCGCTACAATTCATGATTATTATTTTGGTTGTTTTAGTTATCATTATTTCTTTAATTATATCCTTGCTTCTCATTCGTAATTTCGTGATTAACAAGCATTTTGATAATACGAAGGAAAAACTTTCGGGTATTGCCAAGATGGTTGCCAGTGACAACGATGTTATTCGTAATGTTGAGCAGGGAGTTCCTGTGAAGCAGATCCAAGACTACTCGCTTGGAGTCATGCATAACGTTAATGTGGATTTTGTTGTCATTTTGAACCACGATTTAATTCGGCTATCTCATCCGAATGCCGCGATGGTTGGCAAACCGTTCTCTGATTTGAATGATGCCAGAAGAGCGCTATCCGGTCAGGGACATTTTTCTGAGAATATAGGTATTTTGGGCAAAGGTTACCGATATTTTACGCCGATATTTAATCAACAGCATGAGGTCATTGGCATTGTATGTGTAGGGCTGACCATGAGAACCCTAAATCATGATTTGATGCAGGCGCAGTATACCATTTTTGGGGGGCTGATGCTGGGGCTCTTTAGTGGAGTTCTGGGCGCGATCATTCTGGCTCAGAAAATCAAAACGATTTTATTTGGGCTTGAGCCGCAAGAGATAGCGACACGATTGCGCGAAAAAGAAATTATTGAAAATGAGGTCGCTGAAGGAATTATAGCCATTTCGGCTGACAAGAAAATTATGCTCATGAACAAAGAAGCTCAGGCCAAGTATCAACTGGCAAACCAAGAGATGAAAGCCCCGATTGGCGAGCAGCTAGATACCAACTTTTATAACGTGCTCTTCAAGAGAGTGTTTGATGATAAAAAGAAAATCAAGGATCGCTCATTTTATGTGAATGGTATAGAAGTCATTGCGACAGTAACCCCTATATATATTGAAAATGAGTTTTTTGGGGCAGTTGCAACGCTGCGCGACCAATCCGAGATGATCCATCTCAGCAACCAGTTAAGTGGTACAAAATATTATATTAACTCCCTTCGCGGACAGACCCATGAATTTATGAACAAAATGCACGTAATATCCGGCCTGATTGAAATGAGGAAATATGCGGAGGTCAGTCAATATATTCAGCAGCTAAATCACCGGTATCAAGATGAGGTAGGCTTTTTGACTGAGAGAATTAAAGTTCCGGCATTAGCAGGTTTTATTATGGGTAAAATCAATGAAGCACGCGAACAGAATATTTCGGTTCTTCTTGCAGAAAGCTCGGATGTCTCTAATGTGGAGATGCAGGATATCGTTCATGATGTCATACACATCCTGGGTAATTTTTTTGACAACGCCATAGATTCCATCTTACAAAAAAAAGAACCCGGCAAAATTGAGCTGAAATTGAATTATGAGTGTGAGGGAAATGTATTCATTTTGAAAGTGAAAGATAATGGGTTGGGGATTGATTTTGAGATGCAAAAAAGGATATTCGAGCATGGCTTTTCAACCAAAGGAGAAGACAGAGGCTACGGCTTGAATCTGGTTAAAACCATGGTGGAAAATCATCAAGGAATCATTGAGCTTGATAGCCAACCGGGTCTCGGAACAAGTATATATGTAGAGTTGCCCTGTACATTGGAGGTGACAAATGAATGAAAGTTCTAATTGTTGAGGATGATCCGATGGTTGCTGAGCTCAATCAACAGTTTATCGAGCGCATGGACAATTTGGATGTTGTATGTAAGGCAGATACCGTCAAGAAAGCACAGGACTGCCTTCAAAAATGGTCACCGGATCTGGTATTACTGGACGTTTATTTACCTGGAAAAAGCGGATTAACTTTATTATCACATATGCAGGAGCATCAGTATCATGCTTCAGTTATTTTAATTACGGCTGCAAAAGATATTCAGACGGTGAAGGAAGCTGTTTTTTATGGTGTTGCAGACTATTTAATTAAGCCCTTTACATTCGAACGCTTTAGACTGGCTGTTGAGAAAATCCAGCGTCTGGCCACGGTGATGGAGGAAGGGAACGGAATTAATCAAGCTGTTATTGACCATTATTTTAATAAAGAAGAGCATGCGGGTGTGGAAAAGAAAAAACCTGTTGAACATCCATCGCATAATCTACCGAAAAACCTATCTAAAAATTTGTCCAAACTAACCATGACCACGATACTGAAGAATATTCAAGAGCTGGACGGACCATTCTCGGTTGAAACATTAGCCAGAGAAGTGGACTTGTCCCGTATCACGGTAAAAAAATATATTCAGTTCCTGGTGGACGATGGCTTTCTAGTTGAATCGATAGAATACCACAAGGTTGGCAGGCCGCTAATGCTCTATCAGTTGAATCCTGATATAAAAGAACCGCCATTTCCGATGTAATCTGGAAATAGCGGTTCTTTTTTGTTCAACAAGAGTACCGAGCTTCCTAATTATTTCATAGAGAGAACAGGAAGTGGGACTAGGTTATCCGAAGAATGAGTTGTAACGATATCATGGAAGTTGTCGTAGCTAGTTTCAATCATGTTGGATAACGCCGTAACGGTATTCGAGCCAGCATGAGGTGTTACCAAAACTCTTGGATACAGCTCCACAAGCTTCTGGATCGTTGGGTCTGGGAGCATTTGCCATGGTTCAAATGCTCTAAAGAATAATTCATCTTCTTTAGGGAAGACATCCGTAGCGAAGCCTTCCAGATGGTTACTGAGCAAAGCGTCCAAAATGGCTTGGTTATCTTGTAATTCTCCACGTGAGGTATTGATGAGAATAGATCCCTTTTTCATTTTTGCCAAAAAGCTGGCGTTAATCATTTTGTCGTTCTGTCCCGGCAGATAAGGAACGTGCACACTAACGACATCACTCTCTGCCAGTAATTCATCCAAGGTCGTGAATGGAATGACTTCCTTGGCCGCATCTGATTGGTACACATCATAACCAATAACAGAGGCTCCCAATCCTTTAAACAATTTGGCCTCCGTCAGACCAATGCGACCAACCCCGATAATCCCAACTTTACAGTTATGGATCTCTTTGCTGAATGTATGCTCATCCACAATAAAATTTTTGAACGAGCTTTTGGTAGTCATATAAGCGGTGTGTCGGAACAGCATCATTGCTAAAGTTAGGGAGAGCTCGGCGATGGCATTCGGAGAGTAGGATGGCACGCGTGCCACCTTCATTCCGAATTCGCTGCAGGCATCCAAATCAATGTGGTTGATTCCGACTGTTCTGGTGAAAACATATTGAATGCCGTATTCATTGAATTTTGTGATATTTTCCCGATTGGCAGCACAGTTTCCTCTTAGCAAAACGGCATCGTGATGCTGTGCCAATTCTGCATTGCTGGTGGTTAACAACTCTTCTACTAGCGTTAGTTGGAAGTTATATTTATTGAGATCCTGGAAATAGGGTTTCTCATAAGAACGGACACCATAGCAAATGATTTTTAACATGTTGTTTTCCCCCTGATTTAGAAAATTCCAATTTTATCAATGACATTGAGCGTAATGATCCACACTGGAATCATGACGACAGAAGTGATAGTAGATAGAAGCGATGCATTAGAAGTTAATATGGCTTCCTTATCAAAACTGATGGCATAGGCTGCGGCTACGGTAGCTGTAGGAGTAGCCATCATGATGACAATAGTAGCTAAAGCGACAGAATCGACTGACAGAATATGGGATACAGTCAACAAAGCCAGCAAGACGATGTTAACAATAGGAACAAGCCAAACCTTAACTATGCTGTAATACCAAGAGGTCTTATCAGTAGCTGCCGACTTGAAGCTGATCTCCCCCAATGTCGAGCCAATCGATAACCAGGCTAATGGAGAAGCTAGTCCAGCTAGGTAGGTCATGGGCTTGAACAGCCAGACAGCGGTTTGATCAATTCTTAGAAAGGCGAACTGCTGAATGGCCCCACCCTCTGTAGCTACACTCATCTGTGGCAAATAACCTTGAAACAACCAAACAAACAAGCCTAGAAACGTGGCGATAACGATGGGATTCAAAAACATGGTTTTGAGATTTTTAAGCTCCATTTTCAAGCCGCTCATTTTGATATAGCCATAGGAGTATAAGAAAATGCGGTACCCTATGTTAAAAATGGAACTGTACATCACTCCGGTAGGACCGTAAATGGCTCCGACAATTGGAATTCCGAAGAAAGTAGTAGAACCGAAAATGGTTAACACCCGCAAAACATCCTGTTTATCCTTGTTGTAGCTCAGGAAGAACGGTTTAGAAATAAAGATGAGAATAATATAAATTAGAATTCCCCATATTAAAACATTCATTCCTTGTTTTAACATTGTAGGATTAATATCCTGCATGAAAGAATTAAAGGCTAGTGCTGGTAGAGCCACGGTTAGAACAACCTTGGATAACATCTTTCCTACTGCTGCGTTAAAAATCCCCTTCTTCCGGCAAAAGAAACCAAGAAGGATAATAAAAACGGTGGAAGCGATAGAACTGAGAATTTTGTTATCTGTTAAGGTCGCTGTAATCATTTCTAGTAAAGACATAGATAAAACCCTCTCTTGTACCTTTTTTCACATAAATGACGATGCAGAATGTGACGATGCAATTCCCTGATCTTTTGGCCAAAGTGTTGGTTTGCACTTTTATAGTAAAATGACTTTGTGAAAAAAAGAACAATATCTAATTAATTTAACTTATGAAACTAATTTAAAAAATTTATACGTTACATCAGATGGTAAATGAAACGAGAGGGCACGTCTTCACGGAATGATTATTTATTGGCTTTGTGAGTGCTCATCAACATCCGTGCTATAATGTAAATCATTAAACCCTACTTGATTAGTGGGTTAAATAGAAAAGACGAGCAGGAGGGGTCACATGAACCCGATACAATATATACTGGACGAATTTCAGCTGATCGTGCTGGACGGCGCCATGGCGACTGAACTGGAGCGTCATGGACATGATCTGAACGATAGCTTATGGTCAGCTAAAATCCTCCATGAGCATCCGGAGTCGATCAAGCGTGTACATAGAGATTATTTTGAGGCTGGGGCAGACTGTGCGATTACTGCGAGCTATCAGGCTACCGTTGAAGGCTATGTTAAACGGGGCCTAAGCGAAAATGAGGCGCTGGAACTGATTCAATCATCGGTGCGGATTGCTGTGCAGGCACGCGATGAGTTTTGGGCTGACGTGACGGCTACTGCTAGTCAGCGGCATCGTCCCAAGCCGCTAGTCGCGGCCTCTGTTGGCCCTTACGGGGCGTTTTTGGCAGATGGGTCAGAGTATCGCGGCGATTACAAGCTGAGCGAGGAACAGCTAGTGGAGTTCCACAGGCCGCGTATGAAAGCTCTGATTGAGGCGGGTGCAGATATTTTAGCTTGTGAAACGATACCCTGTCTGGTTGAAGCCAAGGCCATCGCCCGATTGCTGAAGGAATTCCCAGGCACGTATGCCTGGATCAGCTTTAGCGCAAAGGATGGGCAGCATATCAGCAATGGTGAGTCTGCCGCTGCATGTGCTGAGTGGCTGAATGGGCATGAGCAAGTGGCCGCTGTAGGAATCAATTGCACTTTGCCGAATTTCGTTCCATCGCTTATTCACGAAATACGCAGTCACACGGATAAGCCTGTGGTGGTATATCCCAATCTGGGGGAGGAATATGACCCGGTCAGCAAGACATGGCACGGCAGCACTTGTACAGAGACATTCGGACAAAGTGCCCGCCAATGGTATGAAGCGGGAGCTCGTCTGATTGGCGGCTGTTGCCGGACTCAGCCGCTGGATATTGAGGAAATAGCATCATGGACGAGAGATGTATAAACGAGGATAAGCGTAGCGTAGGGATAAAGGTTATCTATAAGAGGTAACTCGATGGCCCGAAAAAGAACAAGCAGGCTGAACCAAGTTGTGCTCCAGCAATGGAGCAGCTTGGTTCAGCCTGCTTTGTTAACTACCTGCGCCGATCCGGTCAGCTTTCTGCCAAACGTTCCAGCAGCGCGTCCCCATTGCGGCTCACCCGAATATGGGCAAAATGTGCGTTCTGTTCTACAGTACGTCCGGTTCCCTCAGGGATGAAATAATTCTCAATACCGTACAGAATACGAGAACCATACCATTGTCCATTTAGAACGACCTCATGACTGGCAAGTTTTTCACCATCTTGATATAGGCGATCCGCGACGTATACTCCTTGGCTATCTGGTGTGAGAACGACTTTGACCTTGCCTCGGCTCCATTCCTCCTCCTGAAGAGGGGTCTTGGAAGGCGGGGTAGATATGTCGTAATTCAGTGCCACATAATCGCCTTGCAGCAGGGAGCGCGGGTCTATAGGAGCCAGTTTGAGCTTAATGGAAGCCCCTGTGGCGAGCAGGGTTTCACTTCTCGCCGTCTGATAGCCGATGATCCCCAGCTGTAGCACGATGACAATAGCGATGAGTAACGGGCTTAAGCGCATGAAGCTAAAGCTGCGGTGGTCGGCATCAAATGCTGCTTTGCCGCTATGGGCCATTCGCCGATCCGCCCACCAGGTCAAGCCGAGTGCAATGACTCCTAGAAGCGCCAACGTAAAAGACTTATACAGTAGCGTCCACAATAAATCATAGTATTTGAAGCCGATAAAAATAAACCAGAAGACAACGCTCATGAGGGTCTCCGATTTTTGTTTCAGACGGGCAAAGGCAAAGATCATCCCGGTAACGATAACAAAATAAAAAATGTTAATGAACATATAAGAGTGTGGAATGACATCCTCGAAAAACGTCGCCCACAAAAGGAACAACAAGCTGAAAAATAATGAACTATTCCGCAGATGTTCTTTTAACTCCGTCTTGAATTTAAAGTAACTTACCCCATATAACACGGCATTGACGATGAAAAGAGAGAAGATGATGAACTTATAGGTCCAGTTCCAACCATCCCACTCCTGATACTGCTGAAATAAAATGGTCGCCAGATTCAGGTTTACAAAGGTGTAGGCAAAAAACAACTGCCTTTTCCCCTTGGAGCGAAACCATCCAGCGATGGAAACGATCAGAAATAATACCGAAAGCAGCGACTGATCTGACCATAGAATGGCCGCCAAGCCTGTTATATAGCTGATGGTCAGCAGTGTATAACGTATTACCGAATCCAGCTTGGATTCCGGTATGACAATCATCAAAATCATAAGCAGCAACGACACAACCAACAGTACATATTCGGTGTGGTTTACATTCGTGCTAATCATAATCAATCCGATGAGAGATATACTACCGATCAGCACTCCAACCACTTTGATTACACGGGATACGGTTTTGCTGATCCATTCACTGCCATGTTCCTCGGGAACGGTCGTCTCAGTCTTTGATGTACTAATGTCCGTTATCCCTGCTTCCGGCGGTGTTTTTCCCAAACGATTCAAATAACGGAAAAACCACACGTTACCCGTCAGCAGCAGCGCCACAAAAATCAAACCAAACACAAAAAACAGAGATGAGGAGTACGCCTCTGCCAGCTCTATAAATTTAAAGACAGCAAACGCTGAGAGCGCCAATGCATTCAAGGTCAGTAGCGTTTTATTCAGTCGCACCTTGATAAATATATAAAATCCTAAAGCAATCACAGCGATATACGGTATATTCATGACCAGCCCATACCCATCAAATGCAAAAGAGTTGGTCATCGCTAACATGGCTATATGAAAAACAGTAAAGCTCATATATTGTAGTGGAGCAGAGCGTATACGATGAAGGAACGCCAATAGAAACAACACCAGATTGACCAGTGCGAACACTCCGGCAATCGACAATGATCGAAGTTCGCTATAAGGCACACTTTGCATCGTAGGGTAAAAATAAAGCCACAAACCAAGTTGAATCAGTACATAAGACAGCATATAAAAGGGATTGTAGCGAGTAATCCAGCTAAGTAGCAGAGCCGGCACCGACCAAATGAAAAACAATCCGTAGCTGTCCGCATGGGAATTGTAAATTTGACCGAGCAATGCCACGGAAACGCCAAAGGCTATACAGCCAGCCACCAAAAACATATTAGACAGAAAAGCTTGTTGGCCGGGAACAGCACGTATCCGTGCAAATACAAAAGACAAGCCATAGAACAGAACAATAAGAGCAGCAGCAAGTACAATCTTGGATGTCCGATCCAGTCCGCCCCAATTGGAGGCGAAAAAATAAATAATTGCGGCCAGTATCAGTGAGATGCCCAGCAGATAGCCCGTACGTATCGCATTGAATCGCAGCATGGATTTCACGTACCTTTCCTGTTGGTTTGAAGCCTATTATAGCGTTGAAAGGGTTCAGAACCAAGTGTAAGTTAGGATCAGGTCATAAAAAGAGAGCCACCGTATACGGCGGCTCTCTTTAACGTTACTGGATTCCGACTAAGCGTTGACGGTACGAATCTCTTGCCGGGACTGATGTCGGAAGCGATACTCACGCGGTGGAATCCCTGCCGTTTTCTTAAATGCCTTGGAAAAGGTGGACATATCGGTATAGCCGATGGACTGGGCTATGATCGACAAATTGTAAGTTGTCTGCTCCAGTAATCTTTTGGCTTCGTTAATCTTGAGGTTTTGCAAATACTTGGCGGGAGAGATGAGGAAGGTGGAATGGAACTTACGTGAAAAATGCGCACGATCCACACCTACATGCTCGGCAATTTGCTCAATCGTAACACGGTCACAATAATGCATTTCAATGTAATCTTTCCCCTGCTGGAGCCAATAATCAGAGCATACAAAGTTGCGCAGCACGTCAGATGTGTTGCGGGACAATTCCTCGAAGATCTGGTGCAGTGTAATCAAGCGGGCCAGATCGCTGCCTTGTCTGCTGTTGTCGTGTACGATGGAAAACAGGTTGGAGATAAGTCCGAGGATTTCCTCGCTCACTGCGTTAGCCATAAATGGCGTAGAGGGATTAATTCCGATCCGCTCCAGCAATGCGAGGGACTTGGGTCCCTCAAAGGCAATCCATACCTTTTGCAACGGGTGCTCCTGATCGGTGTAATATTCATGGGCAAGATGCGGAAAAAAACAGAATAAATCAGACTTTTGGACACGGTAATTCTGCTGCTTATAAATAAACTCAGCCTGACCTTCAAGTACAAAAATCAAATAAAAATAAGGAACAGCCTTGGGACCGACATGGCAGCTTGTTTTCGAAATATCCATACCCAGTCTGACTGGCCAAATGGCGCTGGATTTTTCCAGTTCGGTAGCTGTGAAATAATGGTCTTCCACGATGTCGAAGTGATCTTCATTTTTTGCTCTTTTCATAACTTGTCACCTCTCCTTTGGTGGAGATAAGGGAATTTTGATTTTATTGTATATAAAGGAAAGCATAATTACAAGTTAATTCATTGGAATTTAGGGTTATATAATTAAAGCTAGGTATGCCAAAGGCTCCATGGCCGATTTGAGACGAGCCATGGAGCCTTTTAAGTTCTGTATTATGAGATGAAGATTAGCCTACATTTATACGTTCAGGATGCCTTCTTTTGGAGTAACGTTGAAGGCTTTGGCCAGATCGGCCAATTCCTGATCTGTAATCCGTTGCTGAATATCATGGTGTGCAATGAGCATATAAATTTGCGCTGCCTTTTCAATCGTTTCAATCAGGCCAAACGCTTCATCAATGGAGCTGCCCGTTCCGAAAATGCCATGATGAGGCCATAATACAGCGTGATGATCCTTCATTTTTTTAGCCGTTTCGCGGCCGATTTCGCTGGAGCCCGGTACCATCCAAGGGATTACACCGATACCGTCTGGAAAGACGACAATACATTCGGTACACATTTCCCACAGCGTTTTGGTGAATTGGTTTTCGTCCAGACTATGAATGAAGGTCATGGCAATAACATGGGTGGCATGATTATGAATCACAACACGATGGTTAGGATCGACCTTCAAGCGCTCAATGTGGCCCATAAAATGGGATGGTAACTCACTGGTAGGCACCGCCCCGTGTTTGAGGCCCCACAAGACTTCCAATTGCTCGCCATCCTGCGAGACACGAAGAACTCCTAAATTGGCTTCCGGATCGGCAATTACGTTTTTGAAATATTTTCCTGATCCGGTGACGATAAAATATTTACCAGCCAGTTCATTCACCGGAAAAGCAGGTTTAATCGTCCGAATGACCTGATGAATATCTATATATTTTGCAACCTCAGCTTCATCCAGAATATAGCTTACATTACCTCCATTGCGTTCATCCCAGCCGAATTTCCACATGTTTTGTGTAATTTCCGCCATCTCGCGAACAAATGGGATATCCAGTCCCGATTTGCGTTCTTTTTGATTCTCCAGCACAGTAGTCATGGATAATCTCTCCCTTTGTATGATATGAATATAAGCATTATCAGTGCAGTAGTTACCGTTTCAGCAGTACCTGTTGTTCATAGTTTTTTACTTCGGCCAACCATTCCTCACGAACAGGAACGCCGTTTTGAGCGCAATAGTAATCCCATATGGCACCAAACGGATACGATTTAAACTCTTCGACCAGAGCAAGACGAGTGGTGAAATCCTGTTCCTCTTCCGCCTGCTTTAATGCTTCAATCGGTTCGAGCATAGCGCGAAGTAGCGCTTTGATCGTGTTGCGTGTTCCGATGACCCATGCTGCTACATGATTGATACTTCCATCAAAGAAATCAAGACCGATATGGGTTCGGGAAAGCAATTCACCGCGAACCAGCTCACGGGCAATGTCCAGCAATTCGTCGTCCATCGTCACGACATGATCACTGTCCCAACGAACCGGTCTGCTGACATGGAGCAATAATTGATCGGTGAACATCAGCACAGAGGACAGTTTGTTCGAAATGACTTCGGTTGGATGGAAGTGACCAGCGTCGAGACAGATGGATTTACCGCGTGTCAGAGCGTATCCCATATAGAATTCATGTGAGCCTACGACATAGCTTTCCGAGCCGATGCCAAACAGCTTGCTTTCAACCGCATCGATGTTGTATTCCTCGCTGATTTCCTCGCTAAAAATTTCGTCCAGCGCATCACGCAGACGTTCTCTTGGAGCCAACCGATCAACCGGAGTATCTTTATAGCCATCCGGCATCCAGTGGTTTGTGACACAGGGCTGACCGAGTTCTTTGCCAAAATGCTCTGCAATCCTGCGTGATTTTTTGCAGTGTGTGATCCAGAAATCGCGGATTTCCGAATCCTTGTGACTCAGTGTGAAGCCGTCTTCCGCTTTGGGATGGGAGAACAAAGTTGGATTAAAATCAAGCCCGAGCCCTTGCTGTTTGGCCCAGTCTACCCAGTTCTGAAAATGGCGTGGCTCCAGTTGATCCAGATCCACTTGTTCTGTGGTGTCCGCATAGATTGCGTGCAGATTGACCTTGTGTTTACCCGGAATAAGCGATAGAGCTTTTTCTAAATCCTGACGCAACTCATGCGGCGTGCCTGCTCTGCCCGGGTAGCTGCCCGTTACGGCAATCCCCCCGCTAAGCTGTTTGTCTTTGAACAGAAATCCCTGAACATCATCTCCCTGCCAGCAGTGCAGTGATATTTTGATTTGTGAAAGCTTCCGTAAAATGTCGTCAACTTGAATACCGTGGCGGGCATACAGCTTTTTCGCTTCGTTATAACTGGCTTCAATAGCTTCATTCATGGCTTTACTCCTTTATTGAGATATCTGAATAGAGGATGTTGCTTGTATCTTGAGGCGCTCCCAGCGATCCAGGAGTTCTTGCAAGCCTTCCACCGATTTCGGTTCATATAGCCGAGTCGGAAAGGAGCGGGCGATGGTACGGCCAGCAGCTTTGAGATCCTCAAGAACACCAGAGCTGATTAATTGCACGACAATATTGCCGATGGCTGTAGATTCGGAAGGACCTGCCTGAACCTCAATTCCCAAGAGATCGGCTGTAAGCTGACATAGTAATTCGTTGTTAGCGCCTCCGCCGACAATGTACAATCTGGTAATCGTTTCGTCTGTTAAACGTTGCAGTTCGTGTAAGGCATCGCGGTAGCTTAAGGCCAGACTGTCGAAAATACAGCGGGCGAGCGAACCCGGCGTTCTGGGGCTGGGCTGGCCTGTTTCTTCACAGAATCGCTGGATTTCAAGGGTCATACTATCCGGGTTTAAGAAGGATGACTGGTTACAGAGGACGAGACTGACAAACGGTGTCTCTGCTGAAGCCAGTTCGGCCAATTCAGCAAAGCTATGTGCGGAACCGCCCTCCCTCCTAACCTCCTGAATCATCCACAATCCCATAATATTTTTCAGAAAACGGTACGTACCGTAAGCACCCCACTCATTCGTGTAGTTCGCCTGCATGGCTGCCTTGGTATTCAAGGCTTTGGAACGTTCCATTCCCAGTAGTGACCACGTTCCGCTGCTAATATAGGCCCAAGATTCTTCCCGCTGTGACGGAACACCTGCAACAGCCGATGCAGTATCGTGAGTAGGCGCAAGAATGATCTGACAGTCCGGAAGATCGTATTTTTGAACAAGCTCCGGCAAAAGAGAACCCAGAACCCGTCCAGGCTCGGCAAGCTCTGAAAACTGATTGCGTCGCAGTTGGAGCAGGGACAGCAGGTCTTCATCAAACTCTCGTGTGTTCACGTTGAGAAGCTGCATCGTGGACGCATTCGTCATTTCATTGATCATGATGCCTGTCAGGCGATAGTACAGATAATCGGGGACCATCAATATTTTATCCGCCTGGGCAAGCTGTTCCCGATCATGGACAAACAGTTGATACAGGGTATTAAAGTTTAGTTCCTGAATGCCTGTTTTCTCATACACAGCCTCTCGACTGATGATCTGGTGCAGCCTGTCGGGCGCATGGAGGGTACGTGCATCCCGGTAAGCGTATACCTCATGAATGCGGTTTCCTTTCTGATCAAGCAGCACGTAATCTACAGCCCATGTATCAATGCCGAGCGTACAGGAGTGAATCCCCGTCTGTTTAGCTTTTTGCAAGCCCTGAATAATCTCATTCAATAGTTCGTCGATATTCCAGTAATCGTGTCCGTTTTTTTCGGTAAAGGAGTTGTTGAAACGGTGAAGCTCTTGCAAGTGTAGCTGGTCACCTTGCAGAGTTGCACTTACGAGCCTTCCGCTTGAAGCTCCAATATCAACAGCAAGATAATTATTCATACCCAATCTCCTTGCATGGATAAAATACTGGCAGCCTGAAAGTCTGCCTTTTGCTTTCTTAACTAACTCCATACTACTTCCGTTTTTCTTTGTAGTCAACATAAACGGAAGTATAATTTGTGGTTTTATTTTTGTTTTCTAAAATTATAATTAAAATTAAATGTTGTTTTGCATGTATTTTTGTTTTTTATCTGTTTTCTACAATCAGGATTATGCAAAGTCCTTACAATATATATACCTTGAACAAAGGTCGGCTTGATTTACGATATTCCAATTGTGGAAGGTTCTCCAAATGCCGCTGTCTGTATGAAAAATAGTCTTGAAACCGCCCGCCAGAGGGTGTAGTATACAAGATATCAATTTCATATGACTCGTATAATATTGGGGATATGGCCCAGAAGTTTCTACCGGATGACCACTGTAATCGTCCGACTATGAGTGATAGCGCATCGGCTTTGGATGAATGCGGGCATTTATTTGTGCGCCAATCCGTCAGGGATTACAACCCCCAAGGACAGGCTTCACTTGAGAAACAACTCAAGGGAGCCTGTCCTTTTTTTGGTTTTGGCAGGTTTTATACTATTTTAAAGTACAGAAGGAGCGATACTCGCATAATGAAAGCTTTGGAGGAACGTATTCGTCAAGAGGGACAAATTTTATCTGACACCGTATTAAAGGTAGATTCATTTTTGAATCATCAGGTAGATACAGCATTAGCATTGGAGATTGGTAAGGAGTTTGCACGCCTTTTCGGCAGTGCTCCGATCACCAAGGTGCTTACAATTGAAGCTAGTGGTATTCAATTTGCTATGGCTACTGCTATTGCCTTGGGGGTCCCGTTCATTTATGCGAAGAAAAAGAAAGCAATCACGCTGAATGAGCAGGTATACTTCGCCGAGGTTCATTCATTCACTCGGCAGGAAACCTATCAGGTGAGTATTTCCCAAAAATATCTCGATGCCAGCGACCATGTGCTAATCGTAGATGATTTTTTGGCTACTGGCGCAGCATTGGTTGGACTTACGGATATTGTGAAGGAAGCAGGAGCGGAGCTGGCCGGGGTTGGCTGTGTGATTGAGAAGAGCTTCCAGGAAGGTCGTGGACTGTTGGAGCAGAGAGGCATTGCTGTGCGCTCTCTTGCGCGTATCGCTTCCATGGCACCAGGCGAGGTTCATTTTATAGAGGAAGCTGGCGTGGTGATTCCTCCCGTTAAGGAGAATGTGGGATGTTAAGTAAACAAAAGTTATTCGCGCTGGGCTTCCAGCATGTCATGGCGATGTACGCTGGAGCAATTGCTGTACCTCTAATTGTAGGGGGAGCATTGCACCTGACGCCAGCCCAGATGGCTTATTTGGTGGCTGCCGATCTGTTCACTTGCGGGATTGCTACGTTATTACAGATTATGGGCACACGCTTTTTCGGTAGTAGACTGCCTGTCATTTTAGGCTGTACGTTTACGGCAGTAGGGCCCATCATCGCGATTGCTTCGACCTCAAATTTAGCGACAGCGTATGGTGCCATTATTTTGTCTGGTATATTTGTGGTGTTAGCAGCACCGTTGTATGGCAAGCTGCTACGCTTTTTCCCGACGGTGGTTACAGGTTCGGTCGTTACGATTATCGGTCTATCCCTTATTCCGGTGGCGATGAACAATGTAGCAGGGGGTCAGGGCAGTTCGGACTTTGGACAGCCACGTAATTTACTGTTGGCCTTAGTCACACTACTGGTTATTCTGCTTGTGAATCGGTTGGCAAAAGGCTTTTTGCGCTCGATTTCCGTGCTTATTGGGTTGTTCGCGGGCACAGTGGTTGCTTATGGAATGGGAATGGTGCATTTTGCTCCCGTGGCGGAGGCTTCATGGGTGAGTGTTGCACAGCCGTTTTATTTTGGTAAGCCTGAGTTTAGCATTATGGCAGTTTGTACGATGATTATCGTCAATATTGTCAGTATGGTTGAGTCTACAGGCGTTTATTTGGCAGTAGGCAAAGCAATTGATCAGAAGGTGGAGCAGAAGCAGATCGTCAATGGTCTGCGTTCCGAGGGACTTGCGATCATGCTTGGGGGTATTTTTAACGCGTTTCCTTATACAGCTTTCTCGCAAAATGTGGGTCTGATCTCACTCACACGCGTCAAATCGCGGAACGTTATTTTTGCTGCGGGCGGTATCATGGTTGTTCTCGGTTTGCTGCCTAAGCTGGCTGCTTTAACGACAGTGATTCCTAACGCTGTGCTGGGCGGGGCGATGATCGTCATGTTCGGCTCGGTCGCTGCATCAGGCATGTCTATTCTGTCAGAAGTGGATCTGCGGAAGGAAAGCAATCTGCTGATCGCAGCATGCAGTATTGCCGTGGGCCTAGGCTCTGCCGTTCTGCCACAAATGTTCGACCAGCTGCCGAGCTTTGCCAAAATGCTGTTGCAAAATGGTATCGTTTCAGGCTCGATTACAGCGATTGTCTTGAACATCGTTTTGACGAGAAAACAAGGGGACTCGGTCAAAAGCGTGACGGTTCAGGAGGTTCCACAGAAGGTTTGATGATTAAGAATAAATAAAGATAGCCGGAGAGAGGACATATGCCTCTTTTCCGGCTTTTTGGCATGGAGTTATCCAGGGAAGATGAGCAGAGAAGATAGGCTGTGCAAACTGGTATCTATTACGGCAGGCGTCAGGCTGGCCGGAGCCAGACGCAGCACACCCAAATTGATTGAGTTTGGAGTTGGACAGCTATAACCTAACGAAGCTGCTTACATTGGTTCGCAGCCAGCGTAAGCAGATGCGCAACAGTCGCGGATCGTCAACAAGGGGGCTGCTTTATTTCCTGGATTGGGACAAGCTAAAGCAGGGGGCCAGAATTATGACTATTGGACGTGAAAGTCGTGGACGATAGAAAATATTCTTTGGAAACGTGTTGGTTTTTTTATCCTAGCAAAAATCACGGAAGATTATTCGAACCGTATGCGTTAGCAGATAGATAAAGTGAATGCCTCCCTATGCTGATACAGTAAGATTCCATACGAAATTAAATTCCAAAACCCAGAGTTTTGTGAGTGCATATGTCCGGTCTTCCAATCCTCAAATTTCGCTGTCTTGTTAGTTTCATCACCCTCCGTGCTTGTCAATAAAAAGCCTGTAGTACCAAGTATTTAATTGTCCGTCACGACGAATTACAATCCTGTTTCATCATTTTTTTACTTGCCCGCTCTATTCGACATTCTTTCGTGTAACCCTGTCTAGGTATGATATAAAGTCCTTTGAACGCAATAGATCGTTCGGACGCCACAGCTCCAGTCCAAAGTAACTGAGTAGACTCGCGAGAGTCCCGCTACTTTCCGCTATAAAAAAAGAAGCCGTGTTGGTTGCAACGGCCTCTCTTTTTATTTCAATTTATTTGATATGATTAGTGCTTTTCTACTCTGAAAGCAATTCCCACAGGCTTGTCTACTCTCACATAACCTATGAAAGGATCACCTATGAATGGAGCTGGCCAATACATTCCTAATCTATGTTTTTCATATCGTGGAAAAGCACTAATAACCCATCTTTCTCCTTTAGGAACATTGATTGAATATTCATCATCTAGGCCAATATCAGCTTCTATACCAAAACCCAATGTGCCTTCTATAGCTTTAACACCACCTGTTATTGCTCCTTCCGCTTTCACTTTAATATTAGTTTTCACTGTAATTTTTGCAGCAGCAGGCCCAGTATATGTACTTACACGAATTGCATTGTTTGTATCAACCCAATAACCTAGATTTTCATGGGTTTTAACAATAGGAGTCACCCCAATGGATTGGGTACTAATTCTATCATTATTACCTTTTTCTTGATTTAAATTGTCGTAATTGACATAATAGTAATAAACATCATCGTTAACACTACTAGGATCGATATATTTGTAGACTTGTCCTTCCTTGGCCTTTATTTCATCTGTCGGTTCCCATTTTCCGGCTTCTGATTGTATCGTCGATGACAATGGATTCGGCGCATCATTTGCAGAAGCAATGGCTCCATATGGTAATAATATTGCTGTCAATGCTGCAATTATTGCTGTTTTAGTCATGACTTTGAATGGTTTCATAGTATTAAAATTCTCCTCTTCGAAAAATATTATTGGGGGCTAAGAAATGAGTAAATTTGAAAAAAATCTGTTTAAGTATTTGTCTTACGGTTTTTTGGTAGGAATATATTATTCCTTTATTCAAGGACCAACGACGACAACTTCTTCGCTTAACGGCTCATTGCAACTTTACACAGTGTCCGCATCTACTTTTATTTTCAGAACATTATCAACCTCATTTCTACTAAGTCTCCTCTCTGGAGTCGTGTATACAATTGTTTTTTTATCCATAAGAAGGAATAAGTAAATATTACCTGTAAATTTTATGTTTGTAAATAATTTTATTTAATGGATAAAATTTAAAATGAGATAGAAGAGAGCCGTATTGATCGCAACGGTCCTTTTATTAACTGACGGTTTAATAGCAAGTGCCTCCCCGTTTGGTTGTTCGTACAAAACTCTTTAGCTCCACAACTTTTCGAGCGTAAAAGCAAGCCGTCGCTTCGTCCTGGTTTACAGTACGACGCTGTGAACGACCTGCAAGATCCCTCGCTTCGCTCACTTACTAGCTAAAAAATAACTTGACTGCTAGGCACCTAAACGGCACGCTGACATGGCTTGTCAGGAAATGGTCAGTTAACAAATTAAGCCCCCGGCTAATCACCGGAGGCTTTTCAAACTCATTCTCTAAATCACTAAGGAATGTTTTACGGGTAAATTCTCTAATAGTTAAATTTGTCTCAAAGGCTGTCTGAGAAGAATCAACAATATAGTTCTTTTGTTTGGTAGCTGCCCCCAATGCTGTTATCCTTATAATAGAAATTCCACAAGGTTTGCTCACTAAATTTCCGATCAACTCTTTGGTTTTGTCGCTTTTCAAATTTTTTTCTTCCTCAATTTTTTGGAGAAGGAATAACCAACTGCTTTTTCAGGCCTTTGGAATAATGTATCTTTTTTAATAGCTTGTACAAATTGATCTGCAATCTCGCTGCTAAATTTTCGTTCTTTTAGATTCATTAAGTAGTCTGGTACAGTTTTCGGGACATCATGAGGGAGACGGAATGCCCGTCATTTCGTGCACGCAATGAATAGACATCACCTTCATTCTCGCCACATCGTTCAAATTTAAATTATTGTGCAGCATTTATTGACAAGCCTGTGACAACAAAATAAGATCGTAATGGAAAGAAATAAAGGAAGAAAACAGGTGTGAGCCGGACGACTCTATGTACGGGGTTTTGCTGAGACCATGTAGATGGTTGTTGAGCGTGTTCACTTAAAAGGGAAGTTCGGTTGATTCCGACACGGGCCCGCCACTGTATACAGGCATCAGCAGGATACTGCTGGAGCTTTCAGAACAGCCACTGGAACTGTGAAGAACCGGGAAGGCCTGAAAGATGCGCCTGGAGTCAGGAGACCTGCCTGTTTTGACATCACTGTCAGACCCACGGGATGCTGGGGAGGTGGTTAGGCGTGCTGCATACGGAATGTCTGAAACCGATCTGATCCCTTCTATGTTTTTGGAGTTGGCTTCGAGGTGAGTTTTGACATTTTATAATGAAAGCATTTCTGACTGCTGATCAAGTGGTCCGGAATGCTTTTTTCGCGTTTTGCGTTAGGTTTATATGATTTTACAAGATAGAGGGGGATTCATTGAATGATTAGCAATCGTAGCAGGCGTTCATGGTTGATATGTACAGGGGTGATGCTGCTGCTGGCAGTTATGGCTCTTTCGGGATGTGCCAGCAATAAGACGTCGGATAGCTCCGGCAAGGGTGAAAACGCGTCAGCACAACAAACAGCGACAGATAAAAAGCTGGTAATGGCGTATACATGGAAACCGTCAGGCGTTGACCCGCACGGAGATAATAGCTGGGATGTGATGCGATCCGGTGCAGGTGAGACACTGGTACGTTTGAATGAAAAGCTGGAGCCTGTGGCTTGGCTGGCAAAGGAGTGGAAGCAGGATAGTCCTACAGTTTGGACGTTCAGCTTGCAGGATAAAGTCACTTTTCATGATGGAAAGAGTATGGATGCAGTAGGTGTAAAAGCGTCTTTGCTGCGCTCTATCGAGAAAAGCCATCTGGCTAAGGATTTACTGAATGTGAAGTCCATTGATGTAAGCGGCCCGCTGGCTTTGAAAATCACGACAAACCAGCCGAACGCGGCGCTGGTGTCCAATCTAGCTGATCCATCGACAATTGTACTGGATGTGGCATCGATGAAAGATGAGCAGAGTTACCCAGCGATGACAGGCGCCTTTAAAATCAAAGCGTTCAACAAGGACCAATCGTTGGTCGTAGAGCGTTATGACGGATATTGGGGCGAGAAGGCACGACTGGCTGAAGCGACGATGAAGTTCATTACGGACGGGAATTCGCGTCTGATGGCGCTGCAATCCGGCGAGGTGGACGTAGCGACGGATATTCCGGTTGATAACGCAGAGGTACTGAAAAAGAACGACAAGCTACAAGTGCTGTCGGCTCCCTCCTTGCGCACCCATATGATCGTGTACAATATGGAATCGCCAGTATTCAAGGATGCGGCGAACCGTAAGGTGGTGGACAGCCTGATTCCGCGCACATCGATTGTGAGCGCCGTCATGAGGGGCTTCGGTACGGAAGCAAGTAGTCCGTTCCCGAGCATTCTTCCCTTCGGTAAAGTTGAGCGTAAAGCGCTGGATGGAACGGCAGAGCAGCTGTTGACGAAGGATGGCTGGCAGAAGGACGCTCAAGGGACATGGACTAAGCAAGGCAAGCCGTTCGAGGTTACGCTGCTGACTTTCCCTCAGCGTCCAGAGCTCTCTGTTATGGCTGAGGTCATCCAAAGCCAATTGCTGAAAGAGGGAATCCAGGTCAAGATTCGCAAGGTGGAAAATATCGACGAGGCGTTGACCAAAAACGATTGGGATTTTGCAATGTACAGCATGCTTACTGCTCATACAGGAGAGCCGCAATATTTTATGGACATGTTTTATTCTTCGAAAAGCGAAGCCAATGTAAGCCGGTATAGTTCCAAACCGCTAGAGAGTATTCTTAACAGCTTGAAGCTGGCGAAGGATACAGCGCAGCGTAATGCTGTGACACTACAAGCGCTGGATATCATCAATGCGGATTTGCCACAGTCGTTCATTGTGCATCCTGATAATGTGTTTGGTGTGAAAAAAGGGGTGGAGGGTTTTACACCCCATCCGATCGAGTATTACTATATTACAGCGCAATCTGATATTACGGAATAACGAGCTGCGTATCCTATGATTCGTTTTATACTGGAACGTGTGGCGCAGCTGCTCATCATTGTATTCGTTGTATCCACGCTGACTTTTGTACTGATGCGGCTCGCTCCTGGTGACCCTGCTACTATTTTGCTCACCGCGCATAATGTCCCTGCCTCTGAGGAGGCGTTGACGACGCTACGGCAGGAACTGGGCTTAAACGAGCCGCTTCATATTCAATATGTGAACTGGCTGCGAGATGTGTTCACGGGGCATTGGGGCACCTCGTATGTATCCAAGGAATCCGTGCTAGCCGAACTATGGAACAGACTGCCTGCTACTGTGGAGCTAGCTGCTGCGGGCTTTGCCGTCATGACGGTGCTTACGCTGGGGCTGGGACTGGCTGCCTCGCTAAAAATCAGCGGCCCACTGGATCGTCTGGGCAGGCTGTTTGCCCTGCTGGGATCGTCGATTCCCTCTTTTTGGCTTGGTTTTCTGTTGATCTATCTATTCTCCGTTCGCTTGGGCTGGCTCCCATCCATGGGAAGGGAGGACTGGACACATCTAGTGCTCCCAGCGCTGACTCTTGGCGCAGGTTTGGGAGCGGTGCAAGCCCGTGTACTGCGCGCTCAAATGCTGGAGCTGGGTGACCGGAATTTTGTGAAAGCAGCGAAGGCTCGAGGCTTTTCGCGTATGCATATCCTGTTTTTTGAGATATTTAAGCATGCGGTTCTGCCTATGATTACACTGCTAGGTACCAATCTATCATTTATGCTGGCAGGTAATGTCATCGTCGAGACCATTTTTTCATGGCCGGGGTTAGGTAAGTATTTTATAGATGCGATTACCCAGCGAGATTATCCGGTGATTCAGGGGTATGTTATTTTTGCCGTATTTTTAATTGTAGGTGTTCAGTGTTTGGTGGATTTGGTCCAGACGGCGATAGATCCGAGGCTACGTTTGCGTTAAGGGGGAAGCTGAAAATGAAAAAGATACGGCTTTCCTTTCAAGGGAGCTTGCTGGCAGGAGGCGTACTTTTTGGTCTGATCGTGCTGCTTGGGTTATTGGCTCCATGGGTCGCTCCTCATGATCCTCTTCAAGTGGATCTTTTGAACCGTCTGGCACCACCCAGTCGGAAATATCCTTTCGGTACGGATCATCTGGGTCGGGATGTGCTGTCACGGCTAATTTACGGGATTCGGACGAGCGTGCTAATCGCATGTGCAATTACTGTAGCTACGTTGTGCTTCAGTCTGCCTATAGGGTTGCTCATTGGTTATGTGCGTGGACGTGTAGATCAGCTGATCATGCGGGGAATCGATGGCGTATTGGCTTTTCCTGATATTATTTTAACGGTGGCAATTGTGGGCATTTTGGGCCCGGGTTTTGTTAACATGACCCTTGCGATTATTGCGGTACGGTGGGCGGGTTATGTCCGGTATATCCGTAGTCTGGTTCAAAAAGCCTGTCAGGAGGACTACGTTCGGTATGCCCGTTTATCCGGCAATTCACACGCGCGTATACTGAGACGTTATGTATTGCCACAAGCGTTGCCGCAGTTGTTGGTTTATGCGGTATGGGATATCGGACGCGTGGTGCTGATGATCGCTGGGCTGTCCTTTCTTGGACTGGGTGTACAGCCGCCCAAGCCAGAGTGGGGCGTGATGCTGCATGATGCAACCTCATATTTTCAGGTGGCTCCGCATGTCATGATTTTCCCAGGCTTGGCGATTATGCTATTCGTACTTGCCTGCCAGCTTTTGGGCGACCGCTTTTCGGAAAAGGGGGCGACCAAATAGTGGGAGATCAAATAGCCCTTGGGGGCAAGGATACGATAGAACAAGTGGCAGGGCGAAAACCGTTGTTACACGTGGAACATTTGGAAATCTGCCGCACAGGCGTAGGAGCAAGCGGAAGTGGGAGCAAACCACTGCTGCGGGATGTGAGCTTTTCCATATATTCAGGGGAGATTGTGGCCCTGACCGGACCGAGCGGGTGCGGCAAGAGTCTGACCGCACACGCAATCGCAGGCATGCTGGAGCCAGGTATCGGTGTTACGGAAGGGCGTATCTACTATAACGGGGAAGACACTCTCCCGTTCCAGGAACGGCGCTGGCAAAGGCTGCGCCGAGAGGATATTGCCCTGCTCATTCAACAATCGCTGAGCGGGTTGAATCCGATCCGGACTGTCCGCGCCCAGCTGATGGATACGCTTAGACTGCACGGGCGGCGTCGGATGCCGCACGACCAGATGGAGCCGGGGCACGCTGGTGCTGCCCCATCCCACACTGCACCGCAGCAAGTCCACCCGCTGGGCGTGCTGCCACGGATGCGGCAGATGCTGATCCGTGCCATGGAGATAGCCAGAGGAGGCGCTACTCCAGTGCGGGAGGCCTATTTGCGCTCTCTGCTCCGCAAGGTTGGGTTTACAGATCCTGAGCATATTTTGTCGTCATATCCTTTTGAACTAAGCGGAGGCATGTGTCAAAGGGTGCTGCTGGCTGCAATGTTAAGCTCAGGTCCAAGCCTTTTTATTGCCGATGAGCCTACTACGGCGTTGGATGTTATCAACCGCGACAAGGTTTTGGCATTGCTGCAACAATTGAGAGAAGACTTTGATCTCACCATATTGTTGATTTCACATGATCGCCAAGGTATGAGCCGCATAGCAGATCGAGTGTTGGAGATGAGCCCGGAAGGAAGGATGCACCAGTGATGCTGGAATTGAAGAATGTGACCAAAGCATACCCTGTCCGCAAACGGAGAAAAGGCTGGTTCAGCACGCAAGATAGCGAGCAGGCCGTGAAAAAGGTGAGTCTGGAGTTACGGCAGGGGGAGTGTCTTGGATTGGTTGGAGAAAGTGGAAGTGGCAAAAGCACGCTGGCACAATGTATTCTAGGGCTGGAGTCGTTGACCTCAGGGGAGATTTGGCTGGATCATCAGCCTATACATTTCGAAAAGACGAAGGACGTTCAGCTGTACAAGCGAATCCAGTTGGTTGCACAGGATTCGTCCTCCTCATTGCATCCTCGTATGACCATTCGAGATATTTTAATGGAGCCGATCCACAACTATTTTCCTGAGCTAAAAGCACAGGCGCTGGATATTTGTCTGTCTCTATTGGAATCAGTAGGAATGGAGGCTGACAGTCTGGAAAAATACCCAGCACAGCTGAGTGGCGGGCAAAAACAGCGGGTATGTATTGCCCGAGCGTTGGCGGTGGAGCCGGATATTATCTTGTTCGATGAATCGATCGCCAATCTGGATACGACAACGCAGTCTTCTGTACTGGACATGCTCAAAAGAATGCAGATGGAACGTCAGTTGTCCTACCTATTCATCACTCACGATCTCCAATCTACTCGCCAGTTTTGTGATCGAGTTGCCGTCATGGTTCAGGGGGAGATCGTGGAAATCTTTAAGGAATGGGATGAAGACTTGTTACAGCATGAGTACACGCGTACTCTGTTTCAAGCGTTGGAGAATTAAGCCATAAATTTAATATTATACAAATTTAAAATAAATAAGAGGATTGCTTGTCGAATATTGTTGACAAAATAGAACGTGGTACCTATTCTAAATATGATTATGATAATCATTATCACATATATAGAAAAGGGGAAATACATTGATGTCCGTTCGACACCGCAAGACTGCCACCCTTATGTTGGTGGCGCTCCTCTTATTATCCGTTGTTTTGGGCTGCGCGAAGCAGGAAAAAACCCCTGCATCCACCTCTACTGACGGAGCTGCCAATGAAAAGTCGATCACGCTATCGTGGCCGCGTGACATTGGTACGATGAATCCTCACGTATACAATCCTTCCCAACTTTTTGCACAATCCATGGTCTATGAGCCGTTAGTCAGCTACAAGCAAGGAGGCAAGCTGGAGCCTGCTTTGGCTGAATCCTGGACTATTTCCAAGGACGGCAAAATATATACGTTTAAGCTGCGCAAAGGTGTGAAATTTTCGGATGGAACGCTATTTAATGCGACCATTGTCAAAAAGAACTTTGACGCTATTATGAAAAATGAGAAAACGCACAGCTGGCTTGGTATAGTAGGCGTTCTCGACAAAACTGAAGCTGTAGATGACAGCACCTTCCGAATGACGCTCAAAGAGCCATACTACCCAGTGCTTCAGGATTTGTCTGTCGTTCGCCCGTTCCGTTTTCTGGGTGAAGCGGGGTTCCCGGATGATGGAGATACGTCCAAAGGAATCAAGAAACCTGTAGGTACAGGACCTTGGATGCTGGATGAATACAAGCAAGATGAATATGCAACCTTTAAGCGTAATCCGAACTATTGGGGTACTGCACCGAAGGTGGATAAAATTACGGTAAAAATCATTCCCGATGGCGAAACCCGTGTAATGGCCTTTGAAAAAGGCGACCTGGATCTGATTTATGGAGAGGGTGTCATTAGTCTGGATGCTTTCAAACAGCTTCGCGACACGAATCAGTATGTTACCACGCTGTCCGAGCCTGTAGGTACAAGAAGCCTGTTACTCAACTCATCCAATCCCAAGCTGGCAGACCTTCGGGTACGTCTGGCACTCCAGCATGGCTTTAACAAGCAGGCAATGGTGGAAGGTGTAACCTCGGGGCTGGAGGAAACAGCGGATACGGTTTTATCCAAAAACTATCCGTATACGAATGTAAACTTACAGCCTGTTGGCTATGATGTGGAAAAATCCAAATCGTTGCTGGATGAGGCTGGCTGGAAGCTGCCCGCAGGCGGTACAGTACGGGAAAAAGACGGACAACAGCTGGATTTTGAGCTGATTTTTGATAAGACTGATCCGATCCAAAAGGCGATGGCTGAAACCATTCAGGCTGAATGGGGAGAATTGGGTGTCAAAGTGAACCTGACCGGACTGGAGCTGACGGTTCAAATCAAGCGCCTTAGATCCAACCAGTTTGATCTGTACTTCTGGTACAACTATGGTGCACCTTATGATCCGCATTCCTTTATTAATGTCATTGCCAAGAAGAGCTTCGGAATTTCCGAGGTGCTGAGTGCCCTCCCGATGAAGAAAGATCTGGATCAGCAAGTACACGAAGCGCTCTCATCGACAGATGAAACCAAGCGTCAAGAGCTGTATGCTTCGATTCTGAAGACGCTTCAGGAGCAATCTGCCATTGTGCCTATTTCTTATATTAAGAAAACGGCAGTGTACCAGAAAAAGATTACAAACTTTGTATTCCCGGCTAATCGGGATGAAAATCCGTTTGAGGGAATTGAAATCGGAAAGTAGCTGAAGCCGATAGGTAACGGTAGTTTACAGGATAGGAGGACAACTCATGATCAGCTATATCGGGAAGCGAATGGTAGCGGTCATTCCTATTGTTCTCTTTGCCACCCTCGTTACCTTTGCACTGATTCATATTTCACCAGTTGATCCGGCCGAGGCTTATTTGACGGCTGCTCATATTTATCCTACTCCAGAGATTCTGGAGCAGAAAAGGCATGAGTTCGGGCTGGATCAGCCTTTGCTGACGCAGTATATGCATACACTTCAAAGAATCAGTCAATTGGACTTTGGTACTTCGTATCTGACCAACAAGCCGGTGTGGGATGAGGTCAAGGTTCGGCTGCCCGCCACTTTTGAATTGGCTGTGAGCAGTATGGTGCTATCTATTGTGGTGAGTATTCCACTGGGCGTGCTGGCGGCGATGCGTAAAAATGGATGGATCGACATGCTTAGTCGAGGAATTTCATATTTTGGCGCATCTATACCCCAGTTTTGGCTGGGATATTTGTTAATCTTCTTTTTCTCTGTCCGATTGGATTGGCTCCCTGTAGAGGGGCGAGGAACGTGGCAACATCTGGTGTTGCCCACTTTGACCCTGTCGCTGGTTCTGATTGCTTTATATACGCGCCTGCTGCGTTCCAGTGTGTTGGAGCAGCTTCAGGAAACGTATGTGCAGTATGCCAGAACTAGAGGGATTCGTGAGCGGGTGATCATGCTCAAGCATGTACTGAAAATTGCCATTGCTCCACTGATTACAAGTATGGGTATGAATCTGGGCAAGCTTCTGACCGGAACAATTATTGTGGAGCAGGTGTTTTCATGGCCCGGGTTTGGCCGTTATTTTGTGGAAGCGATTTTTAACCGGGATATTCCCGTCATACAATGCTATGTGTTTTTGGCGGCATGCCTGTTCATCGTATGCAATTTGCTCGTTGATCTGGTGCATTTGTATATGGACCCCCGAATTTCATCGAAGGGACGAGCAGAGCTGTGATGATAAGGTTGCGTACAATGTTCAAAGGTCAAAAGGTAATCGTGGTCTGCTCTGTCGTACTGGCTGCTCTTTTTATCATTATGGCGCTAGCTCCTTGGCTGGCTCCCCATGATCCGGTTAAAGTCAATTTACTGCACAAGCTGGAGGGACCTTCGAAAGAATACTGGCTGGGGACCGATCATTTGGGTCGGTGCAATTTATCCCGGTTGCTGTATGGAGCGCGGATTTCCCTCGGCTTTGCGACATTAATTTTCCTGTCCTCGCTTAGCATCGGCGTTGTGGTCGGGTCGCTTGCAGGTTATGTAGGTGGCTGGGTCGATAGTGTGTTGATGCGGTTTTGCGAAGGTATTATGGCGTTTCCGAATTTGGTGCTTGTGCTGGGCATTGTCGGTATTTTTGGACCGGGCCTCATGCAGGTGCTGCTTGCCTTGATGATGGTGCAGTGGGTGTATTATGCCAGAATGTGCCGCAATATGGTCGTCAGTCTGAAAGAACGGAATTTTATAGCTGCTGCAAGGATTAGCGGGTCCTCCTCAGGGGCCATTATCCGGCGGCATATTATTCCGAATGTGCTGCGGCCGATTGTGGTCATTGGTACACTGGAAATGGGTTGGGCGATCATGGATATTTCCGCGTTGTCGTTCCTTGGTCTAGGCATTCAGCCGCCGACCCCCGAATGGGGAGCGATGATTCATGAGGGAACGGGATACATTCGCAGTCATCCGGAATTAATGATCTATCCGGGGGTTATGATTCTGGTGGTGGTGATGGCCTTCAATATATTGGGGGAGGCGCTGTCCGACCGATACGGAATTGCCAAACGTCAGTAAAACGGGAGTGAGTTACAACGATGGACGACAGGGCGAAGGTGCTGGAGGTCAGCGGCTTACAGGTGAAGCTCAAAACCGGTGCCGGGGCGGTATCTCTGCTGGAGCCAACTCATTTTGAGCTGAAAAAGGGACAGGTACTGGGTCTTGTCGGCGAGAGTGGAAGCGGCAAAACAGTGACTTGTAAAGCGTTGCTCCAACTGCTGGATCGCCAGACGATGGACGTGGAAGGTAGTGTCCGTCTGAACGGGCGTGAGCTGAACGGAATGGTGGCCGAGGAGATGCGCCGTATTCGGGGCAAGGAAATCGCGTTTATTATGCAAAATCCGATGAGCGCTTTTACGCCAGTGTATACGATCGGAGCTCAGTTTATGGAAACGGTCCGCACGCACACCGGATTAACCAAACGACAGGCCCATGAACTTGCCATAACGGCTCTGGAAAATATGAATCTGCCCGATCCAGCCAAGCTGATGAAGCGGTATTCGTTTCAGTTGAGCGGCGGGATGTTGCAACGGGTCATGATCGCCATTTCCATGTGCCTACGGCCAGCAGTAGTTATTGCGGATGAACCAACGACGGCGCTCGATGTGGTCAATCAGCTACAGGTGCTAAGAGAGCTGGATCGCTTGCGTACGGAATACAATACGTCCATTTTGCTGATCTCGCATGATCTGGGCGTCATTTCCCAATTGGCGGATGAAGTGGCTGTCATGCAGCAGGGTCGTATTGTTGAGCAGGCTGAGGTCCATCAGTTATTCGATCACCCGCAGGATGAATATACGAAAATGCTGCTGCATGTCAGACCCAAGTTGTCTATTCGGGGCATAAATCAGGTAGGTGGTTAGTCGCCTGTTCGACGGTTACACTTTCAAAAGGGGAGCGAATGCGCATGCTACAAGTGAAGAAAGTAACTCATAGCTATGGAAGGCGCAAATGGCTGGGCCGCTCTGAACCACGTCCTCCTGTGTTGGCTAACGTTTCGCTTACTATAGAAAGTGGGTTTTGCCTAGGCTTACTTGGTACCAGCGGAGCCGGTAAAAGCACGCTGGGCAAGGTTATTCTGGGGCTGGAGAAGCCGCAGGAGGGTCAGGTGCTGTTCCAGGGACAGGACATTTATAATGCGAGCCCCCAAGTCCGCAGGGGACTGCGACGGGATATGCAGGTCGTATTTCAGGACTGCTACTCTGCTGTAAATCCCCGAATGACCGCCGGGCAGATTATTGGTGAGCCATTGGACAATTACGAACGGTTATCGGTGCAGGAACAAAAAAGAACGGTCGAAAGCCTGCTGGAACGGGTCGGCCTCAAGCCGGAAGATCGGATTAAATATCCGCATCAATTCAGCGGCGGACAATTGCAGCGGATCAATATTGCACGAGCGATTGCGCTTAAACCAAAGCTGATCGTGCTGGATGAGTCCGTCAGCAGCCTCGATATGGTTCACCAGATGCATATTTTATCCCTGCTGGGAGAACTGAAATCTTCGTTTGGATTGTCATATCTGTTCATCACGCATGATATTCGGGCGGCATATGCCGTCTGTGATGGCATTGCTGTGATGGAGCAGGGAAGATTGATTGAGCGCTGTGATGAGAAGGATCAGATTTTTGAATCTGCTCATCCGGCTGTACGACGGTTGATCTCGTCCATTTTGCCGGAACATCCAGCAGAGCGTTTTCCGCTTCATGGATAACAGTGGACCCGCAAGGGTCCTTTTTTTGTGCAACATATGGATAAATAATCGAAATGAAATTTACTTGTTGTATTATTTGAATAACCCGTTATAATATAAAATCATAGTAAATTACTTGGATATTAAAAAGGGGATGTCATATATGAAGAAATCTGCTTTGGTAGCAGCGATTGGCCTATCTCTTGTGTTATTAACGGGTGCCTTGAGTGGATGTTCCTCGAAGGATGCGGCATCGGGGGATAAGGTAATCTATGTCGGCACACAAAATGACTACCCTCCGTTTGCTTTTACGAATGAAAAAAACGAGCTGACCGGATACGATGTGGAGGTAGTCAAGGAGATCGACAAGAAGCTGGACGGCTACAAGTTTGAGTTTGTACCTTCTGGCTGGGACGGAATTTTCATGGCGCTGGAATCGAACAAGATTCAGGTCGTAGCAGATGAAATCGCCAAAAATCCTGAGCGCGAGCAAAAATATTTGTTCTCGGATGAATCCTACTTTCAAGCACAATCCGTCATTGTTGTGAAAAAAGGCAGAACGGATATACACTCTCTCAAGGATTTAGAAGGCAAGAAGGTAGCCGCATCAGTAGGCGACTCCTACACACAATTGCTGGAACAATATAATGCGAAGAATGGGAATAAAATTATTTTGAAATACAATGATACAGGCACTTCGTCCGATAACCTTCAAGACGTACAAAATGGCCGGGTGGACGCTTATGTGAATGATCCAGTCATGACGGCTGCTACGATCAAGAAGGAAGGTTTGCAGGTCGAAGCGATAGGTGATCCTGTGCAAACGGATGATATCAATCTGGTGTTCAAAAAGGATAAGCAGGGCGAAGAGCTGAAAGCTAAAATCGACCCGATTATTAAAGAGTTGAAAACGGACGGAACACTGAAAAAATTGTCTGAACAATGGACAGGTGGGGAATATATCCCGCAGTAACAACAATGTAAAGGGTAAAGTGAGGTTCCTATGGAAAAGCTGTTTGACCTTGATTATATGCTGAAAAGCCTTCCCCGGATCGTTGAGTATCTACCCGTTACGCTATGGATTGCATTTTTGTCCATGCTGCTGGGTACGATTATCGGGTTGGCAACGGCGTTAATTCGGATATACAAGGTGCCTGTCTTGGCGCAACTGTCTACGCTGTATGTCTCCTACATCCGGGGAACACCGCTCATTGTGCAGCTGTTTCTCGTATATTATGGAATACCCAAGTTTTTATATTATTTTCAGAGCGAATACGGTTTCTTACAGCAATTAAATATCTACGTGATTCCACCCGAGGTTTTCGCATTGTTGTCATTTTCACTAAATCTCGGGGGTTATCTGTCGGAGACGTTCCGGGCGGCGATTCATTCAGTCGACCGGGGACAATTTGAGGCAGCTAATTCCATCGGCATGAGCCAAACACAAATTATGCTCAAAATTGTATTGCCGCAGGCGTTGACGGTGGCTTTGCCCAATCTGGGAAACACGCTGATCAGTACGGTGAAGGATACGTCTTTTATTTTTATGATCGGTGTCGTCGATATGATGGGACAGGCTAAAATTATGGGCGCGCGGGCGTTGGCTTTTTTTGAGGTATATGTTGCGGTGTCCCTGATTTACTGGTTGGTGTGCATTATTATTGAGCGCGGGCTTGTCGTGCTGGAGAAGCGTATTCGAATTTACGAAAGAAGTGAGTAAGAGCATGATCAAGCTTCATCAAATTCATAAGCATTTTGGACAGCATCACGTGTTGAAGGGCATAGACCTGACGGTAGGCAAGGGAGAAGTCGTGGTGATCCTGGGCCCAAGCGGATCGGGGAAGTCCACGTTGCTGCGCAGCATTAATTTTTTGGAGCAGCCGACCAGCGGAGTCATTGAAATTGACGATGTAAAGGTCGATGCCGCTAAGGCGGGAAAAAAGGACATTCTCGGACTACGGATGGCAACGGCAATGGTATTTCAGCAATATCAGTTGTTTAAAAATTTGAATGCACTCCATAATGTGATGATTGGTCTGACCAGTGTGAAAAAGCTGGATCGTAAGCAGGCGAGGGAGATCAGTGAAGGCATTTTGGAAAAGGTCGGGTTAAAGGATCGTATGACCTATTATCCTGCCCAGCTTTCGGGTGGACAGCAGCAGCGAGTTGCGATTGCCCGTGCTTTGGCACTAAATCCGCAGGTGTTGTTGTTCGATGAACCGACATCCTCACTTGATCCTGAACTGGTGGATGAAGTGCTGTCCGTGATTCAAAAGGTGGCGAGTGAAGGCAATACGATGATTATTGTCACGCATGAGCTTGGTTTTGCGAGAGATGTAGCGGATCGGGTTGTGCTGATGGAGCATGGTGTGATCGTGGAGCAGGGACCCGTGGAGCAGTTTTTCACCAATCCGAAGGAAGAACGGACACGGCAGTTTCTGGGCAAAGCGTTGGTACAGAGAGCGCCACAGGATCAGCCTGTATCCCCATAAAAAGTACGTGGATGGGTTATAGGTATGTACAACGCTTTAGACTTATTGCACCTATAGTAAAAAGCACGTTAGACAAGTCGCAGGAGGAAGGAAGGCCCGCGCTTGTTTGTCGTGCTTTTTTGGCGCCTCTTATCCCAAATTCTTTTCCATTGCAAAGTAGCTTATCACACTTATTCATGATAAATTCTAAGAACAATACAGTGAAGATGTAATCGGGAAGGAACATTGGCATATGAAAAAGGTTTTGTTCATTAATACCGGAGGGACCATTTCTTCCTCTTATCAGGAAAACGGCCTGACACCGACCCAATCGGCTGAAAATATTTTGGCGGAAATTCCGGAGCTGAAGGAGATTTGCGAGATTGATGCCCATAATCTGATGAGCATTGATAGCACAAATACACAACCAGAGGATTGGGCTTCCATCGCCCGGATGGTACATCGTTCGCTCGATCAGTACGACGGCATTGTCATTGCACACGGTACGGATACGATGGCTTATACGGCTTCAGCCTTGAGTTTCATGCTGGGAACCGTAGACAAACCCGTCGTTGTGACAGGTTCACAAGTTTCCATTTTGGCGGAGCACAGCGATTCCAAAAAAAATGTAATTGACTCATTCCTGACCGCATGTGGCGAGGTGGCCGGGGTTTTTGTCGTGTTTAACGGCAAAATTATCAATGGTAGCCGTAGCTCGAAAATCAGAACACGCAGCTATAACGCCTTTGAGAGTATTAACTATCCGTACATTGGCCTCGTGGAGAACGGTAAGGTGGTCTATACGGAGGGCGTATTTGCAAATCGCAGTACCGTTCGTTATCCATACAACGACGGGTATGCTTCGGAGGTATTTCTGCTCAGGCTGATTCCGGGTACGAATCCGGCGATTTTCGATGCCATTCAGGGCTTGGGCTATAAAGGTATTGTCATTGAGGGCTTTGGTATGGGCGGCGTCCCTTTTAAAGAAAGAAGCCTGATCAGTAAAATCGAGGAACTGATGAAGGACGGTATGAGTATTGTCGTGACTACTCAATGTCCTTATGAGGGCGGGGATTTGACGATTTACGAAGTGGGGCAAAAGGTACTGGAGAAGGGGGTTATTCCGGGGTATGACATGACAACGGAAGCGCTGGTGACGAAAATGATGTGGGCGTTGGGGCAGACGACCGATCCGGCCGGGGTAGCCAAGATTATGGCAACGAACTACGCAGACGAAGTTTCCCTGCCTGCGGATACAGCTTCCTTATAGGAAGCTGATTTCCGTAGAGCCGGGTTAACGCTGGCCTTGCCCCAGTCTGCTTTTAATCTCAATAGCCACTTTCAGCGCTTGTACAGCCGATTCCAGTGGAATCAGGCTTTCCGAATGTCCACCAAAGCATTCAAGTGCATGATCCAAACTTTTTTCGTATGGATTGGCAGATTCGAGGTTGATTTTTTGCTGTCCTGATGCGGTATACTCATATAATGCGGTAGGTATAAGATCGTTTTCGTCGCTTTCATGGAATACCAGCTTGGCCTTTTCAAAATAAGCTTCATAGGCCACTGTGAACGGGTAGCTTCCCGGCATATGGGATGAAGCGATGACTTCTGTGAATGTATCCCGATGCTGAAAGTAAGCACGAACCTGTGCTTGTTCAGGATGGGTAACTTCTGTACCCCAGACTGTACATGGGTCACAGGGGCCCAATAGCCAAGTCAATAAATCCAGTTCATGAATCATGAACTGAGTAGGGATGGAGCTTAGTCCAAGATCTCCCCACAGGGGAGGCGTTTCTCTTTTCAAAGATAAGGAAATGAGCTTTCCGTACTTCTGTTGGCGGTATGCCTCATACAGATAGGTATAGGCGGGATCAAACTTAATGAACTGGTTGACCAGAATCTTTTTGCCATATTGCTCCGCAGCTTGTTGCATAAGAAGAGCGTCTTCGAGATTAAAGCAAACGGGTGTTTCACAAAATACATGCTTACCGTGCTTTAGCGCATCCACAGCATATGACCTATGCAGGTGGGAGGGTAGGCATAGATCGACGATATCCACGTCTGGATCCAGCAGAATATCCTCTATATTTTGTGTGACTTCTACGTTTAGCTCCTCTTTCAGCTTTTGCAGCTTGGTTTCGTTCCTTCCAAATACCATGATTCTGTTTACCTTGGGATGGTTGTTTAACAATGAGGCATGATATGCGCCGAATCCCGTCCCCAATATTCCAATATTCATCATCCATTACACCCCTTTACTTCTATGATACACACCTATTGCTGCCAACAGGGTGTCAACAATCTTTGCATCATCTTTTCAATTCGGGTTAACCATCTATTGTGGAGGTATGATTGTGAGACTGCATCGTTTAATCGCGATTTTATTATGTATCGAATCTAGAGGGAGAATGAAGGCCAAGGAATTGGCGTTGGCACTGGAAACCTCTGTACGCTCCATTTACAGGGATATCGACCTCCTGGCTGAAGCCGGCGTTCCGATTGTTACCGCATCCGGACCGAAGGGCGGAATTTATTTAATGGAGGGTTATACGGCGAACCTGAAACAGTTGAATGGCGGGGATGTCATTCAGTTGTATTTAACAGGGATGGGCATTTATACAGGTGGGCCCACCGAATCGGGTTTGAAGTTAAAGAATGCTCTGCTCAAACTGGAACAGACGATGCCAGACCCGTATCAGTCCGATATTAAGAAAGCCAAAGCACGGTTTTATTTTGATGATACGCCGTGGTGGACGGAACGTATAGCCATTCCTTGTCTTGAGGCCGTGAGAGCTGCAGTGTGGGGGTCCCATAAAATAACCATTCAATATGAGAAGGCTGACGGAATCTGTTCTTCCCGTCATGTGCATCCCTATGGACTTGTGGTGAAAAAAGGAGATTGGTATCTCATTGCCTTCTGTGAAGTTGGGCAGGAGATTCGGACCTTTAAATGTGAGCGAATCAAGGAGGTTCAGCCGTCTGCGGAAGTGTTTGAGGTTCCGGTCGATTTTTCGCTGGAACATCATTGGATGAGGCAAGAAACCGCGTTTAAGCAGCTTTGTACAGAGAAAGAATACTATCCCGTTCTGATCCGAACGAATAAGAAGCAAGCGGGAATTATAGCGAAAAGAATGGAAATCATCCAGTCTGTACAGGAAGGCAGTCATTTCATTCTAAAGGTCAACATGTATAGTTATGAAGCGGCTTGTCGCGATGCTATGGATTGGATCGGTAGGGTTGAAGTTTTGGAGCCTGCAGTACTCCGACAGTTTGTGAAGGAAGAAATTAACCGACTCCAGAGGATATATGGATAAATGATTAAAAAAACACCTGCCTAGGGCAGATGCTTTTGCTTGTTAAGTCCAGGCCCAGAGAAATCCGTCACGATCCCAGGCAATTCTACCACCATGAAGCTTGCGGAATGCTTTTTTGATTTCTTTTTCCAGAGATACATGACCATGCTCGCTTATAAACACATACTGCTCTCCATACTCAGAGCGTACATATGCAATTGCATCTTCTTGTTTCAGGGTGCCCACTTCACGGATCTGCGCGACCATCCATTGTGCAATCTCTTGTTCTGTTGTAGGGGTGTTGTCCATTTGTCGTATCCTTTCCTGCGTACCGATTGGGTGTAGCTGTTCGGCTCACCTCCCCGTAGTATACGGCAATTCGGAGAATTATTGAATTTTCTGATATAAATTTACTTGAGCGGTTGGCTAAGTGGGCTTTCTTTTGTATAATTAAGGGAATATTCACGGGAATTTTCTTTTTTTGTATTGTAATCATGCAAGTAATCCCTGGGGGTGCCTGATTTGAAGGAAACAACCACAATTCGCGCAGAGCTGGAGCAGTACATCAGACGAGAAGGAATTACGATTAGTAAGTTTGGGGAGAACACAGGTATTAATGCAGGAACGATCAGTGCCATTATTAACGGTAATCGTCCGATTGCGATGCTGCTGTTGGATCGGATTGGTGAAGGCATGGGGCTTGAAGAAGGGAGCCTCTATGAGTTATACATTGATGAATTTATACGGAATACGGCACCGAATTGGCGACGGGTTCGCCCCTTTTTGCATCGCTGTGCAGAGCTGAACAAGCTGGATTGTATTAAGCAAGTCGTGGAGTTTATGATGGACTATCTCATATACGCCCCAGCTTTGTTTGAGACAGCAGAAGAATTATTCAGTGAAGGTAAGTTCGAGGCTGCGGCAATTATTTATAAAAATGTTTCGGAAAGTGAAAAGTACCAACATTCAGAGCGTCTGGCGCTCTGCCAATACCGTTTATTTACGATTGCCGTTGGCGATGACCAGGACGAAAACTTATGGGCAGCCACACATTTCGAAAGCTTTGTGGACCGACTGGGTGAAGCAGACCAACTGGATGCCTTAAGAGACTTGGCCAATACCTATGCCTCCTTGCGGCGTTGGGATAAAGTAGAATGGTTTGCTGAAAAAATGGCTCAAAAAGCCAAGGTACAATACGAGCAAAAATACGGAAATACCAGAAGATCGGAGCGTGGCAAGGAACCTAAGGGTCCTTTGTTTATGTATATTGTATACTCTTATGTGCTGCGCGCCGGGGTGTGGGATGAGCGCGGGGATTATCAGAAGGCGCTGGAATTTGTATCCCTATACTCTGATTTGAGCTGGGTGCAAGAGGATACGGAAGAAGCTCAGCGTTTGAAGGCCCTTTGTAGCAACTGGGCTGAGGCCAACGGGTATTTATATCAATTGATGTCCGGCAGCCTGGATGTGATCCCACAGTATGTAGATTATTTGGAAAAAAACGAAGGTGAAATTCTGGTGGGGCTACATAAAATTATGGTAGCGGCCAACCGTTATGATTTTAATGTAGATCATGTACTGCAGCGCTTTGAAAAACAAATTGAGGCATTTGCAGATCAGCATGTCAAGGTAGGGACCTATACGGAGCAAATGTCAGCAGATCTCTATGCACGATTTTTGGCAGAGATGGCTTGTTATGATCTCAACAAACATCGTTATTCCAAAGGTATGAAATTCCTGCTCGAGAGCCTTTCCTATTCCGTCGTGCTGAATGGTAATCCTGTCACAATCAAATGTGTAGGATTATTTGAAAAGTTTCGGCATACTGCCACTTCTGAGGACAAAGAGGAATATAAAAACTTACTTGGAGAGGTAGAGTACATCCATGATAAAAAAGATCGTTTTTTCTCTGCTCGCATTTAATGTTTTTGTCCTATTGAATTTTTCACCCGTTCCCCCCCCTATGGAAGATCCTAGCGACGTCCACAGTCATGGGCTGGGGGGATGGGCTTTTTCATCCCTTGATACATCTACCTGAAAAGGTCTAGATTGTCGTAACCCAAAAGGTATCCTCTTATGAAGAAGAGGATACCTTTTTTTGATGTGGAAGTGCATTTGAAGGAGCACTTTTGCCGTCAAGAGTGGGTAGTTGGAAGTTGAGCAGGCGGAAACCAGACATGACGCAGATCCACCCAGCCCTGACTGTTAAAAGATACACCGCGCACAGAAGGAAGATAGGCCGTCTGAACGGGCTTTTCATATAAAATATGCAGCTGGTGCTCATCCATGAGCCGAGTTTCGATATGTTCAAATTGCTGCGCCCTAACAGTATGATCGGCCTCCCGTGCAATTTCACGCAGCAGTCTTTCGATATCCACACGGCTATGAGGCTCCACATGCCCAGATACATTGAGATACAAGTCAAACAGGCGTAATTGCTCATCACGGTCACGAAAGAGAGAAAAGATGATTAAGTCTGACTCCATACGGATAGATGAGCTTTTGAATTCATTCATAGATGCGGCCACGATGTTACAGGTATACCCACAGGATTCGAGCTGAGCCGCAACCCGGTCTGCGTCCGCTTTATACTCGGGAATGGTAGCAATTTGTAGTGCCGCCAGTGGTTCATAAGAATCGTTAGATGAATCCACTGCTGGAGGAAGGGAGCGATGATCCAGACATGCTACAATGCGGGCACGTATTTCTGGGTTGCGCAACGGTCCATCCTTGTGTGTATTACATGTGATAAATTTGCGTACCGAAGCCGCCGAGTGAATCTGGCTCCATGCGGTATCCGTATCTCCCGCTGATACGGGATTATGGATAATGTGAAAAGAAGAAGCGGTGTCTTCCGTATCCGACGATTCCAGCTTAGTCGCCCACGGGAGTTGGACAATTTCCACTCGGTCCAGATGAGCCCGGCCTTGAAAATAAGGTGCGAAAGCCTCCAGTGTACACAGGCTTTCGTTCATTTCCGTGACTTTGAATGCCCCTGTACCGATAGGGCGGATGCCAAAGGCGGCCTCACCCACCTGATTAAGCTCACGCGGCACAATCGCAGCCCGGCTGGTACACAGGAAGGATAGAAATAGCTCGTTCGGCTCTTTTAGTACGAAGCGTACCATCGTCGGGCTCAACGCCTGGACGTGCTGAATTTGCCGGACGATAAAATGATAAAGTCGCCTTCCCGGCGCCCGACTCAGTCGCTCAAAGGTATAGACGACGTCTTCAGCGGTCAGTATTTTTCCGTTATGAAACAGCACTTCTTTACGCAGGAAAAAGGTCCACTGTGTACGAGTGGCGTCCACCTCCCAAGCGTGCGCCAATCCCGGCAAAATCTCACCGCTTTCGTTCGCCCGGCGGGCCAGGCCATCAAAGACGTGGCTGGATACGAAGGACTCGGCGAGCCAGTTCAAGTACAACGGGTCCAGCGTATAGAGTTGCTGGCGAATAGGCAGACGCAGCGTGTCGATCTGCTGCTGATCACTGCGCACCTCTGCGTGATGCCCAAAATAATTCAGCAGCCAGCCTTGCAAATGCTCCTGCATGGTGGAGGAGCGTGAATGAACTCGGATCTCATCCAGCGCGCGTTTGATATCATGGCGGTCTATGGCTTGCATCATGGATTGCACGGCAATGTCTTCCGGCTGAATGAGGAAGCGCAGACTGGAGCGGCGACCTCTGCCTCGGCGAGGAGTCCATTGTATCCAGTCGTGCTGCTCCATTTTCTGAATGATCATCAAGGCGTTGCGGTGAGTACAGTCAAAAATAGCCGCCAGCTCATCCAGCGTCGTCTCTATGGTATGGTTTTCGTCCTTGTCGTCAGCTGCGTGTGAGTGAAGCCGTAAAAATTGGGCATGGAGTTTCATTCAAGGTTGCTCCGTTTCCCCTATATTTGATTAAAAGCGTAGCCACTTTTATAAAATAGGAAATTTTGTTTGAATTAATTTCTCTTTATCTTCTTATTTTATCATCTACAATAAGGGTTATAAAGCATATTTGTGGAGGTATTTACCATGCATGACAAGATGAATGGAACGTCTTTGCCGAAAACGTCGTTTCTGTCCGCCTTTGCTGGCGCAATTGTGTTAGCGCTGGTTCATCAATATCTGTTTTACGGACATGGGCTGGGCGTGTCTATGCCAATTTTTGTTATTGTGTTTTACGCCTATATGTATGCCTTTAATCGAGATCGTTTCCAGTTAGGATCATGGATAGGGCGTTTACTGTTTGTGATCATTTTCATGCTGGCATTGACATATGCGCTGTTCAATAATCCGGTCCTATATGTGTTAAATGCGCTGGCGATACCTGCTCTGATTAGCGTACATATGGTGCTGCTGTTTGGGGAGAAAAGGCATGGCTGGTCGGAACCCGGTATTATTGGTCAGGCGTTAAGCCATTGGTTTTATCAAAACTTTCGTCATATCGTGACCCCGTTTCGGATGGTTAAGACAGTAGCCCTTCGGAATGTGAAGGATGAGCGTAAGCGTGTATTGGGCAAAGTGATAATCGGTTTGCTTATTGCCTTGCCGCTACTGTTCATCATCATATCTTTGCTGGCTTCGGCAGATGGGATGTTCGAAAAGCTGTTATCTGGCATACCCGATTGGATCGGCACACTGTCCTTTGGGAGTGGCATGCTGCGGCTGATCTGGACCTGCTTTTTCACCTTCTGTTTCTTCTGCTACTTGTGGGGATTTGTACAGCCTGCTCCGCGTAATACGCAAAGAGAGACTCAATCATGGCACGGGTTAAATGAGCGCACGAATGGTCCAACCACCGAGTATGATGGTCATTCTTCAGTGATGATTGACCGACCAACGGTGCCTTACCACGAGCCGGTCGCGATCAAGTTTGATCCTGTAATTACCGCTACGGTGCTGATTGTCATGAATTTGGTGTATGTTGTGTTCGTTGTGTTGCAGTTCGGATATCTGTTTGGTGCATGGGAAGGTGCTCTGCCCGAAGGAACCTCGTATGCTGAATATGCGAGAAGAGGATTCGGGGAGCTGGTTATGGTAACAGGTATCAACTTTGTGCTGATGATCAGTGTATTGAAGTGGACTGAATTTGGATCAGGTATAGTGCAAAAAATGAACAGCGGCCTGCTGTACATACTCGTGGGTTGTTCGGGTGTGATGCTGTACTCGGGATATACCCGGCTGGTTATGTACGAAGAAGCATACGGCTATACGTACACCCGCTATTTGGTACACGCGTTTATGATTTTTCTGGGCTTGCTACTGCTTATTGCAGCAGTGCGCATTCATTTCCGTCAACTGCCGTTGGCGAAATATTATATTGTACTCGCTCTGGTCGCCTATGTCGTCGTGAACTATGTGGGCATTGATATACGGATTGCTGAAAATAATCTCGAACGATATCGTACGACATCGGTGATAGATAAGGAATATTTGAGTGAGCTATCGGCAGACGCGATTCCGCTGCTGATTGACTTTAGCCGTAAGGAACATGGAGCGCTGGATGAGTTTTTACAAGCCCGTTTGACAAGCATGACGAGAGAAGAATCGGCTTGGCCTGAATTCAATTGGGCAAAGTATCGAGCGCAACGGGAATTGCACGACTATATTTTGGAATGAGAGGTGTTTGGGAATGATCGGAATAGATGCAGTACAGGGTATGGTATTGGAGCTACAGGATGAGATGTCACAGTATCAGCATCAGTTTGGGGTAAGACGAAACCATTTTCTCGCGGAGGCTATGTCCTACGGAATGAGTGAGGAGGAATGCCAGTCTTATGCTATCCAGAGTATTGGTCCGGTCGTTCCCGTCGCCTGTATGCCTACGTTGGCCCCCGGCAAAACCCGACCGCTCAGTCCAATGTTGGCAGCGCGGTACCGATATGCGGGGGATTGGAAGGACATCGACGAGCATCTGCTCCTGCCAGATGAAGTGCTGCGGATCGCAGGTACAGAGCAGTTCCGCAGCTGGATCAGCGATATGCGGAATTACTGGGTGGAATCGGCTCCATACCGATTCGGGGATGATCGTCTTTCGCTGCTGTCGGTTGCGAGCGAGGAAGAGGGTCACTTTTCCATGCTCGTCTGGAAGGAGCCTGGTGAAGAGCCTGAAGTATGGACGTATGCTTTGCAGCATGAATACCGATTCAGTCATCTGCTCCATTGGTTCAAGTGGCTGAACGGGCGCAGTGAAGAATGAGAGGTACAGATGATGAAAAAGAATCGTAATTGGGTCGTGCTATTTATCGGCATCGCTCTGATGATGGGGGCAGCAGACTATTTAACACAAGCTAAGCCTACGACTCCTCCTGAGCTTATCGTTCCAACCGTAATCAGTGAAGAAAGCCTTCAGTTGTGAGAATGAAGTTAATTTTTTGTAGTATTACGTTGTTAAAGTAAGCCGGAAATCACCCTAATAGTTGAGAGGGAATTGAGGCCAACATCAATGAATGTGGAGCCATTCAGATGTTCAAGCGACTCCGTCATTTCCTCTACAGCTTATATTCAGGGGGAATTTCAATGGCTAGAAGTGCAAGTACTTACGCGTCTGTAATTGACGGTTTTAAGGTAGAAACGAACAAAAAGTATTCGCCAGTAGGTGGAACGAAGTGTAATATTTTTGCACAAGATGTGATGTCTGCGATGTCGGCTTCCCTGCCAAGTGGCTTAGCCAATCAAATGGCTGATGCTTTACTGAATAAAAAGGCGCCGGGCTGGGACTCTGTAACCTTTCAGGATGCTCAAAAAAGAGCAAATCTAGGGTATCCTACCATCGGGATCAAAAAAGCGGATGGGCATGGTCATGTAGTCGTTGTCAGACCGAAGGGTTCATCGATTACGATTTTGAAAGAGGTACAGGTTGCTCAGGCGGGAACCAAAAATTATAACAGTAATACCATTAACTACTCGTGGGTGGCAGCAGATCTGCCTGGAGTGAAATTCTACACACACGACTAATTATATTCAAGGTATTGGAAATCTAATGACCCCGGAAGCAGATCCACTCGATCTGTCTCCGGGGTCGTCTTTTTTATTTTGAAACGGAATGTTTAGATACAATGAACGCTTTGCCTGGCTTGCTAAAAGCAACAGCATAGCCATTGGAGAAGGAGGAGGATTCCACTCTGTACTCAAGTTTAGTCAGCAGTTGCCCCTGACGATTGATGTAACCGAATTTGCCTTCTGAGACGGATGATTGTGTTTGTTTACCGACTAAAGCTAAGCCTTCTTTGAACGGAGAGGCAACATCGTATTTTTGTTGATATTTAATGACCAGCGTTCCGTTTTTATCAATAAATCCGACTTCGTTTTTTGCATTTTTCACACTCGCCAGGCCTTCACTAAAATCCTGGGCATCTGTAAATTTAAAGGGAATCACGACTTTTCCCTGTTTATTGATGAATCCCCATTTCCCCTTGGTATTTTGCACCGGGGCCAATCCTTCCGAAAAGTCTCCGCCAGATTTATATTGAGGAGGAATGACTTCTTTCCCTACTGTATTGATATATCCGTATAGCCCTTTGCTATTCTGAACAATAGCCAAGCCATTCGAGAAACCACGACTGTATTTGTATTTATAAGGAATCGCTAGTTGACCAGAGGCATTCACAAAACCGATCTTACCAGTGTTAGGGGCGTAGGCGAGGGCCAGACCGTCTGTAAATACATATTCTGACTCCACATTTTCTTTAAAATGAGAAAAGATTTTTCCCGTTCGATCTATAATTGCATTTTCTTTGGTGTCTGCTATGGTTACCTTTGCTTTTCCTTCAGAAAAGAAATTGGCTTCGGTATATTGGCAAGGGATGACCAGTGCCCCTTTGGTGTTAATGTATCCATAGAGATTGGTTTTTGTATTTTTGACTACGGCTCGCTGCTCATGAAAATCACCAATGGGTTTAAGCTCGGCGGGAAGTGAGAAAGCTTTCTCTCCTTTGGAATTGTAATACACGAGGTTTCCAGCAGATGTTTCAGCGGCTAATAAGCCATCATGAAAAGCACCATCGCTCAGCGGGCGAGCAACGTTGTAATCCAGAGCAGTTTTAGAAACTTCAATGGTTGTTGTGCTGGATGCGGCCCAGCCTGTTCCAATAACGGAGAGGCTAGTAACCAGAATCAATGCAGCTAATCCTAACTTTTTTAACATGCATAAGCTCCTTTGTGAGTTGACTTTTTAACTTCAGGCTTCGAAAAATCTTACCCTCATACGTAAGGTCTTCCATAATATAGACGATAAAAATGTAGGAATGTTTCTTGATATTCTAAATTTTTCTAATTTTCAGCACATGAGAAAGCCCTGCTTCCAAGTATGACACTTGCTATTCTCATCTCTACTCATCTCTTCTCACCCCAGCTATTCTTTGGCTACGGAGGGGCTATCAAGTTACTCCGTAAGCTCATGTTAGCATTTTACAGAATCGAATAACATATCATTTGGCAGAACCTCTTATAGTGAAAATCGATTACTATTGAGAGATTAAAGATAAGAGATCACGTTCATTTTCAAGAAAAAAAGTGAAGAAACAGTGTCATTTTAAAAAAAGTCTATACATATAAATTAAATGTATAGACAAATCAAAAGACTGGATTTATAATTACGCTGTAAACGTTTTCTAGTACTTAACATCCAATCAGACCTTGAAGGGAAGGAACAATCATGAAGAAAATTTTGCTGGCGTGCAGCTCAGGTATGTCTACAAGTTTGCTGGTTACTAAGATGCAGGATTATGCTAAGTCCATTGGAGACGAGGCTGAAATTTGGGCAGTAGGTCAAGATCAGGCGGCAGAAGATATGGCTAAGGCTGACGCAGTATTGATTGGCCCGCAAATGAGTTTTCTTAAAGGACAGCTGGAAAAGGAAGCAGCCCAATATGGTATTCATGTAGAAGTGATTGACATGATGGCATACGGGATGGTTGACGGTAAGAAAGCCTATGAGCAAGCAGTGAAGCTGGTGGAACGCAAAAATGGATAAAGTCAATATAGCTGAACTGACGGAAGAGCAAATTAGTTTCCAACTTATTCTTCATAGTGGAAGCGCTCGCAGTAAAGTAATTCAGGCGCTGACCGAATATCGAAATGAGAATGTAGAAGGTGCGGACGAACTGCTCAAACAAGCCAAGCAGGATTTACGTGCTGCGCATGATATCCATTTTCAAATGGTTAAGAAGGAAGCGGGAGGTACCCAAACTCCTTTCTCGCTCCTTCTAATGCATGCCGAGGATCATCTGATGTCCACGGTTACCATGAAGGATCTGGTTCTAGAATTGCTGGAACTGTTCAAATCCAGAAATTTATAACGGAACATGTAAGTTTGAGAAATTTGGGACATGAAAAGCTTGCAACCCTATTGATGCAAGTCACTTCGCGGGGAGGAATAGGCTTTGTTTGAAAAATTAAGCCGGATACTGATACCTATTGCCGGTAAACTGAACAACAACCGCTATCTTACTGTACTGCGTGATGCATTTATGCTGTCATTTCCATTAACGGTTTTTGGCTCCATTATCGTCGTTATTATCAATCTGCCGTTTCTAAAAGGGTGGATGGGCGACGGCAATTATGCGACTTTTAGCAGTCTGCTGAACATTGCGCCTAATGCCACACTGAATATCATGACCTTATTTGTAATCGTCGGGATTGGGTATTACCTATCTCGAAGTTATAAGGTCGAGCCCATATTTGGCGGCATGATTGCGTTGGCTAGTTTCTTGATGCTCACCCCGTTTGTGTTGACACAAGAAAGCGGTGCCACGATTGCTGGTGTCATTCCGGTTGATCGGATTGGTGCCAAAGGCATGTTCCTTGGTATGATCGTCGCTTTTATTGCGGCAGAGATATACCGAAAGGTGACGCAACGAAATTTTGTCATTAAAATGCCTCCAGGCGTTCCGCCGGCAGTTGCCAAATCATTTGCCGCTTTGCTTCCGGCATGTATTACATTGGGCATATTTTTGATCATTAATGTTGTAGTTACACTGACCCTTCATAATAACCTGCATGATCTGATTTATCATGCTGTACAGGCACCTCTGGTGCATTTGGGCAGTGGCATTATACCTACATTGATTGCTATTTTCTTTGTTCAGCTTTTATGGTTCTTTGGGCTTCATGGTCAAATTATTATTAACTCGGTTATGGACCCAATCTGGAATACGCTGGCACTTGAAAACTATGAAGCGTACTCCAAAGGAGCAGAACTGCCGCATATCATCACCAAGCAGTTTGTGGATATTTACACCGTAGGTATCGGTGGTACAGGTATGACACTGGCTGTCGTGCTTTCGATTCTGATCTTCCTGAAGAGTAAGCAATTGAAGCAGGTCAGTAAGCTGGCCCTTGGACCGGGTCTGTTTAATGTCAACGAACCCGTCATATTCGGTCTGCCGATTGTGATGAATCCGCTTATTTTTGTTCCATGGGTTATTTCTCCAATGATCGTTACGCTGATTACTTACTTTGCCATGACCACTGGGATTGTGCCGCCGCCAAACGGAATACAGGTTCCTTGGACGATGCCGTTGTTCTTTAGTGGAATGATGGCTACGGGCTCCCTGATGGGTGGCGTGCTGCAGTTGTTTAATATGGCTGTCGTCTTTGTCATCTGGTTCCCGTTCCTGAAAATTATTGACCGGATGAACGTTCGTAAAGAGCAGGAAGAGGAGCTTAGCCAAGCAGCCATTGCTGGTAAGGATCAAACTGTTGGAATGTAATGTGGATAAGCTGCTAGATTAGCAGCTTATTCATTGCAAAAGAGAGAGGAGTAGAGCTGTGAATCATACCGAAATGAAAGATATAGAGCAGCAAACCATTCAATACCGTTTTCCATCCGACTTCTGGTGGGGCTCATCGGCCTCGGCTACCCAGACAGAAGGAACCGTGGAGGGAGACGGCAAAGGACCGAACATTTGGGATTATTGGTTTGAGCAGGAGCCGAACCGTTTTTATGACGGGGTTGGACCTGGCGAAACGTCCCGTTTCTATACCCGTTACAAAGAAGATATTGCACTCATGAAAGAGCTTGGTCACAACTCCTTCCGGTTCTCTATTTCCTGGTCACGTCTGTTTCCGGCAGGGAGAGGTGAATTGAACCAGCAGGCGGTTCAATTCTATAATGCCGTCATTGAAGAGTTGCATCAGACGGGTATTGAGCCGTTTGTGAACTTGTATCATTTTGATTTGCCGATGGCTTTACAGGAAAGTGGAGGCTGGGTGAACCGGGAGACGGTCGAAGCTTACGTGGATTACGCTAACACTTGCTTTGAGTTATTCGGGGATCGTGTAGCCAAATGGTTTACACATAACGAGCCGATTGTCCCGGTGGAAGGCGGCTATCTATACGATTTCCACTATCCGAATGAAGTGGATTTCGGTAAAGCCGTACAGGTGGGATATCATACCCTGTTATCGAGCGCCAGTGCCATTAAGGCTTACAGAGAAGGCGGTTATAAGGGCAAAATCGGAATTATTTTGAACCTGACGCCAACTTATCCGCGTAGTCAGCATCCGGCAGACGTGCAGGCTGCTGAAATATGCGATGCGTTCTTTAACCGTTCCTTTTTAGACCCATCTGTGACGGGAGAATTCAATCCTTTGCTCGTGGAGCTGTTACGCCAAGAGGGATATGTACCAAGCATGGAAGACGGAGATCGGGAGATCATACGCCAGGGCACTGTGGACCTGCTGGGGATTAACTATTATCAGCCACGCAGAGTTAAGGCTCGCGAAAGTCTGCCGAACCCGGATGCGCCTTTTGTGCCGGAACGTTTCTTCGATTATTACGTCATGCCTGGTCGCAAGATGAATGAAATGCGGGGCTGGGAGATTTATGAGAAAGGCATTTACGACATTCTGACCAATGTCAGAGAAAATTATGGCAACATTGAATGCTTCATTTCGGAAAACGGAATGGGCGTTCAAGGTGAAGAAAAGTTCAGAGATGAACAGGGCATGATCCGCGATGACTATCGCATCGATTTTATCCGTGAGCATCTCAAATGGGTCCAACGAGCGATCTCAGAAGGCTCCAATGTGAAGGGCTATCACTTATGGACGTTTATGGACAATTGGTCCTGGACGAATGCTTATAAGAATCGCTATGGTTTTGTGTCTGTCGATCTTCAGGACGGTGGCAAGAGATCCGTTAAACAGAGTGGGCACTGGTTCAAACAGGTGATCGAGAATAACGGATTCTAAGGTGGTCCTCTGGACCGCCTTTTTTTCTTCATCATCGTCAAAGAACTGTGCTGTACGCCGCTGGTGAGAAAGTATAATGTTCGGTATACTTACTTATACCGTAATACCTTAACGTCCCGCCTGCAGAACAAAAGGAACCAGCGCTACCGATGTTTTGGTAAAATGCTGACATAAAACAATTTTTAGTACAGGTGGTAGACAGATGAACAAATACGAGCGGATTGCACAAGAGGTCAAAGAGCGGATTATGAATAAGACCTATAGCAGTGATGATCCGATTCCCGATGAGATCTCACTGGCAAAAGAGTTTCGTGTAAGTCGGATGACGATTAAGCGGGCATTGGACACATTGGTGATGGATGGGTTGCTGAATCGTAAAAGAGGACACGGAACCTTTATCGTCAAATCAGTTCACAATGGCCCTGTTAACGTTGTCGTAAATGAAATGCTGGGGTTAACCAACGTACTGCGCGGGAAAGAGATCAAAAATAAAATCGTCGCCTTTGACGTTCAATTTCCATCCGAAGAGGTAGCGACCCATCTATTTATTGATGCCAATTCTCCTGTATATCATGTGATCCGTCTGCGTGTCGTGGAGGGTGAGCCCTATGTTATCGAGCGCACATACATGCCCACGAAGCTGATCAGCGGTATTACAGAGGAGGTGCTGTACGGCTCGGTGTACAAACATATTAAGGAGGAGCTGGGACTTAATATTGTCGGTTCACACCGTACCATCCGGGCCTCCAAGTCAACGGAACTGGATCGTGAGCATTTGGACTGCGCAGCGGATGATCCAATCTTGGAAATTGAGCAGGTGGGTTATCTGGATACAGGTATACCATTTGAATACTCGTTCTCGCGGCATCGGTACGATAAATTTGTGTTTACCACAGTGAATCGAATGCGTTGATTAGTAAAAAAATAAGCATAAGGGTTCGAGCTACATATTCTCGAATCCTTGTGCTTTTTTGTGTTTACAATAAGTTTAAGGGAAAATGAGATGCTTTATTTTTTACAATAAGCAATAAAACTTTCTATCCATTGTATGGTTATAGTTTCGCGTAAAATAGCACCATCTAATACAAGATAATCGCCAAAATTATCACTATCAAGAGGAGGAATAGTTTCATAACGTTCTTTATTTTTGCGTAAATGTTCCAGCCTATCTTGATGTTGAAGCAGCTGATGTTCCAACAAATATAATCGGGTTGTTATATCCAGATGATTAGAAAAATACATTCTCAGCCTAAACACATCTTTGGGAGTGGGTTCAATAGGCTCTGCTTTTTTTAGCCATTGTAAAAAATCTTCTTTGCCATTCTCCGTAATCGAATACAATTTTTTTTCTAAAATTTCTCCGCTAATTTGGATCTCGTAGACGATAAGTCCCTCATTAAGCAGTTTTTTTAATTCTGGATAGATCTGACTATGCTTTGCAGTCCAAAATTCGCCTAAATCTTTACTGAATTCTTTACCTATATCATAACCAGTCATAGGTTCTTTATTTAACAAGCCCAGAATGGCATATTTTAAAGTTCTCATAAGGCACTCTTCCTAACATTTTCGTCGTTTATTGGTTAAGTATAACATATTTAGCGAGTCCACAATAAGATTGATATATTATTGAAAACATATTTAATAAAACATATAACTACATACATGTTCCTGTTGATATATTGCAAAGCACGTGTTAATATTATTTCGAAATATGTGAATGATTTCACAATACAACGACGAGGGAGAAGAAGATCTCAGTGGAACTTACAAAAAAGAGATGGATTATTCTGATTGCAAGCTGTTTTATTAATCTGTGTATTGGATCAATTTACGCGTGGAGTGTATTTTCTGCCCCAATGGCAGAATATTTGAGCAGCGTCACAGGACTTAGTTTAACACCGGGGAATTTGGCTATTGCATTTACGATTACAAATTCGGTAGGTCCTATCACGATGATTTCAGGTGGCTGGATTAATGATCGATTCGGGCCCAAGAAAGTGATCTTTGTAGGGGGCTTGCTATTTGGAGGCGGTATGATTTTATCAGGATTTGCAACATCTGTAGGTTACCTGGTATTGGCTTACGGTATCGTACTCGGCCTAGGAACGGGAATGGTTTACGGATGCACAATTAGCAACTCTATTAAGTTTTTCCCTGACAAAAGAGGATTAGTTGGCGGTATAACAACGGCTGCTTATGGAATAAGCTCAGTTATTATACCTCCTATTGCCAATAGTTTAATCAGTAGGTCTGGTGTGACATCAGCATTCATTATCATCGGTATAGCATTTCTTATTATTGTATGTGCTGCTTCTTTCTTCATTGAGAAATGTCCATCTGACTTTGTTCCTGCAGGATGGACACCCAAGACTGTAAATGTTGGCCGTTCTATTCAGAACGACAAAGACTGGAAAGGCATGCTCTCAAGCCCTCTGTTTTATATCATGATCTTGTTATTAATGTGTGGTGCTTTTGCCGGACTCATGTGTACATCACAAGCTTCTCCTATAGCTCAGAAAATGATTGGTATGTCTGCGGCAGCCGCTACGACAGTTGTTTCCGTATTGGCATTGTTTAACACGGGCGGACGAATCGTTGCAGGCTATATTTCGGACAAAATCGGTCGAATCAATACCCTGGCTTTTTCTTCTGTCTTTTCGGTCATAGGGCTCACATTGCTTTATTTTTCAGGCGAAGGTAGTGTGTTGACATTCTATATTGGTATTTCAGTTATTGGTTTATGTTTTGGTGCACTGATGGGGGTATTTCCTGGATTTACTGCCGATCAGTTTGGTGTGAGAAATAATAGTGTGAATTATGGAATTATGTTTATTGGATTTGCAACAGCAGGATACTTTGGCCCATCGATTATGAGTCATGTTTACAGCACAGACAGTAGCTATCAGAGAGCCTTTGTCATTGCGGCCGTACTTGGCATAACCGGACTTGTTCTAACATTTGTATATAAGTTCACTACCCGAAAAAATCAGAAGATGGCTGTGGATATGAATCAGAAAGCTATCAATTAACCCATAGCAATAAATACAGATAAGGAGCATGAGATCATGCAAAGAAAATATCCCAATCTATGTAAACCAATTACAATTGGAAATGTGACTTTCAGAAATAGAATGTTTGGCTCTCCTATGGGAGGTACAGATATTACAGCTGACTGCACTATTGGACCGAAATCTACAGCTTTTTATGAATTAAGAGCAAAAGGCGGTGCTGCGTCAGTTACGGTCAGCGAAGTCGTGGTTCATCCTGAGACGGAAGCTTCCCATATGTACCATCTGGATCTGGGGACAGTAGATTCTCTTGCTAGTTTTACCTATACTGCAGACGCTATTCGCCGTCACGGGGCAATTGCCAGTGTGGAATTGTCTCATTCTGGACAGTATGCAGGAACTTATCTGACTGACAAAAATAAGAAACAAGGACTTGCTCAGTGGGGACCCAGTCCAGGAGTACGTCCAGACGGCAGAGAAGTAAAGGAACTTACGCAAGAACTAATTGCTGACATTGTAGCAGCTTATGGTAGATGTGCTGGACTGGCCAAGAGAGCAGGTTACGAAATGATTATGGTTCATGGCGGACATGGATGGTTAATTAATCAGTTTTTTTCTCCTTATTTCAACCGCAGAACAGACAAGTATGGCGGATCTTTGGAAAACAGGGTACGTTTTGCACAGGAGGTTCTTGACTGTGTTCGTAAAGCTGTGGGTTCTGGCTTCCCAATCGAGTTTAGAATGAGTGGCTCAGAGTTATTTGAAGGCGGCTATGGTCTGACAGAAGGTATAGAAATTGCTAAATTAATCGAATCAAGAGTCGACTTGCTTCATGTATCTGCAGGAACCTATCAGACAGGATTTGGTATCACACACCCTTCGATGTTCTTGCCTCATGGAAGTAATGTTTATCTTGCAGCAGAGATTAAGAAGCATGTAAGTGTTCCGGTTGCAACGGTCGGCGGATTAAATGACCCGGCACAAATGGAAGAAATCATTGCCAGCGGTCAGGCGGATGTTGTTGAAATGGCTCGCGCACTGCTTGCTGATCCAGAGCTTCCAAGAAAGGTGATGAGCAACCGCGACGAGGACATTATTAAATGTCTGAGATGCTTCACCTGTATGGCAGAACGTGCAGAAACATCCACAAGACGCTGTACAGTTAACCCATTAATTGGTCGTGAGATGGATGGAACAGAAATTTACCCTTCCCCTAATCCACGCAAGGTTTTAGTAGCCGGTGGAGGCCCAGGCGGGCTTTATGCAGCTCTTACTGCAGCCAAACGCGGACATAAAGTTATTCTATGTGAGAAGGCTGACGAGATAGGCGGTATTTTGAGGGGAGAGCAGGCGATTCCTTTTAAATATGAGATGTATGAATTAGGTGTTACTCTCGGAAAGCTGGCTAAAGACGCTGGCGTTGAGATCCGTTTGAATACACCTGTTACTAAAGAGTATGCAGAGAAAGAAAATGCTGATGCGTTAATTATCGCAGCTGGTTCCGCAGCAATTGTTCCTCCAATTCCTGGATTGAATGGTGATAACGTAGTCATTGTTAATAACTACTATCTGGAGAAGGATAGGGTCAGCGATAGCGTAGTCGTATTGGGAGGCGGTCTGGCAGGCTGTGAAGCAGCAATTCACCTTGCCCAGGAAGGTAAGACGGTTCATCTGGTAGAGATGAGAACGGAGCTGGCTCCGGATGCTAATATTAGACATCGTCCGATTATGCTAAAAGAAATCGAAAAGAATAACATTCAGGTTCATTTAGGATTTAAAGGGCTGAGTGTTACACAAGAAGGTGTTGCTTGCGCTGATCAAAATGGTGAAGAACATTTTGTTCCAGGTACTTCAGTTATTTGTGCGCTTGGACAACGTCCAAGAAGAAACGTAGTAGATGAGTTAATTGATTGTGCACCTTATGTTGCACAAATCGGAGATTGCGTTAAGGCATCTACTATCACGACTGCAATATATCAAGGATATCATGCAGCGCTTGATATCTGATTATCTGCGACTCACTATCATTGCCCGGCATGGGACACTTCAGGAGTCTAAGAGAGGTACTCGAACATAGCGGTTCAACACAAATTGCACAGCTCCTGCAAATGGGTACAACATTGCGCAAGAGCTGTGCGATATTTTTTTAAGGATTAAGGCAATATTCCAAGTGTGAAAGTTAATTGCCAAGCAATCTTACTTCATGCACCGTCGGGGTATACCAGTTGTTCGGGTTATTGAATAGCACTGCATTTACAAGGTTGATTCGCACGTAGCGAGCTTGAAAATTGACTTTGTCACTGGTAAAACCATACGTGGTATTACCTGTACGATCAATCGTGGAGTAGTTAACTCCATCCATGCTGTATTCAATTTTATATTTGTAATACGCTTCAGATCCTTTGTACATAAACCATGAAATATCCACTTCGCTGATGGTCTTGGTACTGCCTAAATCGACCTGCCACCAAGCGGGCCAGGATGCGGAGGCAGCCTTCCACGAGGTTTGGGCGTTGCCGTCGTTCGCCAGTGAAGCTGGAGAACTGGATGCGGCTGAGCTAGCAGTCGCTGTTTTGCCCTGTGCGTGATTCACAAGGGACGGCAGGATTACTGTGCCTGTCGCAGCATCCAGATCCCAGCTACTGTACCAGTTCAGGGTTGCTGTTTTGTTGGAGTCATTCAGAGTTAGTGGCAACCAGATGAATTTGTGGTCGCTCAGATTGAGCGGATTCCAGCGATCGCCCATATAGATGTAGCTGGTTCCTGCGCTACCTGTAATCGTGGCGATGGAATGGATTTGCGAGCCGTAAGCCGCCGGATCACCGAAGGGTGACAGAGCAGACCAGCTTCCAGTCATGGAACTGGCGGTTGCGTAAGCGCCCTGATTCGGATACCAGCCAGATGCCTGCGAGGTGAACAGATAGTAGGTATTGTTCTTTTTCACAACAGCAGGAGCTTCGCGATAGCCATTTTCAAAAATCCAGCCAACGAACGACTGCACGCCTGTATAATCGGCTGTCAGCTTGAAGATCGCCATCGTATCGTTGGCACCGCCATTTTTACGGGAAGCTGTAATAAGGTAGCCGCTACCGTCCGTATCCGTGAACACCGTCATATCACGAGACTCGTAATTCAGTGGGCGGAAGCTGCCTTGGTAGGCAAAATTTCCGTCGGGTGTATCGCTGGTAGCGACGGCTACACGACCTAGTGAGTAGTCCGTGCCATTTTCATAGTGCGCCCATAGTACATATTTTCCGGTGGTTTTGTTGTAGATAACTTTGGGACGCTCGATTTTGCTCGAATTCAGCTCAGGGGCGGAATCTTTGGTGAGAATACTGCTGCGGAAGGACCAATTTTTCAAATCGGTTGAGGTATATACGTTCACTTTTTCAAATTTCCAGTTTTCGGCGTGCTCGCCGTACCAATAATAAGTAGAACCTACTTTTAGAATATTACCGCTGTTCGCCTGAATCGGGTTACCTGCGGTGTCTTTCCAATCCGCTCCGTTCGTAATGGCTGTGCTTGCTGTTGCGCTCAGGGATAGTTCAGCATTGGCGACGTCCAAACCATTCAGCGCTTGGTTCACCTCGGTCCCGTAGGTTGCTTGCGTAACGCCTGTTGTATTGGCGTGTGCTGTATCGGGTTGAAGACCCGCACTGGCCACTGCGAATAGGATACAAATCCATGCGGCTAACCATTTGCTGCTGTTGATCCACTTCACGATATCATCTGCCTCCTTTAACACGGATAGGATGGGTCGGAATGGCTTGTCCGGCACCTCATTTTCGATTTTACCCTAATTGGAAGCGTTTACAAGTGGAATAAATTGAAGTCTTTAGCATGGTGAAACTGTTGTTACGAGAAAGGACAAATCTGATCACTGCATACAAAATAGGTATATAGATATTTGAAACTTTGGGGAAAGCTCGTCAGTTATGTGGGAAGCGTTTGTAATTGTGCGTTTTGTCATTGACACGTTCACATTATTTTAAATTTAAAGTGACTGGAATCACATAAACGGTTACTTTATGTGGGTATACTTGCTTTAAATTGAGGGTTACAAATGGGACATATATTGAAATACCCTTTGTTATCTTATTTTGGAGAGAAGAGGGATACAAAGATGCTAAGTGAGCAAACCATTGCAACGATCAAATCGACTGTACCTGTTTTGGAGGTACACGGAACTACAATCACCAAGCGTTTTTACCAGATGATGTTTGAGGCCCATCCCGAGCTTCTCAATATATTCAATCACGCGAATCAGAAACAAGGACGTCAACAGGGAGCGCTGGCCAATGCTGTATACGCGGCTGCACAGCACATTGACCGTCTGGAGGAAATTCTTCCGGTGGTACGTCAGATTGCACATAAGCATCGCAGTTTGGGAATTAAGCCCGAGCATTACCCTATCGTCGGAAAATATCTGCTCGCTGCGATCAAGGACGTACTGGGAGATGCGGCTACAGACGAGATCATTGCCGCATGGGCCGAGGCCTATGGTGTGATCGCTAATGTATTTATAGACATGGAAGCTGAAATGTACAAGGAGGCTGGACAGCAGCAGGGAGGCTGGTCAGATTTTAAGAGCTTTGTTGTGCAGAAAAAGGTTAAAGAAAGCGACCAGATTACGTCCTTTTATCTGGTGCCGCAGGATGGACAGGTGTTGCCTGAATTCGAACCTGGGCAATATATAAGCTTAAAAATGGAAATTCCGGGTGAACATAATACCCACATTCGTCAATACAGTCTTTCGGATGCCCCGGGCCACTCCCACTACCGGATATCTGTAAAGCGAGAGGATGCTGTAGAGTCCCGTCCGGCAGGTAAAGTATCCGTGTATCTGCATGAGCAGGTGCAAGAGGGCGATGTGCTTCAGGTATCTGCACCGGCGGGTGATTTTACGCTGGATCGGGCAGATCGCAGACCTGTCGTGCTGATCAGTGGCGGGGTCGGGCTAACCCCGATGGTCAGTATGCTGGCTTCCTTGGTGAAATCTGCTCCGCATCGGCCTATCACCTTTGTCCACGCAGCAGTCAACGGGGATAACCATGCTCTGCGTAATGAGGTAGAAAAGCTGGTCGCCACACATGCACAGGCTGCAGTTCGCTGGTGTTACAGCAGACCAACGGAGCAGGATCGGCTGGCACAGGCTTTTCACAAGGAAGGCCGTTTGGATCTGGCCTGGTTACAATCCGTGATACCGGAACGTAACGCACAATATTACTTTTGCGGCCCTGAGGGATTCATGCAATCGGTATACGGCCTGTTGAAGGAGTGGAATATCCCTGCTTCGGATATCCACTATGAATTCTTTAGTCCTGCTAGCGCATGGGAAGCAGAAGCACAATGACACATCAAAAAAGACGAAGGATATTTATCCTTCGTCTTTTTTGCGATGATTACAATGGGAAATCCTGCTCATTGGGTACTACTTTTCAAAGTGCGATCCTGTTTTCATAACAAGGGAGTACGCAAAAATTCCATACCTTGCGGCATGTATGGGCGTAAAGCCTCCGGAATACGGATCGAACCGTCCTCTTGCTGGTGATGCTCCAGCAACGGGATCAGAATCCGGGGCGAAGCGACCGCTGTGTTATTGAGCGTGTAACAATATTTCAGCTTGCCGTCCGCATTGCGGTACCGGATGTTGGAACGGCGCGCCTGGAAATCAAGCAGCTGGGACGACGAATGTGTCTCGCCGTAAGCCTGGCGGCTGGGCATCCATGTCTCAATGTCCACCTGCTTGTAGGTTTTTTGCGCCATGTCGCCTGTACAGACAGCCATCTTACGGTAGGGCAGCTCCAGCAGTTGAAGCAGGTCTTCCGCATTGCGCGTAATCTCCTGAAACATCTGTTCCGAAGCGTCCAGGCTGGCTTCGCAGATGACGACCTGCTCAACCTTGGCAAACTGGTGCACACGATACAGTCCGTGCACATCCCTTCCGGCCGAGCCAACCTCATTGCGGAAGCATACGGACACGGCTGCCAGCCGAATCGGGTCCGTAACATCCACGATCTCACCGCTGTAATACGAGACCAGAGGCACTTCCGAAGTGCCTACAAGCCACTGATCCTCACCTGTAATGCGGTACGTCTGATCCAGTCCGAGCGGGAAAAAACCAGTGCTGCGCATGGCCTCTGCACGTACCATCAGCGGAACATCCAGCAACTGGAATCCACGTTCAGTCAGCAGATCCACCGCAAGCTGCTGCACAGCCCGATGCAATGCAACCCCTGCTCCCGTCAAATAGTAGTTACGGGTACCGGCTGTTTTGACACCCCGAGGGACGTCGATTAGCTTATGAAGCTCACCGAGCGTCATATGATCCTTTGGTTCAAATCCGAAGTTCGGAACCGGCCCGACCTGCTCCAGTTCTACATTATCCTCATCCGATCTCCCCCGTGGCGTATCTGGCGATACGATATTAGGCATCAGAAGCAAGAGTTGTTGAAACTGTTCCTCTACTTCCTGTTGCGGGGCTTCCAGAAGATCTACTCGTCCGTTAATTTCTTTGACCTGCCGCTTTGCCACTTCTGCCTGTTCACTCTGGCCGGCATGGATTAGCGCGCCAATATCCTGACTACATTGATTACGCTTCTGCCGAAGCTGTTCCACTTCCTGAAGTAGCTGTTTTCTCCGATCATCCAGGGTCAACAGCTCTGCGACCGATACCTGTATTCCTTTGCCGTCTGCTGCTGTCTGAACCTGTTCTTGATGCTCTCTGATCCATTTGATATCCAACATGACACCGCACTCCTTTTCGGATAAAAATACAAAAAGCGCCCTCATCCACATGGGACGAGGAGCGCTTTGGTCTCGCGGTGCCACCCAAATTGACCAGACAGCATGACAGATGTCATAACTCTCCAATCCACTTTGCTCCGCTGTAACGGGCGGGTCCGGTTTACTTAGGTACATATCGCCATATCCTACGCTAACGTATGGTCCTTGGCGTAAACGCCTCCGAGTTGGATGCTCTTCATAGGCATAATATCGTTTGCTTTTTTGTAAGTATACGGATTTTCGGCAGGTTAATCAAGGGCATGAGTCTGTACATTGGATTACTTAGTTTTTTCATCATGATCTTTCCAATAAAAATAAATACACAGCGTAGACTCTGCAACACATCCATGCGGGTTTCATGTTTGCGAAGGGAAGAGGTAGTCTTTATTTCTTATGTATATCTGTCCTACTTCATCTGCGATCATGAAACTGGAAGAATATTTAAGTAAAAGCCCCAATTTAACGTCCAAAATGGGCTATAGTCTCTATAATGCCTTTTTAATTTCATGTAAAATGTAATGATTACCAAAATGGACAGCGATGGAGGAGAACATGGAGGATTTTAAAGATCGTTTACATACGATCCGCCAAGAACAGAACAAGCTGCTCAAGGAGTATCAAACATTAATCGCGGACTATGAAGCCTCAGATATCATTCTGGAGAATGAGGTTCTGCGAAAAAAGTTCGAGGATTATCAGGCTCGCTGCATTCACTTGGAAGAGCGAGTACGACATATTGAGCAGGAAAATGGAAAGCTGCGCACTGCGCTGACGGAGCAAATGCTGAGTGAAAAAGCGAATATGATCCGCATTTCGCGTGAAAAGCTGGAGACCTATTTTGCCTCCAGAACTACAGAAGGGGAAAATCGGCTGACAGCCTTTGAATATGGGGCTAAAAACCGGGTGGACCAGCTTATTCAGCAAACTACGCATGAGCTTAAAGAAGATCAGGACGAGATCGTCGCCAGATTACGACTGTTCTCAGAGGAGATTCGTGACCGAATCATGGAGCAACGCGGGCGGTTTCAGGAGGCCGAGCGCAAATTGCTTCATCAGACGGCAAGCGAGTTCCAGCAGTTCGGAGAAGAAGAGATCAGCGAAGAAACGATGCAGAAGCGCATGAAGCAAAATCAGTTTGAAATGAAGCTAGGCTTGAACTGGATCAACAAGCTGGGGATTTTGCTCATTATATTGGGTGTGGGAGCCGCTTTTAAATACTCATACTCGAACTGGTTTACAGGAAATATGAAGGGCGTGGCCTTCTTTCTGCTAGGAGCGTTGATGCTGGGCGGCGGGGAGTGGCTGTACCGTAAGCAGAAGCAGACCTTTGCGCTCGGTATTTTGGGCGGCGGTATTTCTGTGTTGTACGGATCGATTTTTTACAGCTACTTTTTGTTAGAAATCATAGGAATGTATACAGGCATAGGCTTATCCGTACTCGTTACGGTGACCGCTGTGCTCCTGTCATTAAGGTATGAATCCCGAACGATATGCTCTTTTGGTTTAGTAGGGGGATATCTCCCGCTCTTTTCCTATATGGCAGCGAACGGACTGGAAGGGAACGCCGTGTATATCGCCATGGGCTATTTGTTCCTGTTAAATTTGCTGATTCTGCTTGTATCCTTCCGCAAACGGTGGGTCGTCGTGCAATATATCAGCTTTTTACTTAATACGCCCTTGATGATTGTGCTGGCGTGGTTATCGGAAAGTGCCGTAGCGAGCATGCTGTATGCAGTCATTACATTTGCGATGTACCTCGGGATGACGCTGTGGGTGCCGTTCCGTTTAAAATCAAAACTGTCATGGCTGGATTTCTCCCTTTTGGCTCTGAATACAGTCGTGAGCTGTTCCGTTCTGTATTCTCTGTTCGGCGATGCAGGCCTGGATGATTATAAAGGCTTGCTGGCTCTCGTCTTTTGCTTGGTGTACGGGGGTCTGGGACAATGGGTCCGTCGATATATTCCAGAGGAGAAACAAACCAAAATATTATTTTATGCGACTTCGTTGACCTTTGCCATCCTTATGGTGCCGTTCCAGTTTGGAGTTAGATGGTTATCCATGGGCTGGTTGATCGAAGCGGTTCTTCTTACATTATATGGGCGCCGTTACCGGTTGAAGGAATTGGAACGAGCTGGCTGGGGCATTTTATTACTGTGTCTGGGCGCATTCTTTTTCGTCGATTTCCCTATATATCTGTTGTCAGGATTTGAGACAGACTATTTTGGACTCAAATATACGCTCATTACACTGGGAATGTTGATCGTTACCGTCTTCTATGCGATTCAATTTAGCCGTCCGAATGCTTTCAAAAACAATCGTTTGTACGAAATGCATATCATGCAAGGATTTAAATATGTAGCTTTGGTGAACGTGTATTTCTACCTTTTGTATGAAGCCGGGCATTGGTATAACATCGTTGTATCCGACGGGTTTGTCCATTACACCTTGTACAAAGTGTTGTTGTACACCTGCGTATCGCTGGTGTTGGCTTATTTCCTGCCTAAGGTGAGGTTGCTGTATGATCGGGTGATTAAATACTACAGCTTGGCGTTGTACGTCATAGGCTACGCGCTGGCACTGGTGATCACCGTAACGGTTCCAACCTTGCATGAAAATTATGCACAAAATACGGCTGCTGATTATGTGGCGTTAGTGGTACTCGCAGCCTTTAATGTGCTGGTATTCTTCAGCAGCAGGGATTTTCTGAACGCACTGATGACCCGACATTATAGAAGCAATGAGTTGTATCCGGTCATTATGGGTGTATATTTGCTGGGTATCATAACCGCCTTTCTCGGAGTTCAGTTCCGCCTGGGGGATGCTGGTCTTGTGTTCAGTCTGGTGTATTTGCTGCTGGCCATTTTGTATATTGTATACGGCTTCCTCAAGCGAGTGGTCTACATTCGCAGATTTGGATTGGGCTTGACCTTGCTGTCGACAGGTAAGCTGCTGTTGTATGATCTGCACCTGTTAACGACGGGGAGCACGATTGTAGCCTACTTCTCTTTTGGTGTTGTACTGTTGGCGATTTCGTATATTTATCAAAAAGTATCTAATCGCATGGGAGAGACCATAATAAAGAAGGATGTTGAAGAAAATATGTAGTTTTCTGTTGTATTTTGTAGATACGGAACATTATGAAAATAAATCCGGTAATAGTGAAAAATTATGCATGACCTTACATCCTACTTACGCTATAATGAGTAAAAATTATTTATGTACGCATGCTCATGTTTATGCGTAAGTAGAGAGAATGAGGGGGATATAATGAATTTGAGCAAGGGGCAGAATAGCCTGTCTGATAAAAATGAACGCTTCTCGTCTGCTGGATTCATATTGGCGGCGATCGGGAGTGCGGCAGGACTAGGTAACATATGGAAATTTCCGTATATTACAGGACAATATGGCGGAGCTGCATTTTTCTTATTGTTTATTGTCTGCCTGTTGCTTGTTGGTTTGCCTGTACTTTTAGCAGAGCTTGCGCTTGGTCGTGCAGGTCGAGGAAGTGCTGCTTCTGCAATGGTAAAAGTAGGCGGTCACCCGATTTGGGGCAAGATGAGCATTATGTTTGTTATCGTGCCTTTTGTTATCTTATCGTTCTATGCCATTGTAGGAGGCTGGACACTGCATTATGCCGTAGAGGCATTTAGCGGAAATCTGTTTTCAAATAATGATTTTGCTGGACAGTTCGCTTCTTTTTCCTCCGGGTATGCGCCGTTGGTTTGGCTGTTAGTTGTTTTTGCATTTACAGCAGTCGTGGTTACTCTTGGGGTATCAAACGGGATTGAAAAGTTCAATAAAATTTTGATTCCTGCCAAGGTCATCCTGTTGCTCGTGTTGATGATTAACGCTCTTATGCTGCCAGGCTCTGGTGCGGGCGTATCCTTCTTTCTGAATCCCGACTTCTCTAAGCTAAGCATAGAGTCTGCATTGGTTGCTTTGGGACATGCCTTCTTCTCACTCTCACTGGGGATGGGAATTATGATCACGTACGGTGCGTACGTGGATCGCCGTCAATCGCTGGGTGGAGCCATGCTGGCAGTTGGTGGCGGAGATTTAATCTATGCGTTTATCGCAGGTATGATTATTTTCCCTACAACCTTCTCCTTCGGAATTAACCCAGCTCAAGGACCATCTCTGGTTTTCATTGCTTTACCGGCTGCTTTCTCGGCAATGCCTTTTGGTGCATTCTTCGGCGGTTTGTTCTTTGTACTGCTGGCGGTTGCTGCATTAGGTTCTATGGTATCCTTGCTGGAAGTTCCAGTAGCCTATGTCATGGAGCGTATGCGTTGGAGCCGGGTTCGCTCTGTTATCGTCGTATCGGTCCTGTGCTTGATGCTGGGCGTCCCTTCTGCATTGTCCATGGGCCTGGTGCCGGAATTAAAAGTGGGGGATAAATCATTCTTTGATTTCGTAGACTTCACCGCTTCCAACATCTTCTTACCGTTAGGCGGTTTGTTGATTGTTATATTCACAGGTTATTACTGGAAGACTGCCGCTGAGCATGCGAACATCAAACCCTTCTGGTTCAACGTGTGGTTATTCGGTCTCCGGTATGTTGCACCGATCCTGATGTTGTTGGTCTTCCTTCATACCTCAGGTATCATCAAATTTTAAGAGCATAGAATACTAATAAAAAGGCATTTTCTTCCTAAGGGAAGAGATGCCTTTTTTTGTATATCTATCAGTGGTTACCTAACTGTGGAAAGGAATGATATAATAAAAACATTGTCATTAATTTTAACTTCATTGAAATCATTACGATTATGAAGTTTTATATAATGAATGAAAAGGCTACAGGGCATCGCACAGACGATGTGCAGGAGAGGGAAAGGGCAGAAGAGCATTGAAACAGACAGGGAGCTTGAATTTGCAAGAAGGACGGCGGCTGAAATGAAGTCTAAACAATTGCCGTCACAACGTCGTTATATGCCAGGTTTGGATGGATTAAGAGCGCTGGCGGTCATCGCAGTCATTGTGTATCATCTGAATCCGGATTGGTTGCCGGGTGGTTTGTTGGGTGTAGGCGTGTTTTTTACTTTGTCGGGGTATCTGATTACAGATATTTTGGTGAGTCAGTGGGATACATATCATAGTTTTAAAATGAAAGATTTCTGGTTGCGTCGTGCCAGAAGGTTGCTGCCTGCCATGTTGACGGTTGTGGCTGTCATTGTCCTGTGCTCGTTGCTTTTCGATCCGTCGCGGCTAACGGCCTTGCGCGGAGATGTACCTGCCGCATTGGTGTATATGAGCAATTGGTGGTTTATCTTCCATCAGGTTTCGTATTTTGAAAGTTTCGGCCCACCTTCTCCGCTTGGGCATCTGTGGTCGCTGGCGGTGGAGGAGCAGTTTTATATCTTGTGGCCTTTACTACTGGCGCTTGGGCTAAAATTCATGCCCAAGCGTATTGTGCTCGCAGGCTGGGTGACTTGTCTGGCGTTAATATCTGCACTCCTGATGGCAGTGATTTACGTACCAGGAAGCGACCCGAGCCGGGTGTATTATGGCACGGATACGCGCGGATTTGCTTTGCTGATTGGTGCGGCGCTGGCCTTGGTATGGCCAAGCGGCAAACTGAAAGAGCAAGCTTCTCCTAAGGCGCGTATGCTTCTGGACAGCATCGGTGCAATAAGCTTGCTGCTGCTTTGTCACTGGGCGTGGGCCTCGAATGAATATGACCCATCTCTGTACCGGGGCGGCCTGCTGGGCATAGCTTTGGTCACTGCTATTGTGGTCGCAGCGTTGGCACATCCGGTAAGCCACCTTGGTCGTCTCCTTGGAATCAAGCCGCTACGCTGGATTGGAGCCCGTTCCTATGGACTGTATCTGTGGCATGTTCCGGTTATTACGCTAACGACGCCTCAAGTAGATACCGATGGCGTGCATGTGATGCGTATCATTTTACAATTGCTAGCTACCGTATTGCTGGCGTCTCTCTCATTTAAATATATCGAGGAGCCGATTCGCCGTGGAGGATTCCGCCACTGGATCACAGAAATCCGTTCAGCGGTTCGTAGACAGGCGCGGTGGAGATGGATGCCTACAACTACAGCGGCTGTGCTTTTTGCAGGTATTCTCGTGGGTACCGTCCACCTGTACGTGGCGTCTCCTGACGCAACGATTCAGGCGGCATCAAGTGATGAGAAGCCAGTCGCAAAGGCAAAAGCGATGCCGCCGCTTCACGGAACGGTATCCGTGGCTTCCAAGGAGCCCAAAGCCATCAAGCTGCAAGGGTCCGAGGGCAGCAAGGTGCAGATCCCAGTCCCGTCTCAAGCCCAGACGCCTAAAAACACGGCGGTCCAGGCTGGTACTACGGACGATGTTACGAAACCGTCGGAACCTTCGGACAAACCCAAAAAAGCTACGCCTATTACAGGTGATGGGTCGAGTGTGACCGCCATTGGAGACTCTGTCATGTTGGATGTACAGTCGTACATTCAGGATTCCTTCCCGGGAGCTGTTGTAGATGGACGGATCGGCCGTCAGATGGCGGAGGCGCCTGCCGTACTGGAGCAGCTAAGACAGAACGGACAGCTGGGTAAGACAGTTATTATTGAGCTGGGCACGAACGGCGCTTTCACCAAGGATCAGTTAGCGAATTTGCTGGCCAGTCTGAAGGATACGAAGCATATTATACTCGTGAATACCCGTGTGCCTCGGCCGTGGGAGAGTATTGTGAACAAGCATCTTGCCGAAGCAGCGTTGCAGGACCCGCGAATTACAATGATTGACTGGTATGCAGCTAGCTCTGGTAAAAATTCATATTTCGAGCATGACGGAGTACATTTAAAACCTAGTGGTGCTAAAGCTTATGCGTCCTTGTTGGCTCAGGCCTTAACGAAGCAATCGTAATAAACTGCAATGATACTCATAAATTATGCAAATGCAAGACAAGAAAGCCACCAGGAGTAGGTTGTCCTCTGGTTGAAGTGCATCCCTAAATTTTCATCGGCTAAACCTAAGGGTTTTTCCCATGTCCATTCTAAGGTGTGTACATCAACCCTGATCCGGTGGTTTTTCTTATTTTAGTGGGAGGTACATAAGCTAATGGAAAAGGGCTATTCACATAGTAGGACAAGAGAACACCGCTTGAAGAGGAACAGAAAAAGACTAATTTTACTTGCTATTATATTATTTGTGGCAGGCTGTATTACTTTCATTGCGATAAAGGTCTCAGATAACAAAACGCATGCGCCAACACAGGAGCTTGCTAAAAAAACAGATTCCGTATCCAAGGACTCATCAAAAGGTAAAGTAAATGGGGGAGCAAATGGTAAAGCAGTCTCTCCAAAAAGCGACCCCGAAGTAGAAGATGGTGCCTTTGTCGAAAAATATTTAAAACAGCAAATGCTAGGGCAGATGCCCGATGGAGCCGATGGTAAAAAAGTGGCCTACTTATCCTTTGATGATGGTCCATCCGTGACGGTAACACCTAAAATATTAGACATTCTGAAAAAACAGAAGGTCAAGGCAACCTTTTTTATCGTAGGAAAAGAAGCCGATGAAAATGAACATACCAGGAACATTATCAAAAGAATTGTTAAAGAAGGTCATGCGATAGGAAACCACACGTACTCTCATAATTATAAGTATTTATATCCTAACAAGCGGGTAAGCACGGACCATGTTATGCAGGATATTGAGAGGAACAATAAGGTGTTAAAAAGTATTCTGGGGCCAGAGTTCACCACAAGAATGATCCGGTTTCCGGGGGGCCACATGACATGGAATAGCAGAGATCCACAGGGGATGGCTGCTTTGGATAAAGTTTTACATCAAAAGGACTATCATCAGGTAGATTGGAATGTATTAACGAAGGATGCAGAGGGGAAATCCAAGAAGGCACCGGCACTAATCAACCAGTTTATAAGGTCAGTCAAAGGTCGTGAAAAAGCAATCATACTCATGCATGACACCTATGGTAAAGAAGAAACCGCAAAAGCGTTGCCTCAAATTATAGAATTCCTAAAGAAACAGGGATATGAGTTTAAGGTTATGAAGTAGGATATGTTTATATGTAAGAAAAGGACGGGGCTGATGGCCACCGTCCTTTTTGCAATTAAGGTTTATACTTCGCGTGTTTAGATGCGTTCTGCTTCACCCATCGCCTGAATGAAAGCTCCGATACCTTTGGGATCGTTGGTTATAATCGGCTCGCTGATATAGTAAGCGAAGGTGCCATCCCGACGATCTTTACCACCCAAACCGCTTACTTGCACCGTTTTGTTCAGATTCACAAGTCCTTCTTCAGTAATCGTGATAAATTCATCGATAATTCCCTTACGGATAATTTCTGCCTCTTGACGATATTGCTCTGGCAGATAGCCTTTGCGAACGCCCTTGGCAATAGCATAGAGAATCATGCAGGAAGCAGAGGCTTCCAGATAGTTGCCTTTCACATGGCCCAGGTTGAGCACTTGATAAAAGACACCACTTTCTTTATCACGCACTTTCAGCAGGGCTTCCAGTGTTTCCGTCAGCATATCAATCAGGACGGGACGGTCTGCATGATCCTCTGGAATATAGTCCAGCACATCAACGAGTGCCATAACGAACCAACCCATCGAGCGTCCCCAGAAATTTTTGGAGCAGCCTGTTTCCGGGTTGCACCAATGCTGCTCACCTTTCTCATCCCAGGCATGGTAGAGCAGGCCTGTTTTAGGATCACGTGTATGTTCATAGCAGAGCTTGAATTGCAGGGTCACATCGTCAAACTCTGACGGATCTCCGAATTCACGGATAAATTCAGCGTAGAACGGGGCACCCATGTACAAGCCGTCGAGCCAAATTTGATACGGATAAATTTGCTTATGCCAGAATGCGCCTTCGCTTGTGCGCGGGTGTTTTTCCAGCTGACTGCGTAATTGGTAGGCAGCCTTCTTATATCGTTCATCTCCTGTAGCACGATACAGAGAGAAGAGCAGTTTGCCGTTATTCACATGGTCAATATTGTACTCATCTACTTTATAGCGCTGAATAACGCCATTTTCGTCAACAAAATGATCCATATGTTTCTTTATATATTCCATATACTTGGGATCGCCTGTCAGTTCGCCAACCCATTCCAGACCTCTGTAAATGACGCCGTGGTCATATTCCCATTTTTCGTAAAATTCTGGACTCCGTTGTAGAACGGAATCGCTCATACGTACTGCCCAAGAATCTGTTTTTGTAGGACTGGTTGTTGGTTGTGATGTTGGATTTGCCATGATACAGTCACCTCTTTAGTAAATGTTTAATCTGTATTTGTTATTGTTATTACATAGACGGAGTGTGTGTTTTAGGGTCAACAGGTTTGTTCTTGAAGCCCACGTTATTGTTGCCCCAGCACCGATCGTAATGGAAACCTGTCAGTTCCTCGAATACCTTTCGTGCTTCCGGTTTGGCTGATTTCATGGAGCCACCGTTTTTGAGGCGGTCAATTTCGGCGATTAGCTTCTTGTGGCTGTCAATATCCAGCTTCATCACGACAGACGCAATCATACCGATGATCGCGAGAACGATGGTACCGACCACGAGTACATAAAAGATGGCGTGCTGAGCAGCGACTGGCTGACTATCAGCCCCGGATACAAAGCCAAAATGCTGTAATACCCAGCCAAGAATGAAGACGACAACGGCCCGCACCATTTTTCCGGCAAAAGTCATCATACCTGCATAAATACCTTCCCGGCGACGGCCGGTCAACGCTTCATCCACATCGGCAAGGAACGTGTATTGATTCCAAGGGATGTAGTAGACGCCCCCAGTACCAAGCCCCATGAACAGGGTGATGACATATAGCCATACCATCGTATTCGAGGCTCCCGTTATATAGAGCAGGCCATAACCAGCTACGCTAAAGCAAACGACAACGAGTGCGGCGATGAAAGGCATACGGAACCCTTTACGCACGCAGAATTGGATGAAGAAATAGGTAGAAATCAATTGAATGACAGAGTTAAAGCTGTTCAAATTGGATACCATCTCCGAGCTTTGGAACAAGGAGAAGACAATAAAGTACGTAAAAGCAGAAGTAAACAGCCACTCAGCTGAAAAGCCGCCCAGGTACATCCCGAGATGATGACGGAACGTCTTGACTCGGAAGGTAGAGGAAATGTCGACAAACAACTTTTTCATCGAATCTATAAAGGAAAGCGGAGCTTCACCTTCCAGTTCCTTTTGCAGTTCCTCACTTGGACGTTCCCAGGAGTTTTTGTATAAGAATGCCATCGCAATCAGCAGAATAGCTGCAAAAACGAGACCGGTATAAAAGAAAGGCAATGGAGAGTCTTTGCCATACTCGGCAATAAAGCGACCAGGGATAAAAGCGGCAGCGAAATTGGCAATTTTGCCAAACATGGCCTTCCATCCAGTCAATCTGGAGCGTGCGCCGAAGTCCCGGGTCATCTCCGACGCTAGTGCTTCATACGGCACCATGACAGAGGTATACACCAGTTCAAACAGCACATACGTACTCAGGTAATACCAGAAGCCCAACCCATCTACCCAAAGCATCGGATACACGAGCATCAGCGGGATACCCATCATGATGAAAAAGCGACGTCTGCCGAATTTACGGCCCAAGCGGGTCCGGTGAAAGTTATCGCTGATAAAGCCCATGACCGGATTGCTGATCGCATCTATGATGCTGGCAACAGAGAAAATGGCCGCGGCCTGAACGGGAGACAGTCCGCAAAAGGTTGTATAAAAGTACATTAACCACGCACCGCTAATAGCAAGTGCGCCACTTCCCAGCATGTTACCGCTTCCATAGGCGAGTGTATGTTTCAGTGTGATTCTTCGTTCCATGATCTGTTCACCTCATATTTTGTCTGGTTATGAGGACAATCACCGGTCGCTATATTATGCAGAATTGTCTAAGTTGGTAGATGGGCCAGGGCGTCCTGATTAGGCGGGGCTTTTAACGTGCCCCTATATTTTTTCCGCTCGGAGTACCCGAGCCGATCAGATCGCTTCCTTTGGCCAGCTTAAGGAAATCACCTAGCTGGATGGAACCGTCTGCACTTCGAGTGATAGAAGGCGTGAGACTAACAAAGTCGTCTGCACTGACTACCAGACCTTTGGCATTCGTCGATTTTTTGTTTTTCCACCAAACGCTAGAGTTGTCTTGATCTGTACCACTTGTTTTGTCACTGGCACTTCCCTCAAAGGAAAGATTGTTAATGAACACGTGATCACCCTTGTCAAAAGCAAAATTACTTTGTCCATTGTCCCACGAGGTATTATTGGTCAACGTAATGCTGCCGGGATTGCTATTGTAGGTGAAGCCGTGTTTTTTGTTCTGGAAAGCAATACTGTTTTTCACAATATGGTTGACTTTGATTTTGTCTCCACCCAGCTTAAAGCCGTTGCCGTCGCTGTTCGCGGTAGACGTTCCATCTGAGGTCTGCCCGTTGTGGTGGGCCACACTGTTCAAAATGGTTACTTCGCCGATGGGACCCGTTTCGGTTTTGCTATACAAATCCCAGCCATCGTCTACGTTGTACGCAGCCAAGCAGTTATCAAACACATTGCCTGATCCTACAGTTAATTTAGCCGCGAAGCCATCGGCATCCTCACCATTATCGGGATCAGCGTTATCGTGAGAGTAAGAATTCAAAATCAAATTGTTCGAAGGCCACTCACTAGTGGAAGCGTTAGGCGAGTAACGTCCAAGCTGGAGTCCAGTATCCCGGTTGTGGTGGGTTTCCACGTTTTCGATTCGGTTATTGCTGCCGCCGATATAGATACCATTATCTCCGGCACCCTTTACTTCAAGGCCCTTTACTAGCCAAAAGTCTCCGTTAAGCTGAAGTCCACGATTGGCTGAACCAAAGGCTTGAGCAGAGAAATCAAGTACCGGCTTTTCACTACCGTAAGCGACCAACCCTTTGAGTGAGCCGTTATTGCCGCTGTTTTCACGCTGAATTGTAATCGTTGAGGAGTAAGTGTAGTTACCACCGCGCAGATAAATAGTTTTACCAGGAGCAATTTGTGTAAGTGCTGCTTCGAGCGTGGTAGGACTGGATATTGTACCCGGATTGGACACGTTACCATTTGGTGACACATACAAATCTCCTGCCGCTAACGTTGTGGAGACAGCTGTTGCGTCGGTTGTACTAACTGCCTCTTCTGTGAGTGCAGAAGAAGGGATGTTGTTGGATGACGTATCTGCGTAAGCGGTTCCAATAAGACAAGAAGAAGCGAAAACAAAAGAAACACCGAGCCTTAGAGCGTTAAATCCGTTTTTTGGACGATCATTTCGTTTAAACATGTAATTTCCTCCTTATTTGAGCTCATATTTTAAAAGAAGATAGCATCTATAAAAGTGACTCATGCTGTCTTTCCACTAAAAACAGGACACCTCCTGGGGGGACAGATTGATCTACCATTAGTCCAAAACGCTCTAAGAAGTATATGCACAGTGTAATATATGTTAACGTTTGCATCAACAGTTTTTTACTGTTTTTTTGATATTGTGAAAAAAAGTTCACACTTTTGTTTCAACTAAAAATGCAATTTTGCCAGACTGGGAAAATTTGATTATACTTAAACATTATACATATAATAGGAATGAAAACTGTGAGAAAGGGTGGGTTTAGTGCATGGAGAGTGGAAATCATTTGACGGATTCAACTGTCGAACAATTGCAGGAAAAGCAGCCACGAGTGAAAAATGAGATGATCGATTGGCTTAAGGCCATTATTGTAGCCATTGTGCTCGTGTTCATTATACGTTGGCTATTATTTGCGCCATTTATTGTTGAGGGAGCGTCCATGGAACCGAATTTCAAGACAGATGAACGAGTGGTCGTGAACAAGGTGATTTACGATTTTCGTGATCCCAAGCCGAGTGAGGTTGTTGTATTCCATGTGAGAAAGGAACAAAAAGACTTTATTAAGCGTGTTATTGGAGTGGCTGGAGATACGATTCAGTATCAAGGAGATCATCTTTATGTGAACGGTAAGAAAGTAGAGGAGTCATACATTCAGGGAGCTATTCAGGATGCGCACGCCAAGGGAGAACTATATAACAATGTCGATTTTCCAAATGGAACCATAACCGATTCCAAGGTACCTGAGGGTTATATTTTTGTGATGGGCGACCACCGCAATAATAGTAGGGATAGTCGTGCTATTGGCTTTGTTTCTATTAAAGATATCGTTGGCCGTGCGGATGTGATTTTTTGGCCGGTGGATAGCGCGCAATGGGTTAAGCATAAATAATATAAGAGCGCCTAAGAGGGGGGGATTCTCCCTTAAGGCGCTTTTTACTTTATAATCTCATTATATTTTTTTCGTAAACGGGTCAGGCAGCTTGCGCCAATCCTGCTCCATTTCTTCAGGGGTCAGCAGTGTCTCATCCAGGGTGCGCTCGATTTCTTCCCGGTTCATATCGATACCAATAAATACGAGTTTGGTCACCCGGTCACCATACTTTTCGTCCCAGTCAGGTGTCTTTTCGAAATCTTCGCCAAGATAGTATTGGCGTTCTTCTTCAGTCAAAGCAGATACCCACAGTCCTGCGCGTGCGAATTGTTTAGAGCTACCCGCCTGACTGAATGTAAAAGCAGTGCGGTTCTGCGTGGCGAGCCACACCAATCCCTTGGAACGTACAACCTCAGCAGGCCATTGAGCCAGCCATTTCAACAAACGTTCAGGATGAAATGGGATTTTGCGCTTGTACACAAACGAAGCAATGCCATATTCTTCTGTCTCCGGTACGTGCTCTTCTTTTTTCATTTCCTGTATCCAGCCTGCCGCCTGACTAGCTGTTTCAAAATCGAAGCGATGCGTGTTCAAAATCTCTTTTGGGTCCACCTTACCGTACTCGGAACGGATGATTTTGGCGTTTGGTTGAAGGCCGCGTAACGCTTTTTCCAATCGTTCCAGCTCCTCTGGGGATACCAGATCGCATTTGTTAATGATCAGCACATCACAAAATTCCACCTGTTCTATGAGCAGATCAACGATGCCGCGTGCATCCTCTTCTGCCACTTCCTGTCCGCGATCCCTGAGGGAGTCCCTAGAGTAGAAGTCTTTCCAAAATTCCGGTGCATTCACGACGGTGACCATAGTATCCAGTCGGGTCAGCTTGGTCAAATCAATTCCATTTTCCTCATCTACATAACTGAAGGTCTGTGCTACCGGAATGGGCTCACCTATACCCGTGGACTCGATAAGAATATAGTCAAACCTTTTGTCGAGTGCCAGTCGTTCTACCTCTTTTAATAAATCTTCCCGCAGGGTACAGCAGATGCAACCGTTGGACATTTCCACCAGCTTCTCATCCACACGAGATAATCCTCCACCGTCACGAACGAGATCAGCATCAATGTTTACCTCACTCATATCATTGACAATGACGGCTACCCGCAAGCTTTCCCGGTTGTTCAGCACATAGTTCAGCAGTGTGGTTTTGCCGGAGCCGAGGTACCCGCTTAGTACCGTGACCGGTATTTTCTTTTCCAATTCCATAGCGTTTGCCAACGTAATCACTCTTCCCTTCGAAAGTATCATGAAATGTCGAATGTGCTGTAGTGGTTATCATGTGAGATAGGAAAGCCGAGGTGCTTTCTTTATTCTACCTTAATCGTAATAATTACGAATAGTAAAATTAGTAAATCATTATTAAGAGGAATTGTCAAGGAAGGTAAGGTCACCTGATAAGAACTGTATTAATTTTCAAATCGATAAATAATTAAAATTTTAGGTAATTTGTACGATAAAATAAGTATCCATGATGGAACAGATTCGGCTTAAGTTGTATAGAGTTGTGACGGCATGGCGTCAGATTAGAGAGGACGTATCCAATACATGCGGACAATAGGAATAGGCACAAAAATTAGTGGTATGGTGATCGGCATTTTGATAGTGTTGTCTGTCGTGATCGCTTATGTGGCTACTAGCCGAATGCAGGAGGGTATTGAGGCTTTTGCTACCGAAAAGGCTAAAAATGACTTGAATATGGCAACCCGCCTAGTGGACTACAAGTATAGCGGGGCATGGCAGATCAAGGACGGGCAATTATATAAGGGGAGCCAACGGATTAACAATAATGAGGAAATCGTCGATGAAATTGGCGAGGCAACAGGCGATACAGTGACTTTCTTTCAAGGGGAGCAACGGGTAGCGACGAATGTCATGCTGGAGGGCAAACGAGCTGTAGGCACGAAAGTATCGGAGAAGGTGGCTACCGTTGTCTTAAAGCAGGGTCAGCCCTATTATGGTCAAGCGGTAGTAGTTGGCAAAACGTATCAAGCTGCGTACACACCCATCCGCAGTGCGGACGGTGCTGTGATTGGCATTCTGTATGTAGGTGCATCGCAATCGATTATTGACGGGATCATTAGCGGGTTTATCCGCCAGTTTATGATTGTGATTGTAATTGCTATTGCGGTGTCGCTAGCCGTGATTCTCTGGTACATGAGCAGGGTAAACCGCAGGCTGGGCCGTGTAGGCCAAGCGCTCGCCAAGGCAGGTCAGGGAGATTTTACTTCTGTCCTGCTTGACCGGAGTGGAGATGAGCTTGGGCGGCTGAGTGTCAACTATAATGAAATGCGAGAAAATTTGAGCATTTTGATTTCCGAGGGCATGCATGCTTGTGGAGCGGTAGCCGATTCAACGGGGCGGCTTGCTGTCATTGCTGAAGCATCGACCAGGCAGGCCAATAGGATTGCAGACACCATACGGCAGGTTGCAGACGGAGCCGGAGCGCAGACCCGAAGCGTGTTGGAAAATCAGACGGCGATGGAAGAGATGGCTCAGGGCATTCAGAATGTCGCGGAAAATGCTTCTGAGATTGCGGAAGCTGCTATCTACTCCAAGCAGCAGGCGGAGGCAGGAGCGGAAACGGCGCGCCTCACGGTGGAACAGATGGGGGAGCTGCATTCGTCCATCCAGCATACGGAGGCTCTGATTCAAGCGCTTCACCGTCAATCAGGTGAAATTACCGGAATCATGCAGGTTATTCAGGAAATATCTGAACAGACGGGACTGCTGGCGCTGAATGCCTCTATTGAAGCTGCTCGCGCAGGTGAGCAGGGACGAGGATTCGAGGTTGTAGCATCCGAGGTGCGGAAGCTAGCAGATCAATCGGGAATAGCCTCCCGCCAAGTGGCGCAGCTTATCCAAAACATTGATGGAGATGTACAGCGCTCGGCAGAAGCGATTGGACATGTGGTAACGCATGTGGACAGCGGGCTGCGGATGATGAACGAGACACATGACAGCTTCGAACATATCGTAGAAAGAAGCACTCACATTGCGGAACGGATCGAAAGCATGGCAGCAACCGCAGAACAAATGTCAGCAGGTGTGCAGGAAGTTACCGCTTCTGCTACTGAAATTATTGTCATCGCCCGCAGGACGAGCGGCGGCTCACAGGAAGTATCGGTTGCAGCCTCTGACCAGATGGAAGAGATTAACCGTCTAAATACCTGCTCTGCTGACCTACAGCTTGCTATGGAAGAGATGCTGAAAGCGCTAGGCCAGTTTAAGGCTTAATGAATACTGTACAGAAGCCCATGATGGATATCACGAAGACAAGAGGACTTGCGCGAACAACACGCAAGTCCTCTTTTTTTTGCATCTGGCTTCGAATACTTGACTCAGCCTTTGACGGCTCCGGCGACGACGCCTTTGACAATGTATTTTTGCAGAAAAATAAATACGATAATGGAAGGCAGCACAGCCATTACCATCGCGGTCATGGCATATTGCCAGTCTGACGTATACTGTCCAACGAAGGTGTAGGCGGCCAGCGTCAGCGTTTTGGTGCTGGGTGAGCCGTTGACCATGAGAAGCGGAAGCAGAAAATCGTTCCAAATCCACATCACGTCGATAATGACAATGGTGGCGGTGACTGATTTCAGCAAGGGGAAAATCACGGAAAAGAAAAGCCGGAAGCCCGAGGCTCCATCGATTTTGGCGCTTTCGTCAATCTCAGCCGGAATACCTTTCACGAAGCCGTGATAGATAAACACTGCCAGCGGTGCGCCGAAGCCCCAATACAGCAAGCCAAGTCCCCAAGTGCTGTCTGCCAGATTTAAGTCTTTCGCCAGTCGCAAGACAGTGAGCATGATGGACTGAAACGGGATCAGCATCGGCATAATGCACAGCATGTAAATCACGGAGCTCCATTTGCTTTTGGTTCTTGCCAGCTTGTAGGCCGCGATGGAAGATATCAGCACGATACCTGCCAGGCCGACGACGGTAATAATGGTGTTATTGAGAAATAGGCGTGGATAGTCGATGAATTTCCATACATATACGTAATTATCCAGCGAAAGCTGCTTGGGCAGCGCAATGACGTCGGTCATGACCTCAGCGAAGCTTTTGAACGAATTGTTAATGGCGAGAAACAGCGGGTACAAAAATAATAGTGATAATACAATCATGCCCGCTTCTAGCAAAATACGTCCCGTACGGCTGCGTTGCATCAGGCTTCAACCTCCCTGCGTTTGAAAATAGACAATTGAATAATCGTAATGATCAGGACTGCAACGAATAAAATCAATGCTTTGGCTGTTCCGTAGCCATACAGATTGTTCTGGAATGTGTCCCGGTAAATATCATACGCAATGCTGTATGTCGTACCTCCCGGTCCACCGCCGGTCAGAGATAAAATGACGTCAAACACTTTGATCGAGTTGGTCAGTGCCATGAAGACTGAGATCGTAATGGAAGGTGCGAGCATCGGTAGAATAATACTGAAAAATCTCCGAATCGGCCCCGCGCCATCAACAATGGCAGCTTCTTTTAGATCCTCTGGCACAGATTGTAAGCCTGCAATATAAATGACCATGTAAAAGCCAATGGATTGCCAGATCGATACTGCCAAAATGGAAACAAACGCGAGCCCTTCCTCACCCAGCCAGCTCAGCTGGAAGATGCCCCAGCCTGTACTGTGTCCCAGTGACTCAAAGCCTTGCATGAAGATGAATTTCCATATAAAGCCGACAATCACGAGACTGAGGATATACGGGATAAAGAAGGCCGCCCGCAGCCAAGCCGAGCTTTTCAGCTTCATATCGAGAACGAGCGCCAGCAAAATGGCCAGCACATTCACCAATACAATGTACAGGATGGCATACTTGACGGTAAACCAGGCTGCATGTGCAAAATTGGCGTCCCCAAGCAGGATTTGCTTGAAGTTATCCAAACCTACAAATTTCGGATGTTTGGATATGCCGTTCCACTTGGTCAGGGAATAGCGTATCGTCATCAAAAACGGAATATAAAATGCAATCGTAATGCACAAGATTACGGGCAGTGTGAATAAACCGAATTCCAGTTTACTACCCTTGTCGCCCCAGGTTCCCCTTTTTTTCAGCATAACGCACCTCTTTTTCTCAACATTTTCCGCTCTTTCGCTCCAAGCTGTTTAAGATATAATGAAAGTATAGGATAGCCCCTAGGGCCGGACCAATGGATTTAAGAAAACAGTTGAGGGTAAAAATGTGTACGCTTTCAAAAGGGGCGGTTATCATGATGTCAGAGCGCGTAGGAACGATTCTTCGCTCCATGTGGAGGAGGATCACGCAAAAATTAGTGAACAAACTCATTCTTCTTTTTACCTCGGTGATTATTCTGGTGGTGGGCTCACTTACAATTATTTCCTATCAGATGATTGAAAAGGAGTCGGTTAACCATAGCATCGCCAGCACGACCAATAATCTGCTGCTGGTCAATCAGAATTTGGAGGATTACTTGGAGGGAATGCAGCAGTTGGCTCTTCCACAGCTACGTTATAACGATATCATGAACGCGATTGCCAATGAGAACCGGGACTATGCTTCGCGAATGGTCATTGAAGATTACTTGCGCAGCATGTTTTATTCACGTAATGATCTGGAAGCGATCTATCTGTACGTGGCGGACCGACATCAATACTATGTGGTTACCAGGGAGACGTACAACATTACGGTGCGCAAAGGAATAAACACGGATATTCCCAAGCTTCCTTGGTATAAAGAGGCGATGGCTAGTACCACGAACGAATCATTTCAATCCTTTGTAGGGTCCCGTTCTGATATGGGCTATGTGGCGCCACAAGCCAGCTTTATGGCATACCATCGAGTGCTGAGGTCGATTGCATCCCGTCACCCGCAGGCGGTGCTGTCCTTTTATTACAATACGAGCGCCGTGGATGAAATCATGCAGAACATCCCACTGGGCAAAGGGGACCAATTGATGCTAATGAGCCCTAAAGGGGTTCCCTTTTATGTGAATAGCTTTCCGCTCTATGAGCGGATGCGTGATTCCGGAGTGTTGGCACAGATCGGCAAGGGAGGAAGCGGGCGAGTAACGTGGTCAGATAGCAGTGGCAATCAGGAGTATTTGGTCGTCTATGATGCTGGTGAAAAAGATGGGTGGCAGCTCATCAAGCCCATCCCATACCGCCAGATTTATGAAGCAGCTACGACAACACGGAATTGGAGCTATGCCATCGGGGCTTTGTTTTTAGGTGTGTCTATTATATTAGTGACACTGACCTCGAACGCCATTACCCGACCTTTACATAAGCTGTCCACCCAGATGAAGCGGTTTAGCACCGGAGATTTTGGAGCAACAGCTCCTGTGAAGGGACATGACGAGATTGCATATTTGTCGCTGCATTTTAACGAAATGGTCCAAAGAACCGAAGAACTTATTAATGAGCGCTATCGCATGAAGCTGGTCGAAAAGAATGCCATACTCAAGGCGTTGGAGGCTGAAATTAATCCTCATTTTCTGTACAATGCCCTGCAAGCCATATCCACACAGGCATTAAAGCGGGAGATGTTCGACATGGCGGATATGGTGGATGCATTGGCCCAAACGTTGCGGTATTCCATCAACGGCAAGGATATCGTAGTTGCCCGCGAAGAGCTCAAGCACATTGAACGGTATATAGGTCTGCAAAAAGCAAGGTTCGGGGCGAGACTGCGGGTCGAAGTGGTATGGGAGGAAACGCTGATGGAGTTGCCGATCCCGAGATTATCTGTGCAGACGTTGGTGGAAAACGCTATCAAGCATGCGTTGGAAAAAGTATCAAGCGATATTCTGATCGTCATTTCAGCCGAATCGAGTTCTACAAATGCCACAATTGCAGTCAGGGACAACGGACCTGGAATTTCAGAGGACAAGCTGAGAATGGTGCTGGATTCATTCCATGAAAAATGGGAAGAACGGGAGAGCGAGCATATTGGTTTGAAAAATCTGAACACACGGCTGAAGCTTTTGTACGGAGATCAGGCAGGATTATTCATACTTACGGATGAAACGGGAACGGAAATGAGAATGCAAATTCCCCGGGGAGGAAGTAGTCATGTATAACGTATTGATTATTGACGATGAAGAGCCGTTGCGCGAAGCCATTCGTATTATCGGGGACTGGGACCGTCTGGGCATCGAACATATTTATGAGGCGACGAATGGAAGGTTGGGACTGGAGCTGTTGGGTCAGCACCATATAGATGTGGTGATGGTCGATATGAAAATGCCTGAGCTGAACGGTATCGAATTTCTTCGTGCGATCGAAAAGGCATATCCCCATCTGCTGACGATTGTCATTAGCGGCTACAACGACTTTGAATTTACACGGCAGGCGATACAATCCCGGGTGGTGGACTATCTGCTCAAACCTATCAATCGTCAGGATCTGAACCAGGCACTGCGCAAAGCAGTGGACATTCTGGAAAGCCGAGAGCAAAGCAAAAACAAGTTCATTAGCCAGAACATTACGCTGAATATGTCACTGCCGAAGCTGAAAGAGAAGCTATATTTGTCCATTTTGGACGGTAGCTTTAAAAGGCAGGCCAATACGGCGTTGCTCCCATTGATCGGAGCGGATCAGAAGGGGAATCGCTTTGGGGTGATCGTGCTGCGGCTGCTGAACAGGGATGAGATTCGTAGGACGCGTTTTCATGGCGATGCCGATCTGATGGATTTTGCCGTGACCAATGTGTTAGCTCAGACGTCAGATGAACGGTTGAGTTGTTTTAGCTTCTCCCATCCGCGACGGGAGCGTGAGGTCGTTTCGATCTGTACCTTGGCCCCAGGACAAGAAGAACATATGGCCTTACTATTGGCACAAGTGACGCAGAAGGCGGTGGCGAACCTGCATGGGCTGTTCAGCATGGTGGTAGTTGCCGGATTGGGTAAGCTCTGCACAGATGTATTGGAGCTAGCGTCTGCTTATATGGATGCCAAGACGCTCATTCACAGCACGGATGTGTTAAAGCTGGAAGGGGAATACATTCTTCATACAGTGCCACGGCAAATGGGTACGTTAGAGGAAATGTCATGGACGGAGCGACTGTTGTCGATCCAAAAGGATGCTCAGACAGGTCAGGCGAACCGGGCAAAGGTACTGCTGGGCGATCTGCTGAAACAATTGGCATCAGGCCCTATTTTCCGTTTACAGGATGCGGATCGAATGATGAAGGAGTTCCATTTTTTACTGAGAGAAGCTGCGATTGAGTTGGGTGCGTCTACGTCAGCGTTGAATCAAGATGGAGCTTTGGAAGATCTGGAGCAAGTGGGGGAAAGCGATTTGTCTGCTGATTTTACGAGCTTTGTCCACTACGGTCAGAGATTGAATCGAATGCTGGAGCTTTACATTGCTGGGGTCCAACATGCTCAAGCGGGGAACCAGCCCTTTGACATAACGGACATCAAAAGGCACATCGACCGTTATTATTTTGAGGATATCAAAATTTCGTTTTTTGCCGAAACCTATTTTTTGAGTCGGGAATACCTGATGAAGCTGTTCAAGCAGCAGTTTGGTTACGGTATTCACGAATATGTGCAGAAGGTTAGAATGGACAAGGCGAAGGAGCTGCTGGGTGATTCTAGCCTGAAAATACAGGAAATCTCGGATATGCTTGGCTACAAAGATAAAAATTATTTCAGTAAGGCTTTTCGTAATTATTATCAGGTGTCACCGTCTGAGTATCGGGTGAGCCTGCAATAAACCACTTTTTTACCCTTAACGCTTCACTAATCTGCCTTTTTAAATTGGAGTATATTTTTTAGAATGAGCGCATGGACGTTGATCACAAACAAATGGGGGAGTATCCATGTTAAAGAAGATGATGGCGTTATCCGGCAGTTTGCTTTTGACGGTCGGTTTGTTGAGCGGATGTGGAAGCAGCGGCGGCACGGATGCGTCGAAAGAAAGTGCTGGCGGCAAAGAAGATTTGAAAACGGTTACAATAAACATGTTCACAGCTTCACCAGAGTATACCGATGCTTTTAACGCGTATATTGAGGAGTATAAGAAGGTCAAACCTAACGTGAAGATCAATCTGGAGATCATGCAGGCAGACTACAACACGATTCTGAAGTCGAAAATAGCCTCAGGTAGTACACCGGATGTATTCCAAACGACGGCTGGAGGCGACATCGACACGTATGCGGATTATAGCGCCGATCTGACCAATGAGCCACTGGCAGCAGCCATGACGGATGCTGTTCGAGCGAATATGAGTTCCAGTGACGGTAAAGTGCTGGGATTCCCGGTGAAGGGGAACCTGTTTACGCTGATTTACAATAAGGATTTGCTTACCAAGGCTGGGGTAACCTCCCCGCCGAAGACGATTGCAGAAATGCAGGATGCGGTCACCAAGCTAGAGGCGAAGGGCATTACTCCATTTGCCAATGCATATAAAGAGTGGTGGGTATGGAAGCATATCTTCCAACACTATGTAGATGCTGCTGCGCAGGATGCGGGCGTGGAACCGAAGCAACTCGTTAGCGATTTTATCGCAGGCAAAGCAAAAATCAAGGACTACCCAGTGCTGTACAACAACTTCTTTAACTTCATTGATTTGACGGTGAAACATGGCACAGATAAGCCGCTGGAACGGGACAGCAATGCGGAAGTAAGTGATTTTGCATCCGGAAAAGCTGCGTTTATGACGGGTAAAGGTGCGTGGGATGAGGAAGCAATCAAGAAAATTAATCCTGATCTTAAAATTGGCATCATGGGATATCCGGTGAGTGACAAAGCTGATCAATCGGTCATCATTACCGGTGCAGATCAGGCGCTGCGTATCAACAAGGATTCCGAAGTATCGAAGGAAACGATTGAATTTTTCAACTGGCTGTACACTTCGGAATACGGCAAGAACTGGTTCTCCCAGGTAGCGAAGGTGATTCCTCCAATTAAGGATGCACCGCTTCCTGATCTGGAAATGCCTAAGGAAATGGAAAGCATTTTGAAAACGTCGAAGTCCGGTGATCTGTCTGTTAACTACTCGCTGGATACGTTCCACCAAAAATTTGGCGAGCTGATGCAGGCATATATCAGCGGCAACATGAACAAGGATCAGGCGGTTGCAGAGATTGAGAAGGCATGGGTGCAATTAGGTTCAGCACAATAAGATTAGTTCTGCAGAGGCGTCCGTAAGGGCGTCTTTTTGTGTTATAGCTAGGAGGCGAAGAGGGCGTGGATAAAAAAATATTTAATAATAATTAAATATTTACTTGCAAAAAGTTATTGAGTTGTGGATAATAGGTTGTGTGCAATATATCTACAACGTACGACATACATAATGACTGCAAGTTGCAAATGTGAGAGATCCCCCGTTTGAGGGAATCTCTTTATTCCGTTTGGACTATGCCGATCATGTTTATAATAGACCGTGTAATTTGGAACGCATTTTCATTGATGTGGTAAAGGTAAAAAGGAGATGAACGTTTTGACGAATTCGTTGTTTACACCGTATACACTGAAAGATTTGGAATTAAAGAATCGTGTGGTGATGCCCCCGATGTGCCAATACTCGGTGACAGCCAAGGACGGGATTCCGAATGATTGGCATCATGTTCATTACCTGAGTCGGGCTATTGGAGGTACGGGCCTGATTATTATAGAAATGACAGACGTGGAACCAGATGGACGGATTACAGATTATGATCTGGGTCTTTGGTCAGACGAGCATGTCCCAGCTTATAAGAAGCTGGTTGATGGCATTCATGCGCACGGGTCCAAGGTAGGCATCCAGATTGCTCACGCGGGCCGTAAAGCTGAGGATGCAGCTGAGCCAGTTGCTCCTTCGGCCATTGCATACCCGGATGCGAATTATAAACAGCCACGCGCGCTTACGACGGAGGAAGTCCGTGGCATGGTGCAGAAATTCGCAGACGCTACCCGGCGTGCAGTTCAAGCGGGCGTGGATACGATTGAACTTCACGGGGCACATGGTTACTTGATTCACCAATTCCATTCGCCAGTTACAAACAAGCGGGACGACGAGTACGGTAAGGATTTATCCCGTTTCGGTGTTGAAGTCATTCAGGCTGTACGCAAGGAAATGCCTGCGGGTATGCCGTTAATCTTACGCATCAGCGCGGTGGAATACGTAGATGGTGGGTACGATGTGGATCATGCCATTGAGCTGAGCCGTGCATATCAGGCGGCAGGCGTAGACGTGATCCATGTTAGCTCGGGCGGGGAAGGACCTGCAGGCACCAGGAAGCCGGGCAACTATCCGGGCTATCAAGTGCCGTTCGCACGCCAAATCCGCGAGGCACTGAACATCCCGGTGATCGCTGTCGGCGCACTGGATGACCCAGCCTTGGCGCAGTCCGTTATCGGCAACGAGGATGCCGATCTGGTCGCTGTGGGACGCGGATTGCTGCGCGATCCATATTGGGCGATTCATGCAGCAGTGACGCTGCACGGCGAGAAGCCTTCCATACCTGAACAATATCAACGTGGCTACTGAGGCCTAAGTAATCCCCACGTTGTTTATATATAAACAAGGCACCTGCAACGAAGTGTACGCTTCGTCAGGTGCCTGTTTTGTTTTATGGACAGATGGTACAGTGTAAGCAATCTTACACGTAGTAGTGGTTATATTTTGTATATCATATAGAACGCTATTAGTAGCGTTGATCGGATTAATCGTTACGATTGTTATTGCGTTGAACCAAAACAAAAAGAAATAGACCGCCCTGGACAAGGGAAAACGGTCTATTTCTAATAGAGCTAGCCCTGTTCAGCCGACCGCTCTTCAAAGCGGCTGTTGCCAAGAGTAGGGATGTTACCAGCATCCTTGCTCTTTTTTAGTATATCCTTCTATCATTTATTTTAGCACAATTGAATAATCGATGTAACTCATTTGGTGAAAACTTTAACTTCCTTTGGAGCGAGGGTCACGGTGATCGAACCGTTGTTGATCTGAATGGAGTCGTTGCTTAATTGGTTGGTCAGGCGAGTGCCGTTGGACAGATTGTCGAAGTTGCCAATCGTGCGGGTTTGACTGCTCCAGGAGTTGTTGATAAGTACGATGGCCTCGTCGCCATTTTTAGAGCGCTGGAAGCTGTAAAAGGAGTCGTCTACCCACTTTTCCTTTTGGCTCCCGTTTTGCAGGGCAGGGTGGCTGTTGCGCACACGGTTCAGCTTAGCGATGTACTGATACAGATCATGATTGGCGTTAAACACAACGTTTTCCCGGTTGGCAGGATCATCTCCGCCACTAAAGCCTTGCTCGGTGCCTTGATAGATGATAGGAATCCCGCGTGAGGTCAAAGTAAAGCCCAAGGCGGCCTTGAGCTGAGGCCATTTGTCATAGTTAGCACCCGGCTTGCCAGAGGCGTCATTCAGGAAACGTTTTACATCATGATTGTCGATAAATACGCCGTTGGTCTGGGCATCGCGATAGTGACGATCATCTGAGTAGCGTTCCTTGATTTTCCTCATAGATTGATCGTGTCCAAACACATCCTTGATTGTATAATACATCGGAAAATCCAGTGCGGCATCGAGATACCGGGTGTAATCACCCACATAAGCAGGATCGCCACTGTAAATTTCACCGAGAGTGAAGGTATTGGCGGCCTGGTCAAAATCCTTCAAAAACCCTTTGGGTACATGCTTCACAGTGTCCACCCGCAGTCCGTCGACCCCCGACTCGTTCAGCAGCCATTTGATCCAGTTTTTGAGTTCATTCGCTGTATCTGGGTTGTCCTGATTCAGGTCGTCCAATCCGGCAACGTCACCGTTTTCGATTTTCCACTGATTGTTTGAGTTGTAGTCTGCTCCTGTGATGTCGCCATTGTGATGATACCAGTCCGCTTTGTCAAAAGGAGCCTTGGCGATGCCGTTCCCAGGTTGAAAATCGCCAGTGTGATTGGGAACTACGTCCAGCATCACAGCGATATTTTTGTCGTGTGCCTTACCAACCAGCTCTTTGAACTTGTCCATGGTACCAAGATGCCCGTCTACCGCATAAAAATCATACGTATGATAGCCGTGGTAAGCGTATTCGCTCTTTTGCATCGTTACCGGAGTAATCCAGATGGCGGTAAACCCCATATTTTTAATGTAGTCGAGTTGGTTAATAATACCTTGAAAATCGCCACCATGCCACTTGCGCTGATCGTTGTTGTTGGAATTGAAGCCACCGTAATTATCGTTGGATGGATCTCCGTTGCTAAATCGGTCTGTCATGATAAAATAAATGCTCTGTTTGCTCCAGTCTGTGTTGAGGGGAGTGGGCTTGGAGAGGGTACCTAGATCTATAGGAGTGAAGGCGCCCGAAGGCGCCCCCGTTTGAATAGTTACTTCAACTCCGTTAGAGTTGGGTACGTACGTAGAAGTGCCTACGTTTAAGGATGCACCCGAAAGTTCCACTGTTTGGATAGGTCCTGCAACTTCGTTGAGGTTGGTTGTGTAGGTGGAAGTCCCTACGCTGAGGATGCTCCCCGAAGGTGCCCCCGTTCGGATAGTTCCTGCGGCTCCGTTAGAGCCGGGCGTGTAGGTAGAAGTTCCCGCGCTGAAAAGGTAGTTCTTCGTGTTATTGCTGTCCCAGCTGTTATTGCCGTCATTAAAAGCGGCTTCCAGTTGGGAGGCAGACCCGATATCGACGGTAATTTTAGCATAGCCGCTAATCTCGGCATCCTGCATTTTCACACCGGGTACGGCAGTCCAGTTTCCGCCAGCCGGGCGGTAGTGAATGTAAGGCGAGTTAAAGCCTTTTTTGTAGTATACCGTTACCTTATTAGTTGTACCGCCGCCATCCCCGGGAACCGTGCCCGATGGAGCGCCTGATGTGATCGTTCCCGCATTGCCGCTGTTACCGGGCGTGTAAGTAGAAGTGCCCGTGCTGAAGGAGTAGTTTTTGGTGTTGTTGCTGTCCCAGCTGTTATTACCGTCATTAAAAGCAGCTTCCAATTGGGAGGCAGACCCGATATCGACGGTAATTTTGGCATAGCCGCTAATCTCGGCATCCTGCATTTTCACACCAGGCGCAGCAGTCCAGCTTCCGCCAGCCGGACGGTAGTGAATGTAAGGTGAGTTGAAGCCTTTTTTGTAGTATACCGTTACCTTGTTGCCTGTACCGCCACCGTTATCGCCGGGCTTGGCCTTGTTTACGATATACTGTTTGAATCCACTCATCTCACCGGTTGGTGAGCCGTCGTTGTTGACGAGATTGTTGAGGCGTAAAAGTGTAAAGCCGTGATAACCGAACTTTGTGATTTTTTCTTCGATTTTTTGAAAGCCGCTACCGCCTGTTGGGAGTGCATTTTCACCATTTAGGCGAACACCCTTGGCATTAGCGATCGAGGAGACAGTATCTACTAATGTGGACGGCAAGGAATAATTCGGTGCTGTACCACTGTCGTTCATCTCCAGAGCAGTAAAGGTCAAATCCAGATCCGCATCTTTGAACTTCTCGATGAGACGGTTGTAATCATAATATCCACCTGCTTGCTCTGTGCTGTGAGGCATGGCAGGATTGTTCATCTGCCAGTGCAGACCGGAAATCTTGGCTCCGATACGGACACCGAACACGGAATCGAAGTTTTTGTGTGCAGCAGCTCCGATGACGCCCAGATGCTTCTCAAGCACGCTTTGGTACCACGACAGAAAATCCTTCCCATACGTGGAAGTATACCCGCCGTTCGTGTAAAATCCGTCCCCGTCGGTCGGTGGATTGATTTGGCCAAGGCTGCTCAGCTTGGTACCCCAGGCTGCATTAATCTTGTCCATTGATCCATACTTTTCATTCATGGCCGTGCGGAACGCATTTTTGGCTGTTTCAGTGTAGGCTTGGAATTTGCCCCGTGCAGGATAACTCCATCCCGCTGCCGGATAGTATGAAGGATATCGCAATTCTCCAGAGGGCCCACCGCTTAAATAAATTTTGGGAATGATGCTTTTGTAGCTAGCAAAGGTTTGAGCAAATGAGGCATATAGCTCGTCATATTGTTTACCAGTCCCGCTCCATAATGGAGAGAGGGCTTCGTTATTGGCAAAACCGCTTTCGTCCTTGAACTGCATTTCATCTGCACTGCCCTTGCTAGACAGCCAGCTTGGTAGCGGGATGTTGCAATCATCCCCCACATTTCCCCCACACTTATGCGTAGAGATAATAGGAACCCACTTCAATCCCACTTCTTTTACTGCATCTGCATAGGTCTTGTAGTAGCTCCAATCGAACTGGTTATCTCCTGCGCTCTCCACATGGCCCCACCAGACGTCGGTGGTAATAGCATACACACCGTTACTTTTCAGCGTTTGCAGTTGCTTTTTGAAGGCACCCCAGTCATTAATTTTCGCCAGCGGCCCCATGACAGAAGCCTGAAAATCATCAGCAACCGCTGCGCTTGCCGTATTGGAGGGTGAGCCAATAAAGGCGGTCAGAGATAGCACAATGCTTAATAGCATCAGGCACCCTTTTTTCCATAGACTTCGATACAAGGTCAAACCGATCATCCTCCCCAAAGCATAGTCTAATTCGACAACATTTTGTAAACGTCTACAAAAATAGTATAAAGCAAGCGGTTGCATAAAAAGAAGAATTTATTGCACACTCAGGGTGGACAAATATGACATTTTACGTAAGCAACCGTGTGCTTAAAAGTATTCAGACAAAAAAATAAGGCATAGGTCTGAGTAAGACGCATGCCTTTTAGTGATGTGCGAGCCAATGCCAGTATAGGAGAAAGTGAACCTAAGCGTATAAAAGCCTTGTTCCAGTCTGTATGAAAGTATTGCCGAGGCAGCTTGTTTAATAGTTGCTTACTTAATAAATAGGGCGATCCTTCTGGTCGGAAATGCCGCTTTTACGGTAGAAATACGTATTGATCCGATCCCGCCATTCTTTGGCATGCTCTGCCTGATGCTCCAGCCGCTCCAGCACCTGTTCATACATGGCAGCATTCAGTTGCCCTCGTAGACTAACCCATGTGTCTCGGAGATGGGCCGCACGTTCTGCACCTTCAAAATGGGTATCATAAATGTGCTGTATGACAGTTTGGCCGGAGTGGAGCAAGTGTGTATAAGGAACATGGTGAAAGAATAAGAGCAGCTCATCCGGGCAGGTGTCCGTAGATTCGTAGATATCAGTATTGGGAGAAAAATATTGTCCTGCATAGCCCGTTCCGGTTGCGGTCGTGCGATCTACCCCGATCCCCCTGCAATCAGCAAAATGGTAGGTGCCCCACATGGAATATTCGTACCCGTCTACATCCGGCCCATAGTGGTGATCGGGACTGACCATCCAGCCGACCCCGAGAGGGGCGGTGTAGGATTCGTAGACATTCCATGAATCGAGCAGCATCTGCTTAAGGGTAGAAATTAAATCTGTGCCGCCGTCGCTATTCCCTTGTCTGCCAAACGTCAGCCGAACCCACTCATCAGCGATTTCGTCTGCGGACAGATCCGGGTCCCATGCCAGCCGACCATAGCCATAAAGATTGGATTGGGCGAGCAAATGTCCGGTCCAATTGGTGTCTGCACCAATATTGGATACAGCGGCTATTCCATAGTTGGTATGCTTGGGAGAATGCAGAGCGCCACTCACGATACGCTTGATGGTGGAGCCTTTTCCTTGGGCGTAGGTGTCAAAATCCAATACTTCCTTCCATTGGGGAACAAGGTAACATAGATGTTTCTGTTGCCCGGTGTACTCTTGCGCAATTTGAAATTCCAGCAGTATCTGAGTGGATTCCAGCGCACCGAACAGGGGGGAGACAGGCTCCCGCACCTGAAAATCCATGGGACCATTTTTGATCTGTAAAATGACATTTTCCCGAAATAATCCATCCAGCGGTTTAAAATGGTCAAAGGCTGCGCAGGCCCGATCCGTCTTGCGATCGCGCCAGTCCTGCTTGCAGTTGTAGACAAAGCAGCGCCAAATCACACGTCCGCCATAGGGCTGCAACGCATCTGCCAGCATATTGGCTCCATCGGCGTGATGGCGCCCGTAGCTGAACGGTCCAGGCCGATTTTCGGAATCGGCTTTGACCACAAAACCACCCAGATCAGGAACAGCGGCGTAAACTTCCTGGGCTTTGGTCCGCCACCATTCAGCTACAGCTGGTTCCAGGGGATCGGCGGTGGTTAACCCACCGAGCTGAATAGGACTGGCATAGTTAATGCTCAAGTAGATCTGTATGCCATAGGCGCGAAATACCGCAGCTACTTTAGCCACATCCGGTAGGAATTTATCTGTAATCAGCTCGGTCTCTACCTGATGGACATTCACGTTGTTAATGGATAGTGCTTGAATGCCTACAGAAGCGAGTAGACGGGCATAGTCTCGCAGGCGCTCCATATTTGTAGTAAAGGCATTATTATCATAGAAAATAGAGCCACCCGCATACCCGCGTTCAATACTACCATCCATGTTATCCCAGTGATTGATCATGCGGATGGAATTAGCAGGGTTGGATAATTGGTCTAGAATGGGGACGTGCACTGATTCGGTGGTGGGCTTCAACTTCCCGTCTAGTCCTCCCTGCAGGTAGCGCAGCAGATGAAAGACTCCGTACAATACGCCTTTGGAGGTCTGCCCCGCGATTGTAACGTACTGTCCCTTGATATCATCGTTACCGTGCGAAGCTGAATATGCCGGATCTGGCATCTCTATCCCGCGAATTCGGTAGCCTTCTGCGCTCACTTCTGCCTGTTCTTTTGCGCTGAATCGTTCTGCGACCAAAGGATGCGCTGGGAACGTACCCAGCGCAATGAATGGCGTATTCACAGGAACGGCGCTGATCTTCGGCTGCTGTCCAAACATAGAGGTCAATCCGTGCTGAAGCTCACTCGCAGCCGATTGAAGCACTTCATCTGTCCCATGGACCACGATGACCCTGCACCAAGCGGGCAGCTTTTCTACCTTACTATTGCGGCGGTAATGCAGCCAAGCCGCATAGCCGCTCTCTTTTGGCATATCCATAAGCTTGCTCATATTGGAGCCTCCTTTTGGGCAGGTGAAGATGATCCTCAGACATGCTGTTCCTGATCCTGACTCATATGCTCAGGGAGAGTCAGACGGTTGCCCTTGCCTTCATACATCCACAAAATAGCGGTAACTCCGCGCGGATAATATTTACTGCCGTGAGCAATACCGGAGAGTATCTGATCGCTCCAGCACCAATAGGATTCTTCAGGGTGAAGGAGCCATGAGGCATGGGCAGCGTCTGCGGCCTGCCCAGCTTCTTCCCAAGGCAGCTCCAGCAACTCGCGGGCAATAAACTGTGACAGATAGATTTTGCTCAGCCAGGAGTTGTTACTGGTCGAGGACAGCTTCCAGCCTCCGTCTTCGAACAGACAAACTCCTGGTACCAGTACAGTTTCCAAATGACGCCACAGTGCTTGGATATATCCACCGAACCGTCCATCAGGCTTAAGCGCAGCCTCACATCCTGTAAAGTAAGGGAAGATCAGCCCCTCAATGGCAGGAATAATCTGCGAATCATTACCTTCCTTGATAACTGCAGGAATATAGCCTTTGTCTGTCATATGTGCTGTGATCGCTGCTGCGCATTTGTCCGCCTGTAAGCCAGCCTCCTGTGAGAGGGAGTTAAGCCCTTTTGAGGCAAATATCTTTTCCAGTGCAACATATACTGCCCAGCATTTGCTGCCTAGATAAATGTTGTTGCGAGACTGACCCAGAGATACGTCCAGACTGTCGTAGGTCGTAATTTCCGCGCCTCCCCGGGTTCTAGAGCTGTCCAAGCCCATCAAGCCGTTTCGTTGTGCCGGGTCGGGGTGATCCCGCCGCAGCATGCTTTCGAAGCAGTCACACAAGACAGGCAGCATACGTGTCGTAAATGACTGATCCTGTGTCTGCTCGATATATACCGTGGCGCAGCAAAGCCAGTTCACCAGTTCCTCATGGCTCATGTAAGAGAAGCAGTCGTCAATCCCAGCCAGCTCATAACAGGAGTACCCCTGCCGGGAGAACACGTTTGCCACGCCCATATCATGCGTAAACGTGATACCACCGGTATAGGTATGTTCCTCTCCCGGAAAGCGTACCTCATCCCGATAGCTGTACCTTTGGACAAACCACTCCAGCTCGTTGCGTACCGTCCATGGATTTAAAATCAATTCATAGTAGAGCTGATCTGCCGTCAAATCGAGTGTATTCATCATCCGATACTCGCCTTCGTTCACAACCCAGATCGGTTCTCCATCCGCTTGGTGACTAAGCAGTTGGGTGCTGCCATAGTAGCTGTGGATCGCCTGAGCGAGCATAAATTCCTGGTCCGGGCTCAAGTCGGCCGACTCCATCCAGCGATTAGCCTGAACACAGGCTGCGGTCAGGTTTGAAAAATGCTTCAACGCATAGCTTCCCACGTCTTCAATATCCTTGAACAGCTGGGTATAGTAATACGACGCTTCAATGCCTGTTGTCACAATGCCGCCGCGATAGAAGCATATGGCGAAAGCATATGTGCGCTTCTCACCTGCGGGAACGTCCATCAGAAGCGCACCCGTCGCGCCCAGGCCAAAGGATAAATTCTCGGCCATGGTCTCCCCAAGCAGCTTCTCCATTGCAAATCCGCTGGCAGGTACCGCTTCACTGCTGTTGGTCACAATGGCTGTGCTGCGTCCTTGGCCGATGCCTGTAAGTCTTTCTTCTAATTGGGTAGAATCAGTAGCGTCCCTGCGCGGATCTTCTCCTATAATGCGTATGCCGCTATACGGATCACTGCCCTGATATCCGAAAAAAGCTCTTCGCGCTGCAGTCCCCAGTGTGTTATCGACGGTTAGCTCGGCGAATACCGCCGGGACCAACGCTGCCCGCAGCTCATCCATACCCGCGGTTCCCGGCTCGGGCACTGGGCGAACAGGAGAGTACAGCCGGAACGTCAAATCGCCAGCCTGCCATGTATCCGTTCCTGCTTTTAGCTCACGGGTAATGTCTGAATCGGCAAAGGGCATAAGCTGCGGTTCCGTTCGTTTACCCTTTTTCTCCACGTCGTAGCGGGCACTTTCATCCTGTGTGGATGCAAAAAAGGGGAGCGCCTCGTATACTCCGCCATCTCTGGATTGCAGCCCGATATATACATTTTCATCGGCAGGCTTGCCCAGCTCCAAACCAAGTCCGCCGCGATTATCCTTAAACCCAAGTGTAAAGCTGGAAAAAGAACCGATAGGTGCATGCTGTGTGTTATAAAATATATTTTTCGACATATAATGAAACCCCTTTCATGATAAAGTTTAACTTTGAGTAACTTCACTTAGAGCCTAGCATGTCATGTGGTGGGGAACCATTGTCAAATCGCTCAACTATTTATCCAAATCGCGCTGAAAGCGATATACTGGAGTATATCGATATAAGCCAGGAGGGAAAACATGTCGACACCACGTTTACCGAAGAGCCCCCATCATCCAGACCTTACAGTTGCCGGAGAGGAATTCTTTTTTCCCGATGTGCGAACCACAGTCAATTTGTTTGCTATTCATACACGAAGTGTCGGAAGAGAGTGGAGCTATCCGCTACACGAGCATCCTCAATATGAGATTAACATCGTGCTTGCGGGAGAACAGATCATGGTTGTAGATGGTCGCAGCTATACCCAGCGACAGGGTGATCTGGTGCTGCTGCGACCGGGGATTGTCCACTCCAGCCATAGTAACGGAGAGGGATTTACGTATTTTTGTATGCATTTCGACATTGATGATAAGCTGTTTCTCTCGCTCCTGAGTCGTCTGGAGCAGGTGCTGTTTCCAGCTGAAGGAACAGTGGCAGGGCAGATGGGACCAGCGCTGGGCAAGTTGCTCGATCTTTCAGCGCCGGAAGACATAGGAGTAGGTAGTGATTCGGTGGCAAAGCGAATGCGGATTCAATCTGCTGTGTTTGAACTGTTCGCAACGTTATGGGAGGCTGTATCCAGTGAAGCGGCCCATCTGCCGGGGCGTGGATATGTGCAGGCAGAGCTTGCCCATCAGATTGCCAGTCGTCTTCAGGGCAGAGTGAATCAGCCTTATGGACAGGCCGGCTCGGTGGAAAAGCAGGATGGGATCGAGGGGATTTCATCCGAGCTAGGTATTAGCGTGTCCCATTGTAATCGTGTATTCCGTAGCGTTTTCGGCGTATCTCCCCGTGTATATCTATCCGGGCTTGTGCTGCATGAGGCCAAGTTGCTGTTGGCTGATCCGCAATGGTCGGTGCAACAAATTGCCGATATGCTCGGCTATGGGGATATTGCGCATTTTAGCAGACAGTTCAAGCGCTGGTCGGGCCAATCGCCGACATCCTATCGCAAAAGCACGGTGCAGGAAAGCCTATTCGAATAAAAATAAGTATGTCTTTAAAATAGTTATGATATAATCCTTATAAAGGAGCTGAGAATAATATGAATTTACATAATCAACGTGTCGTCGTGATTGGCGGCAGTGCAGGTATAGGGCTGGCAACAGCCATAGAAGCAGCAAAGCAAGGGGCAAGCATTGTGATCGCTGGGCGTTCCGCAGAAAAACTGGAGCAGGCGAAGAAGGTCATCCCTGCCGAATCGGTGGAAACCTTCCAACTGAATAATCAGATAGAGGAAGAGGTTCAAGCGTTTTTTGAAAAAGTTGGAGCATTCGACCATCTGTTTACACCGGGTGCCAGCTACACGCGTGGTCCGATCACGATAGATACGGAAAAGGCTAAAACCCCGTTCGAAGGGAAATTCTGGCCGCAATATTTTGCTGCCAAGCATGCGGTACCGCATATCTCCAAGGACGGCTCGATCGTCCTTATGTCCGGGGCCTTCAGTCAACGACCGATGGGATTTGGTGCTACATATGGAGCGGCTAACGGCGCGATTGAAAGCTTGGGCAAGGCGTTGGCAGTAGAATTGGCCCCCGTACGGGTTAATGTCGTATCCCCCGGCACAATTTGGAGAGACGGCCCTGAGGGTGAGCAGCGGGCGCAGGCTTTTGAGGAATACAAGGAAGTAACCTTGCTCCGTCGAGTGGGGTATAATGAGGAAATCGCACATACTGTGTTGTATCTGATGACGAACAAGTTTACCACCGGAAGCGTGCTGTTCCCGGATGGCGGTTATACGCTGATCTAATTCGCAACGAAGTGTGTGTTTCATTCTGATCCAATCCGACAGGCAGGAATCAATTTTTAAACAAAAACCGGTTCAACACCATACAAAGTGTTGAACCGGTTTTTTATGATAACAGGTTTGCCTCTTGCAACTCTTTAGCTTTGCACATCTAACCCTTTATATTTTCGCAAAATACGTGGATAAATCACTTTAGACCCGATGCATACCATCGCCAGCATGGCGAACAGCAAACCGCTCCACAGCGTCCCATGGATCCCCGCTCTGGCAATAAACCACCCCCCTGCCAGTGAGCCCAGTGAGACCCCTAGGTTAATAAACGAGATATAAAGACTGTTGGCAAACGCGGGAGCTTCTTTGGCCTCATCAATCACCCAAATCTGGGCGACAATCAGTCCGCTGGTATGAACGGCCCCCCACACGATAATGATGAAGAGCGTAGGGATAAATGAGGAACTGATCCCGTACAACAGCAAATAGGTGCCTCCCAAGGCTACTGGATGAAAAAGAGCGGTGCGTACCTTATGCAAGCCCATGAGCTTGCCAGCCAACAGATTGCCGAGCATTCCGCCGATGCCGAAAATAATAAGCAGAAAGCTGATAACATTGCTGCTCATCCCTGTATTTTGCCCCAAATATTCGGCAGAATAGCTATACACCGAGAACATGGCTGCAAAAATAAAAGTAGCCGCCCCGATATTGAGCCACAGCGATACCTTACGCAAAATGCCAAGCTGCTTCCGATAGGAGGACATTTCGGCTTGTCGTGTATCCGGCAGCATAAATAAAATACCGATCCCTGCAATCCCATTCGCTACCGCAGTAAACCAGAAGGAGGCCTCATATGAAAATTGATTGGCGATATAGGCTGTAATTGGAATACCGAGTACCATTCCCATGCTCGTGCCGAGAAAGGCTTTGGCAGAAGCTTGCGTTGCTTTTTCCGGGGGATACAACGCAGTGGCAGCGACAAAGGCAAGCGAGAAATACACCGGGTGAAACAGAGCCGGAATGATACGTAAAATGACTAGTAGATAAAAGTTGGATGTATAGGCTGACAGCAAGCTTGTTATGGCAAAAACAAACAACGACATTGTCATGATTCGCTTGCGGTTAAATCTGGACATCCATAGCACCATGAAGGGACCGAATAGCGCGATGATCAATGCAAATGAACTGACAAGAAACCCGGCCTGAGCTGCCGTAATATGAAAACGTTCAATGATGACTGGCAAAATGCCAACCACACCGAACTCGATCGTGTATACACCAAATAGGCCAAGCGCAATGAAAAGCAGGGGCTTACTATATTTCATTAGTTTCATTCCTTCTCCACTTCTTCCTGCTTTACGTCCTTGATTTTGCGTGCTAATATTTCATTAAATCATAAAATAATAAGGCAATATTCGGAATAATACATAATAATAATTGTGTTTTTGTAATATTACCTTGGACTTAAGGAGATGGATTTGATGGATCAAGTGGATCATAAAATTTTGTTGTGTCTACAAAACCAGGCGCGTATCTCCATGACCGAGCTGGGTAAGGAGGTTGGGCTTTCCCAGCCTGCCGTAACGGAAAGAGTGCGGCGCATGGAGGATAAAGGTATTATCGCCGGGTATCGTGCCATAGTTTCACATGAGAAAGTTGGAAAGCCGATCATGGCTCACGTGCTCGTGCATACGAATCAATGCAATTCATTTGTTGAGTTTTGCCAATCTGCACCCGAAGTCATTGAATGCCATAGAATCAGCGGTGAGCAAAATTACTTACTGAAAGTCATGGTTGAGTCTATGCTCAAGCTGGAGCAGTTCGGGGATGAGTGTGGAAAGCACGGGCACTCTACCACGTTAATTGTCCTGTCCTCGCCTGTAGACCATAAACATGTAACCCCCACTTTATTAGACCCTATTTGAGCTACCGTAAATGGCTTGGCAAAGCTCAGTTGTAAACGGACCTGACATCCCTTCGAATGCTGTATTGGTAAAGGCGACCACACTAAGTCTTAGTGTGGGATCAACGAACCACGAATGGCCGTAAGCTCCTCCGAGTCGCCACGTTCCGGGTGATTCTGCTGTTCCACTTTCGTCGGGATTTTGGAGTACGGTGAATCCCAGTCCAAAACCCCGCCCCGGCCAGCCTGCCAAGGGGAGGTTCCCGGTCTGGATGGTGCCCATTTCACGGACCCATTCCTCTGAAAGTAACGGATTGCCGCCGTTTCGCAGTGTTTCCAGCAGCCGCATGAAATCTTTTGCGCTGCCAATCATACCCGAGCCACCAGAGTGGAAAGCCGTGGGATCAAAGGCTCGTGCAGGCTGAAAACGAAGTCCTGCAGTGCCTTCAAAAACCTGCGCAACCTCAAGCTCGCGCATCCGCCGGGGTTCTGATATATCGTTGACATAAGGAGCCGCAAGCCGTCCAGCATCCGCGACCGTGAAACTGGTGTCGTGCATACCGAGAGGTTCTGTAACGAGCTTTTTAACAGCTGCATCAAGGGTTGTGCCACATACACGGCTAATGATCGCGCCTAGCACATCAGTAGCAATCGAATATCCCCATGCTTTACCCGGTGCATATAACAGAGGCACAGAAGCCAAACGTTGCAAGTTCTCTTCCAGCGTAAGATTTGAAAAATCCATGCCATCTGATACGCCTGCACGATGATAGGGACCGCCGCCTTCTTCCTCTAAAAAGCCATAGGTCAACCCGGCAGTATGTGTCAGCAATTGGCGTACTGTAATGGAGGGCTGCTCACCACTGATTAATCGGGGGCGAAAATCGGGCAACCAGCGTTCAATAGATTCATCGAGCTTAATCAATCCTTGGGCTGCCAAAACCAAAGCCGCAGTCGATACAATTGGTTTGGATACAGAAGAAAGCCGAAATAAAGCATCCTCATGCATAGGACGTTGTTCTTCTCGATCAGCCAGCCCCGCCGCTCGGACATACACGGGTGAACCATCCATATATATCATGACGACTGCGCCGACCAGGCGCTTCTCGGCAAGGGTTTGATCTATAACTGCATTTACACGTCCGTCCAGATCAGCTTGTATCGCAAAAACTCTATTATCCAAACTCATAAATATCTCATCCTCTCTATGATCCAGCGGTTATCGCTTGATGGAACTTAGTTTACAGGATGGGAAGGCGACATTACATAAGGTAACAAAGGTGTTCAGTGAGTATTAACGTTAAAATAAAATTATATTAAAAGAATGGCTTTGGATTTAAATGAATGGGGTTTTACAAAAAGTTATACTGCGTTTTACAGTGGCTTTTTAAGTTGAGATACGTTGAAAATAGGTGGTAAAATTTACAACAAAGGGGTTTTATTTATTGAGGCTTGTATCGCGTAATAAGTTGGCTTGCTTGGTTGTCCTCGGAGGGATTTTGACTGTAATTGCTACAGGTTTTGGAGGGGATAAGGAAACTTATAAGCTTCCTGATAAGCCCAAAGAGGCTGCTGTCTCGACATTTTCAGAATATATGAACGCTTCTATGAGTCGCGATTACGATAAGATGCTTTCACTGTCTGATGATTATCGCTTTAAAACAGAACAGGCACGGCTTAACTTTCTAAAAGCTCAGGGAACACCGATTGATTATCGTATCGTGTCTGTGGATGATTCTAACCCTTCCAAGATTGTTGTTTCGTCGATAACGAAGTATGAGGATATGGAGTTACCTTCCATTAAGCATGTTCTTGCTTTTGAGGAAGGAAAGTACAAGCTACAAATGAGAAATGTTGTGATCAATATGATTCCTTCATCACCTGACTACAGAACGATCGAGTACGAGCCTGAGAAGGTAGACAATATTTTGGAAGATAATTTCAAGTGATTTTAATTTTTCAATTTTCTAATCATACGGTCCAAAGCGTATCCAATGAGATACCAGAAAACTAGGGTAGTGAAGTAAACAATGGCTATGGGGATGTCTGCCTCTCGCACAAATCAAAATGATTCATACATCCAAACTAGCGGGCTAATGGTAGCAATAGTATATTATAGTCGTCATACCCCGTAATATTTACAGTAATAACTAGACATGAGAGTAGGACCAGCCAAAAACGAAAAGATTTCATTGCCTATACCTCCGCAAGTGTATTTGTTGTTATAGACGAATCAAAAAGCTGGAAGTAGCATTTATTCCAAATTTATTTATTAAAATGTATTAAAAAGAACGATATTTCGATCCTATTTACTTGTCACGATTTTTAGACGTACGGTATTCGTGTGGTTTTGAGTGACGCTGGATTCTTTCAGACTTTTCGATTTGTGATATACTCTCGATATATGAATTGTATGGGATGGTGATGACTGAATGAATCGTACACACGATCTAGGCAAGCTAATCAAACTAACTGGAGATAGAGCAAAACTGGACGCTAAAGCAAATGGCACATATATTGTCTACAAAACGCCGGATGGTCAATTTGTTAAAGAGTACAGTAATGGTCAAGTCGAACGAATTAAAGAACAGGATATTTTATCATGAGTGAGCCGTTTGCTACTATGTTTGTATTCGCAGGAAACAACGGAAGTGGTAAGAGTACAATTCGTAATCTAATCGTTGATAAACTTGGTGTAAGTGTTAATATCGATCCAGATGCGTTAGCGCGAGGGATTGATCGTGAAAACCCTGATCGACACAAAGTATCGGCAGGAAAGGAAGCGATTAAGCTAGCGCGGGATTGTATAAGAAATAAACGAGATTTTACTGTAGAGACGACACTTGCTGGTGGCAATGTGATTCGACAAATGCGAGTGGCAAAAGAAAAGGGCTTTGAAGTTATTATGTTTTATGTGGGCCTTGGTGATTATCGTCTTAATATCGAGCGAGTTGCTGCACGAGTTCGAAATGGGGGTCACCACATTGATACCGCTGATATTATAAGACGGCATCAGACCTCACTGGACAATCTTCTCTTACATCTTAAACTTATCGATCATTTAATTGTCATTGACAACAGCAGCTCAGATGGCGTGATTGTATTGGAATCAGATAGTGAAACGATAAAACACCATGTGGCGTTGTTACCGGATTGGGTTAAAATCATTGATAGTTACTTGCAAAATAAAAATACTGATCAAGAATAAACCGACAACTGTATGATTCAGTGATCGGTTTATTCTATATTTACATCGTATTGTGTCCACAATGTCAATTCGATGTGTATTGCACCTCAAAATGGGACCCGTTAGTAATAGACTGTTATTATTTTTCAACAGACTTTAGCAAGACGATGAACAGCCTCCTGAATCGTAGCGGCTTCTTCGGATTCTTTTTCTCTACACTTTTTTCACTGGACGTAACACTGCGTAGCCGTATCCTTCTGGGAAATGCCGCTGATAATCCTGCTTCGTTTCCTCATCCCATTCATACCCCAGGCTGCTAGGGTCAAAGTTCCAAGCCTTCTCCTCCACCATTCTCATAACGTCTCCATTGTTTTTTAAATAATTAAAGGGCGGGTGAAAAAACACCAGGTAATCTGATTCGGGGATGTCCCGGCACTTCATTCCTGCGGGAATCTCTCCGGCATAGTCAGCGGCGACCGGTATTCCATAGAGATAGCCCTTCTGACCATCCTGATAGAACCAGCCCGCAGTTTGGCCCAATTGTTCGGGAAGCTTGAGATGAGACATGCTTTCCAATGTTCCGCAAATTTCATCACAATTGTGACCGTTTCTCCAGAAATCACCGTAGTTTCGTGAAGAAGTATCCCAAATTCCAATAAATTTGTGTGCTGGTATACGCTCGATTTTGACTTCAGCTTCTTGCAAATGATCCTTAACCATCTTATCCCGCTCCTTCAAATGGTAATGATAAGGAGAGAACACCTCAACGCGAATGGCCAACGGGATAGGTCGGGGCTCCTTCTGGTATACAGCCGGAGTTACCTCAAACGCTTTTACAAATGCCCGTGTAAAAGCCTCCTGTGAAGAAAACCCATACTTTACTGCAACATCGAGGATGCGGACATTGCTATCCCGGAGTTCCAGTGCAGCACGGCTAATCCGGCGCATCCACACATAATCCCTTAACGTCATTCCTGTAAGAGAATGAAACTGTTTTGTACAGTAGTAAGGGGAGTAGCCTAACTGATCGGACATTCTCAACAACGAAGGTGCTGAAGTAAGATTATTATCAATCCAATCGATCATGAGCTGGACCATTTCGTTCCATTCGTACACGAGGGTTCCCTCCTTTCGACTCCATCTTAACAGCCGGAATACAGGAATATTTGACTTGAGTTGCATGCACTCTTTTGTATTATTCATGAAGCTTTAGTTAAGGGCTATGTTAGTCCTTGTTGTCTTGTTCTATTTTACTCCTCTACATAACGGATATATGGGCGTTGAAAGTACCTTTGATCAGATACGAAATAATATTGTTTGCCTATAACCAGAGGAGGGATCACAGACTTTGAGGAAATATATAATTCTTTATATTCACCTCCGTTAGAAGCATCTCTCTGTATGACCAAGTAATCATCTGTAGTTTTAACTAATTTAGCGGTTTCTGCTGAGTGATAACCTGAATAATAATAAATCCAGCTGAAAATCAGTGAAAAAAATATAATTCTTAGAATAGTTGCAGCCGTTTTATTCTTTGTAATCAACATTCGCGCAAACCTCCCATAATCCATTCTTTCATTTGTAATAAAATATGTATGATTGGTTAATTAACCTGTTTATGTATATTGTAAGGTGTATGATCGGTTGACGAAAGTAACTTTCACACAAAAAGCCTATCTGCCAAAACAACGGCAGATAGGCTTTTATAACATAAACGTCCACTATACTTCGTGTTTATACGCAGTCTGTGCCTCTACATTACAATTGCACCGACCACATATCCTATTATCAGTTATCCCTACGCTGACGTGCGCGGGCTTCGCCGCCTTTACGGCCAGCTTCTTCCCTGCTCATTTTCCCGTCGCTATCACTCTGGTCTGAATTGCCACGGGCTTCACCGCCCTTGCGTCCGATTTCCTGATAGAAGTCCTTGTCATGGTTTTTGGAAGTGGCTTCGCCGCCTTTTTCACCGATTTCCTGGTAGAAGTCCTTGCCATGATTTTTGGAAGTGGCTTCGCCACCTTTTTCGCCAATCTCCTGATAAAATTCTTTGTCGTGATTTTTAGCAGTAGCTTCTCCACCTAAACGTCCTGCCTCTTCGCGACTCAGTTTGCCATTTTGGTTGTTGTTAGCCATGTTCAATCACTCCTCATCGAATTTTAGTAAAGCGTGTTCGTGTATCTATTAACCTTCATGTCAGGAATTAAACATGTCTACTTTTTTATAGAAGCTGGTAAATAACTGGATATATCCGCCTCGATCAGCGTTCCCATGCTTCTGTGTTCAATTGTTGCTGGCGGGTAAATAATGCCGGATAAATGAACAAGCTGAGCAGCACGCTGGTCAAAATAGCAGAGGTCATGGTAGTGAATACGATTAGCAATTGCAAACGCACGGCGGCAATCGGATTGGCACCTGCGATGATTTGTCCGGTCATCATGCCGGGAAGCTGGACAAGCCCCAGCGTTTTCTGCCCCTCAATGGTTGGAATCATACTGGAACGTATGCAATCCTTGAGTATAGGGAAGATGGCTTGTCTAGGCGTGCCGCCTAACGCCAGAATGAGCATGATTTCAGGCTTGCGCAGCAGGACTTCCGACTTGAGCCGGGACACCAGCAGGCTGGACAAAATCATGGAGCTGCCAATGATCATGCCGCTAATCGGAATCATATATCGGGCTGTCGCCGGAATAATATGCAGGCCAATCAGGAACGCCTGCGTAACGATTTCCACACACAGCAGCGTCAGGAATGACTTCCACATGAGACCGGGGATAAATCGTCCTTTGCGCGCAACATTTTGTGAGGCTACGGTAATCATGAGCAGAATGAATAATACGATAAATCCGTAGCTCTGCATCCCAAAAATTAAATGTAATACATATCCAATCGCCAGCAGTTGAATCGACGCTCTGATTGTGGCGATGATAATGTCTCGGTCCAGACCGAGTTTGAAGGATTTGGACATGACGATGGCGATAAATACAAAACCGAGAGAGAGAATCAAGGCAACAATCGTCATACCCATTCTCCTGCTACAAACCTGCGGGTCTCACTATGCTGTGGAGTATTAAAAAATGTCTCCGTATCCGCTTGTTCTACCAGTCTTCCGTCGATCATCAGCCATGTCTCGTGGCCTACCCTGCGGGCTTGTTCCATATGATGCGTAATCCAGATCATCGTTGTTCCCTCTTCTTTGTTCATTTGCAGCAGCAGTTCCTCAACCTCTTTGACCGAGGCGGGGTCCAGTGCAGAAGTAATCTCATCCAGCAGTAAAATATCCGGGCGGTTCGCGAGCGTCCGCGCCAAGGCCAAGCGCTGTCTTTGTCCACCGGACAGTTCCTGCGCCTTTTGTTCCAACAGATCGTGGGTGAGTCCTACGCGTTCCAACAGGCCGGCAGGATCATCCAGCACTGTACCGTGCAGCCGTTCTACGGTTTGGAGATTGTACAGGACAGTTCCCTGAAGCATGGGGGCATCCTGAAAAACCAATGCTACTCTCCGTCTTAGTTCAGGGATCTCCCACTCCGATAGCGGTTTGCCGAGGACACGGATGTCCCCTTCATCCGGTGTCATTAGGAGGTTGCACAGTGAAAGCAACGTGCTTTTACCAGACCCCGATGGACCGACCAACGTGGTGATTTTGCCGGGGGAAACTTTTGCCGTAATCCCGTTCAGAACAGCACGTTGCTGTCCAGACCCGGCGAAATATTTGATAATGTGATTGAATTCAATAGCTGGAAGTGGCTTGGATTCCATAGATATAGCTAGCTCCTTTGTAGGGGATCGAGAAAGGGATCAGATCCGTTCTATGATCTTATTTTTTTATTATATCAGTAATGACTGCTATGCTCTTCTATAAAGGTTCAATGCAGGCCGGCTGTTGTAAACGGCATCTTCTTTGTATAAACTAACAGGATTAGCTAAAATAGAATCTGGATCAATTCTGTATAGGTATAAGGAACCGGACTACATAGAAATTCGATGAAAGGAGACAGGATGATGTCGCCTAGAAACGGAGTAAAGTTGCAAGATATCCTGCGGGCTGCCGAGGACATTGCCAATGAACAAGGGATGGGGGATGTCACGCTCACCACGCTGGCTCAAAAACTCCACATTCGCCCTCCATCCTTGTATAACCACGTGCACGGATTGAACGGACTGCGCCAAGTACTGGCATTGCACAGCCTCGAACAGTTGGAGGAAGCTTTGATGAGCGCAGCGGTTGGTAGAGCGGGCGAAGATGCGCTGACCGCTATGGGGAAGGCGTATATGCGGTATGCTCGGGAGCGACCCGGTTTGTATGAAGCGATGCTGTATGCAACAGATCGAAATGATACCGAAATGAGGCAGGCTGCGGATCGCGTGGCCGAGCTGGTCATTACCGTCCTGTCCAGTGGTTATGGCTTCAAGGAAGAAGATTGCATTCATGCAGCGAGGGGATTCCGTAGTCTGCTTCATGGATTCGCCTCGCTTGAACAAAAGGGCGGCTTTGGTTTACCTGTGGAGGTGGACCGGAGTATTGAGGTGATGATGGCTACCTTTTTGGCAGGTCTGCGTGTGCGGCAAAAGCGAGATGTCGAGCTTACCAAAGAAGTCTGATTTCAACCTGATGCAGCTAATATGATTGCGTCGCAGACCCGAAGGGTAAAATACATCTGTATAATGTAGATGAGAGACTGCGAATACAGGAGGGGTATGAGTGAACGTACTGGTGATTGGTGCAAATGGAAAAGTAGGCAGACATCTTGTCCGTCTATTGGGGCAAAATGAATCGCATCGCGTAAAGGCGTTGATCCGAAATTCGGATCAGGCCGAAGCGCTTGAACGTTTGGGAGCAGAAACGGTGGTAGCTGACCTCGAAGGGACGGTTGGCGAAATTGCCGCAGCTATAAAAGGAAGCGATGCTGTCGTATTTACAGCAGGCTCTGGTGGGAAAACAGGTGCAGATAAAACGCTGCTTATCGACCTGGATGGAGCGGTCAAGGCGATGGAAGCCGCCGAACAAGCAGGTATCCAACGCTTCGTTATGGTCAGCGCCCTACATGCGGAGAATCGGGAGCAGTGGCCCGAATCCATTAAACCGTATTATGTGGCGAAGCATTACGCTGACCGCCTGTTGGAAGCGAGCAACCTAGACTACACGATTCTTCGTCCGGGTGGCCTGACGGATGATGTGGGCGCCGGCAAAGTTGCTACCGGTGAGGAGCTCACCAGCCAGACCATTTCCCGTGAAGATGTGGCGGCAGCGGTGGTAGCAGCGCTGGAGGAACAGCAGACGTATCATCGTGCAATTAATTTGGTGTCTGGCAGTACGCCTATTGCTGAGGCAATCCGGCTATAATTACGGATGAAGTTGTTGCACAGAGGACGCTTATAAATGACAAAAAAGCGAGAAGACGGCCATCCATGGTCATCTTCTCGCTTTAATAATTTTACAGCTTGGTTGGATCAATTCCTTTTGGGAATGTTTCTTCAAAGCTATGCTTTTTCTCGTATAAGTTGTACCAAGCTTCTGCGATGATATCTGGATCTCCTGCCGTACCAGCTTGTATGAAAGTGCCGATTGAAAGGTGTCCTACAAAAACTCCTTTTTCTTTCAGTTCATTATGCAGGTTAGTCGCATAGTTTCGAAGGCCGGACATCACGATACCACCATTCCCAAGACTGGGCAAAGGGAACATGGCAGATATGCCCGTTGTAAATAGAATCGCGCCTGAACCATTGCTGATCATGTCAGGCAATACTTCATTGACGGATAGAACTGCAGGAAGCACAATGCTGTTGACTTGTTCCAAGACGCTTGCGGGCGTTGTTTCTAAAATATCTGTGAAATTACTCCATCCTGCATAAGGACTGAATTCGAGTACATCAATACTGCCTAAGTCTTTTTTAGCAGCCAGTAAGGCTTGTTTTAAAGCGTTCAAATCCGTAATATCCGCGACATAAGAGCGCGCTACAATATTCAGGCTTTTTAGTTCATTTGTGATGATTTCCAATTTTTCTGGATTACGAGAAACTAAAGCTACCTTAAACCCTTGCGCCCCGAATTTTTTCGCGATAGATAAACCTAACCCGAGTCCTGCACCAATTATTGCAATAGTTTTCATCTTATATGAACTCCTTATTTGTGGTATATTTTAAAGCAACATATGTTGTTTTAGTAAGTATAAGCCCGCTTAATATATGGAACAACCAACAATTAAATGAGAATGTTGTTATAGAAACAAAAATAGAAATGTGCCAAATAAGGAGGGCAGAACGTGGGGACAAAAGTAAAAAATATGCGAATGACACATACAAAGAGATCATTGATTAACGCTTTTGTTAATTTAGTGAATGAAAAGGATTTTGAAAAGATAACAATAGCAGATCTAACAAAAGGGGCCCAAGTGAATCGTGCTACATTTTATGCACATTTTAATGATAAGTACGAAATGTTGGATTACATGATTGACGACTCTGCTTCGAACGTCATTGAAAAACGAACATTAGGAGTAGTAGAGTTCGATCAGGACACCATAAATCAACTCGTTCTAGCAGTATGTGACTTTCATCAACAACCGAAAATTCAATGTCGTCGTAGCTATTTAAGTCTTGCGCCTCTGTTGAAAGAAAAAATGTTAATTGAGCTGAAAAAATATTTAGTGAAAAGTTTAGATAACATATGTACAGACTCAGAGAAGAGTTTTTATGTACCTATTTATGCCAATATCATACATGAGGCTGGTTATTTATGGGCATCTGGAAATACTCCGTTTGATAAAGAGGAAATAGCCAAGAAGGCTTCGTTATTAATAACAGGAGGAAAAGGTTAATTCTTGTTGTGAGAGGCATCCCCGGGGGCAGAGTCCCGGGGATGCTTTTTGCTGTTTTCTCAGTATGATCGTCCCCGTAGCAGTTCCAGCTCCAACTCCGGCTGAATAGCAGCAAAAATATTTGCTTAAAACTAATTATATTATTTATAATACTAATATGATTAGTTTATAATTAAGACAAGGAGATGAGCTAAAATGCGTATTGTTCAGGTGCAGCATGTGTATCAATTGACGTTTATGCCCCGGCTGTTCCCGGTGAACTGTTATTTGGTGGAGGAGAAAGAGGGGCTCACCTTGGTAGATGCCGGATTGCCATACAGTACCCGTGGTATAGCGCAGGCTGCGGCGCAGATCGGGCAGCCGATTATTCGAATTGTACTTACCCATGCCCATGGGGATCATGTGGGTGCGTTGGATAAGCTCAAGGCAAGGTATCCTGACGCGCAAGTGTTCATTTCAAGGCGGGACGCACCGCTGCTACAGGGCGATGTATCGTTGGAGGCAGGAGAACCGGATACTCCTATTCGAGGCGATGTACCGAAGCATATCCTTACCCAGCCTGACGTTTTACTGGAGGATGGGGATCATGTAGGTTCGCTGTTGGCGATCAGCGCACCAGGACATACGCCGGGCTCGATGGCATTTTTGGATACTCGTACCCGTGCGTTGATTGCAGGCGACGCCTTCCAGACCCGAGGTGGTATAGCGGTATCGGGAAGGCTTAAGCCGCTGTTTCCTTTTCCGGCACTGGCTACCTGGAACAAGGGAATTTCGCTGAAAAGCGCCAAAAAGCTGGTGAGTTTCAATCCATCTTTATTAGCTGTCGGTCACGGTAACATGCTGAAGCATCCACAATCTCAGCTGGAAAGGGCGATTATGGAGCTGGAACGACAAACTTCAGTGTGATGATTCGGTATTCAGCCAACATTCAGCCAGAACTCACAAAGTCCTAAGCTAAGGCAGATACAATATGGGAAAATAGAAACAGAGAGAGGTGCATCGGATTTGAACGTTTGGAAAGCGAACGGTCTGAAATATATACTTCTATTTAGTCTCATATTGTGTGCTGTCGCTAGTGTCGTTTCGTTATGGAGTTATTCAGGTAGTTCTGCGTCCCAGTCTGCGGCTGTTAGACAGGGCCCATCCGGCGGGTTCGGAGGAGGAAGCGGACCTGGTGGAGGTATGGGAGGACCGGGGCAACCTACCAACTCCTCCACTGAGGGAACATCGACATCGGGTGACAAAGGTACAACGGCCGGGAATGATACGTCTTCGGGCGGCAGTGGTGTTGCCAGAGACGGACAGCACAGAGGCCCCGGTGGCATGTCTGGTAACGGATCTGGTATGGGCGGTCCTGGCGGTGGTATGGGTGGTGGAAGAAGTGGCAACTCCTCATCTGCTTATGCTACTCCGCTGGCGATTTTCGCCGCTTTGTTCTTCGGTGCATTCGTGTTTATTGCATACCGTTTTCGGGCTCGTGAATGGAAGCTCGGGGAACGTAATCGGGGACTGATGCTGTGGACAGTGCTGGGTGTGGGGTTCTTTTTAAGAATGGCGATCGCCCCATGGATCTCGGGTCATATGGATTTAATGCTATTCCGGAACTGGGCTACGACAGCAGCGGATAGCTTATCGGGCTTTTACACGAACGGATCAAGTGATTATCCGCCGTTCTATATTTATATTTTATATGTGATCGGTCAAATCGGCTCTACGGATGCTTTCAGTCCCTACATGTCCGTACTGCTGCGGCTTCCCAATATATTAGCCGATATCGTGACAGCGTACATGCTGTACCGGTTGGCAAGCAAACGGGTCGGCTATGGAATAAGCCTTGGATTGGCTATATTCTACGTGTTTAACCCAGCTGTATTTATCAATTCGACCTTCTGGGGGCAGGTGGATTCTTTCTTTACTATGCTGATTGTGGGCATGATTGTGCTGCTTGTGGAAAACCGGGTCGGCTGGTCAGCCGTATTGTTTACGGTAGCCGTATTGATGAAGCCGCAGGGAATTATTTATGGGCCTGTTTTGTTCTTTGAGCTGCTGAGACAACGTAAAATACAGCCTTGGCTGTTGTCCATTGGCGGTGCCGTTGTGACGACCATTCTGGTCATATTACCATTTTCGTGGGGGCAGGAGTCGTTATGGCTGCTTGACCTATACAAGGGAACGGTCGGCGAGTATCCGTATGCTTCGGTGAACGCATATAATTTCTTTGCACTGATCGGTGGCAATTATACGCAGGACACTACAACGTTGTTCCTGTTCAGTTACCATACATGGGGTATGATCTGCATTGTGCTGGTGACTCTGTTTACGTGGTGGATGTATATCCGCAGTCGCAAACCACAATTTACAGCGGCAGCTGCACTGGTGCTCATTGCAGGTGTATTTACCTTCGCTTCCAGCATGCATGAACGGTACTTGTTCCCTGCGGCCGCGTTAGCTGTACTGGCGTATCTGTATTTACGAGACCGCAGATTTTTGTGGCTTGCGGGTGGATTTAGTCTTACGATTTTCCTAAACACCTTCGATATTTTCTATAGCTCCAACTCTCGGGATCAATACGGTATTATTTTGTGTGTGACATCATTGTTGAATGTGTTGTTGTTTGGGTATTTGGTCAAAGTAGTGTGGGATTGCTCCAAATCGACCACGATTGAGACTGCCCCTCCCAAGGACATGCTTCCATCGGAGTCACCTTCAGGGAAACTTATATGGGGTGCGTCTTCCCCAAGTGTGAACACAACAATTGATAGTTAGTGGAGTATAAAATATGCTAAAAAACCGCCCTTTAACGAAATGGAAGTGGTTGATAGATCAACTGCAATCCATAAGTTAAAGAAGCGGTTTTTTGTTGTCCTCATGTTAGAGTAACATTGTATCTATGTGTCTCAATCCATATATTCGTTCAGTTTCTGTACATCGCAGATGGTAATCTCTCTTGTACCCTTGCTATGAATAATCCCCAGCTGTTCAAATTTTCCGAATTTGCGACTGATGGTTTCGCGGGTAACACCCACATAATTAGCCATTTCCTCGCGTGAAAGGGGGAGGTTTATTTTAATGTAGGAACCATCCGGCTTGCCGTATTTATGTCCAAGCTCAAGAATCATATAGGCGATGCGGATTTCCGGGTCTTTGGTAGCTAGGCTTTGAGCCAGGTTTTCGGTATGTGCCAAGCGTTTAGTAATGGTTTTGAGCAGCTTCAAAGAGATATCGGGATTGTCGCGGATCAACTGCTCCATATCATCCTTGGTGAGCATACAAATATCAGTATCTTTTAAGGCATACGCACTAAAGTTACTCAGCTCATCGCTGTTAAAAATATTCAACTCGCCAAAAAAATCACCAGTTGTCAGAATGTGCAGAATTTGCTCCTTGCCCTGAGGCGTCATCTTCAGCAGCTTGACATGCCCGCTTTTAATAATGTACAGCGTATCGGAAGCCTGCTCCTCCACAATCAAGGCCTCGCCTTTCTGGTATTTTCGGTGTCGGATCATGGAGCTGACCTTACACAAATCTTCGCAGGACAAAGAGGAAAAGATAGGCACTTTGCGGGCACAGGGCTCCTTTTCGCACTGGCAGGGGCAGGACATCTCATTCACATTCATTCACTCCATTCATAAACCGGAAACTACAGGTTATAGCGCATGGTTGTTATTCTGTATCATCTATTGGGGCAAAATGACTTTGATCCTCACCACAGACTGGACAAACCCAGTCTTCTGGAAGATCCTCAAACGCTGTACCGGGCATAACGTCTTCATCGGGGTCACCGATAGCAGGATCATAAATGTATCCACAGGGCTGACATACATATTTTTTCATCTCTAGTTCTCCTTGTCATTCAAAATTTTTGTAAGCTCTGGTACGTCCGGTTTGAGTCCCTGCATGATGGCTGTTTTGTATGGTAGTGAAGCAAGGGCATCTCCAAAGCCAATCACGCCGCAGATAGAGCCGTTTTGTATGAACATACGTGTATAAGAAGCTTGATTTTTAGTAATCAGGCTGGTGTCGCAGACTTGTTCATCTACTAGCCCGATGGAAAAGAGAGGAGATTCATAGCAGTTCGAAAGGGTTACAGGGAGGGGAGGCTGATAGCTGACGGATGCGCCCGCCATATTAGCGCCTGCTATTTTTCCCTGCTCCATTGCGCTTTCCCATAACCCATCTACTCTACTCTGAAATTCGACTGCATCACCTGCTGCATAGATATTGGCGGAGCTGGTCTCCATCTGCGCATTCACCAGAATGCCTTGTCCAATATCAAGGCCGATTTGGCGAGCAAGCTCCGTATTCGGTACAATTCCGATAGAGTACACGACATGCTCGCAAGGGATAACAGAGCCGTCCTGTAGTTCCACACCTTCTACGTGATCTGTGCCTTTAATACGTTTTACGCCTTGCCCAAGGAGTACCTGAGTACCCCGTTCGGTCATCCGATCGGTCAAAATAGCGGAGGCCTTTTCATCTAGCTGACGGGGCATAAGCCGATGCGAAGCTTCCAGTATGGTTACAGCATACCCGGCTTGCTGGAAGGACCAGGCGGTTTCCACGCCTTGAATACCGCCGCCGATGATACATATCCGGTCTCCCTGTCGCAATTCCGCTTTAAGGCGATCCGCATCTTGTCGAAAACGGATATTGTGAACGTTCCTTAGAGAAGCCCCATCTAGCACAAGCTTACGGTTGTGAGCTCCTGTACACAGCAGTAGCTTGTCATAAGCAACGGTTTGTCCATCTATTGTTTTGATAGTACAATCCTCTGGATGTATCTCGGTTATCTTGATGCCGGAATACACATGAATTCGTTGATTGGCAAACCATTTTTCCTTTTTGATCAGGATTTTGTCGCTGTGCAAATCAGTGAATAGTCCCTTGGAAAGTTTGACTCTGTTATACGGAAAGGATGCTTCCTCCCCGTAAATAGAAATTTCGGCCAGATCATCATGATCTCTAATCGCTTTTGCCGCGTTGACGGCGGCGACACTGCCTCCGATAATAACGTAATGTTGGTTACCCATTCAGTATCTCTCCTATTCGCTATACGCTACTGTGTTTTAAATAACACTAAGCAGTAGATCTGAGACAAATTCAGCGGCATTTTTAATTTTTTTCACTTTTTCAACTTCTGTAGGAGAGAAACGAATACGTACCGGGAATTCCACATGGGTCATACCCGTTGATTTGATTACATCTGAAGTGCTTTGAACCTTCATATTAGTACCATTCAAGTAATCCTGTACAACTTCAATGGCTTCCCCGCTCCAGCCGTAGGAACCAAAGGCAGCAGCCAGCTTGCCTTCCAGATTCATCTTTTGCATTTGTTGCAATAGGTCTTCCAATTTGCCTGTCATGTCGGCATATTTGGTAGAGCTACCGACGAAAACAGCATCTGCTGAGGCAATACTCTTCAATATTTCCGTTCCATCCGCTTTATCCACGTCCCATAGCTCCACCTTGATTTGGTTCTCCAAAAAGCAGTCTTTCAGGATGTTTGCCATTTTTTTAGTGTTATTTTTGAGGGTGGCATAGACAATCGCTACTTTTTTATCCTCCTTGGTTTCGGTACTCATAGAGGCGTACAAATCAATAAACTTGGCAATATCATGCCGGATCGCGAAGCCGTGGGAAGGTGCAATCATCTCAATATCCAGATCGGCAACAGCTTCGATTAATGTGCGCACATATCTGCGATGTGGATGAATAATAGCCTGATAGTATCCGATAAAGTCCTCGGTGATATCAAAACCAGCCTCATCGGCAAATAGATGCTCTACAGCCACGTGTGTACTGAAAATATCGCAAGGGAACAAGATTTTATCTTCTATACAATACGTAATCATGGTTTCTTCCGTATGCAGATAAGGAGTTTCTTTGAACAGCAGCGTTTTGCCTCCAATGTCCAGTTGATCCCCATCCTTGATTACGAGGAAGTTGCGATGCTGAAGCTTGTACATTTGTTGAATTTCCGGAACGGCAATCTCAGTGCAGACAATCGTAGCGTTCGTTGCCTTGGAAGCAAGTGCCGCCAATCCGCCCGAGTGATCTGGTTCCGTGTGATTGACGATGATATATTGAATATCCAATGGATCGATCAATTCGGTTACAGCTTCGGCAAATTCTCTACCGAACGCCATATCTACGGTATCCACAATGGTTGGTTTTCCAGTTTTCAATAGATATGCATTATAGGTTGTACCCTTAGATAATGTAAGACGATGAAAGGGTACCTCACGGTCATCAATTTTTCCTACCCAATAAATATCCTTTGCCAGCTTGAATCCAGGCTTCATATGGAATAACCTCCTGCTTGTTTTGTTTATCTAACACAATTTGATTCTAGTTGGATGTGTCGATGAAAAAGATGATTGAAATCAAATTTTTAAATATTTTAAAAGTATTTTTACTTAAATTTAGTTTTGTGATTGCAATCACAAGGCGAGCGAAATAATCCAATACAATAAAGGTATTAATCCATCTTAAGCAAATTTAATTTCAAACAGGAGCGTGAACTAATATGAAAAAATCAAACCTCATTCAATTTCAGGAATATAAAGAAGCTGCGTTTACAAAACGAATTGTGCATAAGGAAGCCGACAATGTAATTTTTATTCTCAACTTTACTCCTAATGCCGAGCTACCAACACATAATCACCCAGGAGCGAATGTATATTTGCTTGTTCTTGAAGGCAGCGGGACTGTAACTGTGAACGGCGAAGCAACGGAAGTTGTCCAAGGGGATATCATTCATGTTACGGGAGATGAGCACTTTTCCTATCGTGGCGGTGCAGAGGCGAATTCCAGTCTGCATGTAGTGTTGACCCAAACGCCAAGTGAAAGCTATGCGCAGAACATATAAAAGAGGACACAGCAGCAACATGCTCATATAAAAAAAAGAAAATAGTTATTTTTTTTCACTCGTATTGATAATGAATATCATTATCAAATTTTAAGGAGAGGTGTTAATAGCCAATGCAGACAGTAGATTACAAACAGGTGCCAGGGCACTGGATATTAGCAAGTCTCGGTAAGCGCGTGCTTAGGCCCGGAGGGTTAAAAACAACACGTTGGATGATAGAGGGACTTGACGTAACCGGGCAGGATGAGGTTATTGAGTTTGCCCCCGGATTGGGTATAACTGCCCAAATCACACTGCGGCTTAATCCCCGTCGTTATATTGCGATTGAACAGAATGAGAAGGCGGCTTCTATCGTAAAAACGTATGCAAGCGGAGCAAACCGGGAAGTTATTATTGCCGATGCTGAACAGGTTCCGTTGCCGGATGCCTCTGCGACGGTGGTATATGGGGAAGCCATGCTGACGATGCACACAAGAGCCAAGAAAGCGCAGATTATTTCGGAAGCCAGGCGGCTTTTGAAAACGGGCGGAAAGTATGCTATTCATGAGATGTGCCTTGCTTCTAACCATATTGAGCCTGCGCTCAGAAAACAAATTTACAAGGATTTGGCTACAGCCATGAGAGTTAATGCGACACCGTTGACGGTGTCAGAGTGGGAACAGCTGCTGAAAGAGGAAGGCTTTAAGGTCGTTAAAATCTATACGGTTCCCATGCACTTATTGCATCTGCCACGTATCATTCAGGACGAGGGCTGGTTGAGATTTGGAAAAATCGCCTTTAACCTTATGCGTAACCATGCTGCCCGGACAAGGGTTATGGGTATGCGCAAGCAGTTTGTAAAGTACGCCGACCATCTGCAAGCGGTCAGTATCATCGCTGAGCGATAGCCTGAATTCACGAATAAGAGAATAATAAAAGCTTTTTACGCAATAGCAAAAAAGGAGACGAACCCACATTCAGGGATTCATCTCCTTTTTGTATATTTGCTGCTTTGGCTTGGCTGCTGGAGTGCACATGCTTTGCACCCCTCTATTCGTCATATAATAGGTGTAACGAAAATTTCCAATTTCTGATGTTTTACATTACCATATTGACTGAGATCATTGGAATAGTTAACTAAAATAATAAAATAGGCATACTTCAAAAGGAGGAAGCGTGTTATGAAGCTGCATCGAGCCATTGTGGTGGATGATGAAACCTTTACTCGCAAAGGGCTGCTTCAACTCATGGATTGGCAAGCCTGTGGTTTTGAAATCGTAGGAGAAGCTGATAACGGTGAGGATGCGCTGGAGCTAATCAGCCGTATCCACCCGGACCTGGTCATTACCGATATTCGTATGCCTGTGCTGGACGGATTAGAGCTGATCCGGTCTGTGCTCGAACAGAGTACAGAACATCCCGCGTTTATTATCTTAAGCGGTTATAGTGATTTTGCTTATGCGCAGCAGGCAATCCGCTATGGGGTTCATGATTTTATGCTTAAGCCGATTGATGAGGGTGACTTTTCGGCTACACTGCGCAAGCTGAGTGAAAGACTGCATCGTGAACAACAGAATGCACAACGATATCAGAATCACCATGCAGGTGGGCTGTTAGAGACTGTGATGATGAACCCAGTGGATGATGTAGTGGTGACACAGTGGGAGCAGCAGCTGCGGCTTGGGGAAGCCACGTATATGTACTATGTACTCGTCGAGCTGAATGACCAACATCCCTGGCGCTCCGGTGACGATGGTGTCATGCTATCACTTTTTCAGTTCAGGGAGCTTATAGAGCAAGCGCTTCATCGTTTAATGGATGGCAAGTACCCTCTCTATGTTCATGAGCATCGTAACCGGATTGGTCTTATCGTACCGGACTTCTTTTTGGGGTGTTTTGAAGGCAAGGTCGAAGTTTTTATGAAAGCGCTACAACGAGAGATAGAGGGGATGAAAACACTAAAAGATCAGCTGGGAAGTCGGGTTTTCGTTTATGCAGGAAAGCCTGTGAATCGGTTGCAGGATATCCAGCAGTCCTACGCCTGTGCAAAGGAAGCAGTGCTCCATAAATACATTTATGACAATAGCGGTATTGTTGTATATCTACGGGAGGGAATGCCACCACTTCACTATAAGACCATCCCTCAGGACGTACTGGATCGCTTGACGGAACAAGTTGAGGAACTGCGGTTGGATGAGCTGCGTGTGGCCGTGGATTATTTATTTAGTAGTTTTCGGGAGGAGTGTTATGCACCTGAGGCTATGAAAATGAGTCTGCATCAATGCTTACTTAGTATCGTTCGGGTCATTCAAAACATGCAGGGAAATGAGCGCTCACTTCAGTCACTAGAACCGATGATGAACTGGCAGGACATGAACCTGTCCCTGGGTGAACTACAGCGATTGTTTACAGCTTTTGCAGAGGAAAGTGGAAGGTATATTGGGGTTCTGCGCAAGGATTGTCAGCAAGGAGGCATCCAGCATATCCGTGCTTACATTGAGCAGCATGCCGCCGAGAATATAAGCCTGAAAAGTATTGCGGCTCGCTTTTACATGAACCCGGTATACCTCGGTCAATTGTTCAGGAAAACGTATGGTGTGTACTTTAACGAATTTCTGCTGAAATTGCGTGTTCAGGAGGCGAAACGCTTGTTGCGGCAGACGGATCTGCGGATTTATGAAATTGCTGAGCGCGTGGGCTTCGGCAGTTCAGACTATTTTGTTACCCAGTTTGAAAAGATGGCGCACGCCACGCCTAGTGAATACCGCAATAGCCTGAGTATTGGCGACGAGCCAGAGAGGGCCAGCGAATGAAGATGCTGAGAACGACTCTTGATCATGTGCGATTGCGGGATAAAATGCTGCTGCTTTATTTTCTCTGTGTTTTCACGCCTGTAGTGCTGACCAATCTGATTTTTTACCATGTCACCTCGCAAAACGTGAAGGAACAGCGTATGCAGGATATTTCGCGCGCACTGGAACAGATTAAAATTGAATTTTACCGTGAATTTGAAGATGCGATGGAAATCTCGTCTATCTTTTATACTGATCATCAGCTCAATGAGGTATTGGAAGAAACATATCCCCACCCTGCTGACTATATCGCCGCTTATGACTCTTATTTACGTCATATCTTGAACAACACTTACAGTCCTGCATACCATTCCGTAGGTGGAATTACGATCTACACCAATAATTCAACGCTGCTGAATTCCGGGGGAATCAGCTTTATAGATGAGGGAGTCAGAAGTTTGCCCTGGTATACCAAAATCTCGCCTGGACGCCAGTCCAAGCCTATATTTGTACGTACCGATGACAGCACAGGTGAACAGATGTACCCTTTTAGCCTGATTCGGCGGATGAACTACTTTTATTCCCAAAATGGTCGTGAAAAAATACTGAAAATAGAACTGCGAATGTCGTCCATTCGGGAGATTTTCAATAACCTGAATTTGCAGGGAAGTCTCTTTCTGCTGAACGAACGAGGGGGAATCGAATATACAACGGACCCCAAAGTGGATATAAACCACAAACATGTAGCCTATAACACTCTCAAGCTGCCCGAGGACACGATGGAGTTCAAGACGAATTATGTGCTTACGAGCAATCTGAATGGCTGGAGCATTGTGGCTGCGGTATCGAGAGATGCAGTGCTGTATGAAATGCAGGAATCTCGCAATTTTGTGCTCTTGTTAACCTGTGTCAATATGCTGCTGCCTACATTAATCATTATTTGGATTACACGTTCGTTGAACGTGAGGATTCATCGTATTTTAAAGCACATGAAGAAGGTGAAAAACCAGCATTTTGAGCTGATTCGCGGTACAGAGTCGAGAGATGAAATCGGGCAATTAACAGGTGAGTTTAACCGAATGACGTTGAAAATAAAGCGACTGATTAACGATGTTTATATGGCCGATATTCAGCGAAAAAATCTGGAAATTCAGCGCAGACATGCCCAGTTGAATGCACTTCACAGCCAGATCAACCCGCATTTCCTGTTCAATGCGCTGGAGACGATTCGCATGCGGAGCTTGATGAAGCATGAGGATGAGACAGCGCGCATTATTCATAACATGGCACGGATTTTCCGCAATTCGCTGGTGTGGAACAAGGATCGGGTTACTTTGCGGGAGGAGCTGGAGCTGATCCGTTGTTTTCTGGAAATCCAGCAATATCGCTTTGGTGAGCGAATACAGTACGAAGTGCAAGCGCGCTCTGAGGACCTGGACAATCTGCTTCCCAAAATGGTCGCGCTGACACTGGTTGAAAATGCAAGCATCCACGGCATTGAGCCGCTAAAGCATGGGGGACGCATTGAGATACATTTTGAGCATGAGGAAGGACAACTGATTCTAACGGTTCGGGATGACGGGGTGGGCATGTCTGCGGAACAGGTACAACGCTTATATGGTTACATGCAAAGGCAGGAGGAAATGGGTGAGCGTATAGGTCTGCAAAATGTCATCTATCGTCTTAAGCTTTACTACGGGAGCCGCTTTGAGCTTGCCATTCGCAGCGCACCCGGCGAAGGTACGGAGATTCGAATTAGGATTCCTGCGGATCGAGTATGGAACCCTCAAAAGTGTAAAAAAGCTAAATAAATCATTTATCGACAGAATATTTCATTTTTCGCTATATACTTCCTTTCTATTATATGGTAAATATGAATATATACTAAATTAATTATAAGAAATAGTCTTTGGATATCTTAACACCAATGAAGTTTTGAATAGCTGGCCAGCTTTCAAATATAACTAATTTTTTATTGGAGGAAGAGATGAAGTTTACTAAAAAGTTAATTAAGTCCCTAGCGGTTGTTGCTATTATTGGTTCAATTTCCGCCTCTGCTTATGCTTCTAGCACCATTGAAGGAGGTTGGATTGAAGGGGAGGGTAATTTTTCTAATAATATTTCTCATCAAGAGCTTTCCTTACGTGCTGCGAAAAGTGTTCCAGATCACCAAGGTTATACGGAAGCTAAGCCAGGAAATTCAGATTTAGAAAGAGCAGTTGCTATAACAAAGTGGGAGGGTGAATATCACTATTCCAGAGCACAATTAACTTGGGCAGGAAGTGTACGTCTTGATAGCGACAGACAATGGGGGTGGGATCGTACCAGGGCTGTCACTGGTTATGGTGAAGCTATTCTTGTAGCGAGAACTTTTTACGGCGGTAGCCAAGAATAATTAAAAACTAAAGAAGGTGAGATTGTTAGTTTCTTTAACAATTTCACCTTTTATTACGAGAGGTATTTGAAATGAAAAGTAAGCTGAAGGAAATTTCCGGAAATGGACTAATACCAATATTCGTACTGTATTTTTTATTGAGTATGATTATGATCTCTGTGAGTTATTACATGGTACAACAAAAAGAATTAGACTCCTTGTCCAGAGGTCTTTACCAAGAAAATAGTTTATTCTTTATGGTAAATCAAAATACTGCTCACGAATGGGACTGGCGTAAGCTCCGAACAACGTACCCATTTACCATATTCAAGGAGCTTGAAACTGGGGAAATGAATGTGCGAGCTCTTTATTATAAAGAGGATACATATAAGCCACCAATGGTTGCAGGGAGATTCTTTAATGAGGACGATTTTTATAGTGATCATAAGTATGCTGTAATTGGACAACGTATTGCTGAATCAGCACTTACGTCTCTTGACGGCAGACGGTATTATCTGTTCCAAGGAAAAAAATTTGAAGTCATAGGTTCTATGGGGGCGGCCTATCCATCAACTCTGGATACAACGGTGCTACTAAACTTGGATGCCCTTGGTCAACAAACTCACCTAAATAATATCTATGTACTAAATTCTCCCGCAGTGTCCTCTGTTCTCAAAAATGGCTATTTAATTTTTGAAAACTTAAGCGTTAAGGTGAATGTATTTGACCGCGGTGATGCTGGAGCACAGAGATATGTGGGCATAGATATATATCGTAATACGATCATAATTACCGTATTTCTGTTGTTAGTTTGCTCCAGTGTTATATTTACTATGAATTGGTACGATAAAAAGAAAACTGAAATAAATTGGTTATGGATTATGGGAATTAAGTCAGAGAAAGTGATAGCGAAATTCTCCAAACGATATTATGTAGCCGTCTCCCTGTCTTATTTGCTTATGTGTACAATAAGCCTTTTCTTATTTTTGATCGCTCGGGCTTCAACAGCAAATATTGAACTGTACGTACAATATTTGCTTATAGGCTACGTATTAATTCTCTTATCTTCTTATCTTTCCATATCCGTTACTGTCAAAAGGATAGGTAGATCAGGAAAGGACTTAAGTTTAAATGAGAATGGTATACAGTGAAGTTTTAGAAAGCGTACAAAAGAACAAAAGCACAACGATATTTATTCTCCTTCAAATTACTATTTTGTTTTTTTTAGTTACTGTTTTATTTTTGAATTTTAATCATTTAGTTACGAAATCAAGTAAAACAGCCGCCTTAGGGGCACAAGACAGTTTCCAGTTATCAGACACTCTAACGAATAGTGATGAATTAAAAAAACTTATGAATCAACCGATGTTCTTAACCAAAATTAAAAATTTTTATAATTATGTAGAGAAACATATAGGTGAGAAGTATATCTACATTTTTACGCAGCCTGTTGACCTCATTCATTTTGAAGGAGCGGACAAGGCGAAATTTTCACAGGATTATGAACAAGGATTTGAACCGAATGTCTTTACTATCAATAACAAAGGCCCTTATGTTTCTATAAAAGCTTTACAAATTAATAAACAAGGACTAGATCAGTTTTCCATTGAAACAGATGAGGGGGAGAACTTGACCGCACATGATTTTAATCATGTGGGTCATACAAGCATTCCTGTACTCCTAGGAGCAGAATATAAGCAACTATATAAAGCAGGAGATATTTTAAAAGGAAAATATTTGTTTAAAGATTTTGAGTTTTATGTAAAAGGGTTTGTTAAAAAGGATTCACTTGTTTTTAATGCTAATAACCCGGAAATATATCTTGATCGGTATATTATTATGCCCGCACAACAGTTTACAAGTGTCCCAGATACTAAGGAAGACTTTAACTTTCAACAGAAACACTATCTCCAATTGATTAATGGGGACATTTGGAGTTCAGAAACCGAGTACTTTGTAAGGAGCAAGGTAGAAGAAGCCCAAAAAAAGACTGGTTTTTATGATACCCAAGTTCTTGGAGCAAACAGCCCACCATTAAATTTTATTTTTTCAGCGCTACACGAGAACATCATGGTACTCAGTGTTATAGCTATAACTATATTTGTAGTGTGTATTCTTAGCATTTCGATTTTAATGGTAACTAAATTAGAGAAAAATATGAAAAACTTATCTATTCACTTGATCTCTGGAGCAACGATAATGAATATACTTTTCTATTTTATTGCAGAGATAGCATTTTTGGTGATAGTGCCAGGTTTAATTAGTCTATTTCTGTATACTTATTTTATTAACTTTAAAATGGGGAGTTACTTCATTACGATATTGCTGAGCATGCTAATTATATTTGCGTTGTCTACACTTCTACTTTACTACAAGATCAGGAAGTTGCAGGTTAGTATGTTTTTAAAACGAATGGAGTGATTGGTTTTAATGATTACAATAAATAATCTTCACAAAGCTTTTAAGGTGGGAGAGAGGGTTTTGGAAGTATTAAAGGGTGTAGATTTGAGTATTAAAAGGGGCTCTATGACAGCAATTATGGGTAGGAGCGGTTCAGGGAAATCCACTTTGCTAAATATAATTGCTGGATTAGACAAACCGGACAGTGGAACTTACATGTATGAGCAAGAAGATCTGACAACTAAAACTCTAAATCAATTAGCAGATTTCAGAAGAGAAAAAATAGGATTTATTTTACAAAATTATGCTCTGATTGATACCAAAAATGTGTTCGATAATGTGGCTTTACCCCTAAAATATAGTAAATACCCTAAAGCAAAGATAAGTCATATGGTGGAAGATGTTTTAGAAGCATTAGAGTTAGAAAAATTAGGTTTTCATTCTGTTGATATGTTGTCTGGTGGTGAAATGCAGCGGGTGGCGATAGCAAGAGCTCTTGTTCAAGAACCAGAAATTATACTGGCTGACGAACCGACAGGTTCCCTTGACGAACACTCTGAACAGAATATTTTGGGTATTTTCAAGGATTTAAATATACGGGGGAAAACTATTGTAGTCGTAACGCATGACCAGCAAGTCGCCGATGCATGTGATGAAACGATTTATATCAAAGAAGGTAAAATACGTTATTACTAATTTGTTTTTTCATGGACGCCGATGCTGGATTGGCGTCCATTTGCTTTGAAGGACCTTTACCTATAGTTTTCTAAGTAACACCTTTAGATTGACAGGTGAACGAAATGAACAGCATTTTATAAAATGAAAGTGCTTACAATTTAGAGTGTGCGGGATTCTCAGTGCTTGAGGTACGTGCGCACGATATTCACACACAATCGACAAAAGAGGACGAAAGGGGAGGGTCTGGCATGACAAGCAAAAGGTTCGGAATCATCAGTCTGGTAATGGTTATGATGGCGTCTATGATCGCTGCTTGCTCAGGGAGCTCGGGCAAGGAGCCGGCGTCAGGAGATAGCAAGGAGAAGGTCACATTCACGTATTTTAATGCCACTGCGGGGAGGGACATTAATACCAATGAAACGCGGATCGGCAAAATCCTGGAGGATCAGACGGGGGTAAACTGGAAGCTGGAGCATTTGGTGGGTGATTCCAATACGAAGATTGGTACATTTATTGCCAGTAACGATTACCCGGATGTGATAGTACCGGATGGCACGATCGATAAGCTGCTTGATGCCGGGGCTTTTATTCCCCTGAATGATTTGATCGACAAGTATGGACCGAATATTAAGCGTGTATATGGACCGTACTACAACTTGATGAAGGCAGAGGATGGGAACATTTACTTTCTGCCGCTCAGTGCGGTGGTAGGCGATTATTTACCTGCGCCTAACTTAGAGCAAGGAGCCTTTTGGGTGCAACGCAGGGTATTAAAAGAAGCGGGATATCCAAAAATCAAAACACTTGACGAGTATTTAGCCCTGATTCGTAACTATGCGAAAAAGCATGCAGATGAGGGATTGACTGGGTACCTGGCGTTAACCACGCAGGATAGGTTTTATGCTCTTACGAACGCACCGATGCATCTGGCAGGCTATCCGAATGATGGCGGCACGATTATTGATATGAAAACACACCGGGCCACGGATTATGGAGATATGGAAATCACAAAGCGGTATCTGAAAGAGCTAAATCAGCTCAATGTAGAAGGCCTATTTGATAAATCGTCCTTTGTGGACAATTACGATCAATATCTGGCGAAGCTGACTTCGGGTAAGGTGCTGGGCTTTTTCGACTACCGCTGGCAGGCGGGGCAGGCCCTGAATAATCTGCAGGAGGCTTCCAAGCAATCGGGCAATGATGATATGGAGTATATAGGGCTGCCTGTTGTATACGACCAGAATATAAAGGATCAGTACATTGATCCGTCGTCATTCGTTAATAACCGAGGCATAGGAATTACGGTCAGTGCCAAGGACCCGGTACGTATCATCAAATTTTTTGACAACCTGCTGACCGACGAAAACCAGGTGTTATCCAACTGGGGAATCAAGGGAGAAACCTATGATGTAGATAAAAAAGGACGCTTTTACCGGACTGAGGAGCAAATTAAGCAGACTGGTCAGGACGCGTTCCGCGAATCATTCGGGTTCAAATATTTTGAATACAGTTGGCCGCGATACGGTAGCGGTTCTACCCTGCCTGACGGCAACTCCGTTGGTGCCGGACGGCAGCCGGAGGTTGCGCGTATGTCCTACACCGAGGGAGATAAAAAGCTACTAAAAGTCTATGGTGTAGAGTCCTTCTCGCAAATGTTTTCCGCACCAGACGAGCGCCCATGGTATCCGGCCTGGAGTATCCCAATTGCTCAAGGTTCACCTGCGCAGCTCTTCCAGCAAAAGAAGGGGGACCTGCAGCGCAAATATTTCCCGCGTTTGGTGCTGTCTGCACCGGAGCAGTTTGATGCGATTTGGAGTGAATACACTACTGAATTTAACAAGCTGGATGTAAAGGCGTATGAGGAGCTGATCACGAAGGAGGTTGCCAAAAAAATCGAGAATCCCGGTAAAAAATAAAGGAGGAAGCAGCTATGGGCCACTCGTCACCACCAGCAGTCACGATCTCCCCGGATCAGTTGCCGCCCTCGCGGCGAACCGGCTTTAGGGGATTTATGCACAAGCTGAATCAGCAACGGGCACTGGTATGGATGTCCGTCCCTTTTTTAATCTGGCTGTTTATCTTCAAGTATTTGCCCATCTGGGGCTGGACAATTGCCTTTCAGGATTTTAAGCCTGCCCGCAAGTTGCTCGATCAGCAATGGGTCGGATTAAAACATTTCCATTTTCTATTTCAGGATGAACACTTTCTGCGGGTCATGCGCAATACGCTGGCGATGAGCTTTATTAATCTGGTGCTGGGCTTTGTCACCGCTATAACATTAGCGATTTTGCTGAATGAGCTTCGCCAGCTCGTATTTAAGCGGGTGGTACAGACGATCAGCTATCTACCGCATTTTATTTCGTGGGTGGTCGCGGCTAGCATCATCAGTACGGCGCTGTCTGCGGATGGCGGCATCATCAATGAGGTGCTGATGTGGCTGGGGTTGATTAAGGAGCCTATTCTGTGGCTGGGCGAGGGAAGCTATTTTTGGGGCATTCTCGGTGCATCGGAGGTATGGAAAAATGTCGGCTGGAACACCATCATTTATTTGGCCGCGATGACGATGATTGATCCCTCGCAGTATGAAGCGGCCGAGATGGATGGAGCAGGGCGTTTTCAGCGAATTTGGCATGTGACATTACCCGGATTGAAGCCTGTATTTATCATCCTGCTCATTATGAACATCGGCAATCTGCTGGAATCCGGCTTTGAGCCGCAATACTTACTGGGCAACGGCATGAACGTGGATTATTCGGAGAATCTGGATATTTTCGTACTGAAATATGGTATCCAGATGGGTAATTTCTCGCTTTCCATTGCTGCTGGGATGTTCAAAACGGTAGTCAGCTTCATCTTACTGTTTAGTGCCAATCATATTGCGAAGCGGTTAGGGGAGGAGAGATTGTTCTAAAAAATAGTGAGTTATGGGGGGAGAAGGTCGCTTCGCGTGCGGATTGTTCTTCCGATCGCTGTTATCCCCGTATTTTCTTATTGGAATAAAGATCATAGGTTAAAATCCGGGGATAAAGGCGAACGCTCCGCTTCTTCAGAACAATTCCGCCCGCTCCGCTGCTACCCGCCGTAAAGTCACTTTTTTAAGAACTGAGGGTAGGGGCAGGGGAGAGCTTAAGGAAGGCGCGTGACTCGCGCTTCCTTGGGTAAATGCGCCATGATGGTTGGCTCAGCTTCGCTATCGCCATCGCCATTAGAGGCTGTTTTTTAGGAATGTGTTATTCGAAGGAGATAGCAGCGGGTGTGTGCTCTTCATACTACAGGAGAAGATCAGTGGATTTTCAGCAGGCCGCTTCGCTGACCTCATCAAGACCTTATGTGCAGAGCAAGATTACTTTTTTAGAAAGGAGCGGAAGTCATGGGCAAAGGGAAGGCCGTACACGGGCGATTTCGGGCCCCCTCGGATCGAATTTTTGATGCGTGCAATATCGTGTTTATGCTCTGCCTGATGGTGTTCACGCTGTATCCGTTTTTAAATACGCTGGCGGTTTCATTAAATGAAGCGAATGATTCGATTCGAGGCGGGATCTATTTGTGGCCGCGTGAATTCACGTGGAGTAATTATGAATATGTGTTCAAGGAAGCGACGATTTTCCATGCTACGCTGATTTCTGTATTACGTACGGTTGCGGGTACGGTGACCTCTGTGTTTTGCTGCGCGATGGTGGCGTATACGATCAGCCGGCCGGAATATGTGCTGCGCAAATTTGTTTCGATTGCTTTTATTTTAACGATGTATTTTAGCGGTGGATTGATTCCAAACTTTCTCCTGATTCGTGAGCTTGGGATGCTGGGGACTTTCTGGGTGTATGTCGTGCCGGGATTGATCGGGGTGTTTAATGTGATTGTCATTCGCTCCTTTATTGAGGGATTGCCGGAAGGGATTTTGGAGTCGGCGCGTATTGACGGGGCTGGGGAGTTTGCCACTTTTATGCGCATCGTTTTGCCACTGTGTGTTCCCGTACTGGCGACGGTGTCGCTGTTTACAGCGGTCGCTCAATGGAATTCCTGGTTCGATGTGTTTTTGTACAATTCGTCATATGAGCAATGGAGCACTCTTCAATATGAGCTGATGAAAATACTGCAAAATTCCAACACGTCTGTTAACACTCAGGACTATGCGAGCCAATTCGCTGGTTCGGAAAATCTGGCGAAGTCGGTCACGCCTACCTCGATTCGGGCCACGATGACGATTGTCGCTTCAGTGCCTATTATTTTAGTTTATCCTTTTTTGCAAAAATACTTTGTGAAGGGTATGACCTTGGGAGGTGTCAAAGGATAGTAACTGAAATCCAATGGTGCCCAATACGAATTCAAAAAATTTGAGTGCGGGAGGGATTGCTTTGCGGCCATGTTGGGTTAAGCCTTTTTGTCTGGTGCTGGCTGGAGCGCTGTTGTTATCGCCTGTTGGTTGGTGGGGAGCGTCTGTAGCGAAGGCAGCTACGTCTATAGAACATTCCCCGCCCGTTGCGGATACGGTGCTGTCAGCGGGTAATATCCATAAAACCATTGGAACGTATGGATTTGAGCAAGGAAACAGCGATGGCTGGAAGCCTCGGGGAACTTATACCCAAATTGCATCCGTCACGGAAGCAGCATATGGCGGCACGCACAGTCTGAAGGCAACCGCCCGCACAGCGGCTTGGAACGGGGCGGAGCTGGATGTGAAGTCGCTGTTGCAGCCGGATGTAGAGTATGAAATTAGTGGCTATGTGAAGCTAGATGGTCATTCTGCGGTTCCGAGCATGGTTAAACTTACAGTGGAGCAGCAGCCGACAGGTGGGACTACGACATGGAAGACGGTAGCGCAGACGGAGACGGCGGATACATCGTGGATCAAACTTCAGGGGAAATATACTTTTACCGGGGGGATGGATGCATTGAAGCTGTATGTGGAAAGCTCGAATCCCGCTCAGGCCTACTATGTGGATGAGGTAGAAATAACACAGGTATCGAAGACGCCAACGGAGCCGGCCAATGGTATCGTATCCGGGTTTGAAGATGGTACGGCTCAAGGATGGGTGTCCCGTATGGGAGCCGAGACCGTGCAGGTTTCGAATGCCGATGCACGAACCGGCTCATACAGTCTGCTGACAACAGGCAGACAAAAGACATATGCCGGCCCCAAGCTGGATGTGACTGCTACGATGCAAAAGGGCAGCCGATATACGGTCAGTGCCTGGGTGAAGCTGGCGCCGGGTGAGCAGCCTGCCAAGGTGAGGCTCAGCATACAGCGTGATCACCAAGGGGATAGTGCGTATGAAACTGTTGTAGGCGACACGGCTACTACGACAGGGGGATGGATGCATTTGTCTGGTACGTATACGCTTGCGCATGATGCAGACACCGTTTCTATGTATTTGGAAACGGCAGAAGGAACGTCTTCCTTTTATATGGATGATTTCGAGCTGTCACTTGTACCGCCGCTGGCTATTGAAAAGGACATTCCTTCTTTGCATGGATTATATGGGGGACAGTTTAGCATTGGCACGGCGATTGAAGCTTTCCAGACCGAAGGGGCTTACGGAGAGTTGGTACAGAAGCATTTTAACAGCGTCGTTGCAGGGAATGCGATGAAGCCAATCTCCTTACAACCGTCCGAGGGACAGTTCCATTGGGAGGAAGCAGACCAAATTGTGCAATTTGCTAGACAGCATGGACTGGAAATTCGCTTCCATACTTTGGTGTGGCATAACCAAACTGGGGATTGGATGTTCAAGGATAAGAATGGACAGCCGATGACGCCGACTGCTGAGAATAAAAAGCTTTTGCTGGATCGGCTGGAGACGCATATTCGCGCTGTTGCAGCCCGATATAAAAATGTCATCACCGATTGGGATGTGGTGAATGAGGTCATTGATCCTGATCAGCCGGATGGCATGCGCCGCAGCAAGTGGTATCAGATTACTGGTACTGATTATATTGAAAAAGCATTCCGTGTCACGAGGGAAGCGGCGGGCCCGAACGCACGACTATTCATTAACGATTACAACACACATGAGCCGAAGAAACGGGATTTTCTGTACAATTTGGTACGTGATCTGCTCGCTAAAGGTGTACCGATTGACGGGGTAGGCCACCAATCGCATATCCGCCTGGAGTTTCCCGCTATTAGCGAGATTGAGCAGTCCATAGAAAAGTTTGCTTCGCTTGGTCTGGACAATCAGATTACCGAGCTGGATATGGGTCTTTATTCCAATGACACAGATCGCTATGAAACGATTCCAGAATCTATGCTGATCCGGCAGGCTCACCGCTATCGGGCGCTGTTCGATATGTTTTCAAGGCAGCAGAATCATATCAGCAATGTGACGATTTGGGGTACGGATGATGGAAATACGTGGCTCAGCACGTTTCCGATAGCCCGGCTGGATAAGCCGCTACTATTCGACGAACGGTTAAAGGCCAAATATGCCTATTGGGCACTTGCTGATTCGTCCAAAGTCCCGCCGTTGCCAGCGGGGAATAACCAATGAATAGTTTGAATGAAACAGAGGAATAGAGCTGTTCAAAAGGAGAGCTGGAGCATGGCTACCTTACGCTATACGAATCCGGTTGTCCCCGGATTTTATCCTGATCCGAGTGTGATACGCGTCGGAGAAGATTATTACATGGCGGCAAGCTCGTTTGAATACATGCCGGGCTTGCCCATTTTTCATAGCCGAAACCTGACCGATTGGCGGCAGATCGGGCATGCGTTGAACCGGCGCAGTCAGATTGATTTGTCCACTCGCAAAAGCTCGGAAGGCATATATGCGCCCACACTGCGCTATCATCAAGGTGTTTTTTATCTGATTACGACAGATGTGATGGGGATAGGTAATTTTTATATCACATCTGTGAACCCCGCTGGGCCTTGGTCAGACCCGATCTGTATTCCTTACGGGAATATAGATCCGTCTCTGCTATTGGATGACGATGGGAAAGTGTATGTGACCGTACAATCCGGGGCAGATGCCGAGTCGCATATTATCCAGTATGAGATTGATATCACTACAGGTCAGGCATTGACAGAGCCTATAGCGATTGCTCACGGGGATGGCGGCGTATGGACCGAAGGGCCGCATCTGTATCACATCGGCAGCCACTATTATTTGCTCTGCGCATGTGGCGGAACGGGGCGTGATCATCGAACACTCGTGTATCGTGCGGAGGGCCCTTACGGTCCGTTCGAGCGTATGACAGAGCCGATGCTCACGCATAACGCTCTCCCTGCACATCCGATTCAGAACACAGGTCATGCCGAATTGGTTGAGGACACTCGTGGGGACTGGTGGGCTTTTTTTCTCGGTGTCCGTCCGGTGGTGGACATCGAGCCTGTGGCTGACCGCTTGGAGGCTGTCGAGCCTCAGGCTGAGGTACCACCTTCGTATAGCGTGCTCGGACGCGAAACCTTTCTGGCCCCCGTCCGCTGGACAACGGACGGATGGCCTACGGCTGACAACAACGCAGGCACGGTGCAATTGCACATGTCTGTAGACCGTCAGCCATTCAGTCTGGCGGAGCAGGCTCGCCCGCCTGCTTCTGCGCCGCTCGCGCCTGCAAAGCGTCATAGCTGGCGCGATGACTTTGGTGGTCAGCGGCTGGACTTCCGTTGGGCTGCTCCGCGCAGGCTGTGTGAAGCCTGCATCAGCCTGGAAGCGTGCCCCGGATGGCTAACGCTCATCGGCAATCGCCACACGCTGCTGGACGAAGCGCCGAGCGTATTCCTCGGCACCCGGCTGCGGCATCATCAGATCGCCGTCCGTAGCCGGCTTTATTTTCAACCACAGCATGAGGGCGAGGAAGCCGGCCTTGCGGTACGACTTAATGAGCACGGTCACTTTACGCTTGGTATTCGTCGGGATGGAGAAGGCAACATGCTTACTGTAGTGGTCTCGGTCGCAGATCAGGGAAAACGAACCGAATGGGTCTCTGTACCGCTGGCGGCTCCTGATATACCAAGCGGTGAAGGTATGGAGCTTCGCATCCTATCCGATGCGTATCATTTCGCCTTATCTTATGCTGTGCGTCCAGGCAACTGGGTACCGCTCGCTACGGTTCCGGCTTTTGTAGTCTCATCTGAAAGCAATGGCGGTTTCACGGGAGCGCTGATTGGCATGTATGCTGTATCGACCGTCGCTGTAGATGAACCGGTATCTGTCGCCGCGACTCCCGCATACTTTCAATATTTCTCCTACGATGGCTTGGACTATATAAGCCATATAAGCCAAACCTGAAGAATAAACGTCCAAACGGTGTAGATAGGAAAGTCGCCTTATACAAGCATAAAAGCAGGCTGTCCTTCACATGTGACATGTAAAGGACGGCCTGCTTTGTTATCGTAAAGGAATTACATTTTTATTCCAAATTGGCGTGTTGGCCAAACATAGATTTGGAGGTCAGCTTGCGCAGCTCCATCGTTCTGAGTACCAATGCGTCACCGTATAACAGCAGGGTTTGCTCAAACAATGAGCCCATAGGCTGAATCGTTTGGTAGTCCTTGTTGGACGGGTCCTTGGCCGCACCAGGCAGCTTGACGATGATATCGGCCAGTTTGCCAATGGTGGAACCCGGGGAAGTGGTTAGAAGCGCCAGAGAGGCCCCAAGTTTCTTTGCTTTTTCTGCCATGGAGGTCAGGCTTTTGGTTTCACCAGAGCCTGAACCAATAATGAGTAGGTCGCCCTCGCCCAAACCAGGAGTTACGGTTTCCCCGACCACGTAAGCTTGAATCCCCATATGCATCAGCCGCATCGCCAGCGAGCGAATCATGAACCCTGAGCGGCCCGCACCTGCCACGAATACCTTATTCGCAGCGGCGATGGAGTGGATCAGCTGCTCCGATTCTGTATCACTGATCAATTGTGGAACCAATTGCAGCTCCTTGAGTACCTCGGATAAATATTGAGAGGTTTCCATTGGGATTAACCTTGTTTGATGAGCTGTTGCATTTGGGAAGCTACAGCCTTTTTGTCGTCCTCGCCAGTGATACCACCGCCGACGATAACCAGATCCGGTTGAGCCTTCACGACCTCAGCCAAGGTGCTCAGTTTAATACCGCCAGCCACGGCAGTTTTGGAGTTTTTCACGACTTTTTTGACGGTTTGCAGTGCTTCGAACGGGCTCTGTCCTTCAGCTTGCAGATCGTAGCCTGTATGCACACAGATGTAGTCAACGCCCAGAGCGTCGATTTCTTTCGCACGTTGCTCCAGGTTTTTAACACCGATCATGTCCACCAGGATTTTTTTGCCGCCTTGTTTTTTCGCTTCTTCTACTGCACCTTTAATTGTTGCATCTTCAGCTACAGCCAAAATCGTAACGATATCTGCACCAGCCTCGGAAGCTTTTAGCACTTCATAGCCCCCTGCATCCATAACCTTCAGGTCAGCCAGCACTTTCAGATTCGGGAATGCTTCTTTCATTGCTTTTACTGCATGAAGTCCTTCATTGATGACAATCGGTGTACCGATTTCTACGATATCAATATACGACTCTACTTCTTTTACCAATGCAATACCTTGCGGGATATCTACTAAGTCTAAAGCCAATTGAAGTTCCATGTTATTAACTTCACTCCTTAAGTGAATTTATATTTTGATGAACAGGTACATGCTCTGTTGAGTATTACTCTATACTTTGGTTTCATGCACAGGTTTGATTGTAAGGCCCCGATATCCGATTGAAAAGTACGCACTAATTCGTAACGTAGTTACCCCGACGATACTATAGCATCATAAAAACCATTCATGAGAGAGCCTGCATTTTGTCTTCTTTAGCATTATTTCTATAAGGGGAGTCGATTATTCGTAACCAAGGATTTTGCAAAAATCCCATAAGCGACTTCCAATGAACAAGATATAGATCGAAATGGTTTAGTTCGTCTATATCTTGCACTTCGGAGCGACTGGAATCGAATTTTGCAAAATCCATAACCATACACAGCAATGTAAGGTTGCAAAAAAAAGAAGGTAGCGATGATTAAATTGACTTCAAGTTAGGTTTTGACTATATTTGTAATATACTGGTATGCAAAAAATGGAGGCTAAGAGCATAACTACCCTGAAGAGTAGCCGCTGTGCTAAGGGGTAATCGCAATTTTCAGGATAGGGAGGCGGGTTTTAGTGGAAGAGGTCCTGAACCAAAGGGAAGCCATTTATTTGTTGTCGGACAGCCACGAACTCGATAAAGCTTGTGAGTTGTTTAGAATCAGCTACACACATAATGATTGGGATGAAGCGAACAAAGTAGCAGATTATCTGCATACGTTGGCTGAAAGCCTGTATCACACCCAACTGAGAAATGCTGCAGACGGCAAGTATGAGACATTGGACACCAAACACCCGCTAGTGTTTTATTATGCTTACAGTTATCTGGCGAAGTCTATTTACTATCAGAATATGGGAAAGTATGAGGAAGCCAGAAACTATATTATGAAGTATAGCGAAATGGGCTGGTTTATGGGGCTGGATCAGAGCGGTCACGAAGAAGTAGAGAGATTCCGTTTCCTCGCCAAGGCCAATTTATTTACGATTGAATTACTTTCGGGGAGAAGGGAACTTTTGCCTGAGTACGTTCAATTTCTTCACGACAATGAAGAGGAGCTACTTCCAGGATTGGTTGGTATTGCCGAAGCGGCTAACTTGAATAATTGGAATATAGACGACCTGCTGAACGATTTTGCTGATGATATTAAGATATTTGAAGGTTATGAAGATAGAGCAAACCGCGTATATTATTTAAAACTGGTCAACCAGTTGGCCATTTACCATTTCAAGAAGAAGCAATACTCTGTTGCCTTAAATTATGTCCTTGATTCTCTGCAATTCTCTGCCAGTGTAGAAGCGGATGCCGATTTCAGGACATTGGTTGCTCTGTTTGAAACTTATCGAGATTTGGCAACACCATCACAGCAAGAGCAATACCAAACCATTTTATTAAGGGGGCTTCATAATGAAAAAGGCATTAATCTCGGTAACTATGGTCTTGGCGTTTCTTAGTATTGCTCTTCCGGTGGGAAATATTTTGGGAGGGTTAGACCCAGTGTTTCCTTCAAATCATGGTGTTTTTTCTTATACTGCTTGAGTTTCAGATTTAGACCATCAAGCCCGATAGGGCTTTTGTACATAAAGGGAGCACACTTTTACGCATTTTGCGATCAGTGTGCTCCCCTTTTTTATCCCAAGATTTATTTTATGGCATACGAAGTCAGGTCATTGGCCAGATGTTGCATCGTTTCACTCGCCTTTTGCATACGCTCCATCACTTCAGTGAAGGAGCCTACCAGAGTCGCCTGCTCCTGAGAAGAAGAAACAATTTGCTCAATTTCCTGCTCCATTTGACGAATGGAGTTTTGTACATCCTTAAGGGCTCCTTCAATATCGACCGTTGCCTTTTTGGATTCTACGGATAGCTTGCGCACCTCTTGAGCGACGATACCAAAGCCTGCTCCTGCTTCTCCTACACGTGCGGCTTCGATCGCTGCATTCAATCCAAGCAGGTTGGTCTGATCGGAAATTTCCTTGATGAACACAGCTACCTGATTGATTTTACCCGAGTTTTGTACGGCGATTTGAGTGTTTTTCAAAATCTGTTCACTGGTTGCCTGAAGCTCCTCGGAATGAGCCGCTACATGCTGTACCATATCAATGAGCTGCTCGGTGATGGAGCGATTCTCGGATACGATTTGATCCAGTTGATTTTTGTTAGTCAAATTATAAGAGGCCGCAAATGCTGCGATGACTTCACCTTTCTCGTCAAATACAGGGATACTGATCATATCAAGAGGAAACCCTAGAATTTCAGCAGGAATGTGGGTCAGGCTGGCCTCACGTCCATTTTTAAGCATGGCAAAATCTTTATAGTCCTCGAGCAGCTCCGAGCCTGTTTCAAAGCCGAGATCCATACCCTCCGATTGGGTATACATAAGGACATGAGTGCGGTCGAAGAGAGCAAGGGTCACTTTCTCACGCATAATCTGTTGTATGTAGGGAATGGCTGCAATTAATGCATCTATTGTATTCAAATAGATAACCTACCTTTCTTTACTAGATATATTTTTTATAGTCTCGTATATAGTTGTCGGTCTAAAGACGGATAAAAGTTATAAAGATATTGAAAATTTAAAGGGAAATGAAAGCTTCAGAAAAAAAGGCATACCGTTTCCATTACGGAACGATATGCATTCTATTTAATCTTAACGTGTCAGTGCTGTGTATAGGTAGTTCACTTGCCGCGTTGCTCGAACAGTTGTGCGATTTCCACAATAACCTTGGTAGCAAGTACCATGTTGTCCACCGATACATATTCAAACTTACCGTGGTAATTCTCCCCACCTGTGAAAATATTCGGGGTAGGCAGTCCCATGTAGGATAGCTGTGAACCGTCTGTACCGCCACGAATCGGCTTGATAATAGGTTCGATATTCAGCTTTGTCATTGCTTCATAAGCGACATCGACGATATGCTTGACTGGCTCTATTTTCTCTTTCATGTTGTAATACTGATCTCTCAGCTCCAGTGCAATACGGTTTTCTCCATATGCGGCCTGCAGCTCTTTGACTACATTTGTTAAATAAGCTTTCCGGTTTTCAAAGCTCTCGCGGTCAAAATCACGGATAATATAGTACAGTTTAGCTTGTTCTGCCGTACCTGTAGACTCCAAGAGATGATAGAAGCCATCATATCCGTCTGTATATTCCGGGGCTTCGTTTGCAGGTAACCGACTATGCAGCTCCATAGCGATTTTGGCAGCGTGGATCATTTTGTTTTTAGCCGTACCGGGATGCACATTCACACCGTGAATGGTAATATGGGCGGCTGCGGCGTTAAAGCTCTCATACTCCAGTTCTCCGAGCGGTCCGCCGTCTACCGTATAGGCATATTCAGCGCCAAAAGCGGCTACATCAAAGCGTTCCGGTCCTCTTCCAATCTCTTCGTCCGGTGTAAAAGCAACGCGAATTTTGCCATGTTGAATTTCTGGATGGTCAATCAGGTAGTGGATAGCTGTCATGATTTCTGCGATCCCGGCTTTGTTGTCTGCACCGAGCAGGGTGGTACCATCTGTTGTGATCAGGGTGTGGCCTTTATATTGAGTCAGTTCGGGAAACTCACGTGGAGAAAGAACCACACCAAGCGAAGCATTCAGCGTGATATCGCCCCCATCATAGTTTTCCGTCAATTGCGGCTTTACCCCTGCGCCAGTCAGCTCGGTAGCCGTATCGAGGTGAGCGAGGAAACCAATGACGGGAACCTCTTTATCCGTATTGGAGGGAAGGGTTGCCATCACATAACCATGATCATCAATGGTTACGTCTGTCATACCAATGGCTTTCAATTCGCCCACCAAAAGGTTGCCCAATGTGAGCTGTCCGGGTGTAGTGGGGCAAGTGTGGCTGCTTTCATCAGATTGGGTATCTACCTGAACATATGTAGTTAGGCGGTCAATCAGTTCCTGTTTCATGTGTGTATCCTCCTTGGTGTCATTTCTATTATGGTACGTATTTTATCATGATTAGGCTTATAATATGAAAAAAATGGTTGACCCTTTTCGGAATGACGGGTTGTGTTGCACAGGGGAGACGAGTAAGATAATAGTAAAATAAAAGTAAAAATAGAGTAAAACCATTAAAGGAGTCTGCAATGCCTACGTTAAAAGATATCGCCCAGGAGGCAGAGGTTTCGATATCCACGGTCTCCCGAGTGCTGAATTATGATGAAACACTGTCTGTATCAGAGGAAACGCGACGTAAAATTTTTGAGGTTGCCGAGCGCATGAAATATACGACGGTTAAACGTAAAAATGGCGGTATTGGTCGTCAGCCCCGCAAGAAGGCAGAGGGACCCATCCGGTTGGGTATGGTGCACTGGTTTAGCGCGTACGAGGAACTGGAAGACCCTTATTATCTGTCTATCCGGTTTGGCGTGGAAAAAGAGTGCCGCCAAAGCGGGGCGCAGCTGGAGCGTATTTTCAGAAGAGAGGACCTGACTGCGCTGAAGGCGTCATCCGAAGGGCTACATGGGCTGATCGTGCTGGGGCATTTTAGCAGCGAAGAGGTAGAACGTATGCTGGAACTGCCCATTCCTTGCGTCTTTCTGGATCATCCGGTAGAGCGAACAGGGGCAGACTATGTGGTCATTGACCTTGCTCACGCTGCGGCTGATGCACTGGATTATTTGATGGGCGCAGGCCATCGTCACATCGGATATGTAGGTATGGGCAAGGATGAGCAGTCCCATGATTCCGAACGAGTCGAGCTAGATGCCCGCTATGAGACGTTTTTACGGTATCAGGAACAGCACAGGCTGTGCACGTCGGATGATATTCATGTGTGCGGAGGAACGGCGGCAGACGGCTTCCGTGCGATGGAAGCGGCTATTCTGGCAGGAACAGAAAGCCTGCCTACAGCCTTCTTTGTCGCGAGCGATTCGGTGGCTATTGGGGTGTTAAAGGCGCTGGAGCAGCATCACCTTGCGGTGCCGGAACGTATCTCAATTGTTGGCTTCAATGATATTCCGACAGCGGAATATTTGACCCCATCTCTGTCAACGGTCAAAACGCATACCGAACTGATGGGAGAGACGGGCGTTCAACTCTTGCTGCATACGGTACGCAACGGTGCAAACGAGGTGGGGCGCAAGGTCATCATTCCGACCGAGCTAATGATTCGCAACAGCAGTGCGCCGCTACATACCGATACCAAATAAAATCGGCGTTATTGATTTGGACAGCCCCGGCTTACCGGGGTTGTTTTTTTGATATAAAAAGATACAAAAATGGATTGACAATTACCTTGTAAATGCTTACATTGAACATATATTTATTTTACTAAGTTTTACTCGTTATTTTTACTTAAATATTTTACTATGGTATAAGAGTGGAAAATAAAAGGTTGAGGTGACTGCCCATGCGTACCATTTTGCCGTTGAATGACCAATGGTTTTATCTTCCTGAATATGTCGAGAGCGAAGTAAGCGCAGGCATTGATGCAAGTCGGTATGAGCCAATTCAGCTGCCGCACACCAATGTAGAGCTTCCGTATAATTATTTTGACGACAAGGCATTTCAGTTTATTTCTACGTATAAAAGAGAGTTGAACATTCCGGCAGATGCCAAAGGTAAGCGAGTGTATGTTGATTTTGAAGGAGTCATGACCTATGCCCAGGTATTTCTAAACGGGGTAAAAGCGGGGGAGCATAAAGGTGGATATACACCGTTCAGCGTTGAATTGACCGAACTTGCCGAATATGGCGGCCCCAATGTGCTCACGGTCATTGTCGATTCAACGGAACGGGACGACATCCCTCCCTTTGGGGCAGTCATTGACTATCTGACCTACGGCGGTATTTACCGCGAAGTGCAGCTACGAATAGTGGAGCCTGTACACCTCGGAACGGTATTCATTCAGACACCAGAGCCGCTTGCGGCAAGCAAGACGGTGCACGTGGTCGTGGAGCTGGAGGGCATCAGCGATCAGCAGGACGACTTGACGGTCGCGCTGCAATTGCTGGACGGAGCGAGCGTGAAGGCGGAGACCGAGCTGGAAGCGGTGACGGCGGCGGAAGTAACGCTGGAGCTGAAAGAGCTGGGCGGCCTGCAGCTTTGGGATATAGATGATCCCAAGCTATATGAAGCGAAGCTGACGCTGCTACGAGGCGGAGAAGAGTTGGATCAGGTGACCGTGCGCTTTGGCTTCCGCGAGGCCGAATTTCAGCCGGACGGTTTTTACTTGAACGGGCGAAAGATCAAGCTACTTGGCTTGAACCGTCACCAGTCCTATCCGTACGTTGGCTATGCTATGCCTAAAAGAGCGCAGCGTCGTGATGCAGATGTGCTCAAGGAGGAGCTGGGGCTGAATATGGTACGGACATCCCACTACCCTCAGTCCCGTCATTTTCTAGACCGTTGTGATGAGATCGGATTGCTCGTTTTCGAAGAGATTCCGGGTTGGCAGCACATTGGCGGTGAAGCGTGGAAGGAGCAGGCGGTGAGGGACGTAGAGGACATGATTATCCGTGATCGTAATCATCCCTCCATTGTAATCTGGGGGGTACGAATTAATGAGTCGCAGGATGACCATGATCTGTACACGCGTACCAATGAGCTAGCACGAAAGCTAGATCCGACCCGTGCTACGGGTGGTGTGCGTTATATTGTAGGCAGTGAGCTATTGGAAGATGTATATACGATAAATGATTTTGTTCATGATGGTGGGCACAAAAAATATTTGGCGAAGGAAATTCGCAATTTTGATACGTATGACGATACAGAAGGCGTAGATGGCGAAACGACAGGCTTGCGCCAGCCGTCTCTCGTTACAAAGCTGGATCATCCGGTCCCTTATCTGGTAACGGAATATAACGGGCATATGTACCCGACCAAGCGTTTTGACCAGGAGGAACGGGTAATGGAGCATGCACTGCGCCATACGCGGGTCCAAAATGCTTCCTATGCCGATGAGGGCATTGCCGGGGCGATTGGTTGGTGTGCTTTTGACTATAACACGCATGCTGATTTTGGTTCCGGTGATAAAATCTGCTACCACGGTGTCATGGATATGTTCCGCCTGCCTAAATTTGCAGCGAGTGTGTACCGGAGCCAGAAGAACGTCGAACAGGAAATCGTTATGGAGCCGGTCACTTACTGGTCGCGTGGTGAGCGGAATATTGGAGGCATCGTGCCGCTGGTTGTGTTCACCAATTGTGATGAGGTGGAGTTCATCTACGGTCATGAGCGCAAAGGTGTTTATCGTCCGAACCGAGAGAAGTACCCGGCGCTTCCTCATCCCCCTGTCGTGATCGACGAGCTGACAGGCCACTGGGGCATGAAGTGGGAAGACGCTGTATTCATTGGATACGTAGATGGGCAAGAAGTGACCCGCAAATACTATTCACGTAATCCGGTGCCGACAGAGCTGCGGGTAGCTGCAGATGATATGGTGCTGGAAGTTGGCGATTGGGACGTAACCCGAGTAGTAGTGGATGCGCTGGACGAATACGGCAACGTCTTGCCGTTCTATGCAGATCCAGTTTCGGTGGAGGTCGAAGGGGTGGGTGAATTGATCGGTCCTTCAAGCTTATCCCTAATTGGTGGACGCATTGCATTCTGGATTCGTACGAAGGGGGAGGCTGGACAAATTCGTGTGAAGGTTTCTGCGCCTTCCCGTTTCGGTCCGCAGGAATTGAGCATTCACGTGCAATAAGGGAGCAAAGGCAACATATAATCCTACTAGCCGCTTGTATACCGTTTGAGACTTCCATTATTTAAAAAAGGAGTTGTCCGCAGATTCTGAAAGGGATCTGAGAGGGCAACTCCTTTTTGGCATAGCTTAGGGTATGTTAATCTATCAGTCTTTTAAATTGTGTCTTATTACTGAGTCACTTAACGTTACGCTCATAGATTGGAAGCATAGAATACACTATCAAACGCAAGGGAGGTGAGTTTTATGGCGATCCTTTTACCTTCGCAAATCTACAATCTCGCTGCGGGTGTGGGTAAATCCTTTTTTGAAAATTTGAAAGGCGGTAATAATGCTACAATTACCGTGAATAACACGGGTGCCAATCCGGTGGATCTGGTTGTTACACGTGTCAATGCTCCCGTGATCACGTATGTTATCCCGGCAGCCAATAGTCTGACGTTAGAAGTGGCTTTGTTGCTGGTAGCTGCTCTCCAAGCTACTCCAGCTGGAGCTGTGACAGGCACCATCCAAATTGCTACGGCTGATTTTTAACCTGTAACGACCTGACCCTCTAACTCTAGCTTTGCCGTATGGCAAGGTTAGAGTTTTTTTGTTTGAAATTTTCTGAAACTTTTTTCATATTGTGCCGATATATACATATAGCATAGCAAACAACAACATCGAAAAGGAGTACCCTGTATGAGCTTTAGCAATCCGGTTTTACGTGATGACATCTTTTTGCGCGAAGATGAAAGAGAAGCTAGTGAACAACGCATGACCATCGGAGGAACGGTGAACAAAACGTTGCTTCTGCTGGTTCTGCTCATCGTCTCTGGCAGCATTACCTGGTACATGACCTACGAGGGAACCGTAGAGGTGCTATCCTTGCTGACGGCAGGCTTTATTGGTATGGCAGGCGTAGCACTTGCGATATCCTTTTTTCCAAAAACCGCTTCGTTACTCTCTCCTGTATATGCGATTCTGAGTGGTTTTGCTTTGGGTGGCGTTTCAGCCTTTATGGAGTATGAGTACCCTGGAATTGTAGCCAATGCCATTTTGCTGACCGTGGGTATTTTGTTCTTAATGCTCTTTATGTACACACAGCGAATCATCAAGGTGACACGCGGCTTTATCTCATTCGTTGTCCTGTGTACGATGGCGATTTTTCTGGTGACGCTAGTTGATTTTATTTTGAACTTTTTCGGTATGAATGTTCCGTATATCCATGAAACGGGTTGGCTGGGTATTGGTATTAGTTTATTTATCGTGATCATTGCGGCTTTGAATCTGCTGGTTGATTTCAATTTTATTGAAGAGCAAGCAGATCAAGGTGCACCCAAATATATGGAATGGTATGGTGCTTTTGCATTGCTGGTGACTCTAGTGTGGCTGTATGTACGGATTTTGGATCTGTTGGCCAAGTTCAGTAAGAGAGACTAAGTGCAGGGTGAGAAGAAAAGGATGGCTGAATGCCGTCCTTTTTTGTATTAAATAGACGGTTTAAAAATTGCATTTTACGTTAAATACATAGAAGTTGGGTAAAACATAAAGACAGACAGGAGAGGAGTGAGTGTATGTATCAAGTGGTGCTGGTTAGGCATGGAGAAAGCGTGTATAACCGACAAAACCTGTTTACGGGCTGGACGGACGTGGACCTGACTGAACAAGGGACTCATGAGGCCATTGAGGCAGGACGTATTCTCAAGGAGGCAGGATATACGTTTGATTTGGCATTTGCCTCTGTGCTAAAACGATCTATCCGCACGCTGTATCACATCTTGGATGAGCTGGATCATCTGTGGATACCTGTGCAGAAGTCATGGAAGCTGAATGAACGCCATTACGGTGCTCTTCAAGGGCTTAGCAAGCTGGATTCCGCCGTGCAATACGGCGAGGAGCAGGTTCATATCTGGCGGCGTAGCCTAACAGTGCGGCCACCCATGCTGGATGAGAAGGACGAGCGGAGTCCGCATCGGGAAGAGCGTTATCGCAATATTAAGCCAGAAGAGCTGCCGCTTGGGGAAAGTCTGGAGGACACAGTGCATCGGGTCGGTGAGTTTTGGAAGCAGCGGATTGTACCTTTGATTCTCAAAAAGGATCGAGTTATCATTTCTGCACATGGTAACACTTTGCGGGCCTTAATCAAGTATATGGAGAATCTGGACGAAACCGCATTGCTGGATTTGAATATTCCCACAGGCATTCCCCTGGTGTACGAGCTGGATGAGCATATAGATCCCATCCGGCGCTTTTATCTCGGTGATCCGAGTCATGTAGAGGCTAAGAAGCAGGCTGTGGCCAACCAAAGCAAGGTAACGGAGTGACTTTCCATACACAAAGAGGACAGGGCGCTTCCTCGCATCCTGTCCTCTTTGTGTTGGGTATAGATTAAGCGTTCGCTTCTTCTTCTGTTTCCTGGCTGTCTTCCTCTGCGGGAAGTGCCCACACCGATACACTGCCGGCACGAACGGGAAATATGCCGTAGCCATCCTGCTCAATCTTTACGGTATGATCGTGACGCCCGGTCAAATCTATCCATTCTTCCGCTGCATGTTGTTTGCCTACGAACATGCGCTTTTCTCCGTCATTTGCGTTGGTGATCACCACAGCACATCCGGAGCCTTCCAGCTCAGGCACGCCTTGACGAACCCATCCAATCGTATGGGGATCATCGAAATAATCTTTTTGCTCACCATAAGCTTTATGGTATCGGGCATATAGAAGCGGGTCTAGCTCAGCCTGCTTGCCTTTGACGGGCGTTTGTCCCTGGATGCCGTAGTAATCGCCATAGAATACGCAGGGATAACCGTCCTTGCGCAGCAAGATAAGTGCATAGGCGCTGGGCTTGAACCAGTCCTCCACCCAGGATTCAAGCGCTTCATGCGGCTGGGAATCATGATTATCGACAAAAGTAACCGAGTTCAGGGGATGGGTATGAACAAGCGTATCCTCGAAAATGGTGCTTAAATCGAAATCCTTGCCACCCAAGGAAGCGCTATGTAGTTTGTAGTGGAGGGATACGTCAAATAGGTCGATTTTATAATCAATGGTATCCAGGAACTTTTGACACGATTCCAGATCCGGTTTCCAAAACTCGCCTACCATATAAAAATCCTGCCCGCGTTTTTTAATCATTTCTGTAGCAAACTCTCGTACAAATTCATGATTAATATGCTTGATTGCATCCAGACGGAATCCGTTGCATTGCAGAGTATCTACCAGCCATTTGCCCCAGCGGATCATCTCTTTGCGCACATCCTGATGATTATAATCAATATTGGCGAACATTAAATAATCATAATTGCCGAATTCATCATCTACATTTTCGCTCCAGCTTTTATTTTTACCTAAAATACGATAGATTCCTGTCCGGTCCTGGCTTGCATCGTAATCGGTTCCGTTAAAATGTTCAAAGTTCCATTGAAATGTGGAATACTGACCTTGACGGCCGGGGAACGTAAATTTAGTCCAGCCCTCGATATCAAAGGGCTCGGAAATGACCTCATTGCGGTTATCCGGATTGACCTCGACGACCTTGAACACTTCGGTTTCATCCGCGCCAGCCTTATGGTTCATAACCAGATCGACATAGACGGCCACACCGTGGCGAACGCAGGCGGCAACAGCCTCCAGCAGGTCTTCCCTGGTTCCGTATTTGGTGCGCACCGCACCTTTTTGGTCAAATTCGCCCAGATCATAAAGGTCATAGACGCCGTATCCCGTATCCTCGGGCGATTGGCCTTTGGTGACAGGTGGAATCCATATCGCGTCAATTCCTTTGGCCTTCAGTTCCGGCGCCAGGCGGGTAAGCTTCTTCCAGTGAGAACCGTCAGCTTCGACATTCCACTCGAAAAATTGCATCATCGTATGGTTCCTTTTCATGTGCGTCCCTCCTTCATATATAACAAGTTACCCACCAAGTGAGGGGGGCTAAACGTCAGACGGTCAATATGATGCTGAATGAAGAACAAGGATCGCTGTATAACGTATGCTAAATCATTAAAATTTGTTATACCTAAGTGTTCCCAACGACTCGGGTAGCTAGAAAAGGGAACGTGAAAACGGTAAAATGAATCTAACTTAACAATAGTTCGGGTTTTGGTGAAAACCGTAAAGCACGAGCAACAGAGGAAAGGAGGGGTGGACGTGACAGAACCGCAGCAGAACAAGGATGAAGAGAGCAAACCGCTGATTAAAAAATGTACGTATTGTCAGGAAATGAAACCTTTAACGGACTTTCAGCGCAGAACGGGTCGCCGGGCTGGTCCTTATTCACGGCGTGGTCCTTGCCGTTCCTGCCGAGGGTTGGCCCCGGCCCCGCAAGAACGTGCGGCTACGTCCGCTCCTTCCGGCGAGGAAACGAACCCCTCGGCTGCTCCCGTGACGCAGCATAGCCTTGAAGCAAATACGGCTGCGCACAGCCTGGAGGCGCCACTACCTATGGAGGCACAACGCCCCCGCAGGAAGCTGGTCACGGATAAAGCGCGTGAGCGCCACCGGCAACGGGTTCGGCATCTGCTTAGCAGGCTGAAGCCTGCGGATACCCGGGCATTGCGGCTCAATCGCAATGGCATGATTCGGCTAAGAGGCAAAACCGACCAGGGGAGACGCTGGCATCAAGAGATTGAGCTTGATCTGGCCATGACCCTGGTCAGAGAGCGTATGGCGGTGATTGTTAATCCATACACCGTGCGCAGACTGTATAGCAACAAGGAATTTCGTCAATATGTGCTTAAGCGTGACCGCTATACTTGCTTTTTTTGCGGAGACTACGGTGACACGATTGATCATTTACTGCCTCGGGCAAAAGGGGGGCACACGACGCCGGTCAATTGTGTATGTGCTTGCAATGAATGCAATCAAGTTAAGGCTGCCCGCGATGTAGATGAGTTCATTGAATCTGGTGTGCCGCAGCCGTCTCCTGATGATTTCGAAGCACCTGATAATCCTGATACTTCTGAAGACACCCTACGTAGGTAGGGCGATTCTGCCAATGCAGTTTGTTGCCCCACAAGTGGTGATGATCGGGCCTCCGTATGAATATATTTTGTGTTATTTTCATATTATCGAACTGAAACGTACGCTCTCTATTACCCTCCTCTAGCATAAAATGACCCTTTTTTTAAGGGAAACTTGGACAAAAATCGAGCTTATTCTAATTTTTATCTAAAATAACAATAAAAATTTTGCAGAAATTTGTGCAAATTTAAAATTTCTTCGACGATTGTGTTGTGAAAGGTGTAATATAGAGGTATAGGGTTCCGTTTCGGCCTGTTGTAGTCACGAAGGAGCGCTTCGTGGGATATTCCGCAGCAGTAACAACAGAATACCGTCTGAGCAATATACAATTGGCATCTGCGATAAATCAGTCTTGCCCTTTAGGGTATAGGCCGGTTTTAGCTGTGCTTCTTGCATGTTTAAGGGCGTGAATTCAATGCACGTTTTATTGCTAGAGTTTATGGATACAGGTTACGAGAAAGGAATGGACTTCTATTTTCACAGTAAAGGAGGACGTTCACGCATGTCTGAAAACCAACAAGAGGTGGCAGTAACACAAGAAGCTACCAAAGAGTCTCGGGATGTATTGGACCAATTGATGAAACCGGAGGTTCAGCAATCGCTGACCGTGCTGGTAGAAAATCTGCCCAAGTTGACTGAGATGGTTACTTTGATGACCGATGCTTATGATGTAGCTCGTAGTCTGGCGACTGACCCTGTCTTTATCGGAGATATGAAAAGCTCCATGGGAGAGTTTGTGAAGCCTGTTACAGATTCGGCTAAAGGATTGGCTTCTGCTGCAATTGAAGCAAATGACCGTGTACAAACTACGGACGGCAGCGTAGGTCTGTTTGGCCTGCTCAAAATGCTTAAAGATCCGAATGTACAAAAAACGCTGCGTTTCAGCCAGGCTTTCCTGGATATTCTGAATGAGCGCCAACGCGAAAGCAAATAATTACCTGATCAAGAACGGAGGATGGACATGTCGAAGCAAATTTTGATCTTGGGCGGCGGATACGGCGGATTGCTGGCCGCTCTTACAGCACGCCAGCATATGGACGCTAGCCAAGCAACCATTACAGTGGTTAACCGCTTTGCGTCGCACCAAATTATTACGGAACTGCACCGTTTGGCGGCAGGTACAATTGCTGAAAAAGCTGTTGCGCTTCCTTTGGAAAAACTGCTGCGTAACAAGGAAATTATCCTGAAAGTGGATACTGTTTCCGAAATCAAGCCTGACGATAAAAAAGTAACCTTGGCCAGTGGCGCTACGTTGAGCTATGACGCTCTCGTTATTTCCCTGGGCAGTGAAACGGCTTACTTCGGTATTCCAGGACTGCAAGAGCATAGCTTCACGCTGAAATCAGTGGCAGAAGCCAATCGCATTCGCGCACATGTGGAAGCTCGTCTGGATGCTTACAAGCAATCCGGTAACCAAGCGGACGCTACAATCGTTATCGGTGGTGGCGGTCTGACTGGCGTTGAGCTGGTGGGCGAATATGCTGACAAATTGCCTGCAATTTGTCGCGAAAAAGGTATTAACTACGAAGATATCAACTTGTATTGCGTAGAAGCTGGACCATCTATTTTGGCAGGCTTCCCTCAACCACTGGTTGATCGTGCAGTAACAAGCCTTGAAAAACGTGGCGTTCAAATCGTAGCGGGTGTTCCGATTACAGAAATGAAAGCTGACGAAGTTCTCTTGAAAGACGGACGTTCGATCAAAACGAACACACTGATCTGGACAGGCGGCGTACAAGGTAATGCACTGGTTGGCGCATCTGGTATTGAAGTAAACCGTGGTCGCGCAACTGTGAATGGTGCGCTGCAATCGACTTCTCACGAAGACATCTTCCTCGCTGGCGACAGTGCAGTGGTGTTCCCGAGTGAAGGCGAGCGTCCATACCCACCAACTGCACAGTTGGCTTGGCAAATGGGCGAATTAGTTGGTTACAACATCTTCGCTTATTTCAACGGAGCGAAAATGGAACGCTTTACACCAGTATTCTCCGGTACACTGGGCAGCTTGGGCAGAACAGACGCGATTGGTACTGTAGGCGCGAATGGCACCCAACTGAAAGGCGCTGTAGCCACTTTGATGAAGGAAGGCAGTAACATCCGTTACTTGTCCCACATCAAAGGACTTTTTGCATTGGCCTATTAATATTTCTTACATTTTATATGGTTCATTGGAAGAGAGCGCTATTCAGCGCTCTCTTTTTTGTAGCTTTTCTTTTCGACACTAGCGATACTCACGATTCATTAGTCTTAATTCACTTTCATCTTCGCTAACTCCGCCACCTGTGCAGGGGGGAGCGCACCTTCAAATATACTCAGCTCATCAATAGATCCTTTGAACGCAGGGTCCCACCAGTTGACACCTAAGCTGAATGATCCAGATTTAGAGGTAAAGACATCTGGAAATCCTGAGCCGGTAAATTGAATCTTTCCATTCACATACACGGCTAACATTCCACGATCTACAGTGAAGGCGAGATGTGTCCATTCATTTGTTTTGATCTTTAGGCCGGTACTGCCAGTATACCAAGATGAGCTGCCGGACCAGACCATTGTGTTATCCTTCTCAGGTCCTCTGGGCAAAAGGCTAATCCAGTGATTACTATCCATAGCTCCAAAGAAAGTTGGTGTATGCAGAGTCAATTCGCTTGGTTTTACCCACAGTGACACGGAATATGCTGAGCTGGATATGAGTCCTTCAGGCAGAGCAATGCCCGACTTTCCATCAAGGACTACAGCTTGGCCTCTTACGCCTTCAGCGTAGGACACACTCCCTCCCTGGCGATCGATTCGGTCACCGATAACTTCGCCATTAGCAAAAGCATCTTGCTGATCCTCCAGATTATTTTCAAACGTGTATGACGCAGTCAATGTTGCCTTCTCATAAGGGGATACCGTGATGTTAAAAATTTTGTCCCGACTACGTTCTCCCTTGGTAATGGTAGCTGTCAAAGTGGCAGATGCAGCCTTTTCTCCGATTCCTGGACGCTTGATTTCACCTGTATCCGTAATGACGCTTTGGTCTGAAGTTTTCCAGGTAATCCGGGATTGCCGACTGCCTTCCTTCGGAAGATTCAGGCTAGCCGTCACCCGACTTGTATCGCCAAGATCTAATTCACGATACACACTGTTCACTACTGTCGTATCGGTCATATCAGGGAGCTTGCTGCCCCAAGCCATCTCACCTTTATTCGATAAAACTGTAAACGCCAGGATGTATTGATTCGTAACCTGATCCCATTGTCTTAAGAACACCCCATCCAATACAGCACCATCCAGTGTTAATTGGATATTCGAATCCCCCGACTTGCGCCATGTTCCTTGCACATCGCCTTCAATGGTATGATCTGCTTTAAGCTGAATGAATTGCGTATTCTTGATCGTAGCCGAAGAATCACTGCCATGATTAATATATTGATAATCGCCAATGAATTGTTTTTCATCCAGCTTTGTAAGCGTCTCGCCACCATAACGATAAGGAGCTACGACAGGCCAGTCCTCCTGATTCATGAACATTTGGTGTACACGCAGCTCATGTGTCTCCCCCTGATGAGGGAATCGGGTATGAAAGACGACAAACATTTGTCCAGTAGCAGGATCGGTGTATACAGAATTGTGTCCAGGGGAAACATAGCCGTAGCCAGTGCCTGTACCGGGGTCACCTATTTTACTATCGAACAAGAAATTACCTATTAACTTGTTGCCATAAGTTATATTTTTGGTGTTTGCCGGCAGAACAGCATTCTGCCCTTTGGCATCTTTATAAGGTCCTGTCGGACTCTTGGAACGGAATAACCTCATGTTATACCCTCCGTCCGCTGCAAGGCCACCGTAGGTTACATACAAATAGTAATAACCCGTCTCCTGGTTGTATTCAATATACGGACCTTCCCCTGACTCACCGTATCCACCTGCGATCTTGGTGCCAAAATAACGATCAATGAGCCGACCGTCTTCTGTAGTTCCATCTTTACCTGGGTACATGGGTTTGCCAGTTGCTTTATCCAGCTCCAGTAAAAATATTCCCCCGGACCATGATCCATACGTCATCCACAAGCGACCGTTTGCATCGTAAAAAACGCTTGCATCGATTGCATTTGGGAGCATCCGATTCGCATAAGAACCATCGGTATTAAACCATCCCGGTCTGGGCCCCTCAAGCTTGCCTTCCTTAATAAGTTGTTGAATCGGCGTATTTGTCCATTTTTTATCTACCTTGCTATCTTTATCGAAAGCAGTATCCTTCGTAAAACCAGTGTGTATAATGGTATCCACATATTGATATGGACCCTCGATTTTGGGTGCAACTGCAATGCCGATCGCGGAACGAATGTAGGTGGAAGATGCACTATAATAAATCATATATGCCCCTTTTGTCCCATCCTCATTGACATAATGCTCATTCCAAAATACATCGGGCGCCCATACCGAGAATCCTCCCTTACTATCCGCATCATTCTCACCCGCCCAAGCGAAAGATCCGGCCAGATTCTTCGATAAATCCCCGTAAAGTGTGTTTCCAGGCGTGGTGTAACCGTTTGCAAAAGAAGTCCAGTTTGTAAGATCTTTTGACTTCGCCGCAGAGATATGTGACCCAAATACATAATAAGTGTCACCCTCTTTGACAATGGAAGGGTCATGAACCGATACATTAGAGAAGGTTGGCGCATCCTGCTTATTGTTCTGGTCTGGCACCGTTGCCGCCGCGTCTTTTGCACCTAATGGTGCGCTTGCGATTGCTAATAATAATGTTAGTGTTATTGCAATACTTTTCCTGACTTTACGTTTAACAAAACTTCTCATCATACACATTTGCCCCTTTCTAAATTGGAATACAGAGATATATTCTGCTTTCATTGCTAAATACCTTTCTATTTATAAATATTATTAATGTATTTATGAATTATATGGCTATAAGGAAGGTTTTAGCATCCAACACCGAGATATACCTGTAAGGTGAATCCTCATTATTTTAGAGTGAGCCAACTGGATGGTATGGTCTTTATTTAGGTAAAAATTATAAATTATGGTTGACGTTATATATTTGTGGAGGTATGCTAGTTTCGAAAAATAACTAGGAGGTTTGTGTATGTTTAGGAAAAATAAGTTTATTGGCATGGGATTAGCAACTATCCTCATGTGTTCTGCATTCTCGGGAAGCTTCGCTTATGCGGAAGCTAAGTCCACTACGTACGATGCTGCATTTTTTCAAAATCTCAAACAGCGGGCCATTGTCCATGAACTTCAAGAACACCAGATTGCCGTTAATCCGAAAGCATCTATTACTGAACTACTGAATACAGCCGATAGTACATCACTAAAAAGTAAAAATAATAGTGATCTAAAACAAAATCTGGAGAAGCTCAATAAATCGGAATACATATTTCTTACGCTCGATGGAGAAGTATACAGCTCAGAAAAAGGTTATGTAGGCATGGCAGATAAAGTTGAATCAAAAGAGGATAGTGTAACGGATGCTACTTATATGAAAACAAACTCTTTGAGTGAACCAAGCAACAATCATGATGTTTCCATATCAAGTAAAAATAATCCCACTCCATCGCAAGTGAGTGGAGGAACAACTGGAGCTTTTTCAAGGGTTCAATTGGATTATGATGGTTTTGATGGGGTTAATGCACGTGTGATTCTGCCAAGAGCTGAGGACCTAGGAGCAAACGAACAGCCATGGGCGTATTACGGTTTTGATGCGAAGAATGGACGGAAAATCGAGGGGGGATTTTCCTTTCAAACGGGCCAAAAAAGATACTTAGGATACATTAAAAATGGAGATTATAGATATTCTACAGAGTCGTGGGTAAATTACGAGGGATTTAATTCAGTTAAATTTTATATTGATAATAGTACCTATAACGCTTATCTGTTAGCCTACTACAATCAAATCGTCGTTATGCAAACCTCTTTTGACTCTTCAGACCTATCATCCATGTCTGTTAAGAGAGTGACAGCAATAGCGAAAAAAAACTTTGATGGCAGCAATATCTATGGAAGTGCTATCAATGGGGAGTTTTCAGAATTGGTAGTCTCTAAATTCAATTCAGATTATTATTATCCATGGGATGACTATCGGGATTACTCGTTTTGGGATGGAAGTCAGTGGTTCGGTACGATTGATTGGCCCACCGATTATATTACTCATTTTGGTCCAAGTGTATGGATCAGAAATCCAAACCGATAAGAACAATTAGTTAAACAATGGCTCAAGCTAAAATATACTGAGTAGCATCTGTCATTTCCTTTGTTGTTGGGTGGGACTTACAACAATGTGGCTTGGCAGATGTTTTTCCATGTTAAGCATACTCAACTGGACTCCTCCACCGTAATTTTGGTTTTGAGCCTAAACAAAATAATTAGGAGGGCATTATGAAAATCAGGTTATTAATCAGTATTATGATTGTACTAAGTTTTGCTACTGCACACTCGAATTCGACATCAGCTCAAGCTCATACCCCCATACACTTGAAGGTCAATGATCATTACGTTTTATACACCTACCCTGCATCCCCCTTTGTGGATACGAAGGGAAGGCTGCTTATACCGCTCCAAGTGGCTGAGGATATACTGGGTGGCAAAGTAACTTATAATGCAGCGAACAAGACGGCTGCTGTCGATCTGTTGGGGCGTAATGTAACGGCAACGATTGGATCACCCGAAATATCAGTTAACGGTGAGCCGATGACAATGGACACAGTCCCCATCATGAAAAGCAACGCAATGTTTTTGCCGGTATCCATTTTGTTGAAGGATACAGATGCGAAGATGGAATGGGATCCCAAACGTGGCTTATTGAAACTAAGACATGATAGCTTTACGGAAAGTCCAGTTCTTATGAGGTTTAAGGGACAAGACTTGGCCCAAGTCATTGATGCGAATGCGTTTGATCTTATTTCCTTTGACTGGGATCAAAAAAAAGAGTTATTAAATATTTATGCTACGTATAAGAGCGACTTATCGCCCGCCTTCAAGCAAATTGACTTTAATCCTATGATTGTTTATAGCAAAGGGACCTATAGTGTATATCCTTATTCTAAACCCAATATGTTTTACAAAGTTAAAATAACCAGTCCTGGTAATTTGGTTTATACAATGAATATCGATACAACCAATGCGGATGAAGATTATATAAAATATATTACTTCTGTTGGCAGATTAATTAAGTAGTGGAATGTATGTTGCTTGTACATCATAAAAAAGCGACAAAGGCTTAAGGGCCTTTGTCGCTTTTTTTGAAAGATTATCTTAGAAGGTAATGATTTGATTGCCGTTCCCTTTATTGCGGATATATCCCACGACCTTGGATACAGACTCTTTGTCTTTAAGATAATCAACAACGCCGTCTGTTAGGTTGTTTCTTTGAGTATTTGACATTTTATTCCAATCATCCGAATTTACATAAACTTCAACGATAGCTTCACTGCTGTCGCCTCTTACGGTGAAATCAAAGCCGACTCCGGCATAGGTGCCATATCTATCGGACAAACTACGTTGGATACTGCTTTTATCCAAAGATGAAGCTACATCCTTCAAGGTAACATCGCCTCTACTGTTGGTTGTAAAGGTCGCCATTTTATCCCTATTGCTGGAGTTTTTAACCGTACCCTCTACATCGGCATCTTTGTACTCTTTCAAAATATCATCCACGATGTCCTCCAAGTAGCTTCTCTTTCTACTGTCGGATAGTTCAGTCCATCTGGATTTTGTCATTTCGATGGTCACCGTAATATCGCTTTTGTTACCATCCAACGTGATATCCGAGTTGGTGCTGTAATCATCGCTGTGATCATCGTTCAGTTTCTTTTGGAGATCCTTCAAGGAGCTAGAGCTGTTTTTACTCGCTTCATCTTTTAGCGTCTGGTTGTCTTTTTGCAATTGAGCGATGGTAGCGTCTTTCGTCGTGTTTGCTGCTTTTGCTGTGTTGAGCTCTTGAGTCAGCGTCGTAATCTGGTTGTTCAACGCCGTAACTGTAGACTGATCAATCGGAACGCCGTTGTCGGCAATGACTACGCGTTTGTTTGTACCATCCCATGTTACCTTTTTATCCAAAGCTGTACCTGCCAGCTTCAGTGGGATATACGTTACGCCATCCAGCAGGAACGGTTCTGTTTTGGCATCATAAGGAACCTCGGTTCCGTTGTAGATGATTTTGATATTGTTATATACTGCTTGGATCGGCTTAGTCACTTGTGCGGCATATGTGGATTGGCTGAAAAGAGCCCCGGATATGGCCAAGGCGGATACGGCAGTGATGATGACAGGTTTTTTGATAGATTTCAGTGATTTCATTCGTTGGTCTACCCCTTTATTTAAGAATTATAGCCTGGTTCATAGACTAGAGTAACATTAATGCCTACAAAATCCAACAGGTTGGAGAGTCATTATGGGTCGTGCTTATATTGGTTAGACGCAACAGCAACCGTAAAAGTTGCCCTGTTTGCGCAAAAGTTTTTCCAAAAGTATCCGAACAACACAAAACAAGCCCGCTGCACAAGACAGCGTGACTTGTTGGTAAAATAGTGCGTCGAGGTTATCCATTCAGGATTATTTGCCGTCCTTCAGTTTGCCTGCTGTTTCCTGAAGATGGCCTTTGGCCTTATCCAGTTTACCTTCGGCTTGAAGGGACTTATTATCGGTAGCGTTCCCGATTTGGTCCTTGATTTCACCTTTGGCTTTGTTCACATTACCTTTGATTTTATCGCTAATTCCGTTATCCTTCATGTTGTAGCCCTCCTTATGTGATCGAACTTTCATTCAGCATGCTGTAGTTAGTCATTACCCGAGTGAGGGTAATACGAAACCAGAGGCTGTATATCACAGACGGGGGTATAATGTTGGATACGGGTTAAATCAGAACGTGAAGTGGGGAGTGAGCGCATGCTCAAAATTTTATTGTTTATTCTCGTTATTCAAATTATTTACGTATCGGCGTATACACTACGCATGATTCTGACGCTGAAAGGACAGAAGTACATTGCTGCGCTCATTAGCACCGTGGAAGTTACGGTCTATGTGTTGGGCTTGAATGTTGTGCTTAAGTACCTGGATCAAGTGGCAAGTCTTGCAGTATACGCCATTGGCTATGCATTGGGCATTCTTATTGGAGCATGGATTGAGGAAAAAATAGCGCTTGGTTATGTCACTGTTAAGGTGATCAGTAATGAGATCAATGGAGGAATTGCCAATGCGCTGCGGGACAAAGGATACGGTGTTACAGCCTGGCTGGGCAGTGGACGTGATGGAGAGCGCCTGGTGATGGAAATTTTGGCTAAACGTAAAAACCAGAATAAGCTGTATCAGTCCATTCTGGAGCTGGATCCTAAGGCTTTTGTCATTACGGTAGAGCCGAAGCAATTTCATGGCGGCTTCTGGACCAAGGCTATCCGTAAATAAACATTTTGGTAAATTGCGCATATTTTTTGGACGTTAGAGCATATTAATACCCGGACAGGTGGAAATTAACAGTAAGCCGACAGGGGATATTACCCTATAAAAACCGAGGGGGAATATAGATGTACAGACGCCAGGCCCCGGAAATCATTCCAGAGGAAAATACGGCTATTTGGTCGTGTACAAACGAGGGTTGCAACGGTTGGATGCGAACGGATTTCACCTTTTTGAACGAGCCTGCTTGTCCGCTTTGCCAAGCCTCGATGGGGCAAGAAATGCGGATGCTGCCGATTCTCAATCGGGCGGGCAATTCCTTTGTCGCCCAGCGCTCCTAATCCAGGATTTTGCAAAATCTACAATTGAATGTGAGTACGATGATCACACTGCAGAATTTATGAACGTCAAAAGCCGCTCCAGCGACATGCTGAGCGGCTTTTGGTTGTGGAAATTAGAGTAGGGGTGACCTGTCCCCAAGTAAGGTATGCATTGATCATGGTCTCTGGATGGGCTGCACGGAATCACGATATACAATATGTCCCTGCACCAGGACTCGACCAAAGCGGCTACCGGGATGGCTTATTTTTTTCATCATCGAATCAATCGCGGTACGTGCCATCTGCTCGATGTCTACTCCGACCGTGGTCAGTTGCGGAACAATAAGAGTGGCGTATACATCGTTGTCAAAGCCGACCACAGAGCAGTCTTCAGGTACGCGGTATCCCAGACCAATGAGCTTATGCACCAGATTGTGAGCGACCTGATCGCAGTTACATACAAAGGCAGTTGGTAGCGGCTGAGGAAGCTCCATTTCAACATAAGTACCTTCGTCGTCCCGGTCACTGAGCACCCACTCGTTACGGAGGGGCAACCTGTGCTCCAGCAAGGATTTATAGTAGCCGAGGAAACGATCCTGAATACTACTGGTGGAATAGATATTACCCACATATGCAATATCCCGGTGTCCCTGGGCGATCAAATAGTTGGTCAGCTCGTAGGCTCCGTAAAAATTATCCGTCACCACGGAGTCGATATCGGCATGCTCATCATAAAAATCGAGAAACATTTTGGGTAGGTCCATGGTTTGTACAAGCTCAATATATGGCTTGCTCACTTGGCCCAGGAGAATGAAGCCGTCCACCTTGCGGTCGTAATAGATACGTGGCAGATTAAGCTGTTCTTCGTCTTCGCGATGGAGGATGTGAAGGATGCCGTAGTAGCCGTATGGCTCCAGTGCCCGTGAAATTTGCTGGTAGATGTGCAGATAAAACGATTGGCCAGGGCCGGTAAAACGTTCAGGGATGACAACACCAATGTTATAGGTGAGGCCCTCCTTCATGGACTTGGCAACGGTATTGAAACGATAACCCATTTCTCCTGCGAGCGTCTTAATACGCTCTTTTAGCTCCTCGCTAACCCCATCCTTGTCATTGAGCGCCTTCGACACGGTCACGCTGCTTACTCCCAGCTTATCTGCAATATCCCGCATCGTTACGTTGCTCTTCATTCCTGTTCCGCCTTCCAATTTTAAAAAGATAAGCATTTTGCCTAATCCAGAGAATGGATGCAAAATGCTGGGGAATATATCAGTAGCTTAGCCGCCTGTAAAAATCCAAAAGACTTAGCAGGGTTGCTGTCCTGTAAAGATACAAAGACTGGCAGCATGGCTGCCCATAGAACAACTATTAGCCTGCGGGTAACAGTTGTTCTATGGATAGTATACATGGTTCCGCAAGCAGGATAAAGCCTGCGGCTTATGTCCGCTGGGAAGGACGGGAGTGTGCTTGCAATAGCGCTTCATTGTGATGAATTAGCTCACGACGAACAGCGGCGCTGCTGAGAGAGCGCAACGGGTCGGATGGTGTATTGAAGGTGTAGTCCTCCAGTCGAGCGATGGTGGTCGTCGCTACGTGGATACGGGTATCACTGGATGCGTAGTAAATAAAGACTTCATCTTGTTCGTTAACGACTGCCCCATTGCAAAAAATAACATTCGAAACGTCACCCACGCGTTCCTCATCATAAGGAGCCAGAAAGTGCCCGCCGGGCTTAGCGATGACGCGCGTAGGGTCTTCCAGACTGGTGGCAAAGGTATACAGCACATACCGCAGCCCAGCGGCCGTATTGCGTACCCCGTGAGCGATATGAATCCAGCCGCGACTGGTTTTGATCGGGGCAGGGCCCTGACCATTCTTGGCTTCGTACACCGTATGATAACAACGCTCATCAATGACGGTTTCGTGTTCAATCACGGGTTGTGTAATATCTTTGCACAGGCCGAAGGCGATGCCTCCGCCCGAGCCGGTGGAAATAAATCCGTCCTGGGGACGAGTATAGAAGGCGTATTGACCGTCCACAAATTCAGGGTGCAGGACAACGTTGCGTTGCTGTGGGGACTGGGTAGTGATGTTGGGAAGCCGGGTCCATGTACGAAGATCACGAGTACGGACCAGTCCGGCCTGAGCGACAGCACTGGAGGTATCGTGAGGTGGTGCGTCAGGGTCTTTTTTCTCTGAGCAATAAATACCGTAAATCCAGCCGTCCTCATGCTTCACCAGCCGCATATCGTACATATTTGTTTCTTCTGGGTCGATATCCTCCCATACTAGGGGGGCGTCAATGAATCGAAATTGATCAATGCCGTTATCGCTCTCTGCTAAAGCGAAAAATGATTTTCGATCCAGTCCCTCGGTACGCGAAACAAGAATGTATTTTCCTTCATGATAGATTGCCCCTGGATTCAATGCCGCATTTACACCCAGCCGCTCCATGAAAAAGGGATTAGTTTGCGCATCCAGATCAAACCGCCAGTGAAGTGGAACATGATGGCGTGTGAGCACTGGATAGAGGTAGCGTTCGTAGATACCATTATAAAAGGTAGTTTTAACCTCATTGGGGCGTGTAATCAGTTCCTCTTGCTGCAACCGCAGCTCATTGTATTTGCTATGGATCATTGGTTTTCCATCCTTTCTAGCATTTCTATGCAAAATCGGCTGTTGTGATAAGGGCACTTCCAGGGTCCTGCAATCTCTCTCGCATCAGGCTTACCATCCGCTTGAACTGACCAGAACCATTCGCCTCCGGGGCGCGGATCGATGATATATTGCCGGGTATAGGACCATAGATTTTTCACAATTTGCAAAAAACGTTCGTCTTTTGTACGTTGAAACGCATTGTAAAAACCAACCATCCCCTCGGCCTGTACCCACCAGATACGTGAGGTGTCTACTCGCTCTCCTTCCCGCTCATTGATGAGCGATCCGTCTGGCTGAACAGCGCGCTCTGCTACCGCATTGGCAATATCCATCACCATATCCACGTATTCTGACGGGTAATAACCCAGCACATTCATAGCGTCTTCAATCAACCAGCTGGCTTCGATGTCGTGACCATATGAGGTCAGGTCAAGCAGAGAGCGCCATTCACGGTCGAAGAATACCCCCAATCGCCGGGCAGAAGCATCGTAAACACGATGATATAAAATATCCAGTACGTTCGTCAGCGCATTTCGAACCTCTTCATTTGGCCAGACGCGCAGCAATTGGGTATACGCCTCCAAAACATGAATATGCGTATTCATGGTGATATGCGCGGTAACCCCATTTTCGCTGAGTAGCTCATTAGGCTGCGTGTTCCACAAGCGGTCATATTGTTCGCCGTATGCCTGTCGGGTGCGATCATATCCTTTTTGCTCCAGCAGATGGAACAGCTCCATAGCTAGTGGTAATGCATTCGGGTCGTCTGTGGCACGTGCATACTCTGCTATCGCATAGATCGCAAATGCCTGCGCGTATACATGCTTGCACGTGTCCACGGGTTGCCCGGTGTAGTCCACCATCCAGTACATTCCTCCATGTAATGGATCAAGCAGGTGATTCCGCAGGAATGTGAATGCATGTCGTGCGGCTTCTGCATAGGTATTTTCCCTTGTTACACGGGCAGCCGCCGAGAATGACCAGAGTAGCCGTGCAGTGGCAATCCCGCCTTTGTCGGCTTGGTTATGAGTGTGCAGATCCACGTCCACCTCGCCGTAAAACCCACCGTGTGTCTCATCCTTCAGTCCAAGCCAGAATGGGAGTATGTGCTCCTTCCATTCCTGTCTAATTTCGTCCAGTAATGTTTCCAAGAGACAAAGCCTCCTTCGGAAAATGAATTATTAGGTTATCGTTAACTTTACAGGATTATCATATCTAGCTGTTTGTAAACTGTCAACCATGCTAAATTGGTGTTTTTTTATAAGATGTGACCCATTCCACTTTACAAAAAGAATATTGCAATTGACATAGTAAGCGCTAACATAATAAAATGATTTTGTTACTTTAACGATAACCTTATTCGAAAACAACAGGAGGAGTCGTCTCATGAAGTTGTCCAAGGTTTTGATGTCATTACTATCCGTGGTTTTGTTAGCGGGGCTGTTTACTGGCTGTACCTCAAAGAAGGATGAGCCAGCTGCCAGCTCTGATCCGAAGGGTGTGGAAGGTGAAATTACGGTTATCACACAGCGGACTGATATTGTGGATACCGTATTTCAGGATTACGCCAAGGAATTTAACAAACTTTATCCGAACGTGAAGGTCAATTTTCAGGCATTGGCCGATTATGAGGGTCAAATTAAAATCCGTATGGGGACCAGGGATTATGGAGATGTTTTGCTGATTCCTGGCAGTATTCCAGTTGAAGAGCTGCCCAACTTTTTCGAGCCGCTGGGTACTTATGAGGAGATGAAAAACAAGTATACCGGCCTTGAAGAACGTACGGTGGATCATAACAGCTACGGTATTCCGATTGCGATGGTTTACTCTGGTGTGATTTATAACAAAAAGGTGTTCAAGGACGCAGGAATCACGCAGCTTCCCAAAACACCGGACCAATTCTTAACAGCGTTACAGCAGATTAAGGACAAAACCAAGGCAGTGCCGCTGTTTACGAACTATGCCTCTGGTTGGGCACTGACCCAGTGGGAGTCTAGTCTGGCAACATTGGCGGGTACGAAGGAATACGTGAATATCACACAGCCGAATACAGATGACAATTTCACGAAAGGCCAGCCCCACTATGAACTGTATAAGGTCCTGTACGATGCAGCTAAAAAAGGCCTGATTGAAAAAGATCCAACGACTACGGATTGGGAGACCTCCAAGGCGGATCTCGCTCAAGGCAAAATCGGTGCGATGGTACTTGGCTCTTGGGCGATTGACCAGATCAAAAGCACAGCTCCTAACAAGGATGATATCGGTTTTATGCCTTTCCCGACGAATGCCTCGAAGGTACTTGTACCGCTAGCGGGTGATTTTAATCTCGGTATTAACGTAAACAGTGAAAATAAAGCGGCGGCCCGTGCTTGGGTGGACTGGTTTACCGAAAAGTCCAACTATGCTGTAGAGCAGGCGGGCAGTATTAGTCCGCTGAAGGGTGCCCCAATGCCTAGCATTTTGAAGCAATACGAAGATCAGGGAGTCGTTTTTGAAACGCTTACTCCGTCTCAAAAAGGACAGGAAGGAATTGTTGATAAAATAGACAAAATGGGCGAAATTGGTTTGTGGCAGCCTGATTTTAAGAAACGCATTATTGAGGCAGCGGTTGGTAACCGCCCGGAATCGTATGACGCCATTATGAAAGACCTGAACGATGCATGGGTGAAGGCGCGTGCTGAAGTGGCTGCAAAGGAAGCAAAATAGCCATCTGAACTGACGAAAAAAAGGATCGACGTAGCAGTCGATGGACGGATAGCCAGGAGGTGCAGCATGTTAAAATTTTCGAATCTCAGCTACTCCAAACAAAGATTGGCGATTATTGTTGCCTTTTCATTTATTCCGCTAGCGCTGCTGATCACTTTTGCGTACTTGCCGGTGATCAATATGTTTAAATACAGCTTTTCGGACTGGAACGGCTATAGTAAGCGTCTGGAATATGTGGGTTTTGAAAACTATATCAAAATCTTTACCGACCCCGAGTATTTCTCGGTGTTTAAGGTCAGTCTGTATTACTTTGTAGCTACGTTTGTACAGATGGGTCTGGCCCTTTATTTTGCAACCATTCTCAGCTTTCAGACCTGGTTTAAAAATTTCTTTAAAGGCGTTTTGTTTTTTCCTTCCCTGATGAATGGGGTGGCCATTGGTTTTATTTTTCTTTTCTTTTTTAAGCCAGACGGCACGCTCGATACACTGCTTCAGGCGATGGGGCTGGGTTCGTATGTCAAGCTGTGGCTGGGCAACCCGGAGATTATCAATATTTCGCTGGCTGGTACGTCGATCTGGAGATACATGGGCTTTAACTTTATTGTGTTTCTGGGTGCGATTTCTTCCATATCCAGTGATTTGTATGAAGCAGCCGATATCGATGGAGCCAACCGCTGGCATCAGTTCCGCTCAATTATTTTGCCGAGCATCAAGCGGATTTTGCAGTTGAATCTCATCTTGGCAATTAGCGGTGCGGTCAGTGCATTCGATATTCCGTATATTATGACCGGTGGCTCCAACGGTAGCGAAACATTCGTCATTCAAACGCTTGATGTGGCATTCAAATACAGCAAGGTCGGTTTGGCCTCGGCGATGGCGGTTGTTCTGCTGCTGATCGTAATCGCTGTTACGCTGCTTCAACGGTTGCTAATTCGGGGAGAGGAGGACTAATCATGTATAAGCTGAAAATAATACTGGCTAGCAGCATCAAGTATGCGGCGCTACTACTAGGTGCGTTCATTGCACTGCTGCCGATTGTCGTCATTTTGTTTGCATCTTTGAAGACGAAGACTGAATATGCGGCAACCAGTCCTCTGACTCCCCCCGTGAACTGGCTGAATTGGGCTAACTATACCAAAGCCTTTATTAACGGAAATATGCTGACCGGATTTGTGAACACAGCTTTTATCCTGTTGATTTCGATCATCGGAGCCACATTAACGGGTTCCATGATCGCGTATATTTTGAACCGTTTTAAATTTAAGGGCAAAAGTCTTATGCTCGGAGCGTTCCTGCTCGCGACCCTCATTCCGGGGGTAACGACTCAGGTATCGACATTTCAAATTATCAACAAGCTGGAGCTGTTTAACACGCCTTGGGCGGCAATCTTGCTGTATTTGGGAACGGATATTATTGCGGTGTATATTTTTCTGCAATTTCTGGATTCCATTGCGGTGGCGCTAGATGAATCAGCCATGCTGGATGGGGCCTCCTATCTGACGATCTACTGGCGCATTATCTTGCCCCTGCTGAAGCCTGCCATTGTGACGGTGATCATTATCAAAGGCGTTAATATTTACAACGACTTTTACACCCCGTTCCTGTATATGCCCAAAACAAGCCTTCAGGTTATATCGACGGCGCTGTTCAAGTTTAAAGGGCCATATGGCTCGCAATGGGAAGTTATTAGCGCGGGCATTATCATTGCCATTATTCCGACGCTGATTGCGTTTTTATCATTACAAAAATATATCTATAACGGATTCGCGCAGGGTTCAGTGAAATAGAATAACGGCGAAATAGAAAAATGATGAGATCAAGTATCTCGGTGAGAGGAGAATATACGTATGAGTAAATTGAATGTGGATTTGGATGTAGGTGACGTACGAATTTTGGGAGAAAGTCTGTCGAAAATGCCGTGGCAGGATAAGCCGGAAGGTAGCGAGGCTCCGGTGTGGAGGCATACTGAAAACCCAGTCATTGGACGCAATCCGGTGCCGGGTATTGCCCGTATTTTCAACAGTGCAGTAGCTCCGTATGAGGGACGGTTTGTAGGGGTATTCCGGGCTGAAACGATTAATGGACGTCCGCATTTGCATCTAGGCTGGAGTGACGACGGGTTGGCTTGGGACATTGAGACAGAACGTCTGCATTTGGTCGATGAGGAAGGAAGCGATTACCAGCCTAATTATGCTTACGATCCGCGTCTGGTCCGCGTGGAGGATACGTATTATATCATCTGGTGTACAGATTTTTACGGTGCAGCGTTGGGGATAGCACAAACAAAGGATTTTAAAAGCTTTGTACGATTGGAAAATCCGTTCCTGCCGTTTAATCGCAATGGTGTGCTGTTGCCCCGCAAGCTAAACGGAAACTTTATGTTGCTATCCCGTCCGAGCGACAGCGGACATACACCGTTTGGCGACATTTTTCTAAGTGAAAGTCCTGACTTGGTCTATTGGGGCAAGCACCGTCATGTCATGAGCAAGGGCGGACAGGGCTGGTGGCAATCGGTAAAGATTGGCGGCGGACCGGCCCCGATTGAGACGACCGAGGGTTGGCTGATGTTCTACCACGGGGTGACGGGCACGTGCAATGGGCTGGTATACAGTATGGGCGTAGCCGTTCTTGACCTGGATGATCCGTCTAAAGTTAAATATCGTTCCTCGAATTTCGTGCTGACCCCAGAGGAATGGTACGAAGAACGGGGCTTTGTGCCGAATGTGGTTTTCCCGTGTGCTACGCTGCATGATGCGGACACTGGGCGGATTGCGATTTATTATGGAGCCGCTGACACGTATGTAGGTATCGCATACACGACAGTAACTGACATTATGAAGTATGTTATCGCAACGGATGAAGTGGTCGCAGACGACCGTGAGTCGGGCCGGATGTAGGAGGAACTTGAATGCCAGAGGATATGTCTTTACAGCAATTGCAGTCATATATGGGGAGTAACCCGAAGCCGCCGGACTTTGACGCATACTGGGAACGGGCATTACAGGAGCTGGAGCGGCAGCCGCTTGATTATACACTGGAGCCTGCTGATTTTGTCTCTCCGATGGTGGAGTGTTACCATCTATATTTTACTGGAGTGGGCGGAGCGAAGGTTCATGGGAAGCTGGCTCGTCCTAAGCACCTTACGGAACAAGGTCCAGCGTTGGCCATGTTTCATGGATATTCCTGCGACAGTGGTGACTGGTTCGACAAGGTGAGCTATGCGGCACACGGATTCACCGTGCTGGCTATGGATTGCCGGGGGCAAGGAGGGCTATCAGAGGACAATTTGCAGGTTCAAGGAACGACGGTTCGCGGCCATATCATCCGGGGGATTGACGACCCGGACCCGGATCGGATGTATTACCGCAATGTATTTTTGGATACCGTGCAGACGGTACGCATTCTGATGTCTATGGAGCAGGTCGACCCTGAACGGATCGGCGCATTTGGCTGCTCCCAGGGAGGGGCCTTAACGGTTGCCTGCGCTGCATTGGAGCCACGTGTCCGTATGGCAGTTCCGGTATATCCATTTCTGTCGGACTATAAAAGAGCTTGGGCGCTGGATGCCACTACATCTGCATATGAAGAACTGGTTTATTATTTTCGTTGGTTTGATCCGAATCATATGCGCGAGGAGGAGCTCTTTCACCGACTAGGCTACATTGATATTCAACATTTGGCAGATCGTATTCGTGGTCGTGTGTTGTTTGTGACAGGGCTGTCGGACACCATCTGTCCACCCTCCACGCAGTTTGCGGTGTACAATAAAATCGTATCAGACAAGGAAATACTCCTGTATCACGAATACGGTCATGAGTATCTACCCTATCTGTCGGATCGTGCCATGAGCGAATTTTTGCGGCTGTAGGGGGTTGAACTTAGCCACAGGCTCCTTTATAGTAATAGCTATAACCTTCGTGAATGCGTAATAAATGAATGCCCCATTTGTATAACCTCAATAATATGGTTTGAGGGTCTCTACCAGGAACCGATAAATCCTGATTACAAAAAGTGTACGTCTTGTACATTTCTTGTGGTCAGGATTTTTTTGCGTAATACGAGGGAATTTACATGACAGCAAAGGAGCTAATGTAATGAACTTCAAAGTAGTTATTTTAACGATTGCGACCTTTACGGTGGGGCTGGTGGAGCTGATTATCGGTGGCGTGCTACCCCAAATTGCACAGGATTTGAATGTCTCCGTAAGCACGGCAGGACAGCTTATCATGATCTATGCGCTCGTGTATGCTATTGCTGGGCCAACTTTATTGGCGTTGACCGCCAAAATTGAACGAAAACGACTGTACCTGTGGTCGATGTTTATCTTTATTTTGGGAAGTCTACTGGCCTTCTGGAGTCCGAATTATGCGGTCTTATTTGTATCCCGTATCGTTACCGCTGCAAGCGGGTCGCTGATCGTGACATTGTCACTGACCATTGCAGTCAAAGTGGTGTCCAAGGCTTATCAGGCCCGTGTCCTTGGTGTCATCTCCATGGGGGTTAGCTCCTCCATCGTTCTAGGTATTCCAGCCGGGGTGCTGATTGGAAATGCGTTTGGCTGGCGGGTGCTTTTCCTGATCATTGCCTTGTTGACGGTCGTTGCTATGATCGTTATCAACTTGTTTATGGAGCGGATTCCGACGGAACATGTTGTGCCTATGCGCGATCAGCTGAAATCCTTAAAAAATGTTAAAGTCATCAGTGCTCATCTGGTGACCACGCTGACACTGGCGGGCCATTACACGTTATATGCGTATTTCACTCCATTTTTAGAAAATATGATGGGTTTAAACGCTTCGTGGATTAGTGTGGCCTATTTTGTCTTTGGGCTGGCGGCAGTGAGCGGCGGATTTATTGGCGGCTCTTTGGCAGATCGGTTCGGCACAGCGAAAAGTATTCTAGTCGTCGTAGGCGTGTTTATCGCCGTGATGTTCTTGCTGCCATTCTCAATCCACTCGATTTATGTATTTGCGCCACTACTGATCATCTGGGGCATACTGAGTTGGGCCTTGTCGCCCCCGATGCAAAGTTATCTTATTGAAAATGCACCCGAATCGGGTAGTATTCAGCAAAGCTTTAATTTCTCCGCACTCCAGGTCGGGATCGCTTTAGGTTCTGCCTTGGGAGGAGTAGTGATTGAAAATAGTGAATCTGTTGCCACGAACGCTTGGGTGGGTGGGGCATTTGTGATTGTTGCTTTTGTCTGCGGCGTATTTTCGATTACCAGAGCGGGGACATCACAGGCTGTCAGAGGGCACCACTCTGTTTCATAATTCGCTGAACCATCGCCCTCTTTTATAATGCGAGCAAACATGTTATACTACACACAATTATGAAGAAGGAGGTGAGGTAGGTGAATCACGAGATGCTGAACAACCGTATTAGCCAGCTGCCGATTGCTATGGCTGGCATTGTTCATGCTTTTCCATACAACGGGAGAAGTCTGTCCAATTTTAATCATACGGTTGTAAACATCGCGAGAAGACGCCTACCTTAACTCGAACGGATTGCTGTATCTTCCGAAGAGTCGCGGGGTTGCTCCTGCGGCTCTTTTTGTGTTACGCAGGTAAGGGTCTTCCTAAATAAAGGAGAGCCTGAACATGTATATAGTAAACGGTCAACAATTGAAAAAATACCACGCTGCCAATCTGATTTTGGATGGTGCATCGTTTGATATCCATACAGGAGAAAAGGTGGGACTCATCGGCCGCAACGGAAGCGGTAAAACCACCCTATTACGCCTAATCGCACGTTTGTCCCGCCCGGATGAAGGGCAGCTCGTCATCGCCAAGGATACGAAAATCGGCTATTTACCGCAAATTCCGGCGGAGTTTGAGAGTTTTACTGTGTACGAAACGCTGGCTTACGCCTATCGTGAGCTGAAGGATTGCCGCAATCAGATGAGCACACTGGAACGGGAAATGTCAGATCCGGTTGTGGCAGCAGACGTAGGCCTTCTGGAGAAGCTGCTGCAATCGTATGCTGCCTTGCAGGAACGGTTTGAGCGCAACGGCGGCTATGAAATGGATGCAAATATTGATCAGGTAGCGGATGGTCTGCGTATTCCCAAAGGAATGTATACGCGCAGCTTCGGCTCGCTGTCAGGTGGAGAGAAAACAAAAATAGCGCTGGCATCACAGCTCATCGGGCGGCCGGATTTGTTGCTGCTGGATGAGCCGACCAACCATCTGGATTTGAAGGGACTGGAATGGCTGGAGCAATTTTTGCAGGGCTACACAGGTGCGTGTGTGGTTGTATCTCATGATCGTTATTTTCTGGATCGGGTCGCCGTTAAAATGATTGAGCTTGAGGATGGCGAGGCGTTTACGTATTATACGAACTACAGCGGCTATGTTAAGGAAAAGGAAGAACGATTGCTACTGCAATTTGAAGATTATAAGGAACAGCAAAAGCGGATCAAAAAGATGAAAGAGGCCATTCGGCGTTTTGAAGAGTGGGGGCGCAATGGCGACAACGAAAAGTTTTTCAAAAAAGCAGCCTCCATTCGTAAGGCGTTGGAGCGTATGGAGCTGGTGAAGCGGCCTGTATTGGACCCGCAGGGGGCGGAATTTCACTTAAAGCTGGAGGATCGTTCCGGTCGCCGGGTGCTACAGTTTGAAGAAATCGTTAAAGCCTATGGAGAGCATCAAATATTAAACGGGGCAACGGGCAGCCTGGAATTCGGTGAAAAGGTGGCCTTGCTGGGCGATAACGGTTCAGGCAAAACGACGCTGCTCAAGCTGCTGCTTGGTCAGGAAAGCGCGGATGCAGGCTCGGTCCAGTGGGGTGCGCGCGTGGAGTATGGATATTTGGCGCAGCAAGAGAGAGAGCGGAATAGCCGAGCGACTGTGCTTGCTTACTTCAAGGAGGAAGCAGGGGTGGAAGAAGGCGAGGCGCGCGGGTTGCTAGCGAAGTATTTGTTTTACGGTGCCGATGTGTTTAAGCCCGTGAGCATGCTGTCCGGTGGCGAATGGTCCCGCTTGCGGCTGGCGTTGCTGGTCATGAAAAAGCCAAATTTGTTGGTGCTGGATGAGCCGACGAACCATCTGGACATTGACTCACGCGAGGCGCTGGAGGAAGCGTTAGACACCTACACGGGAACGGTACTGGCGATTTCACATGACCGCTATTTTGTGAATAAGCTAGCAGGACGCGTGTGGGAGCTGGAGGCTGGAAAGCTGACCTTTTATCTGGGCAGCTTTGATGAGTACCGAGCGAAGAAGCGGGAGCTGGAAAACGCCCGCTTGCTAAGTGAGGGGGATGCCGGGGTACGCTTGGCATCTGCAAGTAGAGTCGCATCCGATGGCGGCTCGGGCACGGCTGCGCATTCCAGTGCAGCGAGCAAGGGCCCAGAGACGGCTGCGCGTACGGGAGCGACCTCGGGAGCCGATAAGGGTCGTGCTCGCACCGAGTCGGCAGGTCGCTTGGGGGCCCCCGCTGCCGGGTCTGGGGCACGCGAAGCGAAGGCCGCGAAGCCATCACGCCCGCCCGCTGCATCCAGCGAGCGGTTGGAGCGGGCCATCGCCGCCAAAGAAGCAGAATTGGCGACAGCGGATGCCGAGCTGGAGCTGCTCGGCACAAGCGGCGACACGATCCACATGGCGGAGCTGTGGGATGCGCGTGAGCGGTTGCAAGCCGAGCTGGACACGTTGATCGGCGAGTGGGTTGAGTTGGAGTAGGTGACAGGCTAGTAGTTACTGGATAGAAAACAGTTTATTTTATATAGAAGGTAGCCCTGAGGTAGAACGTTTACTGAAGGGCTACCTTTTTTGCAGTGAAAAGACAAAGATATCATCACAAAAATTAATGACCATTAATTAAGATAAATGGTATTGATATATTATTGTTATTATATTTTACATATAAAGAAAGTTGTTTGCATTTCGCAACATATGATACTTTTTAAATTGAATAAATAATATGATTCATTGTTAAATGAAGTTTGTGTTATCCATCATGATCTTACATATCAAATGCACGCGTTGGAACTATGTTGTGATTTGTTATGGATGGAGGGAATAGTATGTCGGACTCCTTACTGGAGGTCAGTCAGGTAACGAAAAAAATGGGAAAAAGGCACTTGTTAGACCGTGTTTCTTTTAAGCTTCAGAAAGGGAAGATATATGGATTCATCGGACCTAATGGAGCTGGTAAAACTACAATGATGCGAATCATGACCGGATTAATACAGCCAACCAGCGGTTCTGTAAAGATAGCCTCATATGATGTACAGACGGATCGGGAAAAGGCGCTGTCCAAGGTGGGGGCTATTATTGAATCTCCGGTTTTTTTTGATTATATGACAGGCAGGCAGGTTTTGCGCAATTTGTCACGGTTACACTTTGAGATTGCGTCCTCAGATCGGGAGACACATATTGAAGAGTTGCTTACAAAGGTGAGGCTGGAAACACGGGGAGATGACAAGGTGAAAACCTATTCGCTGGGAATGAAGCAAAGGCTAGGTATTGCGCAGTCCATGCTGGGGACTCCTGAGCTTTTATTGCTGGATGAACCGTCCAATGGGCTGGATCCTATGGGAATGCAGGAGCTGAAAGATATTGTGCTTCAGCTACGTGATTCAGCGAATTATGCCTTTTTTATCTCCAGTCATTTGTTGGATGAACTGCAACAGATGTGTGATGAACTCGTTGTTATCAAAGAGGGCAGGCTAGTTTGGCAGGGACCTACTGATCAATTAGTAGAGGACGGCCAACGGCTAGAGGATGCTTTTATGGGATTGATGGGACTATGAAATCATTAATATACAGCGAGTTCGAGCGATTGTGGAGACGGAAGTGGTTCTGGCTCATGGTATTATGTACACCGATTCTAGCCTGTTCGACAGGAGTATATTTTTTGCGCACGATGAAGGTTCCTGTAGAGGTATTATCCTTAAACTTTGTCGTTACTGGTCTGCGTGAGAATTTGTTTTTAGTATGCAACATAGCTGTGGCTGCTTTAGCTGCTGCTGTATACACAGAGGAATTTCGAAGCGGGCAACTGCGTTTGTTATTTATGCGCCGATTTACCCGCGGACAGATTTTCTGGAGTAAGCTGCTGGTTTTAAATGTTACTATTTTGTTTCTTCTCATTGTATTTGCAGTATCCTCGCAGGTGATCGTTGAAGTATGGACTCTTTCCTATGATGTAAGTGATGCGGGGCTGTCCGGATCTCAAGGACTGCGGATGCTTAAATACTATGGTTGGGCGCTTGCCTCATTATTTGCAATAAGCTCCTTCTATTGTTTTATCGCTATGTATAGCAAAAGTGTAACGTATGCTATCGGTGTTTGTATGGTTTACAATCTGGGCTCTTTGTTGTTTGATTCATTGTATTTAAAATTGGTCTCTTTTGTTTCTCATATCCCATACCTATACAATGTGATCGCATTTATGATTATTCCATATATGCAGCATACAGGATTAGATAGATCCTTAATCGGGAATTCGTCTGTGAATGGGGCGATTATCACCGTGGTTAGTCTATATCTTATCTTTTTTACTTGGGGCGCATACCGCCGTTTTGTGACTGATGATTATCTGTATTAGGGGCATCCGTAGCCTGAACATCATAAAAGTAAAAGAAAGATCCAATCGACCGCTTGAGGGTCAGTTGGATCTTTTATCGTTTCTTTTCCATAAGGGACGGGTATTAATTGTCTAGTCCCGCATAGATTGACATAGGGGAAAAGGAGGTATGAGCATGTGGAGTTGGGTCAAAAAGCTGTCTACACTGGCGGCGATCCTTTTGTTGGCTGTTTTTGTAAGCGCATGCAACAAGGGCGATGCTTCGGGTAAGGTGAAAATTGAGTTTTTTCAAAACAAGCCGGAGGCCAAGGGTTCATTCGATAAGCTAATCTCTCAATTCAATCAGGAACATCCCGGTATTGAAGTGACACAGGTCAACCCGCCAGAGGCAGAGACCGTGTTATTGACCCGGGTTGTCAAAAACGATGTACCTGACATTGTGGGGCTTGGGGCCACAGATACCTACTCCATTTTGGCACAAAGCGGTATTTTTACGGATCTGGCGAATACAGAATTGCCACGTACGATTGACCCGATTTACCTCAAAATGCTTAAGGATGTGACCGGGGTCGATCCCGTGTATGGAATTCCTTATGCTGCGAATGCGAATGGTGTGATGTATAACAAAACTCTTTTTAAGGAAATGGGATTACAGGTGCCTAAAACGTGGGATGAGCTGATTGCAACGGCGCAAAAGATCAAGGCTGCTGGGAAAATCCCGTTCTATTTTACATATAAAGATGATTGGCAAACGAACCTCCCCTTTAATGCCCTGGGCCCGAATCTGGTGGGCATTGATTTTTTCCTGCAACGGCGTGAAAATCAGGTCACCTTTCAGGACAAGTACCGCGAGGTTGCTGAAAAGCAGCTGGAGCTATTGAAATACGGACATGGTGATAATTTTGGCAAAAACTATGCCGACGGTAATCGTGCCTTCGCTAACGGGCAGGGATTGATGTACATTCAGGGCTCGTGGGCCATATCTGAAATTCGCAAAGCCAACCCGAAAGTGGAGCTTGGTTTTTTCCCATTACCGACAGGGAATGACGAAAAGGCGGTCAAACTGGTGTCCGGTATAGATACGCTCTTGGCCGTATCGGAGAGCACTCCGCATAAAAAGGAAGCCGAGGAGTTCATTGCCTTCTTGTTGAAGCCGGAGAACAGCAAGCAATACATTACAGAGCAAACGCTGTTTTCGGCGGTGAAGGGAGTTACGCAGGATGATCCGAGTGTGGCGGAGCTGTTGCCTTATTTTAAATCGGGCCGCGTCATTGATTTTGCCGATCACTATATTCCCAAAGCGGTCCAATTGAATTCTATTGTGCAGGCCTTCCTGCAAAACAGAGACATCGACGCTTATCTGGCCAAGCTAGACAGTGAGTGGAATAAGGTAGCTAACCGCCGATAGGAGAGGAGGAGGAGACATGAATAAGCGACTAACGACTTTTTACTGGATGACGGTACCGGCGGTGCTATTGTTTTTTGTATTTTTGACCTTGCCTGCCTTGCAGGGCTTTTATTATTCGCTTACGAACTGGAACGGCTTTGGTCATCAGTATCACTTTATCGGGTTTAAGAACTATATTAATTTGTTTCAGGATGACAATGTGGGGAACGCATACTGGTTTACTTTCAAATTTGCGATTGTGGTTACCATTGCGACTAATATCCTTAGTTTGCTGATTGCGCTAGGGCTGAATGCTAAAATACGGTTTCGTAACTTTTTCCGCGGTATTTATTTTCTGCCTAATATTTTGAGCGTGCTAATCGTGGGTTACATATTCAATTACTTGTTCTCGAACGTGTTTACGATTTGGGGGCAAAATTTAGGGATTACCTCATTGTCGACGAACATTTTGGGCAGCGAACAACTGGCTTGGGTGGGGGTTGTCATCGTAGCTGTATGGCAGGGGATTGCCTTTAATACAATTCTCTATCTGGCCGGGCTGCAAACCATTCCGACAAGTCTGTATGAGGCGTCCAATTTGGACGGTGCGGGTAAATGGCGCGAATTCTGGAGCATTACCTTTCCGTTAATTGCTCCATTTTTTACGATCAATATGGTATTGGCGATGAAAAATTCCCTGATGGTGTTCGATCAGATCGTGGCTTTGACGAATGGCGGGCCGGGTCGGGCCACCCAGTCGATTTCCCACCTGATATACACCGGAGGCTTTAGAGGCGGAGAATTTGCTTATCAGTCGGCTAACTCTGTTATTTACTTTATTGTGATCGCGATCATTTCCATCTTACAGCTGCGATTCCTCCAGAGAAGGGAGATGGATAACTGATGAAAACGAGCAGACGTACGAACTGGCCTGTGCTGCTTCTGGTAGCGTTGGGGACAATATTTATTCTGTTTCCCCTCTATATGACGGTGACGATAGCCCTTAAAAATCCCGAGCAGATGGCGCATTCCGCCTTTGCCTTTCCGACCGAGCTGCATTGGGAAAATTTTAGTCGTGCAGTAGAAATGACCAACTTCTTCAGCGCTTTTCAGAACAGTGTGATGGTCACGACATCGACGGTCATATTGACTTTGCTAACCAATTCGATGGTCGCTTATGCGATTGCCCGTAATATGCAGCGACGCTTTTTTAAGGGATTATATTTTTACTTTGTGAGTGCCATGTTTATACCGTTCCCGATCATCATGCTGCCGATTGTAAAACTGGCCTCGGGCCTTCATATGACTAATCTGTTGGGTCTTATTATGCTGCATACGGTGTATGGTTTGGCGTTTAATGTCTTCGTGTATGTCGGTTATATTCGCTCCATTCCGGTGGCATTGGAAGAGGCAGCCACGGTAGATGGTGCGACGACATGGGGTACTTTTTGGCGCATTATATTCCCACTGATGGCGCCGATTAGTGCTACGGTGGGAATTCTCACTTGTCTGTCCACATATAACGACTTCCTGCTGCCGCTCATTATTATCAGCGATGCGGAGCAATATACGCTACCGCTCGTCCAGTATGTATTTCAGGGGCAGTTCAATACTGACTTTAATCTGGCCTTTGCTTCGTACCTGATGGCCTTGCTGCCGATGATTATTATCTATCTGATTGCACAAAAATGGATTATCAATGGCGTTACGCAAGGTTCTGTGAAGTAGGGCGGGAGTCAATCGTCTCAGGCAGACTGTGCCTTACTAGGAAAATAAAAAGGGGTTCCCTATACCACGGTTCACACAGGTATAGAGGACCCTCTTTTTATAACATTGCTATTTAGCTGCTTCGCTGTTGCTTGTCAGAGGCTGCAAGGGTACAGTTGTCTCTGCTTCTGGGTCGTCCGTTGTATAGTAGAACATATAGATAGAAGCTTCCTTCCCTATGAAGTTCTTGTAGACATCCACTGCCTTGTTATTGCCGTCTCCGGCGAAATTGGCTGTGATTGGCTTGCCGATAATCCGTTCTTTACTCAGGCCAATATGCGTCTGGTTAATCCCTCCAAAGTGAGCATCCTCGCTTTCGGTTTCTACGAATAAGTCTGATCCTTGTTTGTAGTAAGTCCACTTCACAGGATAGCCACCGATTTGTGTCGTTAGCGTCTGCTTTGACTCAGAAATATCAGTTAAACGCTGTGGTGTTTTGTCATCCGAATGGGTCGTAACTTTGTATTTGCCTGTAAAAGTAACAGGAGTGTCCTTGGTAATCACAAGATTGGACGGTCGTTCAAAACGGATCGTGTTCAGATCGTGTTCCTGATCAGGTGAAGACCAACGACTACCCTCTAACGTTGTGCCGTTCACAGAAAGAAAGTACTTTTGATAAGGTAACATGGCGAATTTCTTTTCGCTTCTGATCGTGACACGGATTTGTGTAGGTGTGACAATCATTTGTTCTAGCGTAAAATTTCGATTGCCGTTCTCCAATGGGGTGTTCAGCACGCTTTTAATCGTTCCGCTTTCCATTTTCTTCTTGCTTAGCTGCAGATCAAGGTTTATGGGTTCATTTATACTTTTCTCAGTTTGCGCATATTGCAGTTTGAAAGTAGTCTGTCCTTCCGGTATATCTGCTTTAGTAAAATACTGCTGGGCTGTGTATTCCCCATTCTCTCCGGGTGTACCAAAAGCTCCCCCAGGCTGAGGCCGCACAGGTTCTCCACCTTTGTAGGCAATGATTTGTGGATTGTCCCATTCCTTCGGCTTGGACGAATCGAAGGTAATTGCCGATGACAGCATTAGCTTATCCTTCCCTTGTTCGAATACCTGTACCTTCAAATCTTGTAAGCCGTTACGATCCAGCTTGAACGTCTGCATCTGAGGCGATTTGATATCGAGCGGCAATTCCAGTTCCTGAACGCTGGTGAGCTCAATATGATCTACGGTCAGTCGCACGTTCTCTGTTTCTTGCTGCGGTGTCCAATCGCTTTCAAAGTAGCCGTTATAACGTTGGTTTTTCTCGTCCCATTGTTGAAAGCTATACTCGCCCGCACTGCTTTTCCCCGCAGCACTTTTAAGTGATACGCCTTTGACATTCCAAAACTCGTTGTCTGCGCGTTTTCCGACCTCCAAGCTGTACAGAATCACGGTCCGGTTCTCATCGACAATAGCGGTATGCAGCGTCAGCTTCACTCCGTCTCTGGTTACGGATTGCTCCAAGGGCTGTCCAAGGTCTTGATTTAGTGCCGTCTGAATGCCGCTTCTTCCGTGCAGCAGATCGCCCCAATTATAGTGGATGGCGGCATAGACGGGAACGGCAACGAGAAGTGCACTCAGAGAGGCGGCGATAGCTATTTTGCGCCAATTTCTGTGTCGGTGCGGAGTGAATGAATCGGAAGTGTCGGTTAGCGTAGGGGCAGTATGCCCTGTCTGTTCCATCCGGTTCCACATCTCATCGAAGTCAGGATAGGCCATCTCCGAATCATCATTTAACTTGCGCTTCAATGCCTTTTCTACGTTGTTCATAGTTCTCTCCTTCCATCTCGGGAATTTGTACCCCTGCATCCCGCAGTATTTGCTCCAATAACTTTATTCCTTTGTGAGTCCTCGATTTGACGGTTCCCAGCGGAATTTCCAGCAGTTTTGATATTTCCGCCAGCGTGAAATCATGCATATAGCGGAGTGTCAGCACAGCGCGGATTTTGGCTGGAAGACGATTCATATAAACGGCCCATTCCTCTGCCGATTCGCGTTCTTCCACCAGCCTGTCTACAGGCTTACCTTCCGCCCTGCTAAATAGATAGGGATTAGCCGATACCTTCAAATGCAGGCTTTTCTGGCGTTTAAGGTAATTCAGACAATGATTGACCGTAATCTTCATAATCCAGGCTTTTAGTTGTTCGATCTGTTCACGATTGCTGCGAAACAGGATGATAAACACTTCCTGTGTTAAATCCTCTGCATCCGATGCATTATGTACCATGTAGTAGCAGGTTCGGTATACATCTCGTTGATACAAATCAAACAACTCTCGATTACTCTCCAATGATGTGCTCTCCTTTCTCGTGCAGTTTATCTATATAACAACTGAGGTCCTCAAAAGGTTCATTTGGTTGCGAAAAGTAAACCGTCTGCTTCAAATGTACCATGATGTATCTATGTTGTTTGCTCATCTATGGATAAGGAAGTAGCAATAAACGAAAAGAAGCCTGTAAATCTCAAAAAATGCAGATTTACAGGCTTCTTACATTTTCCGAAGCTAGAGCTTACGGAATGAACATTCCTTCACGCGAAACTGCGTTTACGGATTAGCTTGCGGACATACTTCTGCTTAGTCAACCAGCCGTACTAGCGTTCTTCCTTGCGAGCGGGCTGCAAGGATGTCTTCGAGCGCGCTTGGCAGGTCAGCCAATCCGACTTCGCGCTCAACGAGCTGCTCCAGCCGCTCCGGCTTCCATTCGCTGCCGAGTCGCTTCCAGATCGCTACGCGGGTGTCGTATGGGCAGAAGACAGAGTCTATGCCCAGCAGACTTACGCCCCGCAAAATAAACGGCAGCACCGTCGTAGGCAGCTTGGTGCCTGCCGTCAGGCCGCTCACGGCTACAGAGCCATTGTAGGCGATTTGGCTGAGCAGCGAAGCGAGCGGCTTTCCGCCTACAGGATCAACAGCCGCTTGCCAAAGCTGCTTGCTCAGCGGGCGGATGCTCTCCGCACCGTCGTAGACCTCCTCGCGGGAAATGACCTCGGCTGCTCCGAGCGCCTTGAGGTAATCGTGAGCATCAGCCTTGCCACTGCTGGCTACGACATGATAGCCTCTCTTGTTCAGCAGGGCAATGGCTGCCCCGCCTACGCCGCCCGTCGCTCCGGTGACGAGTACCTTGCCCTGCTCCGGAGTAACGCCGTTTTGCTCCAGCCGATATAACGACAGGGCTGCGGTGAATCCAGCTGTCCCGAAAATCATCGCCTCTCTCGGCGTGAGTCCGTCTGGAAGTGGAACCACCCAGTCCGCAGGCACACGTGCATATTGGCTGAATCCCCCGAATTGAGACACACCCAGCCCGTATCCGGTAACGAGCACCGCTTGTCCTTCGCTAAAGCGGCTGTCCTCCGAAGAGACGACGGTCCCCGAGCAATCTATGCCTGGTACGAACGGATAGGCTTTGACAATATTGCCATCCTTGCGGGCAGCAAGCCCATCTTTATAATTGATGCTGGAATAAGCGACACGAATCAATACTTCTCCAGCAGGTAAACTGCTAGCTTCCAGAGAACGTACCTCTGCTTGAACTTCACCGTCCTGCGTCTGATCGACGACAAGAGCTTGAAATGATTGAGTCATCTGTAAAAGCCTCCTTTATTACCTTTTAACCCTATGAATGTCCTATATATTCCATCTTTAATTCACAAATTATGCTTAGGAAGCATACAACAATCTTCACAACCTGTCAGCGGCAATGCTCACAGGCTCGTATTCTATTATACTCTTTAGCTCATAATTACGTCGAAAAGACCAGATTCCTGGTATATTCTTTCAATATTCTGTTTCAATAAAGTTCGATAATCAATTATAAAGAGGGTGATAAATGAATTCTTACGCATTTTGCAAATCATTTTACGTAAACGGGATGTATTTTCAGAATGACTGTGCTAACATACCTTTTGATCGTTAAATAAATCTATGAAGAAAGGTGAATGAATGACAACCAGAGCACTAAAAAAAGGTTCGGTATTGTCCGAAGCTAAGGAACTGAATTTGTTCCGTTTAACATGGCCTATTTTCCTTGAATTGTTTCTGTTTATGCTAATGGGGAGCGTCGACACGTTCATGATCAGTTCTGTATCTGATAATGCAGTGTCGGGTGTGGGCGCGTCCAATCAAATTATTTCAATTGCCATCCTTGTACTGGAGGTTATCGGCAACGGCGCTGCTATCGTCGTAGCTCAATATATCGGTTCTAAGAAACTAGTCGAAGCGGCCCAGGTTACAGGTACGGCCATTACGTTGAATTTGATGGTAGGTCTTTTACTTAGCGTAATTTTTCTTGTATTTGGTACGCACATGTTGCAATGGCTGAATGTCCAGGGTGAGATTCTGGCTTACGCGGAGTCGTATATGAGCATCGTCGGGGGTGCCATTTTTCTTCAAGCATTGATTAATGCGCTGGCGGCGACCATTCGTACACATGGTTTTACCAAAGAAACGATGTATGTATCGGTTTTTATGAACGTGATCCACGTGGTCGGCAACTATGTTTTGATTTTTGGGCATTGGGGAATGCCTGCACTTGGAGTAGAGGGTGCTGCTATTTCTACAGTAGGTAGCCGCTTTATTTGTCTCTTGATCTTCTTCTGGCTGATGTACCGGGTCACTGAGGTTCGTGTCGAGTGGAAATATTACGTCCAACTGTCCAAAAAGTTCATCTCTAAAATATTGCGCATTGGTGTACCATCCGCGCTGGAGTCCATTATGTATCAGTCGTGTCAGCTCATCTTCACACTGTACGTGACTTATCTGGGCGCAGAAGCAATGGCGACACGTCAATATGCGAATAATATTTCAAGCTATATTTACTTGTTCAGTATGGCAGTCGGTATGGGTACGGCTATTGTGGTAGGAAGGCTCGTGGGAGCCAGACAGAAGGATACTGCCTATAAACGTGTACTGACCAGTGTGAAATGGGCGTTGCTCGTGACCGTGATTATTGATGCGGTGGTCATCTTTTTCCGTGTTCCCTTGCTTGGTTTGTTCACGGAAAACCCTGAAATTATTCGTTTGGGAGCACAGGTCATTTTACTTAGCATTCTGCTAGAAACTGGCCGGACAACGAATATCGTCATTATTAACTCGTTGCGTGCTGCTGGAGATGCGAAGTTCCCGGTCTTTATGGGTCTGATCTCCATGGTCTGCATGAGCTTGCCGCTTGGTTATCTGCTTGTGTTCAAGCTGGACATGGGGCTCGCTGGTGTGTGGCTGGCGATTGCTGCTGATGAATGGACTCGTGCTGTCATCATGTATGCCCGCTGGAAAAGCCGGTTATGGGAAAAGCATGCGCTGGTCGAGCACGATACACCAGATCAGTCTGCAACGCCCGTTCCTGCACACTGATCCGAGCAGTATTTATGGTTACGTGGAGGCAGTTCAAGAGAACATCTTGAGCTGCCTCTTTTTGCTGCTGAAGAACCATACTTCTACACGGTGGCACGATAGGCAACTTTGAAGTTCGACTTATATCATAATGGCATTCATAAATAGAAGTATGGTAAATTTACTAAAAAAAAGATATACTTTTGTTGCACTAACGCAGTACATGAAAGACAAGGAGTGTACCGATGAAGAAGCCGACGATTGAAGATGTTGCCCAGAAGGCAGGAGTGTCTAAAAGCACTGTCTCGCAATTTCTGAACAAACGATATAAATATATGAGCGACCAGACCAGAGACCGGATTGCCGAGGTTATTCAAGAGCTGAACTATCAGCCTAACGGGCTGGCCCGCAGCTTGAAGCAAAACCGGACGTTTATGGTCGGGGTCATTGTAGCCAACATTGACTATACCCTTTCGATCCAGTCCATCCGTGCGATTGAGGAGGAATTGCAGCGTTTTGGCATTCAGGTGATCATTTGCAACGCCGATGAAAACCCGGACAAGGAGGGCCAATATATTGATATGCTCAAGGCTCGGCAGGTGGACGGCCTGATCATCTTCCCGACAGGCAAGCATGCAGATATTTACAACCAGCTCATTCGTGAAAAGTATCCGTTAGTGTTTTTGGACCGTTTGGTAGATGGGGTAAATACGCGCAGCCTGCTGCTGGATAACGAAATGGCGATTAAGCTGGCGATTCAGGAACTTGTGGCTCACAAACATGAGCGAATTGCGCTGATTACTTTGCCCCTTGGCTTGAATCGGATTACTCCACGGGTGGAGCGGCTCAGCGGATACAAAAAGGCGCTGGAGGAGCATGGCTTGCCATTTCGAGAAGAGTACATGCGCAGTGTGCCGAGAGAAGAAATCCAGCAGACACTGAAGGAGTTGTTCCAGCTGCCAGAGCCGCCGACTGCGCTGTTGGCCGGGAATGATATTGTGTTAGCAGAGGCGCTGAAATATGTAAATGCCCGCCGTATACGCATTCCGGTAGAGTTGTCTATTATCGGGATTGACGATGCGGAGTTTGCCCATATTTACAATCCGCCGATTACGACTATTACGCAACCGATTGCGGATATGGGGAAGCAAGCGGCAAAGACGCTGCTGTCCAGCATTGAGGAGGGCGGCGAATCGGTTCCGATTATCTACCGATTTGTACCGGATATTAATCGGGGAGAATCCGTCAAAACGCTGTAGACGAGCAGTGTGTCATATATTATAAAAATAGCCCGTATTCCTTTGTACGATCTGAGTATGCGTATGCTGCTCAGATCGTACAAACGCGAATACGGGCTATTGGAAGTTAAGGCTGACTTTGGATTCGGCCTTGTTGAGCTTGCGCTAATAGCGGTGAAGGCTATGCGGGGAATAAAACCGGATTAATTCGTGCTGGCACTGAGCAAAAAGGATTCCAGCTCGGCTCGTGTCGGATAGCCGTCCATATCTCCAGCTGACATGACAGCCAGTGCGCCAAGGGCATTACCGCGTTTGACTGCCTCTGCCAGGGGCAAGCCCTCCAGTAGCGCACTGATAACGCCTGCGGCAAATCCGTCACCCGCGCCTACGGTATCAACGACATGCTCTACACGGAAGCGTTTGACGTATCCCTCAGCATCTGCGGATTTGTAATATGCACCTTCGGTTCCCAGCTTGATGATGACCAGCGAGGTACCTCGGTCAAGATAGAAGGAAGCGATATCCTCCGGTGAGGTGTAGCCTGTCAATATTTTACCTTCATGAATGCCGGGTAGAAGCCAGTCGCACCCCTCAGATGCTTCGTTAATCGCCTCCACCATCGTTTGCGTGTCAGGCCATAACTTGGGTCTGAGGTTCGGATCAAAGGATACGGTTTTGCCAGCCTTTTTCATAAATTGCCGCGCATGTCGTGCGAAATCACGGCACTCAGGGGAGAGGGCGACAGAAATACCTGTAAAATGCAGATGGCGAGCTCCGGAAAAGTAAGCCTCGTTAAAATCAGCGATGCTTAGTGTGGAGGCGGCGGAATGTTTGCGAAAGTATTCCACCTCTGGGTCCCCACTTGTAACTTTGGATTTAATCAGCATGCCGGTAGAGTGGTCTTTGGTAAACATGACGTTCTGGGTGTCGATCCCTTCTTGACGTAGCGCACTGGCAATGAACTTGCCGAACGCATCCTCGCCGAGTTTGGTCACGAGTCCCGCCCGTAGACCCAAACGCGCCAAACCGGCTGAAACATTCGTCTCTGCCCCGGCCAACGCTTTGGTGAATGAACGCACCTCATCCAGAGAGCCTGCTTCATTGGCATAAAACATGGCCATCGGTTCTCCGAAGGTAACAGCATCCAATGTTGCGGTCATTTGTATTCCTCCTTATGTTTAGTAAACTTAATCTGTAAGCGCATGCACCAACTGAATAAATTGAAATTATCACATAAATCGGTTTTTCACAATGATGAAGTTGATATATCTGCTAAAAACTTTTTGGGTAATATAGATAAAAAAATTCGATTCTGTTTATCAAAAGGTGAAAATCGTGTAAAACTTCGTGTGTATTAAGGGTTTTTCTAGGAATAGTGAAGTTTTGGGTTGACACCCTCTTAGATAATTATTACAATTCTAGCTAAGAAGTAGAGTTAGAAACCGCTTTTATAACAATTCCGTTGATAAAAAAGTTTATCTAAACAGGAGGAATGTTTTTATGGAAATGCGTTATTCAACTCATCCCGAACATGCCAAGCATTTTACGACTGAAGAGTTGCGTCAGCACTATCTGATCCAGGAACTGTTTGTACCTGAGGAGGTAAAGTTGGTCTATACGCATGAAGATCGTGTCATTATCGGGGGCATTTATCCCGTGAATAAATCTGTTGCACTGGAAGGTAACGATCAAATCAAAGCGGAAACTTTCCTGGAGCGCCGCGAACTGGGTATTTTTAATGTCGGGGGCAGCGGTACGGTCAAGGTGGACGGTGAAACTTACGAGCTGGCCACAAAAGACTGTCTCTACGTAGGTAAAGGTGGCAAGGAGTTGATCTTTGAAAGCGATTCCAGTGAAAAGCCTGCGAAATTTTATATCGTTTCAGCTTTGGCTCATACCACGTATCCGACGACAAAGCAGTCTTTTGCCGATGTACCGTCTGAAAGTCTGGGTTCGCAGGAAACAGCCAACAACCGTACGTTGCGTCGCTTTATCCATGATGAAGGCATTCAAAGTTGCCAATTGGTTATGGGGATGACGACGTTGGAGAACGGCAGTGTGTGGAACTCCATGCCGACACATGTTCATGACCGTCGTATGGAAGTGTATTTCTACTTTGAACTGGATGAGAATGCGAGAATGTTCCACCTGATGGGTGAACCGAACGAAACGCGCCATCTGGTGATGAAGAATGATGAAGCCGTTATTTCTCCACCTTGGTCTATCCACTGCGGTGCGGCTACGGGCAGCTATACCTTCATTTGGGGCATGGCCGGTGAAAATAAAACATACAAAGACATGGATCAGGTTGCCATGAGCGAGTTGCGTTAATCCGATCAGTGTATTGGAGCGTAGACCTGCAAGCGGCTGAGGTACATGGTCATCCCATTCGTGGAAAGGATCAGGAACATGACGAAAAAGAAAGTTTTGGAACATATCACTTCAGTAGGTGTCGTCGCAGTCATTCGGGGAAACACGGCGGAGGAAGCATATCTCATGTCTAAAGCCTGCATTGAAGGCGGCTTGGATAATATTGAGCTTACATTTACGACGCCGGATGCGGATCAGGTCATTCGAAGATTGAGAGACGAATTTAAAGATCGGGCAGTGATTGGTGCAGGAACAGTATTGGAGTCACTGACGGCGAGAATTGCTATTCTGGCCGGAGCAGAGTTTGTTGTGAGTCCTTCTTTTGAAGAAGAAACAGCGAAGCTATGCAATTTGTACGCGATTCCTTATATGCCCGGCTGTATGACGCTGAATGAGATTAAGGAAGCCATGAAATTGGGTAGCGATGTCGTGAAGTTGTTCCCAGGAAGTGCAATGGGAGCGGACTTTGTTAAGGCCGTCAGAGGTCCAATGCCTCATGTACAGATTATGCCAACCGGTGGCGTTGATCTGGACAATATGGAAACCTGGCTGCGTAATGGATGTGTAGCCGTGGGAATTGGGGGTAATTTGACGGCTCCAGCCAAGGAAGGTCGCTACGACTTGATCACAGAAAATGCAGCACGTTATGTAGCTAAATATAAGGAAGTACGCGCAGCGCTGTAGGCTTCAGGAAATATAGGTTTTTATACTAATTTGTGATGGAGGCGTAGACATGGGTCTGGACAATTTTTCATTGGATTTTTTCAGTCTAAAAGGTAAAACGGCGATTGTAACAGGAGGCAACAGTGGTTTGGGTCAAGGGTATTCCGTAGCTTTGGCCAAAGCGGGTGCAGACCTGTTCATTGTAGCTAACAATGATGATTATGAAGAAACAAGACGTCTGCTCGAACCTACAGGTGTGAAGGTTGTCTTTCATGAGGCGGATCTGACGCAAAAAGAATCCATTAAAAAAATTGTAGAAGAATGCGTCAATGAATTCGGTAAAATTGATATCCTTGTAAACAATGCAGGTACGATTCGTCGCGCCCCTCTGCTGGAGTATAAAGATGAGGATTGGGACGCTGTCATGGAGATCAACCTCAATGCCGTATATCATCTGAGCCAGGAAGTGGCAAAGGTAATGGTAGAGCAAAAAAGCGGGAAGATTATCAATGTCGCTTCTATGCTTGCTTTTCAGGGTGGCAAATTCGTTCCGCCGTATACAGCGAGCAAGCATGCGGTAGCTGGTTTGACCAAGGCATTTGCGAACGAGCTGGCGGTTCATAACGTTCAGATTAATGCGATTGCGCCGGGGTATATTGCTACGGCAAACACGGCTCCAATCCGTGCGGATGAAAGTCGCAATCAAGAAATCTTGTCGCGTATTCCTGCGGGTCGTTGGGGCGATCCGTCTGATTTGATGGGAGTTGTGGTTTTCCTCGCCAGTCAGGGTTCCGACTACATGAACGGTCATATCTTGGCGGTGGACGGCGGCTGGTTGGTACGTTAAGCAGCGCTGGTCGCATCGAAGTTTATGAACTGAAAGCTGCCTCCAAAGGAAACTATCCTTTCAGGCAGCTTTTATTTTTTCAATGAAGCTATATGGTGAACTTGAAGACTTGGGGCGCTGTGTCGATCCGTCCTATGCATATGGCACGAATGCCTTTATAATTTAATGAGATAAAAATTGCTAGGCTCCAGCCGTACACTTGGTTGGAGCCTTTGAGCATAACACAGACGGATTGGAGAATGGAGAGATGAGTTCACAGCAACACCAACGAGCTTTGGTATACAAATCTTTGTGGCATGCCGGTCCTTGGGTGCTTGCCGTAGGGATCATTCTGGTAGGTGCCAATCTGCGCGCCTCGATTACCTCGGTAGGACCTCTTATCGGTTTGATTAAGGATTCTTTGCATATTTCGAATACACTGAGTGGCCTATTAACGACATTGCCGCTGCTGGCTTTTGCCCTGTTGTCGCCTTTTGTAGCCAAACTGTCGCGCCGCTTCGGGTCGTCTCTTATTATTTTTGCAGCCTTGCTGCTGTTGACCGCAGGTATTGTGGTGCGCTCAACGCTGGGGGTGACCGCATTATTTGTCGGGACCGCCATGCTGGGACTGGCTATTGCCGTGTGTAATGTGTTGCTGCCCAGTCTGATCAAAGAGGAGTTTCCTCGCAACAGCGGACTGATGACCGGCGTATACTCAGTATCCATGAATGTGGTCGCAGCAACCGCATCTGGCCTGAGTATACCGCTGGCTATAAATGGAGGTATGGGCTGGCGAGGTGCTTTGGGAATATGGGGGATTGTGGGTGTCGTAGGTATTTTACTCTGGGTGCCCCAGCTCCTTAAGGCACGCAAAACAGCCAATAAAGCGGCAGTGTCTGCCCGAACCGTGAATGTATATACATCGTCTTTGGCTTGGAAGGTGACGCTGTTTATGGGGCTGCAATCTGCTCTGTTCTATGTTCCTGCCGCCTGGTTTCCAGAAATGATGAGCGGACAGGGAATGGATTCAGAGACTGCGGGATGGATGCTGTCTGTGCTGCAGTTTTCGCAAATGCCATTTACCTTTATTGTGCCTATTTGGGCGGCACGGGTGAAGGATCAGCGGGTATTGGTTCTGATTATGGCTGCGCTGTATTTTATCGGTCTGGGTGGATTTCTGCTTGGAGCTACACAGTGGAGTGTGATTTGGGTCATTTGTATCGGTATAGCGGGTGGTTTTGCTTTCCCGTTAGTGATGATGTTCTTTAATTTGCGGACGCGGACACCGCAGCAGGCAGCAGAGCTGTCTGGTATGGCGCAATCCTTTGGTTATTTGCTAGCAGCGACCGGGCCGACACTGTTCGGTTATTTGCATGATGCGACACAAGGCTGGACAATTCCGCTGCTGCTGCTCTTGTGCCTGAGTGTTCTGCTTATGTTTATAGGGCTAGGTGCAGCCAAGAAACGATATGTCGGAGGCGAGGTGGATGATCAGACTGCAATTTGATGCAGACGGTTACAGTGTGATCTGTAGTGCAGGTCGTGTTATGTTGTTGGCTAAAGAGTTTGCGCTGTTGCGCTTTCTGTACGATAACCGGAATCAGGTGTTCACCCGGGAACAACTGCTGGATCGTGTGTGGCCGCTGGAGTATCCGGTGGAGCGTACGGTGGATGATCATATCTACAGATTGCGCAAAAAACTTAAATCATGGGATGTGCTCCGTATTCATACGGTTAGAGGGTATGGCTACAGCTTGACCTTGACTGACGTGCAGCCACAGAATCATCCGTCCTTGCTCGATCAGGAGGTGCAGGACGCCGTACATGGACTATTCCGGAAATACCAGCTATTGGGGCAGGGGAATTCCATCGTAGCGCTGGCTGCCCAGCAGGAGCAGATGGGTTTTGAATTGTCTGTCTTTTATCAAATGTATACCCGTTTTGTACAGGCGGATGTTTCCTGGTTCTTGGAGCGGGAGGACTTTACACGCGCAGACCGATTGTATTGGATGCTGCTGCTATATATGTGCACAGCAGGGGTGACGGATGAGGGGCTTGCTCTATGTGAGTGTGCGCTTTCCAGCAGGCTGCTGTCCAGTGATCAGGAACGGGAATTACGCATTCTCAACATCCTGGAGGCTTATGTGGAAAATGGAAAACCTGAACGCGCACAGGAAGGTCTACCACTGACCTTGATGGTCATGGAGCGGGATGATCTCGATAAATTTGTGATGCCTGTTGCACTGATGGAGATGTACATGCATCTGGCTTCCAATCATATGGAAAAGGCTGCGGAACTGTCTGATCGTCTGGAAGGCATGCTGTCGGAAGCTCCGTATTTGCGCGAACTGGGCCGTTATCGCATGATGCGCGGACTTATGCTTTTACGTACTGGAGATGTGGGCAACGCCGAGCGGCTCATGGATGAAGGGCTGGGCACCCTTGATATGGCTAAACAGGAATTGCTAAAAATCAAAGCGATCTGCCAAATCCGCAGTTTTTTGAAGCTTTGCGGCTCCTATCCCATGCTGGAAGAGAAATATGCGGCTCAATATGATCGGCTTGACCGGGATAACAGTTTAACACTGCATCGTCCAGCGCTAAGGCGCTGGTTGGAACAAACACTTTCTGTCGTCTGATGTTTTTAGCTGTCTGATTTTCCTCTGATATAGACCCGCTAGAATGTTCTTATTGCTAAAGAAGCTGAAAATGAGAGCAGGGTGAGTAGATAATGAAGGAAAAGAAAGAACTGCAATCCACGCCTAGCATTTGGCGCAATGGCCGTTTTCGGCGGATGTTTGCAGCGCACACGGCTGCTTCCTTTGGCGATTGGTTTGATGCTATCGCCATTCAGGTGCTTGTTGCCTATCGCTGGGAAGCCGACCCTATGATGATTGCACTGATTCCGGTAGTGATGGCCCTACCGGGTCTGCTGCTGGGTTCCATCGCGGGCACGTTAGCCGACCGGGTACACAAGGCCAGGCTGATGATCGTCTGCGATGCAGCTATTGCCTTATTGACGCTGGCCATCCTCGCCGTCCCGGGCCCGGCGTGGCTGCTGCCTTTGCTTGGTCTGCGCGCGGCCGCTGGCGTATTCCAAATGCCTTCACAGCAAGGCTTGACCCGCACGGTAGTCACCAGCGACTACCTATTTCGGGCAACCTCGCTGAATGGGTTGGTCAATCAGGCCTCCAAAGTGGCAGGGCCATTACTGGGCGCTATGACCTTGACTGTGTTGTCCCCCCAGGCATGCATTATTCTCAATGCATTGCTGCGTCTCTGTTCCGGCCTGCTGCTGTGGCCGCTGCGCGGAATCGGTCCGGCGCTGGTCAGCGCAGACCAACAAGCTGTTGCAGCCGAGAAGCAAGGAAAGTCGGCTGCGCATACAGCGCCTGAGGCTGATGAAGCTAAAATGCGGGAGGAGCATGTCCGCGCATCTCGTTTTTTCAACCAATGGCGTGAGGGCTGGGCGTTCTTATGGCGCAGTCGAATGCTTTTGCATACGCTCATATTCGGACTTTTCGGCTTAATCGCCATTCTCATGATCGACTACCAGTTCCCTACATTGCTGCGAGTGCTCGCTCCAGGTAATGAATCGCTGCTTGGCTGGCTGGTTTCAGCCATTGGGGCTGGCGCCGTCGGCTGCATGCTTGTGCTTAATCGCTTGAATCGCATAAGCGCAGGCTGGGGGCTCGGTGGTGGATATGTGCTGGTTGGCGGAGCTATTGCTGCTTTAGGCTGGGCGCAACCTGGAACTGGATTGCCTGTACTGCTTATGATCGGGGCTGTGCTGGGCGTGGGCAACGGCCTGTACATTATCACCCAGAACTATATATTACAAGCCAAAACCCCTGCTGATATGGTAGGACGCGTCTTTGGTATCCAAAGTACCGTGATTGGAGCAATCATGGTCGTTTCACCGCTTGCCGGAGGAGTATTGATCCGAATAGCAGGGGCGGGCACGGCTTTTGTCTGGATCGGAATGACTGTTGGAATCCTGGGTTTGACGGGACTGTTGCTTCAATCTGTAATTTGGCGCGAGTCCCTCGCCGATTCTAGCCTGACTACGGAGCAAAATGCAGACCTTGCGTAGTAGATCTTGCGCAATAATTTGCTTTGATTTTCGTCATTTATATTTTTAGCATGGGAGAGATCATGATGACTCAACAAACTTCATCCTCAGAGCCTGTGGCACGGTTACTTGAAGGATCACGGGTATACTTGCGTCCCGTTAACGTAGAGGACACCGAGCTATACTATAATACATTGTTCGATCAGGATGTGAGGCGGCTGACAGGCACACAACGCAGCTTTACCAAGGATCAAATTGCCCGTTATATTGAAGCTAAAGGACAGGAAGCCTCAAGCCTGCTTCTGTTGATTGCGCTTCGCGAAGATGATCGTGTCATTGGGGATATAGCCCTGCAGGATATGGACAGCTTGAACCGCAGCGCCAACATCCGTATTGCAATCAATGAGCAGGGAAATCAGGGGAAAGGCTACGGCACCGAAGCGCTTGTACTCATGCTGGGTTACGGATTTGGTATCTGTAATCTGCATCGGATTGAGCTGAATGTATTTGATTTTAATGAACGTGCCATTCGTTGCTATGAAAAAGTAGGCTTTCAGCGTGAAGGTGTACAACGGGATGCTTTATTCTACAATCATGAATACCATGATTCGATTCTGATGAGTATGCTGGACCACGAATACCGCGACCGCTATGTGAAAAAAGCAGAAAGTTAATTCAACACGTTTACACGGGTTTACAGAAGAGATATAATTAAAGGATAAAGTTGCTTGTTTGCGCAGGTATGACCGACAACATCAAATGAATATATGAATTACCGGAGGAGCCTGTCACCAAGGCTCCTTTATGTCTTTTTTAGGGGAACCTGTGCTGTATCTCGGGTTCCCCTTTTTATTTTGCGAGTTGTCCGTTAAGGTCAGACACATATTTTGCACGTTTGTTTAGCATTTTATGATTCAGGATTTTGCAAAATTCGATTCCAGTCGCTCCGAAGTGCAAGATATAGACGAACTAAACCATTTCGATCTATATCTTGTTCATTGGAAGTCGCTTATGGGATTTTTGCAAAATCCTCGATTATCAGTTTTCTTCAATATCGTGAATTATGCGCATATAAGTTCAAGGATTAAACCAAAGGAGGTTATCAGCCTATGCAATTTATACTATATCTTCTGCTGATTCTACTGTTTACAAAAGTCGCGGGTCATTTGTCTGTCAAGCTCGGTCAACCAGCGGTGTTGGGAAAGCTGATCGCAGGAATTGTCCTGGGTCCAGCCGTATTGGGATGGGTTCAGAATGATTCGCTGATTCATAATATGTCTGAAATCGGCGTGCTGCTGCTGATGTTCATTGCTGGACTGGAGACGGACCTGGATCAACTTCGACGTAACTGGAAGCCTGCGGTAGCTGTGGCGGTTGGAGGTATTATTTTACCGCTAATTTGCGGTTTTGGTGTAGGGGAAGCCTTTGGATTCTCGGTGCATGAAGGCTGGTTTCTAGGAATTATTCTGAGTGCTACCTCTGTAAGCATTACGGTACAGGTACTCAAGGATATAAATAAGCTGAATACCCGGGAAGGCTCGACCATTTTGGGTGCGGCAGTGCTGGATGATGTGCTTGTCGTGGTGCTACTAGCGGTAGTAATGAGTATATTCGGTATGGGTGGAGAAACTTCGCTGGGGCTTCTTGTTGGCAAAAAGCTAGTTTTCTTCGTAGTAGCTATTCTGGGTGGCTGGTTCGTTGTTCCGTGGATTATGAAAATACTTGCTCCACTCAAGGTGACTGAAGCAGTCATCACGACTGCGTTGATTATTTGCTTTGGGTTTGCGTATTTTGCGGATATGTTGGGGATGGCAGGTATTATCGGGGCTTTTGCGGCCGGGATTGCCATTGCACAAACCAGCTTTAAGCACGTCGTAGAAGAAAAGGTGGAGCCCATCGCTTATTCCATCTTTGTTCCTGTATTTTTTGTCAGCATCGGATTAAATGTTTCCTTTGAGGGAGTAGGGCAGCAGCTCGGATTTGTTGTTGTTTTGACACTGATTGCGCTGGTGACAAAGCTAATCGGGGGAGGTCTCGGGGCGCGGCTGACGGGCTTCGATAACCGTTCTGCCCTTGCGATCGGCTCCGGGATGATATCTCGCGGCGAGGTCGCACTTATTATTGCAGCTACCGGTCTACAGACGGGTCTGTTGGCACAGCAATATTTTACATCGGTGATCATTGCCATCATTCTGACGACCTTGGCTTCGCCTCCGATTCTCAAGCTGTGTTTTAGCAATAAAAGGGAGACTTCCGCTCACGATATAGAAAAGAAGGTCAGCACTGACAAGTCATAACGAGAGTATCAACAGGTCATAACAAAAAGACCCTTCGGGTTCAGCTTCTCATAGCGTGCATGGAAAGTCTGATTTAGAGTAAAGCGGACTTTCCATGCAGCATAAGAAAATGGGCGAAGGGTCTCTTTTATGCTATAAACGCTGCAAGAATAGAAAAATTAAGACTCGGACACCACTGTGAAACGTTGGTTTAGATGTTGCGGTTTTTCGATTTCGTCCACTACGGCAACTGCATAATCTTCATAGCTGACATAGCTTGCACCTTTGGAATTAACCAACAGCGTTTCTTTTCCCACTTGGTAAGAGCCTGTACGTTTACCCAGAGCAAATTCCGCAGAAGGACTAATGAAAGTCCAGTTCAGATCGCTAGTACCACGCAGAATTTCCAGGTTTTTTCCTTGGTTATTTGCTGTTGGATATACGAAATCAGGGAAGCCAGGAGCATCTTTTACCAAAAGTGTTTGGGATTCGTCAGTGAACAAGCTGCCTGCACCACCTACGACAATTAGGCGAGTACCGGATACATTACGCAGGGCTTCAATCAGTACGTTACCTGCATCGACATGCAGATGCTCTTGTCCGAGTGGAGCGGCAAAAGCATTAACGACTACGTCAAAACCTTTCAGATCATCTGTTTTCAGATCAAAAACGTCTTTTTGTACTACAGTAGCACGGCTTTCCGTTACTTTAGCCAAGTCACGGACGATGGCGGTTACTTCATGTCCTCTGTCTAATGCTTCTTTTACGATATTACTTCCTGCTTTACCGGTTGCACCAATAACTGCAATTTTCATAATAGATAGCCTCCTATAAATATGATTTGGATGATTCATCAGTTTGATCGTAAATGTACCTGGTACATTTAAGAACTTTAACATGTAACTATTATAGTTACAATATAAAATAAAAGTCAAGCTCTTCTGTTGGGCAAACTAAAGTCCTCCGATTGGAAAGAGAGGAACTCGTTTAAATATATAAGGTGAAACTGAATGAGCAAACTTAAGCCATATTGGATATATGTAGAGCACAGATAAGAAAGGAAGAGTGAAACGATATGAGTAAAAAAGTACAGCTTGAACCCGCAGCGCAGAAATTTGCAGACGACAATGCCAAGCCTCCGTTTCTATATGATTTGGGTCCTGAAAAAGGACGTGAAACGGTCAATGAGGTTCAATCCGGTCCAGCAGACAAACCCGCCGCAGATGTAGAAGATCTGTCTATTCCAGGTGGGCCTGGCGGTGAGGTGAAGGTCAGAATTGTTCGTCCACAACAGGTGACAAGCGATCTCCCGGTCATTGTATATATTCATGGAGCAGGCTGGGTATTCGGTAATGCCCATACGCATGATCGTCTGATTCGTGAATTGGCAGTCGGCTCACAGGCAGCAGTTGTATTCCCGGAATACAGCTTGTCACCTGAAGCTAAATATCCGACGGCAATTGAGGAAATTTACGCGGTCGTTCAATGGGTGGCGCAGCATGGGCGCGAGCATGGATTGAAGCCCGATACGCTGACGATAGCCGGAGACAGTGTCGGCGGTAACATGACCGCGGCCATAACGCTGCTGGCCAAAGAACGCAGTGGTCCTTCCATCCTGCAGCAGTTGTTATTTTATCCGGTGACGGACGCTTCCTTTGACACGGAATCATACCAGGAGTTCGCCACAGGATATTTCCTGAGCCGCGAAGGAATGCAATGGTTTTGGGATCAATATACGACGGATCCCAACGAACGAGCGCAGATCACGGCGTCCCCGTTACGTGCCACCACAGAACAGCTCAAAGGGCTACCACGTGCGCTGGTCATTACAGGCGAGGCCGATGTGCTGCGCGATGAAGGTGAGGCCTATGCGAACAAGCTGCGTGAAGCAGGGGTAGATGTAACCGCTGCACGCTTTCAGGGCATCATCCACGACTTTGTGATGCTGAACCCATTGTCGGAAACAGCAGCCAAGCGCGGTGCGATCATGCTCGCTACCTCATGGCTGCGCCGAGGGTTTGAAGGCTAGTACACTATAGAGCATTTTAAGGGTGCCGTCGTGTGATTTGATCCAGTTTTTTGAACGATTAGGCTGTCTTCTTCCTGCTGACATCTATTGCAGGGAAGGCAGCCTTTATACATATCTGCAATGAAACCGCTTCACCTTCGTCGAACAGAGTGATAATATAAAATTTGAACGAGTTTGACCGACATTCAGCTTTAAGGGGGATATCCATGCCATTTCAGGGACAACGCATTTTACCTGCAGCTAAGCATATGAAGCAGCTGGAGGGTATTTTGGACAGCTCTTATGAGTATGCGGTTTTTCTGGATACGCATGTAGCGCAGCTGCGCAACCTGTACCAGATGGCTAGGAGTCGCAGCAAGCAAATGCTTCTGCATGCCGACCTGGTGCAAGGCTTGAAGAATGACGAGTATGCGGCTGAATATTTGTGTCAGGAAATTAAGCCGTTTGGGATTATTTCGACCCGATCCGGGGTGATTGCAACTGCTAAAAAGAAAGGGATTCTTGCTGTACAGCGGGTGTTCCTGCTCGATACGATTGCGCTGGAAAAAAGCTACGCGCTGGTGGAAAAAACACGACCTGATTATATTGAGGTGCTGCCCGGTGTTGTTCCACCTATGATTAAGGAAGTCAGCGAACGCACGGGCATTCCCATTTTGGCGGGCGGACTTATTCGCACCCCAGAGGATGTGGAAGCGGCGTTGGCTGCGGGAGCTACAGCAGTTACAACCTCCAATAAACAACTGTTCGAGCATTATAGGCAATAGATTAGATTTGATCATATGTATTTTGCATAAATTCAAAAAAACTCATTTTGTATCTTGGGTATTTCTGCAAGATGTTTGTTTAGTCCTATCACGAGGTTGATCTAAATCAGTAGAATTCTGATTTTCAAGATTTTGGTCGAGGACTTAAGCAGTCCCGTATATAAAGAAGTTATTTGGTGGGAGGCCACCTAGGAACATGATCATGCTCTGGTGACCTCGTACAGTCTTTTCATTGCTGAATGGTAATGGGTTAAAGCATGCTGACATTAAGAGTACCCTTGTTGTTGGAGGCAACTCCATGATTGAGTCTGTAGTGACTCGATGTGAAATTCATTGGAGCGTAAAGTATAGACATATTACACTTCTTGTACAATTAAATCACACCAGTGTAGAACCGCCATCCACGACAATGGTCTGTCCGGTGGAATATTTTCCACGCATTAAATAAAGATAAGCCTCAGCTGCGTCTTCGGGTTCTCCCGCTCGGCCAGCAGGGAGGTCTTTTCCGGCAGTTTCATACATCGCGTTTAGGTCTTCCTCAGGAATACTGTCCCACATCTCAGTACGTATTAGCCCTAAACTAACGGTGTTGACACGAAGAGGACTGAGTTCAACAGCCAGCGCCCTGGCTAGAGATTCAACAGCACTACATACGCTGGCTGCGACCGTCAAACCCTTCTGAGGTCGGACTCCGGCAATGCCAGAAGTTAAAATGATGGAACCGTTCTGTCTGATGTTCTCACTTCCGTATTTTGCGGCCATAAACGCTCCCCAGTACCGCAGGTTAAAGGATCGCCGTGCAGTCTCCACGTCAATTGAGCTGAGATTTTTGATTAGTAATGAATCGCCTGCCGAGAAAACCAAGTGGTCTAATTCACCAATTTGGCTGAAAAATGTTTGAACCTGCTCCTCGCTAGATAGATCAACCACATGTCCTTCCGAACCTTGGGGGAGGCGCAAGATCGCATTGTGAACCTTCTCTTTTCGACTGGATACTACGACTACGGACGCTCCTTCCCGTGCAGCGGCTTCGGCTGTCGCAAATCCAACTCCAGAAGTTCCTCCGAAGAGAATAATGCGTTGGCCTCTCAAAGTACTGCTACGATCGTTCTGTTCTGGTTTCACCCTAAATCCTCTCTTCTTCGATTATTTGTTATGGAACGGAAGTACAACCTATTCAGCCTTGACTGCCGATTCCTCCTACACTGTAGGCGACAAATCGATTATAATCAGTTTTGTAAACGCCCAAATAGGTCTGTATTTGTAGTACTGTTCTGAATGCTAATTGTACGGATACTGTTATAAATTCTATCAGGATATAGAGGTGTATCATTGTTATGAATTCTGAAAGAAGACGAAAAGAACTAGCTGATTTTCTTCGGACTCGTCGCACACGTCTATCCCCGCATGATGTGGGATTTCGGGTTGAGACCTCACGTCGTCGTACGCCTGGTCTGAGGCGAGAAGAAGTGGCAAGTCTATCAGGCATTTCCTTACCATGGTACACCGCATTGGAGCAGGGGCGGGATATTCAAGTGTCGGAACAAGTACTGGAGAGTTTGGTGCGAACACTTCGACTCAGTAATGACGAACGCAACCATCTATTCGTATTGGCTAACCATTCTGTACTTCCAAACGTAACAGAAGATGAATCCATTTCTCCAGCCCTTCAACAGGTTCTCGACAAGCTGGGAACATACCCTGCCTATGTCATCGACAGGCGATGGAACCTTTTTGCTTGGAACAAAATGACAAGTATATTGTGTGGAGACTTTAACCAAATAGCAGAAATTGAAAGAAATATTCTTTGGCGCATCTTTATGATGAAGGATAACAAAGCTCGCATAGTTAATTGGGAAGACGTCGCCACCATGCTGTTGGCCCATTTCAGAAGCCGATACGCCTTACACATGAATGATTCGTGGTATCAGGATTTAGTTAACATGTTAAGTGACAGAAGCGAGGAGTTTAGAGAGTGGTGGGGACGCCATGATGTTTCCAGAAACTCGGAAGGGGAAAAAGTGATACATCATCCTCAAGCAGGACTATTGACATTTCGTTACAATACTTTTACAGTCTCTGAAAGTGGTGAGTTCGTGATGGGGATATATACGCCAATCGAAAACACAGGAACTAATGAGCTGTTAGAAGATTTATTACAGGGATCTCTTTGAGGACGATAGAAAGTCAGGTCATTTCGCTAACGGGAAACGTTAGTTCAATACAAGCAGCGGCAGTCTAAGACTTTATTTTCTTGTCTTAGCTCGCCGCTTTTTCATTATTGGGCCAAGGATTTTTAGAATAAGTCTGGATAAGCCTAAAAAGTGGGCATCATAACATTATAAGCAAGGAGATCGGGAAGTGATGGAGCAATACATTCTTGCCTTGGATCAGGGCACAACCAGTTCGCGGGCCATCTTGTTTGATCGGCAGGGAAAAGTGGTATACAAGGCACAACGGGAGTTCCCACAGTATTTTCCCCAGCCGGGGTGGGTAGAGCAAAACGCAAATGAAATATGGAGCTCTATTTTGGCCGTCATCGCCTCCTGCCTGTCGGAATCAGGTGTGAAAGCCAGCCAAATTGCCGGGATTGGTATTACGAATCAACGGGAAACCGTAGTGGTGTGGGATAAACATACGGGTCTTCCTGTATATCATGCGCTGGTATGGCAGTCACGGCAAACAGCCGGGATCTGCGAGGAATTGAAAAGCCGTGGATTTGATCATATTTTTCATAGCAAAACGGGACTACTCATTGATCCCTACTTTTCTGGCACCAAGGTCAAATGGATACTCGACAACGTCGAAGGGGCACGAGCTCAAGCGGAGCGTGGGGATTTGCTGTTTGGTACGATTGATACCTGGCTAATCTGGAGATTGTCCGGTGGTAAAGCACATGTAACGGACTACTCCAATGCGGCCCGCACACTCATGTATAACATATATGAGCTAAAATGGGATGAGGAGCTGCTGGATATTCTCGGCGTTCCTGCGTCTATGCTACCAGAGGTGAAATCATCTTCTGAGATATATGCTCATACGGTGGATTATCACTTTTTTGGGCAGGAAATCCCTATTGCCGGAGCGGCGGGCGATCAGCAAGCAGCTCTGTTCGGTCAGGGATGCTTTGACAAGGGCATGATTAAAAATACATACGGTACGGGATGCTTTATGCTGATGAATACCGGAGATGAACCCTGTGACTCGGAACATGGACTGATTACGACCATTGCATGGGGGCTGAATGGTCAGGTAAAGTATGCGCTGGAGGGCAGCATTTTTGTAGCGGGATCTGCTATTCAGTGGTTGCGTGACGGGCTGCGCATGTTCCGCGAGGCCACAGATAGTGAAGCGTATGCGGCGCGTGTGACCTCGACGGAAGGGGTATATTTTGTCCCAGCCTTTGTGGGTTTGGGCAGCCCGTATTGGGACAGTGACGTGCGCGGAGCGACATTTGGTTTGACGCGGGGAACGACCAAGGAGCACTTTATACGAGCGGTACTGGAATCGCTGGCCTACCAGACTAAAGATGTCCTAACTGCCATGGCGAGCGATTCGGGTGTACCTGTGCGTTCATTGCGTGTAGATGGAGGCGCAGTGATGAACGAGTTCCTGATGCAGTTCCAGAGCGATATTCTCGATCTGCCTGTAGAACGACCTGCTGTGAACGAGACAACTGCACTCGGTGCGGCGTATTTAGCGGGACTGGCAGTCGGGTTTTGGAGCAGTCTGGATGAAGTCCGGGGATATGCGCAGAGTGATCATACCTTTACTCCGTCCATGAGTAGGGACATGCGGACTGAGCTTTATGGTGGCTGGAAAAAGGCAGTTCATGCCGCAATGGCGTTCAAGTAGAGACGGTTATGCGATAGAAGGGAGCCATCTGGCAACAGGCAGATTTCCCTTTTCATAGCGTACCGTGTGTGCTACGATATAGATAAGTTAATACTCGTCAGGAGACTTGGAGAGACCATGAACCGCTCGGCATCCGCCGCAGCGATGTTCGTGGTCTTTTTTTGTACCTTATGATGATTCGGTTGGCAGATTGCATCGTGAATATATACAAAGCTGGAGGGATAAATGATGGGAGAACAGGGATTTGCTGCGCAGGAGAGAACCGCTGTTTTGGAACGTATGGGACATGAGCATTTTGATATTTTAATCATTGGCGGCGGCATTACAGGGGCGGGTATTGCGCTGGATGCGGCGGATCGTGGTTTGAAGACAGCATTGGTGGAGATGCAGGATTTCGCAGCGGGTACGTCCAGTCGCTCGACCAAGCTAGTGCATGGTGGTCTTCGTTATTTGAAGCAGTTTGAAGTTAAGATGGTAGCCGAGGTCGGGAAGGAGCGGGCAATCGTATTCGAAAATGGTCCACATGTGACCATACCCGAGCGTATGCTACTTCCTTTTCACAAGGGCGGCACGTTTAACGCATTCACCACCTCTGTCGGGCTGCTGGTATATGATTTCCTTGCTGGTGTTAAGCGTAGTGAGCGCCGCCGCATGCTGGACATCCAAGCTACACTAGAGCGCGAGCCTTTGCTGAAGCGTGATGGACTGAAGGGAAGCGGCAGCTATGTAGAGTACCGCACAGATGACGCTCGCCTGACGATTGAGGTCACGAAGGAAGCTGTTACACGAGGGGCGCTGGCGGTGAACTATGCCAAGGCTGACAAGCTGCTGTATGACGAAGGACGAATAAGCGGTGCGAGCGTAACGGACTGGGTAACGGGAAAGCCATACGAAATTCGAGCTTCGCTGGTTATTAATGCAGCCGGACCATGGGTAGATACGTTGCGGGAAATGGATCGCTCCAAAGAGGGCAAGGTGCTTCGCCTGACGAAAGGTATTCACCTGGTGTTCGATGCTGAGCGCTTTCCGCTCAAACAGGCAGTGTACTTCGATACACCGGATGGACGCATGGTATTTGCCATCCCACGTGATGGAAAAACCTATGCAGGTACGACCGACACGGTGTATGAGGGGGATACGGCGCATCCCCGGATGACCGCCGAAGATCGGGCCTATGTGCTTCAAGCGATCAACGGAATGTTTCCGGATGTAAAGCTGACTGTTACGGATGTAGAATCCAGTTGGGCAGGGGTACGGCCGCTCATTTATGAAGACGGTAAAAGCCCTTCGGAAATTTCACGCAAGGACGAAATTTGGGAATCCCGTTCAGGTCTGATCACGATTGCAGGCGGCAAGCTGACGGGCTACCGGAAAATGTCCGAACTCGTCGTGGATCGTGCGGTACAGGAGCTGGGGCGCTTGCATGGGCAGAGCTTCCGGGCATGCCGCACCAGACATATCCCGATTTCGGGTGGCAGCGTAGGAGGCTCAGCGGGCTGGGACGCGTACGTAGGTAAGCAAACCGCAGCAGGTGTTGCGCTCGGCCTGTCGCCGGATATAGCTAGAGCATGGGCTACCCGCTATGGCTCCAACACAGAGCGATTGTTTGCCATAGCGGCACAGAGCATGAAGGAGGCTACCGAGAAGGAAGCGGCGCTGCCAGTGGAAGTGCGTGCCCCGCTCCTGTATGCGATGGAACAGGAAATGACAGTGACACCGTCTGATTTTTTTATACGCCGAACTGGGGCTCTGTTCTTCCAGATTGACGAGGTGAAGCGCTGGAAACAGCCCGCCATCGCATGGATGTCTGAACGTGCAGGCTGGAGCGCCGCGCAAGAACGACAATATACGGCTGAGCTGGATGCTTACCTGTATGAAGCTGTAACGCCTGTAGAGGTAGAGGTGAAACCCGGTGACGTTAAAGCTATTTGAGGCCGCGAGGGATATATATCCTTGAGCCATCCATTGCTTTGAGACATGGACTGAAAGCAAAGAAGCAGCGATTCTTCATAACAAGAGAATCGCTGCTTCTTTGTATACAGATGGCTTACAGCATCAAGTGGAACAGGAACGGGGCAGCCGCCAAGGTAAAGAGAGCGGCGAGCACCATCGAGATGCTGGATATCGTCCCCGTCAGCGAACTGAACTCGAATGCTTTGGAAGTGCCTGTACCATGAGCACCGGTACCGAGCAGCACCCCACGTGAGACTTCATTTTCGATACGGAACAGTTTTACAATCATCGGACCGATAATAAGACCGCTCAATCCGGTCAGAATAACGAATACAGCCGTGACCGTCGGATTGCCGCCAATCGTTTGCGATACATTCATCGCAATGGGCGTCGTAATGGAGCGAGGAATCAGGCTGCTCAGCAGCGAAGAATTCAGGTGCATCCACTTAGCAAGCGCCATGGAGGACAACACGGCTACAACAGACCCAGACAGCACGCTAAGCACGATTTGGGTCGCGTGTTTTTTTAACACAGGGAAATATCGGTACAAAGGGACAGCAAATGCAATCGTAGCTGGCTGTAGCAGCATGGACAGCAAGTGAGCGCCCGAATTATAAGAACGGTAGTTCACACCCGTCAGCGTCAAAATCAAAATGATAACAATAGGTGTAATGAGCAATGGAGACAAATACACCTTGGGTAGTGTGCGGTACATGCGTTTGGCCATCCAGTAAATAGCGAGTGTCAATACAATACATAGAAGACCGGTCATGATGATTTATGCTCCTTTCGTTTACCAAGCAGACTAGCGACCATACCTGTGCAGGCCATCACCAGAAAGGTGCCGAGCAACACGACCAGCATAATGCTCATACCATCGTGTTCCAGCATCGGCCAATAATTCATAACGCCGACAGCGGAGGGAATAAAGAATAATAGCAGCTCGGCCAGCAACCAGTTTGCGCCAACTTCAATCCAGCTTAGCCGGACCAAGCCGGTTTGCAGCAGAATAAAAAGGATCAGCATACCAATGATACTACCGGGTACAGGCAGGTGGAGCCAAGAGACTACCGCGTTCAGGATGAGCGAAAAGGCCATCAGGACGGCGATCTGGAGGACACCGCGTATGAAGCTTTTCATATATAATGGCTCCTATCTTTGAGATCGGTTATTTTCAAACTGTAATGAAATTTTACATCACAAGCTTTCATGAGTAAAATGCATATAAAGAATGTAATCTATTCCGTTTGTCTATGGGAGAAGGTGTAGCTTTGGATATCCGACATTTACAATACTTTTTGGAAGTCGCGCGGTTGCGTAGCTTTACAAAGGCAGCCCAGAGCATGTTTATTACCCAGCCGACGATCAGTAAGACGATTAAAAGTCTGGAAGATGAATTGGGGGTCGCTTTGTTCGACCGAATTGGCAAAAGAATCGAACTGACGGACGCGGGAAAGGTAATTGAGCTTCAAGCACAAGCGATTGTAAAGTCCTTTCAGAGCCTGTCCTCGGAGCTGAGTGATTTGATGAACCTGAAAAAGGGACATATCCGTATTGGCCTGCCCCCTATGGTCGGATCGAGCTTTTTCCCGCGTGTCATTGGAGAATTCCATAAGGCATATCCTGATGTGACTATTCAATTATTTGAGGACGGAGCGAAGAAAGTGGAACAGGACGTAGAAGCCGGGGCATTGGATATCGGGGTGATTGTGCTGCCTGCGGTTGGAGATATGTTTGAGACATTTCTGTTTGTGGAGGAAAAGCTGAATTTGCTCGTTCATCCTACGCATGCACTGGCAGAGTGCAAGGAGGTACCATTATCTGCGTTGGCGGAGGAGGCGTTTGTACTGTTCCGTGAGGATTTTACGCTGCATGACCGTATCATTGCCGAATGTGTCCGTGCTGGCTTTCAGCCGCGTGTAGTCTACGAAAGCTCACAATGGGATCTGATTAGCGAAATGGTTGCTGCAAACCTGGGAGTAGCGCTGTTGCCGGAGGCCATTTGCCGAGATCTGGATTCCGAGCGCTTGCGTGTTCTTCCATTGGTGGACCCCGTCATTCCTTGGCATTTGGGGATGATCTGGCGGAACGATCGTTATCTGTCCTTTGCCGCCAGAGAATGGATATCGTTCACACAACAATTGTTGCGGACGGAATATGGCGGAAAATAGTCAGTCAACAAGAAGGTGAGTACGATGCAGAGGTGTACCGAAGGAGGATGAATACTGCTTACATCATAAAAAAGCTGCCCTGAGGGGCAGCGATGTAGCTTGCTTCTATGAGTGTGTTTGGTTTATTGCACGCTTGGTGTGAAGGTACTTGTCCATAATACGGTCAAGTCTGGAGGATTTGTCCAATACACGTTCATCTTTTAATCCGTGTAAGTCAGCCATGCGATTCAGTTCACGGCGTTCTTTTTCCATGAGTTTTTCCAATTGTTCGAGGTTCACAAAGCCCACCCCCCATGTCGATTGTAAGGCATGTCTCCACTAGCGGCAGAAGTTTTTTTGATAACGATGTTATTTCCATTTTACCACTTTTTATTAACAATAATCCAGCTTTCCTGACATTTAGCGACTAATATTTATGGTTTTGCCAGTTTCACCTGATTGCGTCCTGAACGCTTAGCTTCATATAATGCCTCATCTGACTTTTCCAGTAAGTGCCTCGATGCAATGACAGGTGAACTGCCTGCTCCGATGGATACGGTTAGAGAGATCGAGGTTCCGTCATTCAAAAGAAAACGTTCATTTTCCACAGCTTTCCGAATCTTTTCGGCAAAGCTTGCTGCTTTCTGACTATCACAATTTCCAATCAGAATGGCAAATTCCTCTCCGCCTTTACGGGAGGGGTACGCCCTCGTTGTAGATTCCCGGATTAACAGCATTCCTAATTGGCTTAAGACGGTATCTCCGTTCAAATGACCATACGTATCATTAATATTTTTAAAGTGGTCAATATCCAGCATCACGAGTCCAAAGGGCTGTTTTGTAGTCTTGGAAGTATGAAAGACCTCTTCGAATAGCGCATCGAAAGCACGCGGACTGTAGAGTCCGGTTAAATGATCCCGATTTGCAGCTTCTTCCAGCAGATGAACAGCCCGTTCTGTTTTTTTGATATAGGACATCATAAAATAAGTGAACAGGCCGCCAAGTAACTTAACGGTTGTGATTATTATCATAGATTCATTATCAGGAGGATTAACCACATAGAAAGTAGATAACAGCGACACTATAGCAGCTCCAAGCACGGCCGACATCCACTTGCGGAGTGTTAGGCTTTTTTCTCGAATAAAGATAAGTGAAATGCCCAGTGTCATGAAGCAATTGACGGTAGCAGTCAGAGAAACATCTGTCCAACCACCTGTGATGTAAATACGGTACAGGCTTATGATCAAGGTAGTCAGCAGACCGGATATCGATCCTCCCATATAAACAGAAATGATAATCGCCAATTGGCGCAGATCGACCACAAAGTGCCCACGGATCCATAAACCGGTCATCATTAACAGAATGCCAAACAGACCCAGCATTAAACCGTTCATTACCCGATAAATGAATACATGTTTTTTTAGGTAACGCTCATATTTCCGGAAAAATAAATTTCCAAAGAATAAGAAGCTTGTTAATAACGCAAAATTGTTAATTAATTCTTTTAACATATCCCTATCCTTTATGCTGAAATGAGAGTTGTAGTATCGTGGGGAATAAAGCAAAAGGCCTCGTTTCTATATTTCGGTAAAAAGTAGGCATGAGTGAATACCAATCGACCACAAACGATTCTTATGTCCCTTACGTTTCGTTTATCTACGTGGTACAGTGAAAGGACTATGACCGGAACGGGTGATCGTATGAAGGAACCAATTCACATATCGGTGCGTCCACTTGTGGAATATGTGCATCGGAGCGGCAGCATTCATAGCGGCTTTCGCTCGAATAGCAGTATGCTCGAAGGAACTCGCGTGCATCAGGTTATCCAGAAAGGTTACAAGGAGCATGACCGCAAAGAGGTACATTTACGTACAGAAATTTCGTATAAGGACGAATTGTTTATCATTGAAGGTCGCTGTGACGGACTGATTGAGCTGGATGGCGTATGGACGGTTGATGAAATTAAATCGATCTCTTTGCCCCTCGAAGATATTCAGGGTGACGGTCAACCCGTACACTGGGCACAAGCATTTCTGTATGCCTATATGATTGCTCATGAGGAACAACAGCATTCCATGCAGGTCCAGCTTACTTATGTACAGGCACACAGTGAAGACATTCGCCGATTTAGGCGCGAGCTATCCTTTGCTGAGCTGGAAGCTTTCGCACAAGAGATGATTGCTGGTTATGCACCGTATGCATTCCTGCTGAGAGCACATGCGGAAAAGCGGGATGCCAGCATTGCTATGTTGAACTTTCCCTTTGACACGTATCGTTCGGGTCAGCGAACTCTCGCGGGTTCGGTGTACAAGACGATTGCCGAAGGGGTTAACCTGTTTGCCAAAGCACCTACAGGTATTGGTAAAACGGTATCCACCTTGTTTCCTGCGATCAAGGCTATCGGTGAGGGGCAGGTTAGGCGAGTATATTATGTGACGGCTCGTACCACGACTCGGGCAGCAGCCGAAGAAGCTTACGCCAGAATGCAGGCCCAAGGGCTGCACATGCATGTGGTGACTTTGACTGCGAAGGATAAAATTTGCTTTAAGGATGAAAATGATTGTGATGCTGGATCATGCAGCATGTGCGAGGGCTATTACGACCGGATCAACGGTGCGGTATCCGATATTTTGGCGAATGAGACGTTAATGACCCGGGCGGTGATTGAGCATTATGCGCGCAAGCATAAGGTATGTCCCTTTGAATTTTCGCTGGATGTGGCGTATGCCTCGGATGGTATAATCAGTGATTATAATTATGTTTTCGATCCACGGATTTCTTTGAAAAGATTACTGGAGGAGCACAAGCGAAAAGGTGTCGTACTGGTGGATGAGGCGCATAATCTGGTAGAACGCGGTCGGGACATGTTTTCGGCGGAAATTTTGAAATCTTCTTTTTTGGAACTGAAACGAGAATTTAAGTTGCTAAGCCCAGAGATTGCTGCGGCTGCGAGTGCAGTGAACGCACATATGATTATGCTGCGCAAGCAATATGCAGATACAGGAAAAGCAGTGGAGACAGCAGCACCGCAAGAGGTGCTGGAGCTGTTGGCGCCTTTTGTGGAAGCAGCTGAACGTGAACTGGTGACGGGGGGCAGTACAAGCCACGCAAGCGGTGAGGGTACGGCTTATGCATTGCTTCTAGATACGTATTTTACCGCTCAGAATATGCTGCGCATTGCTGCTTTATACGATGAACGATACGTTACTTATGTGGAAGCGGGGCGCAGTGAAGTGAGGGTCAAGCTGTTCTGCCTCGATCCTTCTCACTTGCTGGGACAAGCTATTAAGGGCTACCGCTCAGCCATTTATTTTTCCGCAACGTTGACACCGCTTGCTTATTACCGGGACATGCTCGGAGCAAACGAGGAAGATTATACGTTACAGGTTCCTTCCCCCTTCCATCAGGAGCAATGGGATGTACGTCTGCTGCCGCTCTCCATCCGTTATCGGGATCGTGAGCGTTCCAAAGGGGCGATTGCGGATATGCTGGCTGCATTGGTTGTAGAACGGAAAGGAAATATCCTTGTATTTTTCCCGTCCTATCCATATCTGCGTGAGGTATATGAGGAGTTCATGCTTCGGGACGTGTCCGCAAATACGTTGGTACAAAGTCCGGGGATGACCGAACCAGAGCGGGATCGATTTCTAGAGGCTTTCCAGCCTGGGCAAGAGCACACCTTGCTTGGCTTTGCCGTACTGGGTGGTGTGTTTGCTGAAGGTGTCGATTTACCTGGGGATCGCTTAAATGGGGTAGTGATTGTCGGCGTCGGCTTGCCGCAAATTGGAGCAGAGCGGGATGTGCTGCGGGATTATTTTTCCGAACAGGGACGGAATGGTTTCAACTATGCGTATGTATATCCAGGGATGAACAAGGTTCTTCAGGCAGGTGGCAGACTTATTCGCACAGAGCACGACGAAGGATTGCTGGTTCTGGTAGATGATCGTTTTGCCAAGGAACCGTATGCTTCTTTGCTGCCAGACGAATGGAAAAGCTACCGTCTGACGGAACAAGCGGGATTAAGGAAGGAATGGATAGACTATGAACTTTAATTTTCATAATGACTCCATACGCGGGGTGCTGCGTAGCTTTGGACATGAAGATGCCGAAGTGGATAATATAGAGACTTTTGTGACATTTGCGCGCTTGGCTAACGGTATTTTCAGAGAAATGGATACCGATTTTAGCAAGTTGGGGGCTTCTCAGGGCCGGATTATTGTTCTTAGCCTGTTGCATTGCCATTCGCCGCATCGCATGACACCATCAGAGTTGGCGGAAAAAGCTGATGTGACGCGTGGAACCATGACGGGGCTGATCGACGGATTAGAGCGAGATGGCATGATTGAACGTGTGGCTCATGAGAGTGACGGGCGGATGGTGACTGTCGGATTAAAGGAGGCAGGACGAGAGCTGTTAAGTAAGATAGTCCCTTATTATACGAAGTTGATTCGGTCGTGTATGTCTGAGTTTACGCCGCAGGATCATAAGATGATGAAGGGTTTACTGGGAAAAATGAAAGGCGGTTTTGAGCGGTCCTTGCCGAAATGCTGAATTCCTAATATAAGGAATAAGGAATAGGAGAGAGAACATGTTCTTTTATACAGATGAGGTCTATGAAGCCCGTGATTTTGGATCAATGGATGCCAGAGAAGGCGAGTGGAGAAATTGCGAGTTTACCCGATGTCGCTTTCGGGGTGTGGAGATGAATGAGTCCCTCGTGGAGGGCTGTACTTTTGTGGACTGTGATTTTACCGGAGCCATTCTGAATGCATCTCACTACAAGGAGTCGGCTTTTACCAATTGTTTGTTCACCAGCGCCAATCTGTTTGTAGTCCGGTTTGATAACTGCAAGCTAGTAGGTTCAGATTTTGCGGGGGCGAATATGGATGGTATCACAATTACGGGCGGAGACTGGTCTTATACGAATTTGCGTCATGCAGATTTAAGAAAACAAGATTTGCGAAAAATACGATTCAAGGAAGCTGACTTATCCGAATGCAATTTGGAAAAAGCAGATTTGCGGGAGGCGGATCTTACCCGAGTAAGACTGCACAAAGCCCATCTTCAAGGAACAGACCTGCGCGGTGCGAAAATGGATGGTGTGAATTTTAAAGATCTGGACATCACTGGAGCCAAGCTGGATATCGAGCAGGCAGTAGCGGTAGCTCGCTCCTATGGAGCCAAGGTGGAAGGCTAAAAAGCACGGGATACAGGAGCTGTCTCGATCTGCAGTACCCCGTGTGGGTGAAATGGATGGTTGACTTGAATTTGAAGGACTTAATCTTTAGTGGATGCTGGCAGTAGTGGAATTGCTGCTTCCGGGTCCCGGTTTGGCAAATGATCAACTCCCACAGGCTCTAGCGGCTGCTGTGGAACCGTCCAGTTGCGCGCGATATCTGCCGCAGTTCGCTGCTCCAGCAAGCGCTTGGCCACTTCATAACATTGATCGACATGCCGATTACCAATGGTTCGCATAGCAGTAAAGCCAATTGCCGCGGCTAGCCCTTGCCCCAGAAGGGGGACAAACTTGCTAACCTGCTTGGTAGCGATACGAATGCCCATTTTTTTCAAAATCTGCACGATGACTTCACGGGTAATGAGTCGCCCGATCAGCTTGCTGCCAATTGAGGTGATAAAACCATACACCATGGATTTTGTTTCTGCGTCCAGACCTTCCAGCTGCTTCTCAGATAATCCGAATTTTCCATTAATAGCTGGCAGTAGCTGCATCAAAATGCCAACATCAGCAAGAACGTCAGCCCCTGGAACTGGAACTAATACCGCCCCACCTGAAGCCGCAGCCCTTTTCGTCACCATGGATTTACATTCTTTACGGATCTGCTCCAACTCTTCTATTGTTCGGGCTGTCATATGCATCTCTCCTTCATACGCTTCCGATTAGGACCCATGATTCTACCCTGTTATTACACACATTTCTACCTTTCTTAAGCATGGAGTAAGCAAAAAATCCCTGATTCACGCACTATCCCACATTTACTCCTGTGAAGCGATCAGGCATAATGAAGGATGGTTGCCGATAAGAACAAGCCTGTTTTACGGGGATAAAGGAAGGAAGAGACAGATGAGTCAGACAAACGTTTATTTTAATCATGATGGTGGAGTGGATGATCTAGTATCCCTTTTTATGCTGCTTCAGATGGAGCAGGTTCATTTGACCGGAGTATCGGTGATTCCAGCAGATGGTTACCTGGAGCCTGCGACGGATGCCAGTCGTAAAATTATTGATCGTTTTGGACAAAATAAAAGGCCTGTGGAAGTCGCAAAGTCTAATTCACGCGGTAAAAATCCGTTTCCTGCCGCTTGGCGTTTACATTCCTTCTATGTGGATGCATTACCCGTACTGAATGAATCGGGGCGTATGGAAGCACCGCTTTCATCCCTGCCAGCTCATCAGCATCTGATCGAAAAGGTACGCGGAGCTGAAGGTAAGACGCTGTTACTATTCACTGGACCGCTAACCGATCTGGCGCGAGCGCTGGATGAAGCACCGGATATTGAAGCAAAGATTGAAAAGCTGGTATGGATGGGTGGCACCTTTGAAAAAGGGAATGTAGAAGAGCCGGAGCATGACGGCACAGCAGAGTGGAATGTGTTCTGGGACCCAGAAGCGGCATATCGGGTGTGGCAAAGCGGCATTACGATTGATCTGGTAGCGCTGGAAAGCACAAGCAAAGTGCCATTAACTCCAGCTGTACGCAATCGTTGGGCTGCGGAGCGCCGATATGAAGGCGTGGATTTCTTGGGCAATTGCTATGCAGGATGTCCTCCGCTTGTTTATAGCGAAACGAACTCAACCTATTACTTGTGGGATGTACTGACCACTGCATCCGTAGGACGCCCGGACATTGTCAAGAAAAAGACGGTGCATTGCAGCGTTATCGCAGAAGGACCAAGTCAGGGCAGAACGGTGGAACAGGCAGATGGACGTCCTGTGAACCTGGTATATGATACAGATCCAGAGGCCTTTTTTACGTATATGGCGGATTTGGCTAAGCTGGCTGCTCCCAAACGTTACTAAGTCTGGCTATGCACAAACGTGCGGCATAGGGTGATAATACTGCCTAGTGACACGTACCCATAACATAAAGCCCGTGACGTTATGCGTCACGGGCTTCTATTATAGGATATGCCATATCATCACAAGCTAATCTCTGTTTTAGGCAGACTCCTGGTATATTTTCAGGGTGAACTGGAGCGTTATCTCCGTCCCGCTACCAGGTTCACTGCTCCCTGTCATCTTACCGTTCATTCGTTTTAATAGATGTTTGGTAATCTGCCAACCCAAGCCTGGATTTCCATATGAGAGAGAGTACCCACGGTCATGTTCAAGCAACAAATTCAATTTATTCGGAGATATACCGATTCCGGTATCCTTCACCTTTAATTCCAGTTCAATCTCAGGTGCATCGGTCACGGATTGGGTGGTTGCAGATAAAGTGACAGCTCCTGTGCTTGTAAACTTCACTGCATTATCTACCAAATTAATCAGCATACGGCGAATTTTAGCTTCATCCCCGATAAAAATAGGCGAGCTGGTGAGATTCCAGTCGAGCTTCAACTCGAGATTCCGCTGCGCGGCTACCTCTGTATACAGGCTCAATACATTTTCCATCATCGTTCTCAGATCAAACGGATCTTCAATATCATCAATCTGCCTGGATTCCATAGTGCTGTAATCCAAAATATTACTCAATAACGTCATGAGCGAGCGACTGCTCGACTCCATGATGCTCATATATTGCTGTTGTTCCTCTGTTAACTCCGTCGTCAGCATGAGATCGGTGGCTCCCCATATTTCGGTTAGCGAAAACCGAATTTTATTACTCAGGGAAGATATCAAATCCAGCTTGCTCATAGAAGAGATTTCAGCATCTATCTTGTCTTTCTCCAGTTCTACCACATAACCCAGAAACACAGCCATAGCCTGAAGGGCCTTCAGTTCGGATTCTGTCAAATGTACAGATGGCGCGTCCAAGATACAAATGGTTCCGTAAGCCTGACCATTTTTCATGCGAATAGGGATTCCTGTAAATGAGTGGTTTCCAATGGTTTTAGTCACATCTAAATCACATGTGTGCGGGTGAATAGTTGTTTCTGAAATCGTGAGGTGATCGGCAGGATGGTCCAACACCAGACTACAATAGCTAAGCTCAAAAGGGAGCACATCCCCTTCCTTAACGAGCACCTCTTCCCGGTTAAATGAATCTACAATCACATTCGTAATGCCGTCATTAGCGGCAATAAAAATGGTGTTTACATGTAAAATACCACTTAGCACATCAATGACATGCGCGGTAGCCTCTTGAATACTATTATAAAAACCTGTAGGTGAAGTAATCATGTATCTCCAATCCTGATGCAAAGTGGTGGTTATCCAAAACTCTAGCAGTTTGTGTATCCCATTCCCGATCCTCTGAATGTGTTTTTGGAGCGTATCATTAATTATACATGATTATTTCATTATAAACCGATCTTTCTACTTCCATTTACCTATTCACTTGCGCAAACCTTCATTTCTTAGGTCTAATGCTAGCCTTTCTTGGAGAGTTTTTGTTTATATTATTACATATTCACGAAAAAATGTGATTATTTTCATTCTATTTTCATAAATTCATATGTAATCTCATGATATGAAAATTGTGTAATAAAATAGGAGGATAGGACCAGTAATATCATGTAAATATTCTATATAATAGGTTCAGAGGTGGAATTATGAATAGACTGGAAGCCCTAGAACACTTCCATAAGACCTATGCGGAAGATGTATTGAACCAGAAATTACATCAAGCAGCGTATTTGTATGAACAAAGAAAAGATGAGCTCATTTTTTCTTTTATTCAATCCTTTCAATCGATCTGTCTGCAAGCCCATTCCGGAGAAGTGGCCAAGACAAGGATCGGATACATTACTTATTCTATGAGGCGCACGTATCTGATGGATCGCAACTATAACTATGTCGTCGAAGCCTATGATAAAAATTGGTTCTTTGATCCTCAACCTTGTTATGGAATCTATGATGCAGGCTGGGTATTCCGCTTTTTAGCAGAGATTTTTCAGCCTGATGTCGAGCGATTTGTACTCCAGGCTACAGGGGAATTTCATCAATATATTCTGAAATTAGCGAAAGATGCTATTCAGCAAGCTGTACATTTACCTGAATTCAAGGCGTTGAAATGCGAGGACGATTTGGAAGTAAGAATAGGGGAGTATAAAGGAATCAGTGAGGTGGTGTATTCAACAGCTTATGGAGTACTACATGATTCAACAGGATAATCGTATTACGGAGTATATGTATCCAGTAGAGACGAATCGCAGGCAGTTATTGGAATGGGCAGAAAGCTCATTATGTGCTGATGAAGAATCCATTTTACAATTTTATGTATCAGGTGATTCGGACTATATTGATTTTATAGAGCATCCGGTATCCATCGTTTCTGAACAACTAAAGGAAATATTTGATATATATCAGGCCGGATTAAGCTGGAAGTTGGTTGTTTTTGCCGATATGCAGCGAATGCAGCAAACAAGGTATTGGCTGGTAAATCCGCCTAGCCTGATGTGTTTATCACCATGTAGTGAATATCATAGGGACGGTACACTGAAGAAAATCATTCTAGATGAATATGCAGTGGAGAATCATAAAATATTCACGGTTCAGGATGTCAATCATCATATCATTGTAGACCTCGATGTGGCTGAATGTATTTTGAAGTTCAATCTGGCAGGCTTGAAATTACAAAAGGTCGATACAGAGGGGCCATCTATACAAAGGAGAGTCTAAGAATGAGTGAGAGCTATGTAGTGGATGGGGCACAGATACATTGCAGCTATGGAAGTCATACGGGAAGATTTAGTGTTTCAGCTAACAGGGGGATTAGTATTGGCGACAAACTGCAAGGGAATATTCAGGATTTTCACCCGCAGACGCATATCCCTTCTTTCGGAATGTGCCGTAGTATGCATAATCCTACAGTCTCTTCTGCTAACAAAGGAAATTCCGGAAAAATCATTCCGCTGCCCTGCAAACCGAGCGTTTCTATGCCTTGGTTGAATGGGAAAAAGGATGTATACGTAGATCAATCTCCGGCTCTTATGAGCTGCTCCACGAACTTATGCATGTGGTGTGGAAAAATCTCGTTCACCACAGACGGGCAGGAATAGTTAACAGATTGTAGGATTTGCATCATATGAAAAGCAAACGGGGGGAGTAAGATGGGACTGGCAGGAACTATGCTGACTTATGGAAATATTAGAGTGAATGCACCGTATGAAATTATCAGGCTGCTTGATTTTGAATTGACACAGAAGATAAATGAGCACGGCAAGGTGTACATCACTGCTCTCATACCGGATGAGGATCATGCAAAGTATGATGGATTAGCTTACGATGAAGATGTGCTAGAGGTATATGAGACGGATAAAGAGCGAGGGACAGTTAGCATCTTTAAAGGAATTGTCACCAATATTAGAATTGCATTCAAAAATGGCGTATATCACATGTACATAGAGGCTGCCTCTTTTACATATCTGATGGATCAACAACGGAAAAATCGTTCGTTTCAAAATAGCAACTTGACGTATTATCAACTGTTCCGCAAACTCATGGATACCTATCCACACGGGGATTTTATTGACCTGACGGACAGCGATCAAAAGCTGGGCGGCTTTACTATCCAGTATGGGGAGAGTGATTGGGAGTTTCTAAAAAGAATGGCCTCTCGTCTGCAAGCTGGACTCATTGCCGAGATCACATCCGTGTTCCCGAGACTATGGTTAGGTACCTCGAAAGAACAGGTGAAAGGTGAACTGCGCAGCATTAACTTTTCCCTCCAAAAAACAAAGTCAGGTCCAGAATATACATATGCTGAAGTGGAGGATACGAAGCGTTTTGAACTTGGGGATGTCGCCGTGTTTCAACGAAAGCATTGGGTTATTGATCAGATTCATGCAGAGATGAAGCAAGGCATCATGACATATGGCTACGTTCTCGTTCCGGAAGCAGGTATTCCGAGGGAGGCTATACATAACCCGTTAATCAAAGGTACCTCTATTGAAGGGAAAGTCATTGAGTTAGATGGTGAAAACGAATCCGTTAAACTTCACTTGTCCGTGGATTCTATGCAGTCCAAAGTTGAGGGGTGCTGGTTTTCTTACCCCACCATGTATACCAGTGATGGAATCGGTTGGCATTGCATGCCCGAGCTAGGGGATCATGTTCATTTGTATTTTCCATCCAACAAAGAAAAGGAAGCTCGTGTGGTTCAATCCCTGCGTAAGAGAGACTTCAAAGGAGATGAAATCAGCAAGCCGTCAAGAAAGCTATTTCATACCAAAACTCAAAAAGTGGCGAGATTCGACGACAAAGAAGTGGCACTTTCCACCCAAAAAGAAAAGATACTTGTGCGCTTAAATCCAGCTTCCGGTATTCACGTGTATAGTCATCACGATCTTACCTTTCACGCTGATACAGACTTGGTGCTGCATGGCAAAAAGGTACAGATGACCGCTACTCGCGAAATATCTCTGACGTGCAAAAGCAGTTATATCCGAACTGATGGAACGCTTCATATCAAGGCTAGTAAGCTCATAAAAAATCAGGTGCCTGATGCAGAGCTGAAAGCCTATAAATCCCTAGTTCAAGAATTGAAAGGGAAGGGATATCCGCAATGGGTACAGGACTTGCTGCTTCAATATAAAACGGACTACTACAAGGCCGTGGCAGCCGGGGACAAAAAGGGGGCCAAGGAAGCAGCGGCCAAGGCCAAGCAATTGCGTCAGCAGGTGGCAGAAATAGATCGTATGCCTGCCTGGGCCAGAGCGCAAATGCATGAATACACGTCCCAGTGGTGGGAAGCGTACGGTGCAAATGACAAGGCCAAGCAAAAGCAGATGCATCTTCTCGCGAACCAGTTGCGTGACAATGTGCTAATCAACGAGCTGATTCGTGGTCATTCAGCCAAATCCTATCTAGATGCGAATCGGCTGGAGGAGCTGTCCGGACAATACGCAGATGCGGCCCATAAGCTGACCATCGCCGATCAAAAGGCTATTGCTAAGGAAGCTGCCGCCTTGCGGAGTAAGTATGGCGTGAACAGCCTGCTTGCCAGAGATAATTTGAACAAGCTTGCCAAGAAGTATCCAGACAGCTTCTCGTACAAGCTTCCAGCTACAGGCGATTGGGATAAGGAGCTTAACGCCGCTTTGCATGATTTTGCGAAAAAATACGGCCTGGAGAATAAGGGCTATGGTCGTGATGTGCTCGCAGTGTACCTGCATCAAGTAGCCAATGGTATCCTTCCATGGCCTAAGGTTAGCAAGGCTGCAACGCCAACAATTCCAGCAACGACAACAACGAAAACGGAACCGGGCAAGAAGCCGCCGACTACTCCTGAAAAGCAGCCGAAGGAGGAACCAAAGCCATTAGATCCTGAGGATTATAAAGATGGATTGGTAGCGGTGAAAAAGATTGAGAAGTATTTAAGCAGTAAGGGCATAAAAGGTAATCAGGCTCGAGCTCTGTACAGAATAAACGATTACACGAATAACAGCATTGTTCAAAAGAAACTGTCATCGAACCGTAAGGCACCCCTTGTGTTTTTCTTTGAAGGAGACGGTTCGTATAGTCATAAACAAGAAGATCACCCGGAAGGTCGATATGGAGCTATGGCAATTGTGGTGATAGATGGCGAAATTAAGTATACAAGCAAAAATGCCAGCACACTTCCTGATTATGAGAAGCATAATGTAGCCACTATAAAGGAAGGAGTATATGATTTTATCGGGGGACGTCATAAAGGAATATACCCAGCTTTGCGAGTTAGAGCCGGTGGTGAGATACCAGCTACGTATAAAGGTGGGAAGTTAGATCATCCTGCAACAGGGATTAATGTTCATATGGGCTATAATAACGATACTGCAGGTCGAGATACATCTATAGGATGTATTACTGTCTTTAAGGAAGAGTATGTGAATTTCTTATTAGCAGTGGGGGTTATTAACGAAAAAGTTAGTATAGGTGATATAAATTCTGCCGATGACATTAAAATAAAAGGACTAGTTATTATTGATCGGAAGGATAGAACAAAGTGAAGATGATCAGAAACATATTAATCATTCTTTTTTTAATCATGTTGTCAGCATGTAATGCTTCTCAAAAAGCCCCTACTTCCTTTTCTTCAAAAACGGTAGATATGACTTCAGAAGTGGTGGAATCAGCTACTAAAAATGATAAAACGGAGCTTGTTAAAGGGAATAGCAAGAAAGAATGGGCTTTAACCGTAGAAGAAGGCAAAGAAGATCCAGCAGAATTTTTAGTTCAGCTGGAAGGCTCAAAAGTTGAACGGTTCTTAAGTGCCGAGAAACTGATTAGTCTCCTACAGTCGAAGGAGGATAAAGAGAGATATCGAGATTCTTATGTAAATGTAGGGAGAATCCAAGAAGATGGGAGTCAAATCGTATTTGTATTAGATTTATTTGAAGAAGCGAGATTAGTAATACAGATTTATGATTTGGATTCGGGTAACAAAGTAAATGAATTTAAGCTGCCTTATAACCATCCGGTAATCTCGTCTGATTTAACCAAGTATTTATATGAGGATAAAGACAAAGCGTATATATATGACACGTTAACTAATCAATCAACAGCTATTCAATTAGATGGAAGTTCTATAGATATAGATGACATTCATCAAGGACAATTTTCTCCAGACAGTACCCAGTTTTGTTTTACCGACAGCCAGCAGAATATTGTCGTATTTGATGTATCAAATTATAGAATCATTAAGCAAATCCATATAGATTCTGGTATGGCGATAGTTAATCAATGGGCTCAGAAGAATCAACTAATCTATTCTATTGACTCCATGTCTGTAAATAAAACGTACTTGTTAAATTTAAATAATGGAGAGGAGCACCTTTTAGGCAAAGGGATGGAACGACCTTTAATGTCTCGTGATGGGTCGGAGCTATGGTTTGAAAAGTCAGACTCACCGTCTAATTATAAACTGAATATAAATACAGGTTTAGAAAGTAAAGCCGCATCTATCACTACAATTAGTGGGAATACGGCAACACCTGTGCAGTGGCTCTATACTGCTAATGATTTTTCTAAATATGATAGTGAAATAAAAGTGCATCAAATTAAAGCTTCATCCACTCTGCCAAGTAAAGGCACACAGACTTATGATGCCAAAAATCTGTTGGATGGAGATACATCTACTGCATGGTGTGAAGGTGTGAAAGGCAACGGGGAAGGGGAAACTATACGGTTAGATTTGGGGTCATTACAGAAGGTAAAGGGGATCGAGTTGATTAACGGATATGCTAAATCTAAGAAAAGTTATCTGGAGAATAACAGAGTTCAACAACTAAAACTGGAATTCTCAGATGGTTCCTCTCTAGTAATGAATGATTTTAACACACGAAAGAAATTTAAAGAGCCTATTCATACCTCATTTATTAAATTTACTATTTTATCAGTTGAACGTGGAACGAAATATCAGGATACATGTATATCCGATGTACGGCTTTTCTAGCATTCTTACAAAAGGGAGATAGCCTATGAAGTGGAAAGAGCCAACGTTTGATGCAACACCTATGTTGAAAGCTTTAGCAACCGCTAATGCGCACAGGAAAGCTAAGACTTTTGACCTTGCAGCAGAACAGAAGAAGCAAAAACTGAATTATCCCGACTGGGCTCAATCTTGGCTGCGTAAATATAAAGAAGATTGGTATATTGCTCAAGCCAATGGTGACGAGGTTGGTATGCGTAAAGCGCAAAAGCTGGCAGAGGGGTTGCGAAGCAAATTACGCGAAATGACCACGTTCCCCAAGTGGGCTCAAGAGCAAATGCAAAAAGAAACCGTTCGTTGGATGACTGCGGAGGCAAGCGGAGATATCAGGGAAAAGCTGGCTGCCGAGAAGGCAGGACGAGCTATACGAGAGAAACTTGGTTTGATCGATACGAGTACTAAAGCACCACCAGAAGAACCAGCTATCAACGAATCGAAAGATGAACCTACAAAAACGAACGTAAAGACTCCAGCTGGAAAATGGATACCTGCTGAGTTCCAGTACAACGGTAGTTCTAAAGCTGAGAAAACATTTAAAAGGCGCTCATTAAAATTCACTAAAATGCAATGGAATCAGGAAAAGATACACGGTTTATGGGAAGCTACAAAAAAGATACAAGAAACGTATCATATCCAGATTGATCCCCGTCTTTTGTTAGCAATTATTATTCAAGAAGGAACTGGAAGTTTTAACACTAGTAGTACAAATAGAGCGGCCGATGGTGAGCATGGTGCTGAAACTAATTATGCCAAAGATTTAATGAAAGCCAATAGTTTAGTATTTGGAAAGATATTGGGATATATATACTATGGTCAGGAATTTAGACAAGCCGTAGTGAAAAACAATAAATTAAGTGGTATTACAGGCAAAGGGGACGTTTTTCAATACTGCAATTGGTTCACGCCGATCATTAGAATGAAATCCAAGCGAGTTGAATGTGGAATATACGCTAGCGATAACCTTTGGGGTGAAAATGTGCGGGAAATATACAATATATTTAGTGGAAATGAAGCTTCTAACTATGAACAATATCTGTTGAGTCTCGATAAAAGTGTAACTCAGGAAATTGCTGCGTCGGAAGGTATTAAGCTTCCTAAATTTATATTCAGACCTGAACAAAATGGTAATAATAGCAGGAAAAAAGTTACAGGCGAGTGGACTATCGTTGGCAAACGATGACTACAAGTTAGAAATGAGGAAAAGAAATGTACAGGCAAAGCTACGGTTATCTCATTATGATGCTTGTAATGATATTGGCGTTAACTGCATGTAGTTCTTCGTCTATCCATGATTATAATAGTGCGGAAACAGCTACCGCCAAAGTTAAGCAAGAAGACGGTTACTATCCAGATAAAAAAGCAGACAAAGCCAAAAATGTTGTATCTGCTGATCCTAAACTCCTTCAGGACGACGACTTTGAGGTCTCATATCGATCACATAAGATTGATAAGAATACGGATATTAAAGAACTTATCCATAAGTGGGGTTACAGTGAAGGATTTGAAGCTAACAATAGAGGATATAATAGTGGGAATGGAACATATAGAAGATGGAGTCTGTCCTATCCTAACTATGAGGAGCCAGAAATAAGATTTGTAGTTTTATCTAAGATTGAACTTGAAGGGGAGGAACTGGTGGATGGTGAAAGCTATTTAGTAGCCGTGAGTTTGGAGAATCCCAAGTTTAAAACAAAAAGAGGCTTGAAGATCGGTGATACCCTTGGCAAAGTACTACAGCTCTATGGCAAACCGAGTATTGTAACAAATGGGAGTCTGCTTTATTCCAAGAATGGCTTACATTTGAGGATTCAGTGGGATACTGAAACGGAAAAAGTAAATAATATCTTCATAGAATATAATATGGAGAAATCCATAGAACAGCAACGTAGTGCTGATTATGTAGAAGAGGATGCTCAGCCCGACCCTGATCTAGAACCATATACTATTCAAAGGGAACAATCATTTACTACCATTCTTAATGGATGGGGAGAAGTAAAGTTTATATCCACTTTAAAAGATGAGGATACGAATGATCTGATTCAAGCAAAGTTTTTTTTGGAAGTTAACAGTGACAAAAATGTGGAAAACAAGATCCTGTACGAATTCCCCGAATTTTATGGTAACAACGGTAAAATGATTGATAGGATCAAAGCAGTAAGTTTTAAGGATTTGAATCAGGATGGACGTACGGATATTGTTATTATTGCTGATTATATCACCGGAGTTAATGCACACGGAATAGAGACACTGCCTGTCGCAGGGGTTTACTTTCAGAAAAAAGATAACACATACACTACCCTGCCTGAATTGGATAAGAGTATCAATCAAACTGGACATAACCGAACACTTCAAAATGTCATTCAATACGTAAGCAAACAACGAATAAACGTACAGTGATTAATACAAAAAGGGAGTTTTTTGAAATCAACTTTATAAAACAAAATACAATACTATTTTTAATATTGTTATTTAGTCTGCTATTGAATGGATGTTCTGAACAACCTACGAATGAGAAGCAGCAAGCAGTTGATCCCATCAAACCTAGCACTCAAATGATAGAGAAAAAAGCTGTGACTGAACCAGAGTCTGCTGCTCAAAAACAAGATCGGAATAGCAATATTGTGAATCCGATTAATAAAAGAAATGAAAATTACGCCATAGATTCTAACACATTAGATCAGTTTATAAAGAAAATCCAACCCCCAAATGAGCAGCTTCAGAAAATATTAAAAGAAGATTTGGACCATGATGGAAAGCCGGATTACGTGCTTGCTTTTGGATTAGAAAAAGAGAAAATTGACGCCATATTTGTAGTCCGGGAGGATGCTGGTTATCACATCATTGATAAATTAAAGGACCCAGTTATGGTTGTGCATCTTAATAAAGATGTGAAGATCATGAAGTTGGATCAAACAGAACAAAAATTTATCGTGGTATATTCCACTAGCGAAGTGAATGAGGCAGAAGGCTTCTCTATATTTGCTTTGTACCATAACCAAATTAATAACCTGAATTACAGTTATCCAGAAGCAACAGGGCAAGGGAGCAGGAAGCTAGAGGACATTAATAAAGATGGTGTTTTTGAGGATGTGAGTTACTACCGCTTTCAGGATACTCAGCAACATACGATAATGACTTATCAAAAATTCAACAGGACCGGACCAGAAAAAACAAAAGTACTATATGAGAATGAAAACGAAAAATTTGCATACCCCACGGTTCCCAAAGATATTATTCAAAATTATTTGGAAGATCATTATCTTATGAATCGCTTCTTGATACACTTGCCTGAAATGGCGGAATTCACTGCATTGTCGGCAAGCCCGAAAAATCATTTTGAAGATATCATTGATTTTTCCGCTATGGACTATACGGGATTAGACTTGAATGTAAAAGAGATTGCTTATGAGGCTAATCAGCGGGAGTTTTTGGTAAAGAGTAGCTCAGAAGAAGATGAATCAAACCAAGGACTTCTATTTACATTAGAAAAGCAATCAGGCAAGTGGAAGATTATGAGTATAGAGATGAATGATAAATTGTAGAAAGTGTGATATCCAGCATGAATTACTTGAAGTACGGGCGAGCTTCTTGCGTCCTATTACTACTCATTTCCTGTGTAGTGCTGAATGGGTGCATGAAGGGACAGGATTCTCCAACAACTAAAACAAATCATGCGCTTTCTCTCCAAAATGACGATAAAACGATTTCCTATTCGAAAAAGTTGGATACGTTAGTGAAAAAACTTCATATAGTCAACGATGAAAATAAGGATTCTGATACCAGACAGAATAAGCTTGAGGAGTTAACACAGGAACTTAATTCGTTGTTAAACGAGCCTGAAAGTGTAGAGATGACGGATGGAGAATTAGTAGAAAAGTTCGATAATAATCTCACTATCTTAACAAAATCGTTTTCGTTAAAAAGCGGGCAGCTAAACGTTAGGGTTATGAATTATAGAGCACCTAAAACGGTGACAGGTACGATCGGAGATAAATACACATTTATTCAGTGGTGGAGTACGAAACGACTTGTACATGCCCAGATGATTGAGGATGGCGGGCCAGAATTGACTACAGACTTCGTGGTTCGGGATTCAGACCAAGGAATACAGTTGTGGTTAGGGGGGTATGTCTCCATATATCATCCAGACCCCGTATTTGTTGATCTGTGGGAGTTGTCTGGACAAAAGTGGACGGAGAAAGGCATAAATGTAGGTAAGATGAAGCTCCCGAATGCGTGGGAATTGAACAAGGATATGAATGAGCCCATTATTTTAGAGAGTCGACAACATGATAGCATAGGTATCGAGGTTTTAGACCACGGTGATGGTTTCTTCATAAACAGTGATGATTCTGAACAGAACCTTATCATTGAGTTCTCCAAAAGTGGAGAAGTCCGTATTGATTCCGAATATAGCATCGCCTCGAATACTCATAGTGAACCGCAAAGCTATGAATTCATTCAAGAGAAATATTCAGAAAATGGGATCGTGATTAGATACCCTCAAATTTCAAAACTCAAGGATATTGCAAAGCAAAAATATTTAAACCAAATTCTTAAGACCGAAGCTTTAGAAGGATTACAAGACTATGCGGATTCCAATTCTGGAGTCCATGTCGAAATTGATTATGAGATCAAACGACAAAGTGAACGATTCTTGAGTGTTCAATATACGGGTATTCATTATGTGAAGGACGCAGCCTATCCTACTCATATGTTTTATACGACGAACCTGGATATGAAGCAGGTTTCAAGAATAAGATTGAGGGATTTGGTAAAGATCGAGAAACCTTTTATTGAGCTTATAAAAAGCGGGAAGATTACAGCTGTTCAGCCGGAGCAACAAGGGTTAATTGGTGATTTCACAAAAGATGATTTGATTAAACTGTTAACAAATGCGGATGTAACCAAAGGTTCGCTTGCGGAAGTAGAAATGGAATCGTTTAGTTATTTCACAAATGATTCATTGGGGGTGAGTGTACCTATGGCACATGTGGTAGGGGACCATGCGGAGTATGAAATTCGTTTTGCACAAATTCCAGAGAATATCAGGCAGAATGAGGAACTATGGAGTGAGCTAAGTTCTGTTGAGGATCAGTCTGTTTCCACAGTTGGCGGTGAAAAATTGGATACCGACCAGTATGAAGTTGAAGAGTCACAGTCTTTTCAAACTACTCTTGAAGGCTTTGGGAAAGTAAGATTTGTATCCACATATGGATATCCGGAAGGTCTTCGTAAATTCTTTTTCTTTCTATTAGATGATCAAGGACATATTTTATACTCATTCCCAGAGTTCTACGGGAACCATGAGTGGGTAGCGCGATTTGGAGGCGTAGAAGCGGTGGCCTTCAAGGATGTAAATAAGGATGGATTGAAGGATGTTGTCGTCATTGCCAATGTTGATAATGGGATTCATGGACCTGGTAGAGTTGATGAATTCCCTATGGCCGAGATATATTTTCAGAAAAAAAATAAAACCTTTACCACGCTCCCTGCATTGGATCAGGCTCTCAACGATCAGGAGCATAATCAAACTGTTAAAGATGTCATTCAGTACGTAAGCAAACAACGGATAATTGTAAACTAACCGACAAAAAGGGGCAGAGACATGGGATATCCAATCATAAAGTATAACGGAACGGTTTTATCTCTTAAAAATCCGAAAGTTAAAGTTGTACAGAAAATGAATGAGCATGTGAAAGTCTTTTTGACAGGTGTGTTAACGGGTGCCCAAATGGAAGAGTACACAGATCATATGGAGGCAGGGGCTAAGTTAGTCGTTTCTTATGTGAATGATGATCAAAAGCAGATTGTATTATTTAGGGGATTAGTCATGCAGTTCAGAATCAAGTTGGTGTCCAATGTAGCCTATTTGGTCGTCGAAGCCCTCTCCTATACAAGCCAGCTGGATGAAGTGCTTCATAGACAATCTTTTCAAAATGTGAAGATGAAGGTGCAGGCATTACTTGAACATGTACTTAAATCATATCCCAAAGCCAATTGTACGAGCCGCTTAAAAGATCAGCTTTTACAGGAATTTACGATGCAATTCGACGAAACGGACTGGTCATTTCTAAAACGTATAGCGTCTCGGCTTGGTTGGGGACTGATACCTGATCCGATTGGAGACAAACCTCAGTTTTATTTTGGATTACCGGATGGTGTCAATCAAGGTGAGCTAAAACAGTATAACTACTCGATGACCAGAAAAACCAAGCCAGGGGCCAGCAAGGACGACAATCTTTTGTATTACAAAGTACAAACGACAGGGGCCAAAGATGTTCTGCTGCATATTGGCGCAGAGGTCAAATTCAAAGGAAAAACCTTATATGTCCTGCAATCTGTTGCGTTTATACGGCATAGTGTCTTGTGGCATGAATATGTGCTGACTACATCGGATGGAATGAAACAGGATTTGATTTTAAATGAGAGCATTCGTGGCATATCATTGAAGTCCAAGGTCATTGGAATCGAGCAGGATCATGTAAAGGTTTTCTTTTATGAAATGGATAAGGTCAAGCCTAACGTCAAGGAAACCTTCGCTTTTCCAACGGCTACATTTTATACATCGGAAGGGAATACGGGATGGTACTGCATGCCAGAGTTGTTTGACTTTGTAGATATCTACTTTCCGACCTCTAAAGAAAAAGACGCCATTGTAACTCACTCGATCCGAAAGAGATCCAAGGGCGGTGACTTTATTAAGGACCCGTCGACGAAAATCTTTATGACCAAGTACCGCAAAGCCATTATATTTGAGAAAAATGAAATTTTAATCACGGGGAACGACGATGAAGTGGTGATTCGACTGCTGGATGACCATGGAATTGAACTGCGAAGCAAAAAGGATATCCGTGTAAAAGCTGACGGGAACCTGGTGTTCAATGCGGGTAACACAATACAGGTCACCGCGAAGGATGCCATCGGCTTAAAATGTAAAACGAGTTTGGTAGAAATGGATGGTAACATCAAAATGACTGGAGAAAAGATTAAGACGCAATAACTAATCCATCGTGAAAGGGTAAAGAATATGGCTAAAGAAACTACAGGAGCAATTGTAAACGAGAAACTGCCTACCCAAGAAGATATGATTCAAGAATGGAAACGTAAAATAAGCAAAGGCGAATATCCTTTTATTCATGTAACTAAGCATAGCACCAAAGGTGAAGAGCGTTAAAGATGGTTAGCAACAAGTAAATAAGGCTCCTAAGGAGCCTTATTTGAATTTGATGATCTATACCCTTTTAGCACTATTATGTAGCCGTAAAGGTGAAGTTTATTAACTACATTTGTCATTGCATACTCTTTAGTAGTACAAATTAAAAATGGTGTTCATCTATGCAATTTTCACCTAACATACAGTTACAAAGACCTATTCTACATAAACTATGTACTGTGACCAGATATACTGTATCCAATGACTTTATACTTATTTTTCCTCTCGGCTATATCGCTCGCAAAAAGGATGCACTATAATTATACTACTTCTTAATTTGGGAAAAATTAGACTTTAACATTTATAATAGTCCTTCTCAGGAAGAAGGGGTCTTGTATTTGGGGACTTCACTGTCGATAAACCAATCTGGCCCGGAGACGTCGATCACTTCTTTGGTTTTATAATTATAGTAGATGGTAATTTTGTTGTCTTCGTGGCCTTTAATGTGCCCATACAAATAAAGCCTGGAGTGGACAGCAGGATCATCCACAGCATAATCCTTTAATATGAAATCGGCATTATAGTGTTCTTTAATAAACTCCACACCGATGGGAGTGGCGACGTCTACTAATTCTTTTTTCTCTTTGTCGGACAAGCTGGAACAACCTCCTAAATACATAATAATTAAAATAAGTGCCAGAATCAGTGGGATTTTTCTGTTCAAGTTACAATTCTCCTTTTCTGGTAATCACCTTTTTTCATAACTCTATAATATATTTACACAATAGACAAGGTGGGAATAACTTGACCTTCACTAACGATAAAACATACTGGACCATTGCGGATAGAGTTTATGACCGAGAGTTGACTGCCAAAGATTCTAAAAGCAGAATTCTTCCTGACTGGAAGATTGTTGAGCCTGAAGGAGCTATGCTACATGATACGAACGGTTCTGGATTCGATGCGACTGTATTCCTTAACGAGAAGACCAATCAGGTGATCATCGGTTATAGGGGTACAGAACCTCCAGATCGCCCCAAATGGAGCGTGGCAATGGACTGGGGAACGGATATCAGCGATGTCGTCGGAGGACGCGCAAAAACGTTGGAAGAAGTCCATCAATATTATGAAAATAATAAGGCAGAGGTGGCTAAACTCCCACCACAAGTGCAAAGTGCATTTCTTCAATATGAGGAAAAGTATCAGAATAATCAATTTACACAAGCTGAGAATCTGTATGATGTCGTAAAAAAACAGTATCCCTCTGCTGAAATAACGACCACAGGCCATTCTCTAGGAGGAGCGGAGGCAGAATATGTGGCGGTGCGGAATGGACTGACATCAGTCGCTTATAATCCACCAAGTATTGTACATCTGTTACCGGATGATCTTCAAAAGAAGGTGGAAAATGGCGATTTTCGAAAGACGAATGTCGCTTATGTCAATCCGAAAGATACTATCGGTTCGGGAGCTAATGATGCACAGCCACATGTGGGTACAACCTACTTTATAGACAATGATTATAAAACGGCTAATAAAGCCAAAATCACTATTCCTGTTTCATTACCAGTCGAAAGAGAAAATAAGTGGGCTAACTTTTTTTTGGGGCCCAAATGGTCTCCCATTGTGTATGTCCCGATTACGTTACCTATGATGCAGCAAGATCCTATTACAAAGTTCTATAATTCGGTAATGGGAGAAGCAACACATAGCATGGATCATTTCACATTTGATGAAAATGGCAATATCAGCAATCCGCTGTACACCATGGACGGTCAATTGGTGGAAGGCAATCCACGGGTGCAGGCGTACGAGCAAATGCTGGCCGCGCGAGCAGAACTCAAGGAAGTCATGGGCGACCTGGTTGAACGCTACGGTGGACAAATGGGTGCTTTCGGGCAGTTTGCTGCTACTACACTGGGAGTGAATCTGATGGGAGAAGGACAGCAAAATGGTCGCACCCATGGTGGGGCATATTTTGTGGGCAACAAAAATGGGGGCACAATTCAATTAACACCTGAGGAGCTAAAGCATGCGGCTAACCAGATGCGTTCCAGCCTGCATGGGTTCTCTAGCGATACCCGAGCATCCATCCAGTTATTTCAGGCTCATATCGGGACAAGTGAAAGTCAGTCTTTGACCCCAATTGCGCATAGTGCAACGGCAACGCTAGATCGGATTAATCGCTGGTATCAAGAATCAATTACGGAGATAGCAGAATATATAGATCGCAAGGGTCAGGAATTCACGATGGTGGATCAGTAAAAGATCAGCTGTAAGAACACAACAGGGGGCAAAAGAGATGGGCAGAATATCTTTGAGTCTGGGGGATCTGCGAAGGGCTGTACAGCAATGCGAACAGCTAAAGCAAAGACTTCAGCATCAGGAGCAGCAGATGAGAAATATATATGGTCGTCTGCAAGACTGGAGGGGCGAATCGGCTGCTGAATTAACACGTAAAATGGAGACGTTTCTCCAAGGCACAACTGTACGAATACAGGAATTGGACGATCATAAAGAGCAGTTGAAACGTTATATTCGGAAAATGGAAGAAGCTGATCGACGTGAGGAGAGACGCAAACGGGCTGCACAATGGTGATACAGGCGGACTGCAATAGTTAGGAGAACATCATGAAAGATCAAAACGCATTTGTCATTTTACTTATATTGAATATCGTTTATGGCTTAACGTTATTTGCCTATCCGGTCATGCTGATGGTGGTCGCATTTTCTTTCGATGCACCAACAGCTGGAGATTATCTCATCAGTTATATTTTTGCCTATGTCATAATGAGCTACCCGATAGGAGTATTTATCTCATGGAGCTGTTGGTATTTTTATCATCGTTATGCTTTTAAGAAGGCGTATATCATAGCTAACTTTATGCTGCTGTGGCCAGCTACTCTTGTCGTGTCCTCGTGGATTCAATCGGCTTTTTCTTGAAGGGTTCCCATCTGGCCAGTCAGCTATATAACATAAAAAAACCGTACAATCGCTAGGGGACTCCCGCGGGGTATGGTTAAATGCGTTTAAATAAAACTACATATATAGTAGAAGAAAAAAATATTCTCCCAGAGTGATGACGATAACGACTTTGTAGTCTACTTTAATTTTCCTGCGGGGAATATAGCAGTGTTCGGAAACTTAAGGGTTAGACGAAAAAGTGTAAAAATGTTGAAAAGCTACAAAGTTCGACATATTGTTCGCTTTTTCGCATCATATGTTATTGAATTAGGGATTTTTGTTTGCTATTTATCGTATATTTATGTATAATCTATCGTGTTGAAAGATTGATTGTACGTAATATGCTGATGAGGGTGGGTTCATTGACGCTGCTCGACAGTAACGAAAGCAAGAAGCGGATGTGCCAGATTTACAATGAAGTTTCAAAGGAACTGTTCGGCTTCGGGACCACGCTGCTGCGGGCCACCGTTGAGAACAACATTGTTACCTTTGTGGCGAAGCACCGGCGTTCTCCACGCTCGGCGGCATTGGAAGTGGAAGCCCCCGGCTTGAAGCTGGAAGTGGATTTCCGAATGTCCATGCTGTACAAGAAGAGACTTCGCGAGAAGCTGATTGAGGATATGGAGCTCGATATAGAGGCTTTACTGCGCGATTATGATGCAGCAACGCAGTGGGCAATTACGAACATCATACTGAAAGAATCCTAATAAAATTGGATATTCGGCTTTTCGCTTCGGATCTATCTGAGGGGAGAACCTGTTATAACGCGCAGCGGGATCAACTTATTCTTTGTTTACGAAGAAAAGTATTCTTGTTTTACAAGAGTACTTTTCTTTTTTGTGTCATAAGGTGTGCAGAATAAAAAAACAGGGGGAGTTTCATATGAAAAAATGGTTTAAAGGATTTATGGCTGTGACCTTGGCATCTGTGGTACTGGCAGGTTGCGGCAGCAATGCTACTGGCGGGCAGACAGATGGAAAAGATGGCTCAGCTGATGGGAAAAAGAAACTAGTTATTTCAACATGGGGCTTTTCCGAGGACTTTTTTAACAAAGAAGTGTACGAGCCTTTTGAAAAGGAACATAACGTTGACATCGTAGTCGAAATTGGAAATAACGCAGAACGGCTGAACAAAATCAGTCAAGGCAGCACAGACGTCGATCTGATTTATCTGTCTGATTATTATGCTCAACAGGGAATTCAACAGGGATTGTTTGAGAAGCTGGATCGCAGCAAGGTGCCAAACCTGAACCAAATTTATGACATTGCCAAAGCACCGCTGGGTGAAGAGTATGGTCCTGCTTATACAGTTGGGCGCCTCGGTATTGCCTATAATCCGGAGCTGGTGAAAAAGAATGTGACCTCTTGGGCTGACCTGTGGGGCAGTGAGTTCAAAGGAAACGTGACTCTGCCGAACATTACGGCGACTGCCGGACCAATGATGGTAGATGCAGCCTCCAAAGTAGCGGGTAGTAAGGAGTTTAATGAAGACCAAGCCTTCGGAAAACTGAAAGAGCTGAGTCCGAATATCGTTAAGTTTTATAGTAAAACGTCCGAGTTCGTGAACATGTTTAGTCAACAAGAAATTGCGGGCGGTCCGATCATGGAAATGTACTTCAAAGATTTGCAGGCGGCTGTGCCAGGAGCGAAATTTGTAGCTCCTAGTGAAGGTGCTTACGCAGTAATGAACACGATTAATGTAGTGAAAGGCTCCGACCAGAAGGAGCTGGCTGAGGAATTTATCAACTGGCAGCTGAGCAAGGAAGTTCAAGAAAAATCTGCCAAGGCAAAGGTTGATTCCCCGGTGAATACGCAGGTGGTACTATCCGGTGCGGATACAGAGGGAATTACGTACGGTGCGGATGTAGTGAACAAGCTGACCAAGCTGGATATGAAGTTCGTTAACGATCATATCAAGGCATGGACAGATCGCTGGAACCGGGAAGTTGCACAATAATGAAAAAGGTCATATTAGATGTAGATACGGGCATTGATGATGCGTTGGGTATTTTACTAGCGGCCAAAAGTGGTCAGCTGGATATCCAAGCGATTACTACAGTATGCGGTAATGTTTCACTTAAACAAGCAACATTGAACACATGCAAAATCCTCGACCTTTTGGATAGACCGGATATTCCGGTTTATCGGGGGGCAGAGGCTCCCTTAATACGTAAAGGTCTGCACGAGCACCGTGTCCATGGAGAAGACGGCATTGGAGGTGCATTGAGTGGAGTAGTACCAGCCATGTCTGCGTCCGAAGGTTTTGCACCGGATATCATCATTGATACCGTGATGGCTCACCCGGGGGAAGTGACGCTCATTTGCACCGGCCCACTCACCAATCTGGCACTGGCGCTGCTCAAGTGTCCCGAGCTGACGGATCACGTCAATGAGGTCATTTTTATGGGCGGTGTTATTCACGGATGCGGCAATATTACACCTGTAGCGGAGTACAACATGTATGCTGACCCTGAAGCCGCACGAATCGTATTTCATGCAGGATTTGGTCGATTGATACAGGTGGGACTGGATGTAACACGGAAGGCTCTGCTGACTGCGGATCATATTGCTCGTCTGACCCGCCCAGCAATTCGTAATTATGTAGCTGAAAGCACGGCCGTTTATACCAAGCGTTATGAAGAACGCAACGGGGTAAAAGCGTGTGCGCTTCATGACCCGCTTGCCGTGGGTGTCGCGTTGAATTCGAGGTTAGTAAATACCTCGCTGTTGTATGTCGACGTGGAAACCTCGAGTCGCATATGTGATGGACAAACAGTGGGCGATGTACAGAACCGCCTCAATCATAGCCCTAATATGACTGTGTGCGAACAGGTGGACAGCGAAGCTTTTCTGGAGCTGTTTATCCAGGTGCTGAATAAGGAATAACATTTTGATAACCGCAAGGAGCTACCCATGAAGAAAACATACTTGTATTGGCTGCTGCTGCCAGGTCTGCTCTTTCTGGCGGTGTTCATGGTCATTCCGATTGTGTTGACGATCGGTTCGACCTTCGTACAGAACAGCTCATTCACCCTAGAAGGCTATCTCCATTTCTTCAAGGACCCTTATTTTCTGAAAATATTGCTGACTACGCTGGAAGTCAGTGTCGTAACGACACTTGTGTGCGTATTACTCGGCTTCCCGACGGCTTATTATATTTCGCAAAAGGCCCCGCGTCGTAAAGGGATTTTGCTAGCGCTGGCTATCTTCCCCTTGTTGACGAGTCCGGTGGTGCGGTCATTCAGTTGGATGGTCATTCTGGGTCGCAAGGGGCTGTTAAATAACGTGCTCATCGGTTTAGGACTCGTGGATGAGCCGCTGAATATTTTGTATACTCCGGCAGCGATGATTATTGGTCTGGTTCATTTGTTTTTACCGCTGATGATTATTTCACTGATTGGTGTACTCGAAAATATCGACGGTGATCTTGTTCATGCTGCTCAGAGCCTCGGGGCCTCCAGATTCAGCGCATTTCGTAAAATCGTATTTCCGCTGTCTGTGCCGGGCCTGATCATTGGAAGCATTCTCGTTTTCGTAGGCAGTCTGACTGCATATACGACACCAGCACTACTTGGAGGAAAACAGCGGGTTATCGCTACATTTTTGTATCAGAACGCGATGACGCTAAACGACTGGTTTTTAGCTTCTGTTATTGCAACAATTATGATTGTTATTACATTTATCGTGGTCGGTCTCTTAAATAAGGCGGCCCATAAACTCAATCCGAAGGGGTAGGTGGATATGCGGGAGAAACATTACGGACTAGGCTTCTTTAGCCTGCTGGTCTTCATCTTTCTGCTCGGTCCGCTGTTGATCATATCGGTCACTTCTTTCGAGCCGGGCACGGTGTTAAAATTTCCTCCGCAGGGCTTTTCTTTGCGCTGGTATGAAAATATTTTTGAAGTGGATTTGTTTATGTCCACGTTCAAAACGTCCATTGTCGTTTCTCTGCTAGGCAACATCTTGGCACTGCTGATCGGTATGCCTGCCGCCTATGCACTTAGTCGTTTTTCGTTTCGCGGGAAGGATGCGCTGAATGCTTTGTTCCTTTCCCCGTTGCTTATACCGGGTATTGTTCTTGGTTTTACACTGCTGCGCTATCTGATCATTGTTTACCATTTACCAGTATATGCTGGACTATTGATCGGACATACGGTGATTATGCTGCCGTTCATTATTAGAGTCATTGCATCCAGTTTGTCTAACTTTGATTTTGCGATTGAGGAAGCAGCGCTTAGTTTAGGGGCTGGACGGCTGGAAACCTTTTTCAAGGTGGTTCTGCCCAACATCCGCTCAGGTATTATTGCGGCTATCCTGATTGCCTTTCTGGAATCATTCAACAATGTCGACATTTCCGTCTTTATGACAGGACCGGGCTTCAGCACCCTGCCCATTCAAATGCTGACTTACGTCGAAAATTATTTTGACCCGACGATTGCGGCGATTTCGGTTATGCTGATGATTTTGACCGGTATCCTGATGTTCTTGATTGAACGACTGATGGGATTGTCTTACTTCACTAAAAGGTAATGGAGGCTTCAACCTTATGGCACTGCTTACTCTGGATCGCGTATCGGTCGCTTATGACAACCAACTGATCTTGCAGGATTTCGATTTGCAGCTCGAACGGGGGCAATTGCTCTCGCTGCTCGGACCGAGTGGTTGTGGCAAAACGACCACACTTCGTCTCATTGCAGGATTTCTCGAAGCTAAACAAGGAACATTTTTGTTTGGCGATAAGGATTATACTCGGATTCCGGTAAATAAACGGAACTTCGGCTTTGTATTCCAAAGTTATGCACTCTTCCCGCATTTGTCCGTTTTTGATAATGTTGCCTTTGGTCTGCGGTTACGCAAGGTAAAGGAAGATGATGTAAAGCGCCGCGTTATGACCATGCTGGATACGGTTAGCCTGGGGGGATTTGAAAAACGTTTCCCCGGTGAATTGTCAGGCGGACAGCGTCAACGTGTTGCGATTGCGCGAGCGCTTGTGATTGAACCCGACCTGTTGTTGTTTGATGAACCTCTGAGTAATTTGGATGCTAACCTGCGTGTAAATATGCGTGTGGAAATTCGCCGTATTCAACAGGAACTGGGCATCACTACCGTATATGTATCGCATGATCAGGAGGAATGTTTTTCGATTTCTGACCAGGTTGCGATTATGAATAAGGGGAACATCGAACAATTAGATGCTCCATCGACCATTTTTAAATATCCGACGACCGAATTTGTCGCCCGTTTTATTGGGTTTAATAATTTTCTGAGTTTTGACGAGCGTACTGAAGAAGGGGATCGTATTCGACTAAATACAGGCGATCTTTCGTTCGGTGTAGCGCGTAATCAGGGTACTGCCCAGCCGGGTGCTCGTCAGGGCGCTATTCGCCCGGATGATTTGGTCATTCGAACAGAAGGCAACGAGACAGGGGAAAATGAGCTTCCCGGTATTATTAAGGTAAGTACTTACCTGGGGCGTAGCTATCAGTATGTGGTAGAAACGGCGAAAGGCAACTTTACGGCTAATCAGGAAATGGATACGCCTTACCTGAGCGGTCAACGGGTTACCCTGCATTTTCCGGCAGATAAAATGGTGCTGGTCCAATAATCAGCGGGTTCGATGAAGGAGATACATCATGCGTGCAGACAAAATGATTTTACAAGTTAAGGTGTATAACAGTTACTATAAGACGTTTGAAGAAGGTAATGTAGCTATACTTGACGGTAAGTTTATGTATATCGGTCAGCGTGGTCTGGAGTCTTTTGAGGTGGCTGAGATTGTAGAGGGGCATGGGAAATATATGATTCCCGGCCTGATTGACATCCATCTGCATATCGAAAGCACAATGGTGACACCGGCAACCTTTTCCTATGGGCTGATTCGCAATGGGGTAACGACGATTGTACCGGAACCGCACGAAATGGCGAATGTTTTCGGATTGGAAGGCATTCAGGAAATGATGGAAGCCAGCAAAGATTGCGTGGCTGATATGTTCTACGGTATTCCAAGCTCTGTCCCGGCAACGCCGCTCGAAACCTCAGGAGGCGAGATCGGTATTCCCGAGATAGATGCCTTGCTGCAAACCGGTGAAATGATCTGCCTGGGTGAAATTATGAACTATGTGGATGTCATTCGTGATCCGGAAAGCAAGACGAATCGCATCTTACGCCATGTTCGTGAGCATTACCCGGAGCTGATCATTGAAGGCCATACGCCACAGCTGCTTGATCTGGACCTGCATCAGTTGATCTATGCGGGAATAGGTTCGGACCATACTCACCAAAGTATTGATGGTATGAAGGCGCGGATGGCCGCCGGGATGTTTATTGAAATCCAAGAAAAATCCATGACCCCTGAAGTGATGGACTATCTTATTCAGGAAGATGTGGCACAGCATTTTTGCTTCGTAACGGATGATGTGATGCCAGACTCTTTCGTAGAACGAGGGCATCTGAACCATATTGTAAGTAAAGCTATCGGAATGGGCATGAAGCCTGAGGATGCCATTTATGCAGCTACGTTTACTCCTGCTGCACGGATGCGAATGCATGACCGCGGAACAATTGCACCGGGAAAAATAGCTGACTTTGTACTGCTGTCCGATCTTGGTCAATTTGATGTGGAGCAAGTCTATAAGGACGGACTCAAGGTATTCGATAAGTTCGAGGAATACCATCAAGCACCGATAAAAAGCCGCTTCCCCGCCCATTTTTATCAAAGTGTGAAGCTCAATCCGCTCACGGAGCAGGATTTTACGGTAAAGATGGATGTAGCTGATGGCACACATCAATGTCGTATTATGATGGTCAAGGATGGCTCAACTTTTACGAGCGAACGGATTGCATCTGCACATGTGGAGCAGGGTGAACTGGTATGGGAACATGGTGAACATGGACTCATCGCTACGTTTGAACGGTATGGAAAGAATGGCAACCGTGCTTACGGTTTGATCGGGGGAGATACGATTAAACGTGGGGCAGTGGCAACCACCTATTCGCACGATAACCATAACTTGCTGGTCGTAGGGCATAACAAGCAAGATATGATATTGGCTGCGAATACGGTTTTATCCAGCCAAGGTGGCTTTTGCGTAGTTGAAAATGGCAAGGTGCTGTCCCATTTGCCGTTAACCGTAGGCGGGATTTTAACAGAAGGACCGCTGGAAATGGTTGCAGCCCATGTGAAGGAGCTGCGTTCAGCCTTGTTGTCGCTGGGCTACCGCCATTACAATCCAATCATGTCGCTGAGTACGCATTCTTTGCCGGTCAGCCCAGCCTTGAAGATTACCGATCATGGTCTGATTGATGTAAATGCTGGCAAGGTTGTATCCTTAATCGTGGAACCTTCAGAGATGCAAGAATAATAAAAGAGCCGACCCTCTTACGGGCCGGCTCTTTTTTGTCGTGGCTAGGTATGAGGTAGTATGTTATGGACTTTGTCTACAATACAGATACTTTAGCAGACAAAATTAACATCTTCTTTACTCCTATTGATGTAACCTATGTATAAAAGATAAATAAGTCTTGATTGTGGATGTCCTATTGCATATAGAGTTTGATTTACAATCAATTCACGTAATCTTCATGATTAAAACCGAATAAAGACTTGAAAAACATCGACACAGTGTTATAATTAAAACAGGATTTAGATTAAGTCTAAATTAATAAATAAATATTTATTGGATTCACGCATGGGATTTTGAAGAAAATCAGACACTACTGTTAACGAGTATCCAAGCTTTACACCAACTATATTTTGAATGAAAACGAGAGGGGATTTTAACATGAGTACATTAAATCATACGAACGCACCTACACAAGAGGCCATTCAAGAATTGCACAAGGCATTGAATCGTCAGGTAGCTACCTGGTCTGTATTGTACACGAAACTGCATTATTTTCACTGGTATGTGAAAGGACCTAAATTCTTCACACTGCATGCTAAATTTGAAGAACTTTACAATGAAGCAACAGCTAATCTAGATACGATTGCTGAACGTTTGTTGGCTATTGGTGGCCGTCCGGCTGCGACCTTGAAGGAGCATTTGCAACTTTCAGCTATTCAGGAGTCCGCAGGTGAGCAGACAGCTGACGATATGGTGAAGTCCGTTGTTGCTGATTTTAAAACCATCACTGTTGAACTGGCTAATGGGATGGAAGCAGCGGAAGCAGCACAGGATAAAGCGACAGAGGATCTTCTTAACGGCTTGAGAGAAGCAATGGATAAACATATCTGGATGCTGAGTGCGTATTTGGGATAAGATATTGGGATATATTTCCACGTATATGGAGATCAGGTGAACAAGGTACACATCCCGTTGGTTCCACTCTGCCGCTGGAGTATAATAACGTGAAGGCGTGGAAGACCACAGGCTCTTGAGTCATAGAGCTGCCGGGATGGGGTGTGTGTTATGGAAGTGAAACAACAGCTTTTGCATGAAGCGGAGCAGTTTATATATACATGTTATGAGGAGCTGGGCCGAAGCCGCGATGAAGCGGAAGCCCGGCTTCTTCATATTCGTCACGACATAGAGACAACTGGAACGTATGATCATACGTACGAAGAGCTGGAGCACGGAGCACTCATGGCTTGGCGCAATAGCAATCGTTGCATCGGGCGCTTATTTTGGGACAAGCTTTTGGTCAGAGATGCGCGGGCCGCGTCAGATGCGGCGGAGGTGGTCAGCGAGCTCCTGGAGCATATGCGCATAGGAACGAATGGCGGTAAAATTAAGCCAACGCTTACTGTATTTCGCGCCTCCAAGCCGGGGCAGCCGAATATCCGCATCTGGAACCATCAACTCATTCGTTACGCTGGATATGAAACCGATCAAGGGATCATCGGGGACCCGATCTCGGTGGATTTTACCAATGCTTGTAAAGATATGGGCTGGCAAGGAGCGATGACTCCTTTTGATATTTTGCCACTGGTTGTGGAAGCAGGCGGGCGGCCTCCCGAGCTATTTGATATTCCTGAGCATTTGGTGATGGAGGTAGCCATTGAGCATCCAGAACTTTCGGGTTTCGCTTCCTTGGGATTACGTTGGTATGCCGTGCCTATGATTTCGGACATGACGCTGGAAATTGGCGGTATCATCTATACGGCGGCTCCCTTTAACGGCTGGTATATGGGAACAGAAATCGGCGCCCGTAATTTTGCGGATACCTTCCGCTATAATATGTTGCCACAGGTGGCTAAGCTGATGGGGCTGGATACGACGAGTGAAACAACGCTTTGGCGTGATCGGGCGCTGGTGGAATTGAATATTGCTGTGCTGCATTCTTTTAAAAAAGCGGGAGTCAGCATTGTCGACCACCATACCGCAGCGGCACAATTCAAGCTGTTTGAGGAACGGGAGGCCAAGGCTGGGCGCGCACTGACAGGCAATTGGACATGGCTGATCCCTCCGCTATCCCCGGCGACAACGCATATTTTTCATAGTTCCTACGATAATCGGCTTGTGAAGCCGAATTTCGGAGTTCAAGAGAAGCCGTATATGTCGAGACAGGCTAATACAGCATCAGATGCAGTGCTTCAGCAGAAGCGCCAAGGTTGCCCTTTTCATTCCGGATAATGATGGGAATGACCTAATGGCTGGATTAGGATTCCAGCTTATCCCATGCAACGATAAAAAGGGTAGCCAGTGGCCCTATTAATAGGGAGAGCAGAAACCAATTTAGCCCGCTCCGATTTTTGGATTGTGCCAAACCGGCATTAATAAGGGCAAGCGTTCCCCAGCCTATATAATAATCTTCTGACATGGTATTCTCCTTTGTAAAAAGGTATAATATCGTACTGTGTATGGTATGAACACATCCATGATTTCATAAGTTTAAAGTAAATATAACTTTATATATCCTGGTTTGAGGAGCGAAGCTAAGTTGGAAAGATATCAGGCAGAGCGCGTTGTCGCTGAGCTTTTGGAACGGGCTGCTATAGGTGTGACAGTTAAGCTGGAGAAACGTTTTCCTGGTGGAAGGCTGATTGGGGGCAAATATGCCATGAATGCTCACGCCATTACCATGTATACGGACGTTATTGAAACACAGTGTTTACAAATGTTCGGCAGCGTTGATCAAGTTGAGGAGTATTTTACGGTTGTGCTTGCACATGAGATCGGGCACGCCGCCGATACGGAATTAGTGGACCTCTCCGATGCTTTGGAGCAAGAGAGCGGGATAGGGACCCGGCAACGACTTGCGCTGCAAATTGAAGAAAACGCATGGAATTATGCGCTTAGATTGGTGCCTGAAATAGAAGCAACGTTTATTTCTGCCGTAATAGACGAGTCCTTGCTGGCCTATCGAGTCCCGGTTATGGAGCATTCTGACATTGCGTAACGATGATGATCCGAGAGCCGTCAGGCTCTTTTTTTGTTGATAATAACAGACGGATCGGCAGGATCATTTAAAGGAGTAGCTTTTTAAGCTGCGACACGCGTCCCTGGGATAGTTCGAGCATTTCGGCTAATTCTTTTTGAGATACATTAGGATGCTCCTGCATGAGCTGTTTTAGTTTATTCAGGAGATCATTCTGATTTCTGTAACTCCTTCTTTTCTTGGGCTGGACAGGACGGGATTCACTCAAATGACTGGAAGGATTATCGCTCTTCAGATTTTCAATACAACTTTTACATATCAGATGATCCCTAAAATAGCTCAAATGATCTACGGCACCACAAAAATAGCAAGAAACCCCCGTATACTTGCGAATCATCAGTCCCTCTGGGGTAATAAAAAAATCGAGGGCATCTCCAATATTAATATTCATAGAATTGCGCAGCTCCTTGGGCAGCACAATGCGGCCCAAATGGTCTAATGGCCGTGTCATTCCTGTGTTCTTCATCATTTTTCCCCTTTCCTGAAATGCGCTTATAGTTGTAGGAATTGTATGTATATATGCTGGAAGTAAAAAGCGCTTATATTACAGTTTGTTTTGGTATAGCTATGCTGAAAAAAAGCTCCGGCATGACGAACAATTACGTCTGCCGGAGCATTGTACAGCCAATGAATCTAAGATGTCATGTCGAATTACTGTGGGTTGGTTGTCCAAATACCGGCTACTTTTAATTGAACCCGTGGAGGCAGTTTCAATGCGGCTAATGTCAGATCGGCCAAATCCTGCGGTTGAAGCATGCGATCCTCATCACCAATAGGCAATCCTGCGTTTGCCGCCAGTTCTGTATTGACAGTACTTGGAGTCAGCGCGATGACGCGAATGTTAGATTTGCGAACTTCCTGCATCAGTGCTTCCGTGAAGCCCATCAAAGCAAATTTGGATGCGCAATATGCCGAGCCTGTTGCAAAACCTCGTTCTCCTGCCGTCGAGGAGATATTAATAATGTTTCCGCTTTTTTGTGCCAGCATGCTTGGAAGAGCAGCATGTGTGACATAGTAGGTTCCCATCAGGTTTACGCGAATAATACGTTCCCACTCTTCGGGGTCCATATCTGCGACTGTGCCAAAGGTAGCAATGCCTGCATTGTTGATCAAAATATCGACAGCGCCCAGCTCATGTTCCAGTGAAGCTACAGCGGCAGCGGCCTGTGTGCGATCCGATATATCTGCAACAGCACTCACCACTTTCACACCGTATGTACTCCCCAGCGAATCCTGCAGCTTTTGCAGGTCAGTCAATGTTCGTGAGATTAATCCCAGGTTAACGCCTTCCTTAGCTAAAGTTTCGGCAATTGCTTTACCGATTCCTTTGCTGGCTCCTGTAATAATGGCTGTTTTATTCTTAAGTTCCATCCAGTCTCCTCCTTTTCACTCCATAACGTGGTTGTGCATGTGAGCACATGGTTACATTATACAAGGTTAAACTCATTGAACCAAACTTCGCCTCTGATGAGGTATTCATCTAGAGGTCTCCTATTTGGAAATATTAATATCCCCTGAGGTGGTTTCTACCTTTATCACGTTCACACTACCGGGAACAGATTCGGGAGTATCTATACTCCCAGAGTCAGAGTGGACATTATAAACACCTTTAAAATCGGGAGCTTGTTTAATCTTCACGTCACCAGAATCAGCATTCACTTCCAAGTTGGCTACGGCACGTTGTGTAATATTTGTCTCCCCTGAGGTTAGGGAAATAAGGCCATTACCGCTATAATCGCGGATGGTAACATCGCCTGAAGTAAGCTTCAACTCCATATCTGCTGCAAGCTGACTGGCTGTAAAATTGCCGGATGTTAAATTTGCGATCAGGTGGGTACTTTGGAGGTTTGTAATCTCGGCAGTGCCTGAAGTAGCGGTGATGGAAGTATTCTGCACGGAGGCATCTTGAAGTTTTACATTCCCTGAATGTGCATCTACCTGTAGGTCAGTTAGTGTTTCGCCGGAGGGCATCTCTACGGTAATCGTTTGATCCACATCAGGGGTGATCGAAAGGAATGACAAGGAAGCGGCCGGCTCCGATTGAATCGTAAGCTTACCGTTCTCAATTCGGGCATTATGAATTTGGTCGGCTACCTTTGTCTGAACTTCTCCACTAATGCGTATCGTACCTTGGTCGCCAGAGCCAGGAGTAAACAAAATAGAGACATCATCAGAACTGTCCACTTTCAGCTTCTGTAGCTGACCACGTGTGAACGTCCATTTTTTGTTAATCGCAGTTGTTTCCTTCATGACTTGTTGACTCCATGGGGCACCGTAGGCCACCATTCCGGCTGCGCCGATGACAATGCACAGACCTGCTGCAATAAACCACTTTTTATTCATGTTGTTAGTAAGCTCCCCTCAGGGTAGTCTGATTCCATTTCCAGTATCGTACTGTGCCCTTGACCATAAGGAGTAGGAGATAACGTACTCCAGGCAGCAGCAATAGACCTATACCCGTCAACGTGATAGAGAAAAAGAATTTGGCCGGGTAAAAGGTGCTGTTTAGTGCATAATCAGTAACGGCGAGAAGGGGGGCTGCAATGAAGCTGACCGATAGCACGGTCAATGAAGCCCATACTGCCCATAGGGTAGCCATAATCGGGATGGAGATTAGCAAATTGAGAAACAGCAGCCCTAAGAAAGTAAAAAGATTGCGTGCGAAGCTTCCCTGACGAAGCGGAGGAGAAGCGTTCCAGGCTGCATTGGGATCATCCAACGCTTCTCGGGCAATATCCTCCGGGTTACCCAGTTCATTGGCAATCTCACTTTCGCTTTTGCCATTAACCAACCCGTAGTCAAAATGCTGGCTCAAATCACTAAGCAGCTCATTGCGTACCTCTGCAGGGAGAGGAGAAAGAAGCTGCTCTACCTCTGTAAGAAACTGTTTTCTATTCATCGGAATTCCCTTCCTCCAGTAGGCTTGCGACATGATGGACAAAATCATTCCATTCCCGCGTAAGTATTCTTGTATAATTGCTTCCAGTATCAGTCAGCCGATAATATTTGCGGGGAGGTCCCTCGGTCGATTCCTGTAAATACGTTGTGCAGTATCCTTCTGATACCAGACGGCGAAGTAGTGGATATAGGGCTCCCTCAGCTACTTCAATATGACGGGAGACGGCTTGAGCCAACTCGTAGCCATAACGGTCTCTGCGTCCAATTAGAACTAGAACGCACAGTTCCAGTACCCCTTTTTTGAATTGGATGTTCACATTCACGAGCGGTGCTCCCTTCCTGGATGTTATCAATAATTCATAGGTGTCGTTCGGAATAAGGGGAAGAAACGTGTGTTTGTGCATAATTTGTCACGGGTACTAATTATAGAACAGTAGTCAGGTACAATTTAACATCATGTACTGATTAATGCAAGGTACTAAATTTTTAATAATAAAATATTTGTGCCGAAATGGGCAGATTTTCTTTCTTGAAGGCTTTATTGAATAGCGAATGTTGTAGAAAAAAGTATTTTTATTTGGAAATTACTCGAAATATGGCTGGAAGCACAAATAGGATGCTACTTTAATTTCATTCATTAAAATGATAGATTGTAAAGTATTCAATAGGGTTAAATATTACTTTTTATGAAGAGGTGGGTAAAGGGTGGATTGGAAAAATTGGTATATGGAACTGGAACAGGATGATGAGTCTTGGGATGTATCTGAGGAGATTGTTCTGCGTGGTGTAGTACATCTTAATTTTTGCGGGCAGCCCTCGGAAGTAGAAGTCGAATTTATCGTGGGGGCTGACTCCGAAGAACAGGCACAGACTATAGAAGAACCTACACAGTTGCAAAAAAACACATGGGAGCAGTATATGGAATATTCGTCAGCTATTCATCCTCAAGTGTTGGAGTCCATACACCATCATTATGCTGGCATAGTGGAAAAGTACCGGAATGCTTACAGTATATGGGGAGAGGACCCAGATGAATATGCGCCTTATGTGGAGCGGCCGGAACAATTGCTGGATCGAATACAGCTTGTGTCTATACTGATTTCCGACTCATCGGCAAAGGATGAACTGTATTTGAATTTTAGTTGCTCCTGGGATCAAGAACATGGCTTAGGCGTACATATGAAGCAGATGAAAATGGAGCATATTCAAGGCGTTTATACATTATATGACCTAGAATAAATCCCCCTTCCCGGCTTTTACCAAAAAGGGCCGGAAAGGGGAATAGGATATGGTGAAATGATGGTGCGATTCGATACGATAAAAAGATTAGTTGGATACAGCCAATGCAGCCCGGGCTGCTTGAGCCGCTTGTACCATTAGTCGCAAGGCGGCGATAGATTCCTCCTTGGTGCGGGTTTTCAGACCACAGTCCGGATTAACCCAGAACAAATCTGATGGCAGTACGCGCAGAGCACGCTGGATCATGCTTAGCATTTCAGATACATCGGGGATGCGCGGACTGTGGATATCGTACACGCCCAGACCGATGCCCTTGTCGTATACCTGATCTTCAAAGCTGACAATCAGTTCTCCGTGACTTCGCGAAGTTTCAATAGATATGACGTCGGCATCCATATCGGAGATGGACTGAATCATATGCTGAAATTCGGAATAGCACATGTGCGTATGGATTTGGGTCGCAGGTTCAACGGTGGCCGTGGTCACAAGGAAGGCTTGAACCGCCCAGTCCAGATAGGCTTGCTGTTGTTCTTTTTTCAGTGGAAGCCCTTCACGAATTGCAGGCTCATCGACCTGAATCATGCCGATGCCCGCTTGTTCCAGTGCCTCTACCTCTGCCCGTAATGCCAGAGCCAACTGTAAAGCAACTTGACTACGAGGAATATCGTTACGTTCAAAAGACCAGTTCAAAATGGTCACAGGGCCTGTAAGCATTCCCTTAACAGGCTTGGAAGTTAACGATTGGGCGAATGCCGTTTCTTCCACGGTCATGGGCTGATCGAAGGAAACGTCTCCGTATATAATCGGCGGTTTAACACAGCGGGAGCCGTAGGACTGCACCCATCCGTTTTGCGTAAAAGCAAAGCCGTTCAGCTTTTCGCCAAAAAATTCAACCATATCGGTCCGCTCAAATTCTCCATGAACAAGCACGTCAATGCCAATGTCCTCTTGAATATCAATCCATTCCTTAATTTGCTGTTGGATGAACGCCCGGTATTGCTCGGCTGACCATTCTCCTTTGCGATAGTGCAGGCGGGCCTTGCGGATCTCGGCGGTTTGCGGGAAGCTACCAATGGTCGTCGTAGGCAGTGGAGGCAACTTCAGCTTATTTTGCTGAATCTCACGACGCTCGGCGAAAGGAACGCTGCGTGACAGAGGCTCTTTTGCCAACAGGTCGGCCAGATCGGCAGCTGTCTGTACGCGTGCCGCTGAACTGTTGAAACGGGCTACCGCATCCGCACTTTGCTCAAGCTTGGCGAGTGCGGAAGGATCGTGTTTGCCAAGTGCAGCCGTCAGGACGGCGATTTCCTCCAGCTTTTCATCGGCAAAGGCCAGCGCTTGCACCAGCTCCTTGTCCAGCTTGTGCTCTGCCTCCAGACTGACTGGCACATGCAGCAGACTGCATGATGGCTGTACGATAAGCTGTGCGGCAGTGGTTTGTTCTGCTAACTGACCCAGCAGGGCAGCCACAGCGTTCAGGTCGCTTCGCCATATATTGCGCCCGTCAATAACCCCAGCGCCCAGCGTTTTTCCTTTAGGGAAGCCATGCTGCAATATATGCTGAAGATTTTCGCCATCATCATACACAAAATCAAGACCCAATCCCTGTACCGGAAGTGCGGACAGACGCTCATAATGGTCCAGGCTGCCAAAGTAGGTTTGCAGCATTATATTCAAGGAGGGCGCAGCTTGAGTCAAAGCTTCATAGACTTCCTGAATAATGTCCAAATCCTCTGCCGGGAATGAGGTGGTTAGGACAGGTTCATCGATTTGGACCCACTGAACGCCTTCTGCCGCTAGTTCAGACAGGATACGGGTGTACAGTGGCAGGAAGCTTCGTACGATGGTGGCCAAATCCTTACGATCATAGCCTTTGGATAAGGTAACGAATGAATAGGGGCCGATGAGGACCGGTTTCCCATCAATGCCTAGTTCTTGTTTTGCTTCACGATAAGCCTGTAAGGGTTTATTTTCAGTGAACACCGGGACTGCGTTTGCCAATTCAGGAACGATGTAGTGATAATTGGTATTCATCCATTTGGTCATTTCACTGGCGGTTGCTCCCTTCTGTCCACGAGCGATCCCAAAATACACGGACAGAGGAACCGGACCTGCGGGACGATGGTTGAACCGTTCGGGTACCAGACCGAACATTACAGATGTATCCAGCATGTGATCGTAATAGGAGAAGTCTCCGACAGGAATGCGATCAATCCCCTTGTCACGCTGCTTGCTCAGATGCTCCAACCGTAATCTTTTCATCTCCGTCTGCAGTTCGCTTTCGTTAATGCTGCCGTCCCAGAAGCGTTCCAGTGCTTTCTTCCATTCCCGGTTTTCGCCGATACGCGGATATCCCAGATTACTGCTAATCAAGCCGGACAATTCAGGCCATTCAATAATGGACATGTACTTTTCCTCCTAGTGGGTAGCTGTTTTATTTTTACGTACCAAAAAAGGCATTCTTCCCCCAGAGTTAAAAATAAGTAGGGGAAAGAATGCCTCCGTGATTAAAAAATCAAAAATACGGCGACTGCTCTTAACACCTCCCTATCTTCCGTAGGTACTTGCGATGTTGTTAAAATAGGCAGGTCTCCTGACTTACGGATCATGACTCTCAGCATTCCTTCCCGGTCTGTGGACCAGTGGATATATGAACAGCTGAAAGTTCCCCGTTTACAGTGGCGGGACCGTGCCGGATTTGCACCGGCTTCCCTTTTAAGCCTGATCTGAATAGAACAGACACCTATCTCCAAGCTATACGGTTAAGGTATGACGAATAATTATGCACTCGTATACTTGTTCACCATCATAAGTGAAACTTACAGGATGCGCAATAGAAACTCCAATGGAAACAGTTAGCTATATGAAAAAAAGACAAGCCTTACCCATGATGGGGACTTGTCTTAGATATATAGCATCTTGCCGGGTAAACTTCGCGTTAAGCCAATGAAACGGTATAGCCTGCCTGAATACTGGCTTTTACATCTACCAGACGCTGGTTGCGACTGCCCCGGAAGGGAAGGGTCAGGTCCTTTTGCTGTTCTACAAAACGACCATCCACAATCACATCGCACAAAAGCGCTAGCTCCTGTCGCTCCTGATCTGTGAGTAAATCTTCATAGACAAAGCCAGTATAAGCCCACACGGTTCGGTCGGGACAGGCCTCGCGGAAGTCACGCACAAATTGCGAGCATTCTGCTGCTGAGAAAAACGGATCTCCCCCGCAGAGAGTCAGTCCGTCCAACAACGGATTATCCATGATGTCACGAATGACTTCCTGTTGTCGTTGGGGTGTAAATGGCTCACCTGCACGGAAGCTCCACGACGCTGGATTAAAGCATCCGGGACAGGCATGACGGCAACCGCTAATAAACACGACAGTGCGCAGGCCGTATCCTTCGTTCAGAGATTCCGGAATGTAGCCACACAAATTCACTTATGTTTCACCCGGTCTCGAACTTCTGCCTGTTTTGCAGCATTAAAGCGAACGGTATAATCTCCTGTCAGATATCCGGTTACCCGACGTAAGCGCTGAAAGTGTGTATGCTCCTCATCTGTGCCGCATTGGGGGCAGCTTGTCCCGATAATCCCTTCATAACCACATTCCGTACAACGATCCACCGGGTGGTTGATAGAGAAATAGCCGATGTTCTGATGCAGCGCGTACTGAACAATTTTAAGAAACGCATCCGGGTTATTCCGCGCGTTACCATCCAGCTCGATGTATGAAATCGCACCAGCGTTGCAGAGGTTATGGAACGGAGCTTCCAAGCTGATTTTACGAGCAGCCGGGAGCGTATAATACACGGGAATATGAAAAGAATTCGTGTAATATTCTCGATCATTTACCTCAGGGATAATCCCGAAATCACGTTGATCCAGCAATGTGAACTTGCCCGACAGACCTTCGGCAGGCGTAGCGAACAATGTAATATTTAAATTGTGATATTCACTCATTCGATCGCAATACACGCGCATGGAAGTGATGATTCGCTGTGCCTCGCGGTATACGAAATCATCCTCCCCGTGGTGTTTCCCGTATAGTGCCTTCATGCACTCAGCCAGCCCGATGAACCCGATCGAAAGCGTACCGTGCTTTAGTACGCTTCCCACCTTATCATCTGGCGCCAGTTCTTCTCCACCTTCCCATACCCCTTCGCGCATCATAAAGTCCGAAGCTTTGGCCGGCTGGCTGGTCTGGATTTGATAGCGATGGATTAGGCCATCCACCGCAATGCGCATAACTTCTTCCAGTCTCGCATCAAAGCGATCACGGTCAGGTGTCAGGCGTTTGCCTGTGCAAATACCATACTCAATCCCAAGCCGCACCAGATTAATGGTATTGAAGGAGAGATTTCCCTTGCCACTCTGCCGGTTTCTACCGAAACGGTCAGAAATGGTGCGGGTACGGCAACCCATTGTCGCTATAATGGTATCCGGGTCATCAGCACGGTAAAAAGGCAAGTTGAAGGTGGCATCCACATTCACAAAATTGGGATACATCCGTCTGCTAGAGCATTCTACCGCCCGTAAGAACAAATCATAATTGATGTCGCCTTCTGCCTGGTTGATTCCCTCTTTGCATTGGAAAATATGCTGCGGAAAAATAGGAGTTTCCCCGCTGCCCAAGCCGCGAATAGTGGCCTCCAGCAGCGATTGAGTAACAAGCCGTCCTTCAGCAGACGTGCACATTCCGTAATTCAGTGAAGTGAATGGAATCTGTCCACCTGCCCGACTGCTCATGGTGTTCAGGTTATGAATGAGCGATTCAGCAGCCTGCCGGGTTTCCGTTTCCGTTTCTTCGCGTGCGAATGCGTATGAACGAGGGCAGACTTCTTGCAAATGGGGATTGGCCATATGTAGTTCGTCGTCAGACAGATGGGATTCTATCTCTTCCTCGAACAACCGAAGTCCTTTGCGCAGATGTTTGCGGAAGGACCGGGCAACGTATGGGGCAAGGTCCCAATCTATTTTGTTGGCGGAGACACCTCCGAATTGGCTGTTTTGCTGAGATTGGAAAATAATGGCGACCAGTGCCATAGCGGACATAATCGTTTGCGGTGTGCGCACAGAGCCGTTGCCTGTATTGAAGCCGTCTCGCAGTAAACGACCAAAAGGGATAAAGATACAATTCGTAGTTCCGAGCGCATATTGGTCCAAATCGTGAACATATACATATCCGTGGTCAATCGCGTTCGTCAGTTCAGGCGGAAGTACCCGCAGGCGCGCATACCATTTGGCATACTCGGACCCAAGCTTGCTCATTTTGCCGCTGAACGATTCTCCATTCAAATTTGCATTCTCCCGCAGCATGTCCAGATCTTGTGCCCCAATGACCCGCTCGCCGATGTCGTATAATTGATGTTCCTCCAGCACCTTCATCGTAAAACCCTCCATATAGTAAAATATATATATTTTTCACAAAAACAACATATTGATGATATCTTGTGTTAACCAATTGTTTCGATCTATATATTGTATATACGTATACATTGAGAGTATGTGACTATTGTCACATTGGTAGGAGCGGGCAGCATAAAAAAGCCAGATACAGAGTAAGGGACACATCCGCGGATATGCACCTTACTCTATATCTGGCCATCGTAGTTGCGATGAAAATGATAGGCTTGCGAGTACATAGTATATGATCTTGGGATATTGTTTTGGGAAGGTTTAGAGTAGCTTTTTCAACTGGGACACCCGGCCTTGGGAAATATCTAGCATTTCGGCATATACTTTTTGTGGCAGGTTCGGGTGTTCCTGAATCAGCTTGCGTAGCTTTTTTACCATTTCACCTTGCTGCACTCTAGATTGCTTGGGTTGCCAGGTTGTATTGGTTCGGGTCGGCTTAGAATCTTCTTGAGCCTGGATAGCATCGGTGCTTGTGGCATGCACATTTTCATCGGTCTTTAATACCTGGATGCACTCTGCGCAAATAAAGCTGTCGCGAAAATAAGTTAAATGATCCACTGCGCCGCAAAATTTGCAGGAGACACCGGTGTATTTTCTTAGTACAAACCCTTCTTCATCTACGAAAAATTCAAGTGAATCACCGATATTGATATCCATTGTAGTGCGCATTTCCTTAGGGAGTACAATCCGCCCCAATTGATCCAGAGGCCTTGTCATTCCGGTATTTTTCATTAGCGCTTCCTCCTTCAGTGATATATCCTGATTATACCGAAAAATATTATTTTTAGCTTTGTATATTGAAGGTAAAATACAACTTTTTTTGTCTTTATGCTGCGGTCTCTCTTTCAAATAGTATAGGATGTTTTCGGTATTGTTGCCGGGGTACCCCTTTTTAGCTATGATATATTAAAACGCTTTCATAAAAGTACTTTTTATCATCTTAATTAAGCTAAGGAGATGACGGATATGAGTCATGAAACAACGGGTATCGAATATTTATTTCAAGATCCGAAGATTCATCTGGATGAGCGTGTACGGGATCTCGTTTCGCGACTAACCTTGGAGGAAAAGGTTGAATCCATGTTGCAATACCAGCCGGCCATTGACCGGTTGGGAGTCGCAGCTTATAAGCACGGTACGGAAGCGGCACACGGGATAGCGTGGTTAGGTGAGGCGACTTCATTTCCTCAGCCTGTAGGATTGGCATGTACTTGGGATACGGAATTAATGCGCCTCATCGGCTCTGTTATCGCAGATGAGGCACGTGTTTACTATCGTCGTGATCCCAAATTAAACGGTCTGACCCTGTGGGCACCTACGGTGGATATGGAGCGTGACCCGAGATGGGGACGCAATGAGGAAGCTTACGGCGAAGATCCGTATTTGACGGGAGAGTTGTCAAAGGAGTTAGTCAAGGGGATACAGGGGGATCATCCGGTATATTTGAAAGCGGTTGCCACTTTAAAACATTTTCTGGGTAACAACAATGAAGTGGACCGGGGAATCGGCTCCTCCAGTATAGACCCACGAAATCTGCGAGAATATTACTTAAGAGCCTTTGAGAAGCCTTTTACAGAAGGCGGCGCCCAGTCGATGATGACTTCTTACAACCTGATTAATGGAACGCCTGCTACGTTATATCATGGGGTTAACGATATTGTCAGGGACGAATGGGGGATGGACGGCTTTGTCGTAAGTGATGCGGGTGATGTCATGGGGATTGTCAACGATCATCAGTATTACGATTCCCATACGCCTGGCGTGGCCGAATCTATTCGGGCGGGAATTGACAGCATTACAGATGATGCGGAGCTCTCCAAACAGGCGATTCGTGAAGCCTTGGCGCAAGGAACGCTACAAGAAGAAGACTTGGATCGGGCATTGTTCCATACGTTTCGTGTCCGTTTTCGTTTGGGGGAATTCGACCCGGCGGCAGACAATCCTTATGCCTCAATCGGAGAGGAAGCTCTCATGACAGAGCAAGCCCGTGAATTGTCGTTGCGTGCGGCGAGGGAGCAGATCGTACTGCTTAAAAATGAGCATGAACTCTTGCCATTGAACCCTGCCCGGTGTGGCAAAGTAGCGGTCATTGGTACGCATGGCAATGAGGTGTACCGCGACTGGTATTCCGGTACGCTGCCCTACCGGGTTACACCGCTGGAGGCGATTCGTGCCAAGCTGGAAGGCAAGGACGCAAAGGAACGCGTCGTGTACCGTGACGGTAAGAAACGCGTGATCTTGACGGCGGTGAATGACGGAGCGAAGCTCACAGTCGATTCTTCCGGTGAGATGCGCCTGTCCCAGGATGGAGAGCCCACAGTATTGACCATGACGGATTGGGGCTATGGCAGTGTGACGTTACATGATGAGCATCTGGGTACTTACGTGACGAGTGATGAGGAAACGCTCCGTGTTACAGCTGATGAAGCGTATGGCTGGTATGTCAAAGAGGTCTTTGGGCTGACTCCTGTTGGACAAGGAGAGCATCTGTGGACAACATGGAATGGCAAACCAGTGATTGCCGGAACGGAGGGCTCATTAAAGGTAGTGGAGGCTGAAAAATTTGCACTTAACGCTGTAGAGAGTAACGCCTCGACAGTTTTAGGACAGAGCCAAACATTCCAGGTAGAGACGGTGTCAGATGGTTTAGCGGAAGCGATAGCCGCTGCGCAAGCGGCAGATACAGCAATTGTATTTGTTGGAAATCACCCGCTCATCAATGGAAAGGAAGAGAATGACCGTCCAGGCTTGGAACTGGCAGCTTCCCAGCAACGGCTTATCGAGGAAGTGTATCGCGTCAATCCGAATACGATTGTGGTTCTGACGGGCAGCTATCCATTTGCCATCCCTTGGGTTCAGGAGCATATTCCAGCGATCGTATACACGTCTCATGCGGGACAAGAGCATGGTACAGCAATAGCGGATGTGTTATTTGGAGATTACGCGCCAGCGGGGCGTTTGAACATGACCTGGGTTCAGAGCGAGGATCAATTGGGCGACATCAAAGATTACGATATTATTCGCGGCGGTCGTACCTATCAATATTTTGAAGGTGAATCCTTGTATCCGTTTGGCCATGGATTGACGTATTCGCCTTTTGAATATAATGACCTGCGTACGGATGCCCCAAAGGATAGCGTAAAATCTATTGCTGCACTGGATGCCGTGGATACGCTCCAGGTGTGGGTAGAGGTGACGAATCGGGGTGTAGCTGCTGGTGAAGAGGTTGTACAACTCTATGTACGGCCCGGTGCCTCACGAGTAAAGCGACCACTGAAGACATTGTGCGGTTTTCAACGTATTCGCTTAGACGCAGGTGAGACGCGAACGGTTTCCTTTACGATTCGGATGAAGGATTGGGCGATTTGGGATGTTACACGGGATTGCTATTGCGTTGAATCGGGTGAATATACACTGCTGGCAGGCGCTTCCTCAGCGGATATCCGGTTGGAGCACCCTGTGTACGTTCGTGGCGAAGTTATTCCACCACGCCAAGCTGGACGAAGTATCCGCGCTGAAAACTTTGATAATTGCTCCGACATCGTACTGGATGAAAGCAAGGAGCAAAGGGAGGCCTGTGTACGTCCGCGCACACCTCAACGTTCCGGTTGGATTGCCTTTCATGGCGTAGACATGGATACGGTGAGTGTGGTCGAGCTTCAGTGTCGCGTGTCATGCAACAGTAGCGATGCCACAATTGAGTTGCGTTTGGATGCACCGGACAGCGAAGCTGTGGCACGTGTGAACGTGGGCAATACAGGAGGGGCGCAAGCATGGGTTACGCTTTCGGAAGCGGTACATTCAGTCTCTGGCACACGTGATGTATACCTGTTGTTGAGCGGGGAAGTGCGGCTAGCTCATTTTACTTTGGGCGCTAATGCTACAGAGGATTCCGGCTTTCAGGCTTGAACTTACTTCTGACATCACGTACAATGCATTCAACGAAGTTTCTACAGCTTAGGGGTGTCATCTCATTTGAATAGTGAAAAACGACTACGCACCGCAACGCCCAAATGGCTTGGGGTGGCGGTAAAGGCGCTTGTCTATTTGGAAAAGCACGGAGAACTCTGTGCCAGCGGTTCTATTGCCCGTTCCATTGACTGCGAAGTCACTTTGGTGCGCAGGGTGCTGACGCGACTTGTACAGGCAGATTTGATTGCAGCACGCGAAGGTCGTGAGGGAGGCTATGTGCTTACCCGTTCGGCCGACCATATTACACTTGCTGATATATACCACGCCATTGAAATATGTGATCCGATTTTCCCGGGTATGATGCATGAACCGGAAACCAATCCTTTTTGTGAGGAGTTGGCGATAGCCGTATCCGAAATTTTAGCCGAGAGCGAACGACGTATGCTGGAAGTATGGGGGTCCCATACGCTGGCTTCGCTTGCCAATCGTACATCACTCGTGGTGGGAAAATGCAATCATAATGAAGATTCAAAATGATAATAGCCGATACGACTCTCAAAAGAGGGTTGTATCGGCTATTTCTATGAAATGGTCATGCCTCAAATTATGTTTCATATGAGCAAACCCGGTTACGTCCTGCATTTTTAGCTTCGTATAGTGCTTTATCTGCCTGCTCCAACAGGGCTGCCCCGGACATATCTTCCCCGGTACCAGGAAATGTCGTCACACCGATGGACACCGTGACCTTAAGAACAAGACCATCCGCTAAAATAAACTCGTGCTGATTTACTCCACTAAGAATCTGATTAGCTATTCGCAACGCTTGCCGAAAAGCACAATTTGGCAAAAGCACGGTGAATTCTTCCCCCCCGCTGCGGGTGACTACATCATTAGGACGACATTTTTCCATTAGAATCTGCCCAAGCTGGCGCAGCACTGCATCTCCTGCCGCATGCCCATAGGTGTCGTTGACTTCCTTGAAGTGATCAATATCCAACACCAGTACAGATAAGTGCTCATGACGTTGACGAGCTTGAGGGAGCTTCTCTTCCAATGAAAACTCAAGCTGTCTTCTGTTGCTTAAATTAGTGAGATGGTCTGTGTAGGAGGTATGCTCCAGTCGAAGTAATAGCTCATTGGATGTGTTGATAGATTCAGCAATGAGGTACAGAAGACATCCGCCGATCATGGATATGAATAATTGGAGCGGATAAACGTGCAGAACATCATCAAGATTCTTCAAATTAATCATAAGGGAACAGAATATAATGCCCATAGCAAAAACGTTCATAATCATCAGCTTGGGTAAACGTGACCAGGACAGATGTGACAATAAAGCGCACCCCAGCCCAACGAGCATCATAAAAATAGCGCCTACGATGGCTTGAGTGTTGATACCAAACAGCAATAATCTACCTACACATATAAATAGGGTAGCCATGAGCGTTGCTGGGGCGCCGATGTACGTTGCGGTAGCTACGATGGCCAAATGACGAAGATCGGCAATCGTATTAAATCCTACTGGAATTGAATAGTACATCATAACAATGCCATAGCACCCAAAAAGGCCGCCTCCGATCCAATGTATCTTACGCTTCAAGGTGTGCAGACGGATTTTATATCTTTGTGATATGAGGCCAGTTATGTACAAAAAGGTGACAAGGATACAGGTATTTACAAAAAACGTACTGAACAAGATGCTAACCCTCCCGAGAGGCATATTTCTTCATTTTATCAAAAAAACTGACATTAAGCTTGAAAATGAAGAATTTATTGAAATTTATTACGCTGATGCGCTTATAACGTTTCGTTCACGTGTTTGGTGCATAACTGGGAATAGATTGAGCATACTCCAAAGATACAAGAATAAGGAAAAATAGGCGGTATCTATTGCTGCCTTACTGGAGATGAGGTTTGCTCATGATTCGCTATCCCTATCGCAAACATAATAAAAAGTCGGGTGCGGGCAAGAACAATGAAAATTCTCCGCGCTATTTAAAAATCGATACTTGTTTGGAAACCAACTTGCAGCAAATTAAGAAATTGACATCAGATAGCCCAGACTTTCTGATTCGCCGCTTTAAATTAGGGCTGAGGGCGGATGTTCCCGCCGCTATTGTGTTTCTGGATAGTATGGCTAAAACGGATACGGTGAATGAACTCATCATGAGATCCATGCTTAGCCGCCCATCTGCTGAAGTGGCTGCTGAGGCGGAGAATGCAGAAGCGCTGTACGCAAGAATACAGAGTCATGCGCTTGCACTAGGAGAAGTGAAGGACTGCGATGATTGGAATTCCATGATGGAACAACTGTTAGTGGGGGACACGATCATCCTATTGGAAGGCTGCGAAAAAGCCATTGCGTGCGGCACACGTGGGGGAGAGACACGCGCAGTCAGCGAGCCAACAACACAGACAGTCGTCAGAGGACCGAAAGAGGGATTTGTAGAATCCCTGTTCACGAATATTTCTCTCGTCCGGCGACGGATTAAAAGCTCCGATCTTACACTGGAGATGTTCCAAGTGGGAAGCACGTCCCTCACAAATGTGGCCATGCTCTACATGAAAAATATTGCAAATCCACGTGTCGTAGATGAGGTTCGTAAACGGGTAGAAAGCATCAATATTGACGCTGTATTTGAGTCCGGCATGGTTGAGGAGATGATACAGGAAAATCACTTTACACCATTCCCGACGATTTTTAACACGGAAAGACCGGACACCATTAGCAGCAATATTATGGAGGGTCGAGTGGCTCTCATTGTAGACGGGACTCCGTTTGTACTGGTGATGCCTACAATATTTGCCCAATTTTTTCAGAGTTCTTCGGATTATGAAGAGCGTTACGATATGGCGACTGTTGTTCGGCTCATTAGATATATCAGCTTCATTATTCTTATTCTGGGGCCTTCTCTCTACATTGCCTTAACAACATACCATTATGAAATGATACCGACTCCACTACTGATCAGCATATTGGCTCAGCGGGAATCCGTTCCTTTTCCGGCATTTCTAGAGGCGTTTATTTTGGAGATTACCTTTGAGATTTTGCGTGAGGCGGGTATTCGAATGCCGCGTGCGGGTGGTCAAACGGTATCCGTTATTGGTGCGCTTGTGTTGGGTCAAGCGGCCGTGGAAGCCGGAGTCGTCACCCCGCTGCTCACAATTATAGTAGCCCTGACAGGAATAGCCAGTTTCGCAATCCCAGCCTATAACATGGCAGTGGCCGGGAGATTGTGCCGGTTTATTTTCATGATACTGTCAGCGTTTATGGGGCTATACGGCATTACATTGGGGCTGATTGCGTTGATTGCTCATATGAACAGTCTAAGTTCCTTCGGGGTGCCCTACATGGCGCCTTTCAGTCCTTTTGTGCTGGAGAGTCAAAAGGATGCCGTATTGCGACTCCCATTTTGGATGATGAAGAAACGTCCTAAAAGCATAACGTCTAAGAACCAGAAACGAATGAAGGATGGAAGCGGGAATTCCCCTTCTGATAAAACCACACCGATGCAGGAGGGGGGCAATCAGGGTGTATCAGGGGAAGAGGAATGAACAAAGGGCAGTAACCTTTAAGGGGAGTATAGGGAGACTGTGTTTGGTCCTGTTACTGTTCGCTCCCTTGTTATCCGGTTGCTGGGATTCTGTGGAGTTAAACCAGAGAGCAGTAGTAGCGGGGATAGGAATTGATATGGTTGGGGAGTCAGATTACGAAGTTTCCCTACAGGTGATCGTGGCAGATGAAATCGCCGGAGCCAAAGCGAGAGGAGATACTCCTGTCGTTTTGTATCGGGAAAAGGGAAAAAATCTGTTTCAAGCGCTCCGCAGAGCCTCACAAAAGGTTCCGAGGATCATTTCTTTGGCGCACACCAAACTGGTCGTTATTGGTGAAAAGCTGGCACGGGCTGGAATCGGCGATATGATGGATTCTTTGGAAAGGTCTACAGAAATCCGGTTGCCGGTGAAAATGCTGGTGGCACGCGGTAATACTGGGAAGGATGTACTGGCAATCATGACCGCGATCGGCCGTATTCCGGCCAATGATATTTCAGGAAAGCTGGAAACATCGGAGCGTTTGTATGCCGGGGATTACGCGGTGACTATCGACGATGTCATTCGCAGCATGTCTCATAAGGGTGGCGGTCCTGTGCTGACGGGCATAGGGGTCAATGGGAATTTGGAGCAGGCTGCAAGCAAGAACAATGTGGACAATATTTTACCGAAAGCCATTGTTCATATTAACGGAATGGGGGTGTTCAAAAAGGATCGGCTTGTCCACTGGTTGGACGATGACCAGGCCATTGGACTGTCTATGATCAACAACAAGGTGAAAGGTGCCCAAACAACACTGAGCTGCGGTAAGAATAGGGAAACCATTGGCATCGAAACCTTGTTTTCTGCAACCAAGATACACACTCGGATGGAGCAAGGAGAGCCTATTTTTGTGATTAACTTAAAACAGACCGGGGCAGTACAGGAAGCCGAGTGCTCGATTAACTTACAGAGTCCGGAGGCGATGAAAAGACTGCAGGAGCAATGGACAGAGGAGACGAAAAAAGTAATCGCTTCAACAGTCAGAGACATTCAGCGTACCCGCAGCGATGTAATAGGCTTTGGCCTTGCGCTGGAGAGGAGCCATCCCCAACAATGGAAGAGGCTCTCTCACGATTGGAGCCGTTATTTTGCGGAAAGTACCGTTCGTATTCAAGTGACTTCTATACTGAAACACACTCAGTCGCGGACTAACCCATATTCCAAGGGGGAATCAGACTAGTGAAAAATAGAACAAGGAGGGAAGGCCATGAAAAAAAGGGTACAGATAGGTGCAAAAGAGATGATCTCTCTTATGGTGTTGTTTGAGATGGGTACATCCATGATGTCTATTCCCGGAAGGAATGCGGGCAAGGATGCGTGGATCGCCATCCTCATTTCCACAGTTTTGGGGGCAATGCTTTTTGTATGCTATGGCAGCCTTCACCGACGCTTTCCCGACTTGCTCATGACACAGTACTGCAGAGCCCTTTTGGGCAAGAAAGCAGGGAGTGCGCTTGCTTTTATATATATCGTGTTTTTTCTTTACGGCGGAGCACGGGATCTTCGGGACACGGGGATCCTGATTGCCGACCGGACACTTCAGCATACGCCGTTGACAGTCATTTGTGCCTTAATGATTGGACTTGTAATGTATGTGGTGTATTTGGGAATCGAGGTTGCAGGCCGGACGGCCATCATCATGTTGATTTTGCTACTGTTGCTGGGCCTAGCCACGAATATATTAATTTTGTTGGCAGGCATTGTAGATGTGGGCAATATATTGCCCATAGCCGAGCATGGCTGGCAGCCGATATGGCAAGTTGTTTATTCGCAAGCCGTGATGCTACCGTACGGCGAGATGGTTACGTTTGCGATGATTCTTCCCACATTAAAAAAGGGCTATCGTGCCAATGGGGTAGGGGTCTCTGCTATATTGTTCGGAGGGCTGCTCCTATCTATTGTTACACTGTCCAATGTGCTTGCACTGGGAGAGGATGTGTTTAAACGGGCGACTTACCCGCTACTCTCGATGATCAGCAAGGTCGAAATATCTGATTTTATCGACAGAGTCGATGTCATCGGTGTTATGAGCGTTATTATCTTTGATTTTTTTAAAATTTTCATCTTCTATTATGCCGCGGTTAAAGCCGCAGAGGATGTATTGAGAATGTCATACCATAAACTGATCCTGCCATTTGGGATTATCATGTTAGTCTCTTGTGTATTGATGACACTGAGCTATCAAGATCACCTTCAAACAGGCGAGTTAGTGCTGAAATGGCTGTTTCCGATATTTGCCGTGTTTTTTCCTATCTTGCTGCTAATCGTGTCGTGGCTGAGAAAGACCCGGAATAAAAAAGGAGAGGAAAATGTCTCATGAGACATCGTCTTGCCGACAAAACATACATCAGTACCGGTAAAATGCTCATTTTGATGTTCGATTTTATTCTTGGAAATGCGGTCATTATTAATATGGATAATGAATATGAACGGAATACATGGATTGCCACTTTGAATTTGGACGAATGTCCCTCATCTATGTCCATCCATTATTTGCTTGCGTTTTCCCTTGTTTGTTCTTTCTGATGACTCTCTTGCGGAGAATCAGAGGAAGAAGTAGAAACTTTGAGGAAACGTGACCATTGTGAGAACAGGAAGCGAAATGCGTTTCCTATTGGCTTTTTGCCCACATTTATAAAGAACACTATAAGCATTCCTGCCAGGACGACATATTCCGATGGTCGCATAGTGCGAAAAGCCAATGAAATAGGCTCCCAAGGATGATGAGCGCCGAAAAGCCATTTTATCGATATACTTGTTCCGAGCGTAAGCATCATAAAGAGAATGAATATCCACAGTATTTTCATAAAATATTCCTCCAATGTGTATGGGCTGAGATGTACCATGTATACATTGTGTTGCAAAGCCGTTCAATTTATCCGATCCCATTGACTTGAAATAAATTAAGATTTATACTTATTCTAAGTTGATCTTTATTGTGATTGTAATTTTGTAATTAATATAATCTGCGTTGGTTAAGGGAGATGCGGTATGAGAACTTTAAATTTAACTTCGCAGCGCCAAGCGGTATATGATGTGGTTCGTGAAGCCCACGATCATCCTACTGCGGCTGATGTTATGAATCGGTTGATGGAGCGCGGATATAATCTGGCCTATGGAACAGTATATAATTCCCTACGTTATTTGACGGATAAGGAATTAATCCGTGAATTGAAGCTGGGGGAAGCTGCTAGTCGTTATGATGGACGGATGGACGATCATCAGCATATTATTTGTCAGGTATGCGGCCGAGTAGATGAAGTAATGAGTGAAGTCCCACATGATTGGATTGACACGGTTGCGCATGAAACGGGGTATAATATTGCCCATGCCCATGTCGTATTCGGAGGAGTGTGTAAGGAATGTCAAAGCAAGCGAATCAGATAACGAATCGTTTCAAAGTGGCTGACATGCCTAGACGGGTGAAGGGCAGTTGGACATCGATGTTAGCAGCTCCCTCTACACCTACGGTGCAGACCGTTCCCTCCAATGAGCCTTTGTATTGTCCGACTACACGTCGTATCATTCTGATCAGTTCGGTACCGGGTGTAGTTCATGGGTTGGTGCGTACGTTGTCAGATGCGTGTTTTGATGTGATGGTTTTTCATCGCTGGGAGCCTGAAGTGCAGCGTCATCTGGGAAGCGATTTGTTGATTTACGATTTGACCGCCACCGAACCACAGAGTGAATTACTGGATATCCGCAATCGTCTTGAGGTAGAACATATGAAAGACACACCGGTTATGTATGTGGTACAGGATCGGATGTCTGTACATGCGCATGAGCTGCTTCCTTCGGAAGAGGTGCTGGTGTGGCCGCTGGCTGCCAATCATATGGTGCATGACATTGAACGGATGATTGTACGCCATCCTGCCGCTTCCCGTCAGGTAGCGCAAGCCAGCCGTCGTACGGTATTCAAGGACATCTGGATTGACCGAGATAAAATGCTGGTATATAAAGAAGAGAGTCAATTGAATCTGACTAAAACAGAATACGATTTGCTGCTGAAGCTGATTGATGCTCAAGGCAAAGTGATCTCCCGCGAGCAAATGATGCACGATATCTGGGAGACGGATTTTGTAGGAGGCAGCAACGTTGTAGATGTGCATGTCAAAAGTTTGCGCAAGAAGCTGGATGATCGACCTGCAGAACCTGAATATATTGCAACCGTAAGAGGTGTAGGATACAGATTGGCAGATTGAACTAAAAGCTATGAATACCGATGAATTTCCGCCGGATGGAGACATTCGGCGGTTTGTATATGATTCCATGAAGAAACTGACATTAGGTGTGACGGTTGACTTTATCCGGATATATACACTACAATCGGTAGTGTGAGGTGCTTCTTATGAAACGACTGAATTTTAAAGCTGGCGAAACCGGGCTTAACCGATTTTTCGGACCTCTGGAAGCCAAAATTATGGATATTTTATGGTCCACTTCGGATCGGAGTATCAAAGAAGTGCAGACCGCGTTGGAGGGGGATCGGGACTTTAACTTCAATACGGTAATGACCGTGATGAACCGTTTAGTGGAAAAGGGAATACTGAGTAAGAGTATACGTGGGAGAACGTCTTTATATCGTCCAGTATTAAGCAGGGATGAGTTCATGGATGAGCAATCCAAGGGACTGAGTCACGAATTGGTTGATGAATTTGGTCCGCTTGCTGTCAATCATATGATTGATGCTCTGGAGGTGGCCGATCCGAAGTTGATCGAACGTCTGGAACAAAAAATTAAACAATGGAAAAAGGATATGTAGACGATGTGGAAAACACGTTCTAAATTACTGTTTACAGCAGGCGCCTTGATTTCGGGTTTCGCCCTTATACAGATGGGTATGTACGCCGGGCAGCATGTTTTCGGCTGGAAATTGAATTATAACGTGTTTCAAATATGCAGAAGCTTGTTGCAGCACTACGGAATCGGCTACATGGTGGATGCGCTCAGCGGGCTGGTTCTCGTTACCTTCACTATCGCCGGAGGAGAAGCAGTCAGACAGTGTATGGCTACCAGGGCAGCTTTTCGCAGACTGCACCGAATGCGTGACCTGCCGCTGACCGAAGCACTGGGTGAGCGATATCGTGAACTCGGGACCGATCGGATATGGGTCATTGATTATGCCAAGCCAGCCGCCTTCACCATGGGATTATGGAAGCCACGTATTGTATTGTCCTCTGCACTATTGTCCGTACTGGACAAGCACGAGGAAGAAGCGGTCATATACCATGAAGCCTATCATATGAAACATTATGATCCGTTGAAGACCTGGTTGCTGCAAGTGTGTGCTAAACAGCTATTTTACTTGCCGGTGCTGCGTCACATTACCAATCATTATAAGACGGCCCGTGAAATTTTGGCTGATAACGAAGCGATTCATCGAGCCGGTTCACCAGTTGGGATTGGGAGCGCATTGCTCAAGCTTCTGAGTATGACGCCTGCCAATACTCGCCTGGTAAACTCCGCCGCTTGTTCCTCGTTTGCAGAAACGTCCATTAATTATCGTATCTCACGTATTTTAGACCCTCAGCAAGAACCTGTCATTCAAATGCCTTGGCGTTCGATTATGTTTTCCAGCTATGTGCTAGTGATGCTGACACTTATGTTCGCACTGGCGCTAATCTAGTTGGGTAAGATGTTTCCTACGGGTGGCGCTTTTCGCGCTCCCGATTCTCGATGTGCAATACACTACACTATGTAGTTTGTTACAGGATTTTTATACAACTTAAAAGGAGATGAGCAAATGAATCAAACGCTTATGAATATTGGATTGTTGTTGGTACGAATCTTTACAGGGGTTATTTTTATCGTTCACGGTGCACAAAAGTTTCAGGGATTAGACGGAACCTCTGGTTTCTTCCAAAGCATCGGACTCCCTGGTTGGATGGCTCCTGTGGTCGCCACGGTTGAGCTGGTTGGGGGTATTGCACTGGTTCTGGGTATCGGAACACGACTGGCTGGTGCGGCATTGACCATCGTTATGATCGGTGTATTGCTAACCGCTAAAAAAGGACAGCCTTTTGGCTCGATTGAATTTGATCTGCTGATTCTGTTCACCAGCCTTCAGCAAGCGCTCGTCGGTGGACGTTTTCTGGCAGTGGATCAGTTATTTGGCCGTAAAAAGGCTGAAAACAGTAACGTACAGGTCTAAATGTTCATATAACCGCGTCCTTAGTCTCATAGGGCGCGGTTTTTGTTTTTCTCCTTTGTGAAATTTTATTGTAAATCATTTGTTACTTTCAACCGATATAACTAACACTGAATGTAATTCAAATATATCGTTTTATGAGCAAAGGGGAAAAAACATGGGAACAACGCGAAAGAGAAAAACTATATGGACACTCAGGAACAAGCTAAGTTTAGGCTTTTTGCTTGTTTTGCTGATTCCGAGCTTAAGTATTTCCATTGCGACCTATAAATCATCATATAATGCTATGGAAAAACAGCTCTACAGCAGTGCAAATCAGGGTGTAGCGACGGCTAACTCGATTATTGAATACGCAATCGCCAGTAAAATTAAAGATGCGAAGTATTTGGCGGAGCGTCTGGACGCCTCAATGATAGATGGTCGAAACAGCCCATTGATTCAGCCCAAACTGATTCAATACAAGGGCTTGCACGAAGATGCGACGGATATTTTTGTTGGAACACCGGACGGGCTGATGATTCGGGGGGTGCCCAAGGAGGACGAAGGGACATTTGATCCTCGCACACGGCCATGGTACATCGAAGCGATGAAGCAACCCGGTAAGGTAGCGATCACCCCTGTTATCATCAATTCATCGGGTATTCCTGTTGTGGTGGTATCTCAGACGCTTTCCGACCAGTCCGGGGTTATCGGGATTTCTCTAAATCTGGAAAGTGTACGCAAACTGGCCTCCATCAAAGTCGGCCAGGAGGGGTATATCATCATTTTGGATCATACGAAAAAATTTGTAGTCCACCCTACGGCTAAGCCGGGTACATCTCTTGATGCAAGCTTTATAAATGATATGTATGCTGCGCAGAGCGGGCAGTATACATATGTGTATGAAGGCCAAGAGAAGTACCTGAACTATGTAACGAATAAAGATACCGGCTGGAAAATAGCAGGTACCTTCTATCAATCCGAGATTAGCGATGCCACCGCTGCCATACGTTATGTAACCATTTTTGTGTTGGCTGCCTCATTGGTGATTGCGCTTATCGCGATTTTCCTGATCACCCGTTCTGTTCTGGTACCGATTCGTAAGCTGCAAAAATCAGCAGAACGAATCAGTGAAGGAGATTTGACGGGCGATTTGGAAACTGGAAAAACGGATGAGGTAGGCGAATTGTCTTCTCACTTCCAAACTATGGTCGATAGTTTGCGCACGATGATTCGAAGCGTACACGAAACGACAGATCGGGTAAGTTCTTCAGCGGAGGAGCTGGCTGCGGGTGCAGATCAGACGACCCAAGCGATTGAGCATGTCACCATTGCTATCCAGGAAGTAGCTGTGGGCAGCGAACGTCAGGTGCAGAGCGTCAAGCACGGCTCTGTACATATGGAGGAGCTTGCTCAGCAAGCAGCGAACGTATCCGAGCGTATGCTGGGCGTATCTGAACATGTGAAGATGAACGCCGAGTCGGCTCAGGAGGGTAGCAAGGCTGCTACGCAGGCTGTACAGAAGATGCATGACATCGACGAGACCGTTAACGATCTCGGACAAGCCATGGACTCCCTGAATGAGCGCTCCGGTGAAATCGTGAATATTATCAGCGTTATATCCGGTATCGCTAAACAGACCAATCTGTTAGCTCTGAATGCGTCCATTGAGGCCGCACGCGCTGGGGATCATGGTAAGGGATTTGCCGTGGTCGCTACGGAGGTGCGTAAGCTAGCTGAGGAATCAGCGAAATCGGCTACTTTGATCTCGGAGCGCATTGAAGCGATGCAGGTGGATATGAATCATGCTCTGGGTGCTATGCATCAAGCGCGGACACGGGTGACGGAAGGCATTGGTTCGGTAACCACGTCTGAGCAATCCTTTGCGGAAATCAGCCAAGCCGTGGAACGAGCTATGGAGCATATCAATGACATTACCGGAGTGACTCAGGAAATGGCACGGGGGACTGTAGGTGTCGTAGATATTATGAGCGATATCTCCCACATTTCGGACGAGGCAGCGAGCAACACCGAGTCGATCTCAGCGGCGGCTGAGCAACAGCTCGCTTCTATAGAGGAAATTGCTTCATCTACAGCGGACCTGAGCCAAATGGCAGAGGAGCTACGCGAACTGGTTGGACGGTTTCAGGTTGAAGGAAAATCTTAAAATGATAAAAAGCGCCGGATACAGGAGATTGTACTCTGTATCCAGGCGCTTTTTTTAAATGTTTTAGCAAAATTTTTGGTTTGCAGAGTTAGAAGTTAACGTTGGAAGGACTTGCGGCGATCCAGGCGGAAACGGAAATTCCGTGAGCTGTCGGAAGGACGCAGCGAACTTCTCTGAAACATATTGTTCAGAATCAGTGCGAAAATGACTAGCACTGTACCATATAGTTCAAAACGGCTAATAGCATAACCTTGGAAGTACATGAGTACCAGCGTGGTAATCGGTACAAAGTTAATAAATAGAATTCCGTTCAGTGGAGACAGCTTTCGGATTCCGGCATTCCAGCTAAGCAGGGCGGCTAGCCCTGGAAGCAGGATCATAAAGCTCATTTCGTATTTAACTGACCACACAGCCTGCCAGTCTGGCACCACAATCCAGTTGAAAGCAGAGGCAAATGTGACGACTGCGAAGGAGACGAGAGTTCCGAGCAGACAGGTTAGGGTTGAATACCGAAGAGTAGACCATCCTGCAAAATGGCTGCCTCCCATGGAATATACGACCCATCCGACGACGCCTACGAAAATAAGCAGCAGCGGCAGTAAATGTTGTCCGGCAAGCGTGAAAAAGGTCCATTTTCCGTTCGTGATCACTAGTAAAGCCCCAGCCAGCGCAATCACCATGCTGATTAGTGTATATTTCGGAGGCATTTTACGGGTCATGATCCACACCATCGCAATGGAAATCATTGGCATTAGCACTTCCATTATAGAGGCTACCAGAGTACCTGCTGCCCCCATCGCGTGCTGTCCCTGGAAAACGGCCATATTATAAATGGTGAATCCCATGGTCCCGAAGAATAACAACGTCTTGCCCTTGCCCTCAAAGCGAAATGCTGTCCGTCCCTCTTTGAGCCACAATAGCACGACTAAAATGAGTGTAACCGATAAATAGCGCAAAAATGAAAAGTACAGTGGATTGATGTGTTGTAATGCAATGTGCGAAACCGGAAACATCGCCCCCCAGGACATACTGGCGATTAGGCATAATAAAGATCCGGTCATGATTTGTCTGTTCATGGTGTACAAAAGCTCCTCCTTGCCGGTCTCAGCGGACATATCTTATGGACACATCATAAAGGATAGGAAGCTGTTGGTAAAATGATTGAAAATAAACATTATGATCATTTAAAATGATAATAAGTGACAAGGCGCGTCAATTTTGATGGCCCCTTGTCCTTCACAATAAGGGGGAGCAGTAGTGGATCTGAACGATTTAAACATTTTCCAGACGGTGGCTGCGCATGGCAGTGTCAGCAAGGCTGCAGCCGAGCTTAGCTATGTCCAGTCCAATGTAACGGCCAGAATCAAGCTGCTCGAAAAGGAACTGCAAACGCCTTTATTTAATAGACATAAGCGGGGAATGATCCTCAATGCCGAGGGCAAGCGTCTGCTGCAATATACGAAAAGCATTTTATCGCAATTCGAGGAAATGAAACATGCGTTTCAGAATACCTCTGCACCTTCGGGAGTGCTGGAGATTGGCATTGTGGAGACTGTCATTGCCCTCCCAGCCATTTTACATGCTTACTATAGCAAGTACCCGGATGTCGAGTTGTCCCTCAAGGCCGGGGTTACAGAGTCTCTGGTGCAGGAGGTTGCAGAAATGCGGCTGGATGGAGCTTTTGTGACCGGACCGGTCAAGCATCCGCTGATTGAACAGTTTGATGTATTTCAGGAAAAGCTGGTCCTCGTATCCCAAGGAGATGACTTTTCTGTCGAGGATCTCACTACCCGTCCACTCCTGCTGTATAAAAAAGGTTGCGGCTACCGGGGACGGCTGGAAACTTGGCTCAAGATGGAAGGGATTATTCCCAAGCAGATTATGGAGTTTGGGACATTTGAGACAATTATCGGCAGTGTGGCGGCTGGTATTGGAATGACCGTTTTTCCCGAATCTTCGATCAGCGGGCTGGTGGCTCAAGGCCTTGTCTGCGGTCATGCGATGCCTGAGCCGTACAATGAAGTAACAACGGTGTTTATCCGGCGTAAGGAAGCCTTTGTTACCAGTACTTTGCAGTCTTTTATAGACGAGATTATCACTCAGACAGAGGCGTAGCTTTATTGCTTGGGCTCGGGTACAATGAGAGGGATTTGATCTCATTTTTCTTCCTGAAGGAGGGCTATTATGTTTACAATATATCCGGCGGCTTCCCGATTCAGCTTCGATAAGGGCTGGCTGCGGGGGAGTCACAGCTTTTCATTCGCGGAGTATCAGGATGAGAACAATACAGCGTTTGGTCCTATGCGTGTCTGTAATGACGATGTCATCGCACCGGGACGGGGATTTGGGGCGCATCCGCACAGTGATATGGAGATTGTTTCGATTGTGCTGTATGGGGAATTGCGTCATGAAGACAACCGTGGACATGTAGCGGTGACCCGTTTTGGAGGCATTCAGCGAATGTCAGCGGGCCACGGCATCATTCATACGGAGCACAACGCTTCACAAACGGAGGATGTCAGTCTACTGCAATTGTGGTTTAGTCCGCATACGAGAGGCCTGAAACCGTCATATGAGGCTACAGCGTTCAATCCTGAGCGTCTTCACGGTCAGCTTCTGCCTGTCGTTGCCGGAAAGCGCGTACCAGGCACAGAGGGTGAAATAGCTGCAATCAATCAGGATTTAACGATTTATTTAAGCAAGCTTCAGCCTGGAGAGCAAGTAGAATTCACACAGGCCGAGGGTCGGCGCGTGTTCCTATTCGTCATCGAAGGCTCGCTGCGTGTGAACGGTGAACATATTCTGCAAGGACGCGATTCCGCTCGTATTGAGCAGGAGCCGAAGCTCTCACTGAAAGCAGAAGATTCTGTTTTTTATATGTTGATTGATTTGCCCTAAAAGGAGGTGCGCACAATGGCGCAGCAGGAAACATGGCTGATCAAGCATGCCGTCACGGGACGTAGCTTTGCTGACAGCCGCAAGCAGGTTTTCGATTGCCATTTGGAATCGGCGGACGGCGTGTTTCGCTTTACGCTTCAAGGACTGCCGCATGAGACGGCGGAGGCGATTGTGCGTTATAGCGGGGAGTTGAACGTATTTCGTTTTGTAACGCCGGTAGACGATGGACCCGTGGTGAAGCATTGGTATTACGTCACCCCGGAAAGCGTGGAATATCATGATCAGACAGATGAGCTTACGTTCAAAGCTAGTTCTGAGATTGAATACCATCCCGAGGAGTATTGGGGAGATTAATCATTCCTTTATCATAAATTTTCAGATTTATAATGGATTTTCGAAGGCCCTGCATCATTGCAGGGCCTTTTTGTTATCTGTTCAACATGTTGAGTTCATTGGATACATAATCCTTTGCAGGCTGGTACATCCTATATGTCATATTATCTGTTCGGCTCATTCGTAAAGGGGGAATAACGATGAAGAAAGGGCGCTTTCCCAAGTTGCCGAAGCCACCGTGGAGCCGGCGAGCGATTCCAGCCGCAGACCGCAAGACACGAAATTTCAATGTGCCTAAAGGACTGCCTGAGTCTTCATGGCTAGAACAGCCGCTGCGTAGCAGTGTGGAAGACAATTTGATTGCTTTGCGTGATATTTTCAAGGATTGCTCTGATATCGTCTATCGAGAGCTCATGATTTCCCCTGAACGCAAAGGGTTATTGGCTTATTTTGAAGGTACGGTAAAATCGGAGGATTTGCAGGACCATATTCTGCGGCCTGTCATTCTGGGCATGATGCTCAAGGACCCTGAAGTGAACGGCAAATTGGAGCCGCTGGATGAAACTCGTATCTCCATGTCCCAGACCAAAACGATGGACGAATGGAAGATGGTATCGGCAGCGATACTGGACGGCAATGCCGCCTTGTTTGTAGATGGCACGCCTCGTGCGTATATTTTTAGCGCCAAGGGGGGTGTCCGCCGTGGAGTGGAGGAACCGCAGACCGAATCGGTTATTCGTGGACCGCGTGAAGGATTCACAGAGACACTTCGCGTCAATACGGCACTGTTACGTTTCAAACTGAAAACCTCCAAGCTCAAGATGTACAGCATGACCATCGGAACAGAAACTCAAACGAGCGTCGTCCTTACTTATATTGAAGGGATCATAGATCCAAAACTGGTGGAGGATGTTAAAAAAAGGCTTAGCGATATTAAAATTGATGGTGTTCTGGAGACTGGATATATTGAGGAACTGATTGAGGATCACCCGTTTTCGCCGTTTCCGCAAATGGAATACACCGAACGTCCGGATACCGTCACTGCGCAATTATTGGAAGGACGTTTTGCTATTTTTGTAGATGGAACGCCCTTTGCCCTGATTGGGCCAGTCACGATGTGGCAGATGATGCAAGCGAGCGAAGACTATTACGAGCGCTTTTTTATCAGTAATATGGTGCGCTGGATTCGTTTTCTTTTTCTCATATTGGCTCTGTTTCTGCCTGCATTATATGTAGCGGTGACGACCTATCATCATGATATGCTGCCGACGACACTTATTTTGAGTATTGCGGCAGCACGTGAGTCTATCCCTTTCCCCGCTTTGGTGGAAGCACTAATGATGGAAATTTCCTTTGAAGCGTTACGAGAAGCGGGGATTCGTCTCCCCAAAACGGTCGGTCAGGCTGTCAGTATCCTTGGAGCGCTAGTCATCGGTCAGGCCTCTGTACAAGCAGGGATTGTATCGGCCCCGATGGTCATTATTGTGTCGCTCACAGGTATTGCGTCGTTTACCATCCCGCGTTTTAACTTTGCCATCACAGTTCGTCTGCTACGATTTCCAATTATGCTGATGGCGGGATTATTCGGATTGTTTGGGATCATTATTGCGACAACGCTGATTGCTACGCATCTAACCAAGCTAACATCGTTTGGTGTTCCTTATATGAGCGGATATAGCCCATACAAACATATGGATCAAAAGGATATCGTCGTTCGTGCGCCTTGGTGGAAAATGACTAAACGTCCTTCCTGGATTGGTAAAGACAACAACAAACGAGCGAAGGAAAAGATGAATGGATCGCCTACAACCGAGGAGGGATGGTGATGAAGCCCAAATCCGATGCACAACAAATACGTAAAGCGGCTGTGCTCTGTTGTCTGCTGCTTTGTTCTGTTCTTTTGGGAGGATGCTGGGATCGCCGTGAAGTGAACGATGTGGCCTTTGTGATGGGTACGGGTCTGGATAAAGAAGGCGATCAATATCGGGTAACGATGCAAATCGCTTTGCCCGGACAACTTGGATCTTCGGGCAGTACAGGAGGAGGGGGAGGTACAAGTGGTACGAAATCCTACTACCTGGAGTCCAAAACAGGCCCAAGCTTCCGGGGAGCAAGCACCGAGGAACAGCGTGCGGTTTCGCGAACGCTGAATTACTCCCATCGACGGGTGCTGCTGTTCGGTGAGACGCTGGCGCGGGAAGGGATTAACAAAATGATGGATGTACTGGCGCGTATTCCGCAAAACCGTCTGTCTTCCCTGGTTGTTATTACGAAGGGATCAGCGATGGAAGTGCTTCAGGCAGATGCCCCGATTGAGCAATATCCGGCAGAAATGGTGCGTGAGCTCAACTATTCCTATATGAAAAAACCTCGTTCTGTTAAGCTGCTGATAAATTCCGTCCTGCTGGATGGTATTGACCCGGTGGTGCCGGTGATGTCTCTGGTGAAGAATGGCCCCTCTAATCTTAAAGACAAGAAGACAAATATTCAGGTCGATGGGCTAGCTGTATTTCGGAAAGACAGGTTAACAGGGATTATAGATAACCACCTCAGTCGATTCCTGCTTTTGGGTATGGAGCAAGCCAAGGAGACAGAAATATTTATCCACCCTCCCAAAGGTAGAGGCTACATATCTGTACACCTCATCGAAAATAATGTCCATATCAAGCCATATATTCGTGGGAACGATATTCGCATGACCGTTCATATGAACTGTAACGGGAATGTGAAGGAAAATGAGACGGATTTCGATATTTCCAACGAGGAAAATTTGAAGTGGCTGGAACAGCAGACAGCCGAGGAAATTAAGAGGGAGCTGGGAGAGGGTGTCAAGGTGATCCAGCAAAAATATCACTCAGACGTACTTGGTTTGGGCCGGGCTATTATTACGAGTCATCCGGATGAATGGGAACGGATTAAACCTCAATGGGATCAACTGTATCCCAAGGTGGAGGTCACTATAGATCCGGTCGTGCATATTGAAAATATCGGTGCGGTCACCAAACCATTCGGGGTCAAAAAGGAGCAAATCCAGAATGAATAAAGTATTTCTATTACCTTTATTGCTGGCTATGCTCTTCATGTATCTGATTGACCGCAAAAGTATTAGGGATGCACCTGCCGTCAATCGCTGGATCTCACGCGTATTGTATGTCATTAGCATTGGTGTCTGGATTTACGGAACATCAACGAAGAGCACTGTTTATGTGGCTACATGGCTGGCCCGTTTTATTGACATGTGGCTCCCCCCTACGTTGTAAATCGTGTAATGGATGCCTGCGGGCAAAAGGAGGATGTACCTGCATGAGACAGTTCACAACCAGACAAATCGTGCTGCTTGGTGTATTGATGGAGGTCGGTATTACCCTTGTACATGCTCCGGCGCAGGCAGCAGATTACGCGAATCAACATGCCTACTGGACCTGTGTAATTGCAGCTATCGTGCTATGCTTGCCGATCTGGGCCATGTTGAGACTCAAGCGGCGTTTTCCTGATCAGGACCTGATGCAGGCCATGGTGAGCTCTCACCCTGTGCTAGGACGTATGCTGCTTGCAGTCTACCTTATTTTATTTCTGATCATTTTTGCACGGGATTTGAGAATTATCACGGATTTGGTGGAGGTTGTACTTTTGCCGCTGACTCCGATTGTTGTCGTATCTCTTATTTTGCTTTTGACTCTGGCGTTTATGGCCAAAGGCGGAATAAGCACCATCGTGAATATGACCGAGATTTTTGTACCTTTGTTGATTCTGACGCTGCTGACCATGCCGCTTTTTTTCGGGCGTAATATGGATTTTTCGGTACTGAGACCCTATTTACATCCGGAAGTAGATGGAGTGATCAAGGGCAGCTGGCGCATGCTGGGATATATGGCCGATATCATGATGGTTCCCTTTGTGATTTCTGGGAAGAGCTATAATGGGCGTAGTGCGTGGTATGGGCATTTGCTCGGAACCGCATTTCTGACCATGCTGATGTTGCTGTCGGAGTTGGTTATTGGTGTTCCTATCTTGTCCCGGCTATTTTATCCATCCTATGAACTAGTGCGTCAATTGCAGCTAACGGACTTTCTGGATCGGTTCGACTTGTTCGTGGCAGCACTGACCGTACCGACCTTTCTTACGAAGATTGGGGTTGACCTGTACGTTACCAGTTTGGCAGTAAAGCGTATGTTTGCCCATGCATGGGGAAGTCTGATGGTTTGGCCCGTAGGTTTGTTGGGTTACGTCTGTTCGTTTATGCTGTTCTCCAACATCGTGCAAATTTATGATTTCAGCCGGGAGTGGACCGCGGTGATGATCATTTTTTTTGTTATCATGCCCTTGTTGCTATGGATGTTGCTCCGACCCAAATCTAAAGGGAGAGGCGGAGATGATAAGGCATCTAACGGAGAGCGGGATAGCAGTAGTCAGAAAGAAAGCCAGCATGGAGGCAGAACAGGACACGACCACTTATAAGATTACTGTATTTATCGGAAAAGTAATTCTTATTTGTCTTTTACCCCTCTGATTGTATACTTGGTAGAAAGAAATACGACTTCTACAAGGGAGGCAACAGAATGGCACAACGCATGGCAGGTAAGAGAGTCGCTCTTGCTGGTCCCCGTAAAGCAGAAGAAATGGCGCTGCTAGTTGTGAAGATGGGGGGTGAGCCAGTACAGCGCCCGGCCCAGGGCACCGTTTTTTTGGATGATATCGAGCTGCGCAACGCTGTTGTATCGTGGGTGAAGCACCCTCCGGACTGGTACATCTTCACGACAGGTATGGGGCTGGATGCCTTGTTCGATATGGCAGAGGATATGGGCGTGGCCGAGCAGATTATGGAGTTGCTGCAATCCTCCAACATTGCAGCGCGGGGCTACAAGACGGTCAATGGACTCAAAAAGCGTGGCTTTACGCCAGCAGTACGAGACGAGGACGGAAGTTTGATCGGATTGACAGGAGCTTTCGCCCCATACGATCTGAAGGGGAAGGAAGTATTGTTGCAACTGCATGGCGATCCAGCTCCACGGTTGGTAAAGTGGCTGGACGAGCAGGGGGCAGTGACCCGCCAGGTACTTCCTTATAAGCATATCCCACCTGAGGAAGCAAAATTGCAGACGTTACTGGAGGATGTTATCCATCGTAATGTTGATGCTGTTACGTTTACAAGTGGTCCGCAAATCCGATTTTTGGCCCAATATGCCAGAGAGCAAAATCGAATCGAGGAGTTACTGGAAGCTTTTCGTGAGGATGTGATTGCTGTATCCGTAGGGAAGGTGACTGCACAGTCCATTGTGGAAGAAGGGATTGACCGAGTCGTGTTTCCAACCGAAGAGCGCATGGGCGCGATGATGGTGGAGCTGGGTAAATATTTTGAACATAACGATTCGGTGCATGGCTGTGGTCTGAAGATCGTGAATGGTCATTGAAATGAGATAGAAATTATAAATGCAGTATGCTAAAAAATGAACTTATATTTTGGGATACAGAGTAAAATAAAGATAAGGGCCTACGAGGTCTTTATCTTTTTTTGTTGGACATGCATCGACAAAGATTTTTGTTATAGCGAAAATGTTTATCTAATATAATGAATAAGTTTCGATGCATGATACTTAGGACAGGAGCTGAGACGTTAATGAATTCTATTTGCGTATTTGCCGGGTCCAGACCTGGACATTCATCGGTATATGTTGAGGCTGCAGGCAAGCTGGGGGAAGCCATGGCTCGCCATCATATCCGTCTGATCTATGGTGGATCTAGCAGGGGGCTGATGGGAGAGGTGGCGGATGGAATGCTGGCGGGTGACGGTCAGGTCACTGGCATTATGCCCACCCTGTTATTTGATGCAGAGATCATTCATCGGGGAGTTACCGAATTTATTGAGGTAGCAAGCATGCATGAGCGTAAAGCGGCAATGAGCGAGATGGCCGATGCGTTTATCGCTCTTCCGGGTGGCTTGGGAACCTTCGAGGAGCTATTCGAGGTATTGTGCTGGGCGCAAATCGGGATTCATCGCAAGCCCATTGGGCTGCTGAATGTGAATGGATATTTTGACCCGTTAGTAGAAATGGTGCGTCATAGCGTGCAAGAAGGGTTTACCGGGGCCGAGCACCCAGCGTTATTAAGTATCTCTGCGGACCCGGACGAATTGCTACATATGTTAAAAAATAAAGCAGAGAACTTGAAATAAAGCGTTTTTCGTGCTTGCACAACTGATTGAGGCAAGGTTATGATAAGACCCATAATCAAATAGCGGACAGACAAGGTGCCTTTGCGGTTGAGCAAAGGGTAACAGGGAATCGGGTGCAAATCCCGAGCGGTCCCGCCACTGTAAGGAAGAGGATTTTTTAAAATGGTCACTCGTGAAAAACGGGGAAGACGAAAGAATCCGTTGATGCCAAGCCAGGAGACCTACCTTGATCTGTATGCACCGTTAACCTTCGCGGAGAGGATGGGTGTACGAAATCAGGAAATCAGGCACACGTTGCTTTTTCCATGTTGGCTAGAGGTTTGCGTGGATATGAACGTGCAGCAGCGTTTGAAGCGTAAACAGTCAGATGGAAAACAACGGCAGGCTGGAGGAAGACAAATAGTGTCTTCTTACGCTGTTTGTTCGTCTGATGAGAGATGCGTACATAGAAACCCCATCCGGGCAGGATGGGGTTTTTTTGAGTTACACGATGTGCATAAATCATTGAAATAGATAGCATAGCTGCCCTGAAAAGGATGAATAGGAGGAGCACGATGAGCCCATTAGGAAAATTGCTGGTGATTGGATTTGGACCAGGAGATATGGAACATATCACAAAACGGGCGCTGGATGCGCTGGCCGAAAGTGAGGTCATTATCGGCTACAATACCTACGTTGATTTGATCCGTCCGTTGTTGAACGGACAGGAGATTGTACGCACAGGAATGACAGAGGAAGTGAGCCGTGCACAGGAGGCGGTTCGCCAAGCAGAGATGGGCAAGAAGGTAGCTGTCATTTCCAGTGGAGATGCGGGAGTCTATGGTATGGCAGGGCTGGTGTATGAGGTGCTGATGCAAAAAGGCTGGCGACGCGAGGACGGGGTTGAGGTAGAAGTCGTACCGGGGATCTCGGCTATTCAGTCCTGTGCATCACTGTTGGGGGCGCCAGTTATGCATGATGCGTGCACGATCAGTCTGAGTGATCATCTGACCCCATGGGAAACGATTGTGAAGCGCGTAGAAGCAGCGGCTTCGGCCGATTTTGTGATTGCATTATACAACCCGCGCAGTGGTCGGCGTACCCGCCAGATTGTGGAGACGCAGTCCATTTTGCTGCGTTACCGCGATCCGCAAACTCCAGTCGGGTTGGTGAAAAGTGCTTATCGTGAACGTCAGCAAGTTATTGTAACGACGCTGGAAGATATGCTGAACCATGACATTGGGATGCTGACGACTGTAATCATCGGCAATTCCTCGACGACGGTGTATGACGGCTTGATCGTGACTCCGCGCGGATATCAGCGCAAATACACATTAGATGCGACCGAGCAGGCACTCAAGCCGCATCAGCGTCTCCGCACGGAAGCGGAGCCGTGGTCGCTGGGCGCACAAGAGGATACACCGCAGGCAGGCGCAGCCCCGACTAAGCCCGCTGGACCCTCCGCGAGCGGCGCTGCGGTTGCGACGCAGGCACGCCCGCAAGCGATGGCTGCCGTGCAGGCAACGACTGCTGTGCAAACCGGCGCAGCCCCGGCATCGCTGGCGGCAGAGGCACTAAGCCGCCTCGCTGTAGGCGGCAAGCTGCCTGGCGCAGCCAACGCTCGCTGGAGCGGGCAAGCGCCTACCGCCGAGAGCACCGCCGGAACGTTAGCGGTGGCCGGAGCGGGGGCCGCGTCCGGGATGGCGACAGGCGGCTTTGGCAAGCCTGCGCTGTTTGAGGTGGGCGTTTCCCCGGGTGTGGGAAACAAGAAGTTCACCGCTCGTCAGATGGCGCTGCTCGCCGAGGTAGCGGGTGATGACGGCGAGCTGGAATACACGCCAGATCATCAGATCGTGCTGCGCGTGCCGTGTGCAGACCCCGAGGAACTGGTCGGACGGCTGCGGGATGAACGATTCATTGTCATGCCGATTGGCGATGTGTTTAAGGTGAAGGCGTGCGACTTCTGCAATATGGAGAAGGATGACGCTGTGCCTGTGGCTGAGCATCTACAGGTTGTACTTGGCGGATTACAGGCACCCAAGGAAACGAGTATTGCTTTGAACGGATGCGGTATGGCCTGCTATGGAGCGGTGCTGGAGGATATCGGAATCGTCTATCGCAAGGGAGGATACGACCTCTTCCTCGGTGGCAAAAAATTCGGTCGCAATGCTCATGCCGCTCAGCCCGTAGCGGAAGGGATTCCGGGCGATCAGATTACTGATATCGTGGAGAACGTCATTGCTGAATATAAGGAAAAAGGGCATCCGAATGAGCGTTTTCATAAATTTTTTAAACGTGTAGGCGTCGTTGCGGGTTTCCGGCATGAAGATGCACCAGCAACGGTAGAAGTGAATGCGGTTTGTGGTGATTAATGGAATGAAGGCCTGATGAACTGGATACAAGCATATATATAAAATAGGGCGTCATGCAGGTTATCCCTATTAAAGAGGAGGAAAAAACAGCAGTGGATGCAATATTGTTGGTTGGACATGGAAGTCGGGACCCGGAGGGGAACCAGGAGCTGCTGGAATTTGCACAGGCAGTGGCAGACCGGGTACCGGATATGTGCGTGGAAACCTGTTTCTTGGAGTTGGCACGTCCCAGCATTGCTGAAGGGATGCAAACATGTGTGGAGAAAGGGGCGACGCGTGTCGTTCTTATTCCGATTATCTTGTTCGCAGCGGTACATGCCAAAATTGATATTCCGATGGCTATTGATCGGGCAAAAGCAAAATATCCGCAGGTGGAATTTGTATACGGACGCCCGATTGGTGTTCACGAGAAAATCGTCAGCATTCTGCAAAGCCGCTTGAAAGAGGCCCGTCCGGTTGCGATTCCAGCGGGAATGAATAGCGCTGTAGAGGCATTTCCCGAGGTATCCGACGAAGAAACGGCGGTACTTGTGTTAGGACGCGGAAGTAGCGATCCAGATGCGAACAGTGACTTTTTCAAAATCACCCGTATGCTGTGGGAGCAGCTTTCTTATACGTGGGTAGAGAGCAGCTTTATCGGTGTGACGCAGCCTTCTTTTCCCGATGGATTGGAGCGTTGTGTACGATTGGGGGCCAAAAAGATTATCGTGCTTCCCTATTTTCTGTTCACGGGTGTGCTGATTAAGCGCATCGGAGAAATGACCCAGGAATTTGCCGAGGCTCACCCTACATTACAAGTGGAGATGGGCGGATATTTTGGTTTCCATCCCCAATTGATTGAACTGGTGCTGGAGCGAGCTAAGGAAGGCTTGTTTGGCAAGGTTACGGCCAATTGTGATAACTGCCAGTTCCGTCTGGAGGCGCAGGAGCACCACCATCATCACCACGATCATGACCACGATCACCATCATGAGCATGAGCACGACCATGAACATCATCATCATGCACATGAGCACGATCATCATGATCACCATACACACAGCCACGATCACACTCATGAGCATGTCCATGCTCACAGCCATGATGACCATGATCACCATCACGAGCATTCACATACGCCATCTGTAGTGAACGGAAGCGGGCAGGTGAAGGGCTCATGATATTCATGCTATGCGGAACGAGCGACGCTCGGGAATTGGCGCTGCAAATCCGTGACAATGGCTTCAGCGTATTGACCTCGGTCGTAACCGAAAGCGCGGCAGCCAGCTTGTCCGAAGTGGGACTAGACGTACGTACAGGACGAATGACAGCCGATGAAATGGCTGCAATGATTCGGGAGCAGGGAATACTGGCCGTCGTTGATGCCAGTCATCCTTTTGCAGAAGAAGCACATGCGAATGCGATGACAGCCGCTCGCGTATCCGGAGTTCCTTATATTCGCTACGAGCGAACGGGACTGGTATATGACAATCATCCGTTGCTCCACATCGTGTCTTCCTATGAAGAGGCCGCATTAGAAGCGAAGCAACTCAAAGGCTCTGTAATGCTTACGACAGGCAGTAAGACGCTCGGCACGTTCACCAAGCATTTACTCGGAGACCCGGAGATTCGTCTGGTTGCACGCATGCTGCCGCGCTTGGACAATATGGAGAAATGTAGCGAACTGGGCATGGAGCAAAAGAATATTATTGCCATGCAGGGACCCTTTTCCCGCGAGATGAATGAAGCATTGTACAAGCACTATGGCACGACCGTGATGGTCACCAAGGAAAGCGGACGCACGGGAGCAGTGGATGAAAAGGTTCAATCTGCATTGGAGCTGGGGATTCACGTACTTTTGATTTCCAGGCCGGAAGTGGAATTTGGCACAGTATTTGATCATTTCGACGGAGTCATCGACGCATTGCGTATAGACAAAGAGGAGTCTGTGCTTTAAGACATAAGCCTATGAAGTTGGTCGGTCCAGTCAATCCGATGAATTCAGAACGATTTCTGGCATGTATTTAAAATATAGTCATCTTAAAATGTGCAGTTTTTGTGTAGAGGTGTTTGTAACTCCTTAACATGAATGTTATTTTCCCTATATAAGACGAACTTGAAAAATGAATATAAAACGGAGTAGTCGGAATGGTGCTGTACAAGCGTAGCGGTCGCTTTTGTCCCCGGATTTCTACGCTGATCATAAGTTTTATTCAAGGAATCCGGGGGCGGTGGCGATGGGAAGCACCATCCGACTGCGTAGTGGAACAATAGGTAACTTTAATGTTCTAAGCTAATTTAATTTTCTAATTTTCCATAAGGGAGTGGTCGATACGATGGATTTTAAAACAGATTTCAAACCGCTAACGGTACAGCCGCAGGAGATTGAAGGCAAAAGCTTCGAGATGATCACTGAAGAACTGGGAGAGCATCCTTTTACAGCAGAGCAATATCCCGTTGTACAGCGTGTCATTCATGCATCTGCTGATTTTGAGCTGGGCCGCAGCATGGTGTTTCATCCAAAAGCGATTGAAGCCGGGGTTGCAGCTATTCGCGCAGGACAGCAGGTAGTGGCGGATGTGCAAATGATTCAAGCTGGGCTGAGCAAGGATCGTATCCGTCAATTTGGTGGGGATGTGCATGTGTACATATCTGACCCTGACGTCATGGAAGAAGCGAAAAGGCTGAATACGACACGCGCCATTATTTCGATGCGCAAAGCGATTCAGGCGGGCGAAGGCGGTATCTATGCCATTGGTAATGCACCGACAGCGTTGTTGGAGTTAATTCGTCTGGTGAAAGAAGGAGCAGCTAAGCCCGGACTGGTAATTGGCATGCCCGTAGGCTTCGTCTCGGCGGCAGAATCCAAGGACGAGCTGCGCAAGCTGGATATTCCGTTCATTACGAATATTGGACGCAAGGGCGGCAGTACAATTGTCGTAGCAGCATTGAATGCGATCTCCTTAATGGCTGTCCGCTAGATGCGGTTGTCCGTTTGCTGTATCATGAAATGAATTGGAACATGATCAGCAGAAGAGGTTAAGGAGGAATTGACATGGAAAAGGAAGCGGCGTCCGTCGACAGGCCCAAACGGATGAAAAGCGGTGAAGCTCCCGCACCGGACAAGCCAATGCGGTCAGGCTTTACGACTGGAGCTTGTGCGGCTGCAGTGGCTAAAGGAGCGGTACAACTGCTCATCACGGGCATTCCGCCGAAGGAAGCAGTGATATCGCTGCCCGCGGGCTTTGATCATGCGTTTGAGCTGATTGAGCCTGTGTTGGACGCGGACGAAGCTTCCTGCACGACGATCAAGGACGGTGGCGATGACCCAGATGCCACGCATCAGGCGAGAATTAGCGCCTCTGTTAGCTGGCGCGAGGAGCCGGGCATTGAGCTGGACGGTGGCATCGGCGTGGGGCGGGTAACGAAGCCCGGTCTGCCTGTGCCTGTCGGGGAAGCAGCGATTAATCCGGTGCCGCGCCGGATGATTACGGAGGCAGTGACAGGCGTGCTTGAAGAGCACGGATCGGCCAAAGGTGTCCGTGTCGTCATCAGCGTACCGGACGGTGAAGAAATTGCCAAGAAAACGTTGAATGGGCGACTTGGCATTCTTGGCGGTATTTCCATACTAGGCACGCGTGGTGTGGTCGTTCCGTTTTCCACGTCAGCTTATAAAGCCAGTGTCGTGCAGGCCATATCGGTTGCGCAAGCGATGAACTGCCAGGAAATAGTCCTGACCACGGGTGGCAGCAGTGAAAAATATGCCATGCAAATGTACGATCAGCTGACGGAAGAGGCCTTTATTCAGATGGGGGATTTTGTCGGCTTTGCCATTAAGCACGGGAAACGGCTGGGAATGAAAAAGATTATTCTCGTCGGTATGCCCGGCAAGCTGTCGAAGGTAGCTCAAGGTGTCATGATGGTTCACTCCAAGAGCGCACCGGTGGACTTTGGCTTTTTGGCTGAGGTCGCGCGTGAAGCAGGTGTGGACGAGTCGCTTGCAGCGGCAGTGGCAGAGGCGAATACAGCTACGCAGGTGGCAGATATGATGACCGAAGCGAATGCGCTGAGCTTTTTTGAAAAGCTGTGTACCTATGGATGTCAGCATTGTCTGGACCATGCAGGTGGTGGAATTGTCGTGGAAATGGTACTGGTAACGATGAAAGGGAACGTGCTGGGGAGGGCGAGAGTCGGTGAGTAGAGTGATTCGTGTCATTGGTATCGGTGAAAATGGAGCGGCAGGTCTGTCGCAGGAGACGCTGGAGCACATTGAGCGTGCCGACCTGCTGGTTGGTGGAGAACGCCAGCTAGCCTTTTTCAAGGCATTCGCAGGGGAAAAACGAACATTAAAGAGCGGCTTATCTGCCGTGGTAGAAGAATTGGGACGGTTGCGCAATGACAAGGATATTGTCGTGCTTGCGTCAGGCGATCCGCTTTTTTTTGGAATTGCAGGTTATTTGTCTGCCAAGCTGGGGGCTGAACATCTGGATATTTTGCCGCATCTCAGCTCGGTTCAGCTGGCGTTTGCGCGTCTCGGTGAAAGCTGGCAGGATGCGGTGCTGGAAAGCGTACACGGCCGTCCGATGACCGGATTGGCGCAGCGGATCGACGGACAGAACAAGGTCGCGCTGCTGACGGATGACCGAAATCATCCCGCCACAGTCGCTGCCTATTTGCTGCATTATGGCATGACGGAATATGATGCCTTTGTCGGCGAGCATTTGGGCGGACCGGATGAGGCGTATCAGCATTATACGCTGGAAGAGATGGCACAGAGAACGTTCCAACCATTGAATGTGGTTATTTTACGCCGCCGTAAGGGCGAAGACGTGCCTGCAATTCGTCGGGGATTTGGCTTCGAGGATGCGGAATTTCACCAGCGCAAGCCGGAAAAAGGGCTGATCACGAAGCGTGAAGTACGCGTATTCAGCTTGTCCGAGCTGCGTCTGACCGAACGAAGCATCGTATGGGATATCGGCGCAGGCTCCGGCTCTGTAGCGGTGGAATGTGCGCGGCTGGCCAGGTATGGGCAAGTATTTGCCATTGAGAAGAATGAAGGCGATCTGGCTAATGTCGAAGCAAACAAAATCAAATTCCGTACCGATTTCCCGGTCATTCATGCCAAAGCGCCTGCCGGATTGGAAGATCTGCCAGACCCGGATGCGGTGTTTATCGGTGGGAGCGGGGGAGAATTGGCTGAGCTGATTCGTCTGTGTGCTTCCCGTCTACGTAAGGATGGACGAATTGTAGTGAATGCTGCAACGATTGAGACGTTGCATGACGGTATGAAGGCGATGCAAGCAGCAGGACTCGATACTTCGGTGACGTTACTGCAAACAGCGCGTAGCAAGCCGATTTTGAATATGACTCGTTTTGATGGACTCAATCCGATATATGTTATTACAGGACAGCCGGTGGTGGACGTGGCTGATGAAGTAGCAGGGGAGTAAGCTGGTAATTCAAGAGGGGGAGAGAGACAGCATGAATACAGCGGCAACAGGAACACTTTACGGCGTAGGCGTGGGGCCGGGTGATCCCGAGCTGATTACAGTCAAGGCGTATCGCATGATTCAGGAATGTGCAGTTGTGGCTTATCCGAAGAAACGCCGGGGAGGTAAGTCGTATGCTCACGAGATCGTGGAGTTGTACGTCAACCCGGAGGAAAAGGAGATGCTGGGACTCATTTTTCCAATGACCAAGGACCCGGTTGTACTGGAGCGTGAATGGAACAAAACGGTGGTTGCTTGCTGGGAGGCACTGAGTCAAGGCAAGGATGTAGCCTTTGTCACAGAGGGAGACCCTAATCTGTACAGTACCTTTATTCATTTGGCACGGCTCATGAAGGATCTCCATCCTGAGGTGCCGATTGTATCTATTCCGGGCATTTCGTCTGTGTTGGGGGCGGCGGCAGCGCTGGAATTGCCTTTGGCAGACGGAGATCAGCAGGTCGGTATTATTCCGGCTACGGATGATCGGGAAGCGATGAAGCGGGCGATTGAGAATCACGATACGGTCGTGTTTATCAAGGTTGCCAAGGTGCTGGATTTGATTTTGGATGTGCTGGATGAACTCCATCTTGGGGACCGTGCTTCTGTCATTACCAAGGTCACTTCTCCTTATGAAATGGTATGGCGCAACGCACGTGAGCTGCGCGGACAGGAACTTGAATATTTGAGTTTAATGGTGGTGAGCAAATGACGTTGGAGCCAAAAGTATATATCGTAGGAGCAGGTCCCGGCGACCCGGAGCTGATTACTGTCAAAGGCTCCCGGATTCTACGCACGGCCGATGTGGTATTGTACACGGATTCACTCGTGAACGACGAGTTGATTGCCACGGCCAAACCAGAGGCGCAGGTACTGCAAAGCTCAGGCATGGATCTGGAGCGGCAGGTCGAGATCATGAGCGAGGCTGTGCAGGCTGGACGCAGCGTAGCTCGCGTACATACAGGCGATCCGGCAGTGTACGGAGCCATTTTGGAGCAGATGGTGTTGCTGAAGCAGCGCGGAGTAGCATACGAAATCGTGCCGGGCGTCAGCTCGGTCTTTGCTTCTGCGGCCGTGTTGGGTGCAGAGCTAACTGTGCCTGACCTGACGCAGACCGTCATTCTGACACGTGCCGAAGGCCGTACACCTGTACCAGATCGGGAAAAGTTGCGTGATTTGGCATCCCATCACTGCACAGTGGCCTTATTCCTCAGCGCAACGCTGGCGAAGAAGGTAGTCGTTGAGTTTCTGGCGGCAGGCTGGAGCGAGGACACACCTGTAGCGGTTGTACAGCGAGCGACCTGGCCGGATCAAAAGATCGTACGCACGACGCTTGCCCAATTGCCAGCTGATCTGCGTGCAGCAGGTATTACGATGCATGCCATGATTCTGGCAGGCTGGGCGCTGGACCCGGGACTGGTGGACAAGGACGCGCATCGTTCCAAGCTGTACGATAAGTCGTTCACCCATGGCTATCGGAAGGGAGTGAAGCCCAGTGAGTAATCCATTTGCCGCTGTGGCGATCACGAAGCATGGAGTGGAAATGGTCCGCAATTTGGGAGCCAGCTTTCCGGGCACGGATGTGTATTACATGTCCAAGTTTGAGCGTGGCGACGAGCAGGAGCGTGGCATTCAGTTGTTCGAAGGCTCGGTCAAGCTGATTTTGCCGGATTTATTTAAACAATATAACGGTATTATTTTGTTTATTTCTCTCGGTGCAGTAGTTCGTATGATTGCACCAATTTTGGTGGATAAAAAGGTAGACCCAGCGGTAGTTGTCATTGATGATCGCGGCGAGCATGTCATTAGCGTATTGTCTGGCCATTTGGGTGGCGCCAATGAATTGACCCGCCATGTAGCGACTGTACTAGGCGCACGTGCTGTAATCACGACTGCATCAGACGTGCAGGGCACGATTCCGGTGGACATGTTTGGTCGGGAATTGGGTTGGGTGGTCGATAGCTTCGACAAGGCCACTCCTGTGAGCGCCGCTGTTGTGAACGAGGAGCCTGTTGCGCTCATACAAGAGACAGGCGAACGGAACTGGTGGCGTTATGACAAGCCTGTACCTGGACATATCAAGGTATATGCTTCGACGGCAGAAGCATTACAAGAACCATTTAACGCCGCGTTGGTCGTGAGTGACCGTTTATTGGAGCCGGAGGAAGAGGAGCAGCTTCTTTCTAATGGCGTGCTGTACCGTCCGAAAAGCTTGGTGCTTGGCATCGGCTGCAACCGTGGGACTGCATTAGAGGAGCTGGAGGCGGGTGTGCTGGACACCTTGAAGGAGCTGCGTTTGTCCGTGAAAAGCGTACGGAATATTGCCACTATTGATCTGAAAAAGGACGAAGAGGGCTTACTTGCTCTTTGCGCCAAATACGGCTGGGAGCTGGTGACGTACACCCCGTCAGAGCTGAATACGGTGCAGCTTCCCAATCCATCGGAAACCGTCTTCAAATACACTGGCGCATATGGGGTCAGCGAACCATCAGCCTTGTTGTCTTCTGGTGCAGACCATTGGCTGCTGGAGAAGAAAAAAAGCGGCAATATGACGTTGTCTGTAGCGCGGGTTTCCTATGACTGACGTCATGAAGCAGGCTGCTGTACAGTCTGATCCATCTGCCGCTACGCGCAGAAGCCGTATTGTTGTTGCTGGCACAGGCAGCGGCGCAGGCAAAACGACGGTTACCCTCGGGCTGATGAAGGCGTTCGCCGATAGCGGCCTGCGAGTGCAGGGTTTTAAGTGCGGACCGGATTATATTGATCCGACCTATCATACTGCCGCGACCGGGACTTCTTCCCGTAATCTGGATTCATGGATGACCTCACCAGATACGGTGCGTGAAATCTTTATCCGTGCTTCTGAAGGCGCGGATATCTCCGTGATTGAAGGCGTCATGGGGCTGTATGACGGCAAGGACCCGCTCAGCAACACCGGCTCGACCGCTGAGATCGCCATGCTGACGGACAGCCCTGTATTGCTGGTGGTCGACGTGCGCAGTATGGCACGAAGCGCCGCCGCTATTGTGCTCGGCTTTCAGCGCTTGGAGCCCAAGCTGCGCATTGTGGGCGTAATTGTGAATCGCTGCGGTAGCCAAGGGCACTATGGCATCGTCAAAAAGGCGATTGAGCAGGAGTGTGGCATCCCCGTGCTCGGCTGGTTAAAGCGTGATGACGGGCTGGATATTCCCGAGCGTCATCTGGGTTTAGTACCTGCTGTGGAACGCGGCGAGCTGGAGCCGCTTTTCCAACGGGCGGCAGAGCTGATCCGCGTGGGTACGGATCTGGATGCACTGCGGGCATTGGCAGATTCGGCTCCGCCGTTGTCTCTGCCCGCACAACCGTTGTTTTCCCCGGATTGGCTTCCATCAGCAGGGCATGAAGCTGATACCGGGGAACGTCCCGTCATCGCCGTCGCCAGAGACGCGGCGTTCAATTTTTACTACCCGGAAAATATGGATTTGCTACGTCAGGCGGGAGCGGAGATTGTCTATTTCAGTCCTCTGGCGGGAGAACGCGTACCTGAGCAGGCAAGCGGCCTATATCTGGGCGGCGGTTTCCCCGAAGAGTTTGCCGCAGATATCGCTGCAAATACAGGCTTTTTGGAAGATATCCGCAACGCGGTGAGCCGGGATATGCCAGTATTCGCCGAATGCGGCGGTTATATGGTACTGGCACGGACACTTACGGATCGTATGGGTAATGCCCATCACATGGCCGGGGTTATTCCGTCGGACGTCCGCATGCAAGAGAAACGGGCCGCACTGGGATACCGGGAAGCAACCGCTTTGCAGGATTGCTTGCTGCTGGAGGCTGGAGAGACAATTCGGGGACATGAATTTCATTATTCTGTCATGCACTATGATGAATCATCCGCCCCCTACTTCTATGCCTATCAAACCAAGGGGATGCGTGGTCTCCAGAGCGAGGGCTATGCGAAAGGGAACCTTTTGGCAGCCTACACGCATGTTCATCTCGCTTCTCTTCCCAAAGCGGCAGCACGCTGGGTTGAACAATGCCAGGCTTACGGTCAATAGTTTTGCAAACGAGTCCACTACTTCATAAAAACGAAAAAAAGCCGATTCCCCTAAAGGGTCCGGCTTTTCTAAATATCAATAGACTTAAACCTTACATAGTTTGGAAGCGTATACATTACTTTTTTGGTGATTCGCTTACATGAGCTTTTTCAGTTGGGAAATCCTTCCCTGACTCACACCAAGCATGGAGGCGAGTTGTTTTTGTGAAGATGCTGGATGTTCTTCCATAAGCTCTCTCATTTTCTCCAAAATAACGTCCGTGCGCTGATAAATTTTTTTCATATGCATATTTTGCTTAAGTGGGGGTGAATGGGTTTCAGTCGCTGTGACCGGAAGTAAATCTTCCGTTTTCATCGAGGCTGCACATTCATCGCAGATAAACTGATCTTTAAAGTAGGTGTTGGTATCAACCGCACCGCAAAAAATACAGTTGGTTGATTTGTACTTACGGAGCATGAGTGTCTGGTCTTCAATAAAAAACTCTAATGGATCGCCGATGTCAATCTCCATCGTCATGCGCAACTCTTTAGGTAGCACAATTCGCCCCAAGCTGTCCAAGGGCCGGGTCATTCCAGTCCTTTTCATTCATGCAACCTCCCCGGTTTTTTAAGATTTATAGAATGTATAAGGTTTGAGGCAATTCTTATCAATTCTATAACCGCAAGCATAAATACTTACAAAAAGCGGCCCTTTATTGTTAATCAAGCATGGACGCACTTTTTTTCTTACGAGTATACCATAAACAGGCCGAATCGCCATCGTTCAGATTTATAAATTTTGAATAAGTTTTAAATAAGTTTATCCCGAGCGAACATATATGCTATAATCTTCTGCTAAAGGATTTAATAGGCCGTCTGTAGAATTATTTATATATGCCGTAGCTCGGACAATGATGGCGGTGTTATGGGAAATGGATGAGGGCCAAACGGAATTTTCTGAGCGTTTTGACCCCACAAACAAGAATAAATGACACGGGTCCCGCCTTTAAAGTCCTTATATACAAGTCAGGCAAGGAGGATTTATCATGGAAAAAAGAAAAGCATTGTTGTTAGGAGATTATTCGTATCCGGAGTTTCACCCGCTGCAAGGGGTGGACGAAGAGATTAGCCATATTTTACAGGATTGGATGACCGTACAATGCAGTGAGAATCGTAAAATGCTGCTCAAGGAAAATCTAACCCCATTCGATCTATGTATCTCGTACTGTGATAGCCGCAAGGAGGTTCTGTCTCCTCAACAAACAGCAGGATTGCTGTCCTATGTTAGCGGCGGGGGTGGATTGCTTGTGCTGCATAACGGAATCACATTGCAAGGACGGTATGAGATTGCACAATTAATGGGGGCGCGTTTCTTGCGGCATCCGGCTGCCGGACCACTTTCCTTCAAAGTAACGGCGCCGGATCATCCGATTATGGAAGGAATCGAGCCGTTTGAGATCCAAGAGGAACCGTATCGTTTTGACTTTGATCCATTCACTGAAAAAACACTACTGATGGAATATGAACACGAGGGCGAGTGGTGGCCGGCGGCATGGTCACTGTCCTATGGCTTGGGTCGGGTCGTCTATTTGATGCCTGGACATAATCAGCCAAGCTTCCAGCACGAGGGATACCGCAAGCTGCTGCTTCAGGCTGCCAAGTGGGCTGGACGCTTTCCAGGTTAAACATAGATCATTCCATTCATTGAGGAAGGGGAGCTGCGAGCTTTATGCGGCTCCCCTTTTCAGGTTATACTATAGGTAATCACAGGTAGGGGAGGATATATTATGAGCGATTTGTTCAAAAAAGCCATCTCATTGGGGTGGGGCCTCACCGTTGTCAGCAAAGAAAAGGTGGAGAAAGCCGTCGAGGATCTCGTAAACCGGGGAGAACTTGCGCCCTCGGAATCCAAAGCGCTGGTCGATCGTCTGATCGAACGAGGGGCAGAGGAACAGGGACAATTCAAAACAGTGATCCGCGAACAGGTTAGCCGCATTTTGCAGGAGCTGGAAGTACCTACCGAAAATGATGTTACAAGTTTGGAGCAACGTGTGGCATTGTTGGAAAAACAGGTAGCGGAGCTGGAAAAAGAAAAGGCGGCGCTTACGGGTTCGAGCGACGCTGAAGAAGCGAACCGGCTGGATTAAAATGGCGGTTCGTATGAAGCACGCCGGTCGTTACCGGGAAATTGCCATGGCGCTGGCGCGTCATGGCTTTGGCTATATGGTGGAAGAAATGGGACTGTTCCAGCTGCTGTCATTGCCTCGCAAGTGGCTGACGAGAGAAACTCCCGAGTCCAAAACGCTAGGTGAACGGATTCGACTTGTGCTGGAGGATCTGGGGCCTGCATTCATCAAGCTTGGACAGTTGGCAAGCACACGTGCTGACCTGCTGCCGGAGCCTATTATCCGTGAGCTGGTTAAGCTTCAGGATCAGGTACCGCCGTTTTCATCTGAAACAGCGCGTGGCATTCTGGAGCAGGAGCTGGACACGTCATTAGAGGACATACTGGTTCGTTTTGACGATGTTCCGCTGGCCGCTGCTTCGATCGGGCAAGTGCATCTGGGCAAGCTGCACAGCGGCGAAATGGTCGCCATTAAAATCCAGCGTCCTGGCGTTAATCGCATTATTCGGCGAGATTTGGACATTTTGCGGGAACTGACCGCTATGGCAGCCAAGCGCTGGGAATGGGTAGAGCGGTATCAGCTTCGCCAGATGGTAGAGGAGCTGGGGAGATCGCTCATTCAGGAGCTGGATTACAACCATGAAGCCCGTAACACAGAGAAGATTGCGCTCCAATTTGAGCAGGACCCACATATCTATATTCCGAAAATATACTGGGATCATACCTCTTCCCGTATACTGACCATGGAGTTTCTAGACGGAACTCACTTGGGTAGTCGTGAAGAGCTATTACGCCGTGGATATAACTTGAAAGAACTGGCGCAGCGGCTGGTGAACAGCATGCTGCATCAAATTTTTATGGAAGGTTTTTTTCATGCCGATCCCCATCCGGGGAATTTACTCGTTCTGAAAAATGGCAGTCTCGCTTATTTGGACTTTGGCATGACGGGAAGGCTGAGCGAAGAGATGAAGAATCATCTCGCTTCCCTCATTATTGCCCTGATGCGCAAAAATACCGATGCCATGGTTCGGTCTATCGAACGTTTGGGTCTGGTCGAACCGGACACCGACCTGAATGCGCTGCGTGCCGATCTGGACAAGATACGCGAAGATTACTCAGACGTTCCTTTCTCACAGGTCAGTATTGGTGATGCTTTGAACGACCTATTTGGCGCAGCGCAGCGCCATCGGATTGGTTTGCCGTCGGACGTCCTGTTGCTAGGCAAGGCGTTGCTGACACTGGAGGGGGTCGTGGAGCATCTGGACCCTGATCTCAGTATTATCGCTTTGGCTGAGCCCTTTGGTAACAAGCTGTTGAAGGAACGCTTCAGTGGTCGTCGTATCCGAGGCAAGCTACTGGGTGGTGCAACCGAGCTGGTGGAGACGCTGATGGAACTGCCAGGACAGGCGAGACATTTGGCCTCGATTATCAGCAAGGGCAAGCTTAAGCTGGAGGTTACTGTGCCGGAGCTGGAAATGCTTCTGCGCAGGCTGGATCAGATCAGCAACCGCCTGTCATTCAGTATCGTGCTGTTAGCGTTCAGCATTATTATGGTCGGACTGATTATCGGTTCATCGCTGAATCATCAGGCGACCATGCTGTGGAATGTACCTGCCATTGAAATCGGCTTTGTTGTAGCTCTCTTAATGGTTGCCTTTTTACTGTATTCCATTTTTAAATCGGGAAGGTTTTAGATACCGACCAGGAAGGAGGGGTTATGGATACACATAAGATGAATAATCTCCTAATTGCAGATGTGCCATGGCACCGCCTGACTACTCCTTATGGTAGGGGCACGGAGTTGCCACAATTGATACCCAACGGGGAGTACGCAGCAATTGCTGATCTGATAGAGCATCAAGGCACACTGTGGCAGGTTACGCCATGGGTGTTACTTTTCTTATTGCGTAATATGCATACGAGAAATTCGGATGATATCACGCTGAGTGAGTTGGAACTGTACCATGCGGTTGTTGGAGCATTGGACATGGAAAATGCACAGGAGGATTCACAGAAGTCTGTGGAATCTCTAACCATGCTGCTGGACGAAAAATATCTATGGCCGGCAGACAGCGATCCAGAAGAAGATGAACTGGAGTGGGAAGAGGAAGAAGCACGCGGTTATGATCCGGTAGCTTTTTGGAGTTATTATGACTATAGCTATCGATTATTGAAGAAAGCACTGCCTGACTTTGAAAGCCTACTTCAGCACCATGCGGACTCGGAGATTGCTGAAGCTCTATCGGAGCTTGTACAGGAATTGCGAAAATTTCAAATATAAGAAAACGAATCAATCGAGCTATGACTGGAAACTAATCTTTTGCTAAGGAGTGATTTTAGTGGCAAAAAAATTAACTGATATACATCGAATACGTCTCCTAAGTCTCCTTCGTGATATTGGGTTTGAACCATCAAAAGTTACTATAGAAAATAAACAGGGGGAAACTGAGGTTATTGATTTAGAGTCCCCGTTACCGAAAGGGTTGCAAGCTGTTTTAAATTCCCGAGGCAGCCTAAGTAAGGAGCAATTACTTGAGATCGAAGAGAGTGTTAAACAATCCAGAGAGGATTGGGATTAGAGGGGGTATTTATTTGATACGAATGCAGCTATTGCCCTTCATAGGCTTGACTCATCTTTGGATAGAGTGATACGACAAGCTGAGGAAGATAAAGAAAATATTTTCTTTTCTGTTATAACTCAGTCCGAGTTTATAGCCGGGTTGCCCACTGATACTGACTTAGATTCGATACCTTTTCTTGGCGGGGAATTTATTGCAGTTAATTCAGAGATCGCAGTTAAAGCGGGGCGTATCAGAAGAGAACAAAAAGATAAGTTTGCAAGAAAGCTCAAGACCCCAGATGCATTGATTCTTGCGACAGCTATTATAAACCAATTGGTACTGGTTACGGCGGATCAAGATTTACAGTTCGCGGAGTCTGAGTATGAAGTTAAGGTGATAAACTTTAGCAGGTTAGAATCTTAGTAATTGCGAAAATTTTAATTATAAGAAAACGAATAAGATGAAGATAATGATCGATATTTCAAGGAAATAGATGATTTCTTTCTGTAAACAGCCTTTTAACTCATTCGTCTCTGCGAATTCCTTACGTTATAATGATGGACTAAATGTAACGGACCGGGTTCGTTTGAGAGAGACGAGCTGAATGATAGGAGAGCCTTGGCGATTGGCAGCTGGACGGATGCCCGAAACACACGGGTTGCGAGTCAACACGCTACTCTCTGTAAATATAGGAGGCTGGAACGAGACAGTATGAATCTTAGACAACAATGGTTCGGTAATATCCGGGCCGATATACTTGCGGGCATGACTGTGGCGCTAGCACTAATTCCCGAGGCGATTGCCTTCTCGATCATTGCAGGGGTCAATCCCATGGTCGGACTGTACGCCTCCATCTCGATGGCAATTGTCATCTCTTTTGCAGGTGGACGTCCGGCGATGATCTCGGCAGCGACCGGGGCCGTAGCTGTACTGGTCGTTGGCCTGGTGAAGGATCATGGCGTGGAATATCTGTTTGCAGCTACCATTTTGGCAGGAATCATTCAAGTGCTGCTGGGTGTTTTGAAAATAGGTCGCTTTATCAGCTTTATTTCGCAGCCAGTCATGACCGGATTTGTGAATGCGCTGGCCATCCTCGTCTTTATGGCGCAACTCACCCACTTTCATGGAGCTAATTGGATCATGTACGCGATGGTAGCGGGGACGCTACTTATTGTGTATATTTTACCGAGATTTGTGAAAAGCATTCCTGCCCCATTGACGGCAATCATCATCATGACGATCATTACGTATGTATTTGGATTGAATGTGAAAACAGTAGGAGATATCGGTACACTAACCAGCTCGCTGCCTTCATTCCATTTGCCGCAAATTGAGTGGTCGTGGCACACTTTGCGGATTTTGCTGCCGTATTCCTTTACGATGGCACTTGTTGGACTGCTGGAATCGCTGCTGACAGCCAGTATTTTGGATGAAATGACCGAAACGAAAAGCAATAAAAACCGGGAAGCCCGCGGACAAGGGATTGCCAACTTTGTAAATGGCTTTTTTGGTGGTATGGGTGGCTGTGCCATGATCGGACAATCCGTCATTAATGTCAGCTCAGGCGGAAGAGGGCGTTTGTCCACTTTTACGGCTGGGGTATTCTTGGCCTTTCTGCTGCTCGTGCTTGGCGGGGTTGTAAAGGAAGTGCCAATGGGCGCATTGGTGGGAGTCATGTTCATGGTGTGTATCGGAACCGTGGATTGGAAATCGCTGCGAAACATTGCCAAGGTTCCGAAAGCAGATACGTTAATTATGGTAGTCACGGTGATCATCGTGGTGGCTACGCATGATTTGTCCAAGGGCGTGATCGTGGGCGTACTGCTGAGTGCCCTGCATTTTGGCTGGAAAATGGCTAAAATCCGCATCAGCGCAACGGAGAACAACGATGAAAAGGTGTACCATGTCAGGGGGCCGATGTTTTTTGCTTCAACGACTCATTTTGTCGATCATTTCGAACCTTCGGATGATCCAGAACGTGTCGTTGTGGACTTTAGCCATTCTCATATTTGGGATCACTCCGCGGTTACTGCCATCGGCAAGGTGCTGCAAAAGTATACGAAATCCGGCAAATCTATTACCCTGCAAGGGTTAAATGAGGAAAGCCGTTTAATTATAGAGAAGCTCGGCGGTCCTGTAGTTACAGAGCCACTCGTGTGATGAATCGTATAGCATAAATCAAAGCTTGAAATGAAATTTATTCATTTCAAGCTTTTTTTATTTATTTCTGAAAGAAAACAACACTTTTCTTCCTAAATCATAGATAATTATGACAAATTTTCGTCAAAGTATTGACGTAATAATTGGGCAGGAATACAATCATTGTTATTAAGCACAGCAAATACATAGGAATAATTGAAAATCGAAAGGTATGCACATATGAACTTAGACTGGGAGTTTATTGTAGAGAGCTTGCCGTTATATGGAGAAGCTATGTGGCTGACGTTGAAGATCGCCTTTTTTGCTATTCTATTTTCACTAGTCGTCGGTTTGCTGTGCAGCACAGTACTGTATTACAAGGTAAGGGGAATTAGCGGCATCATTGTTGCCTATATTGAGCTTTCCCGAAATACGCCGCTGCTTGTACAGTTATATTTTCTGTATTATGGGTTTACGAAAATAGGTCTGCATATGAGCGAAATGACGTGTGCCATTGTGGGCATGACCTTTTTGGGCGGGGGGTATATGGCTGAGGCGTTCCGTGGGGGAATGGAAGCAGTGAGTAAAACCCAGACGGAATCCGGGCTGAGTCTCGGGCTGTCCAAGATACAACTGGCGAGATATGTTATTTTGCCACAGGCTTTTGCCATCAGTGTTCCGTCTCTGGGAGCGAATGCGATTTTTTTGCTCAAGGAGACTTCCATTGTTGGCGCCATTGCTTTATTAGATCTGATGAATGTGGCAAAAGACCTGATCGGCATGTACTACAAAACAACAGAATCACTAATTCTGCTGGTATTGGCATATCTCGTCCTGCTTTTACCTTTGTCGATACTGCTGACGTGGGTGGAAAGGAAGGTGCGATATGCTGAATTCGGGGATTAATGTGCTCTTTGAAGGTTCCAATTTCGAGCGTCTATTAGGGGGATTACTCGTTACGCTGGAGATTGCGCTACTTTCCATTATTATCGGTACTCTATTAGGCATTTTGATGGGGTTGCTGCGCACCTTAAAATCAAGACCGATTCGGTTTGTGCTGAAATTATATTTGGAGACATTCCGCATTATTCCAATTCTGGTGTGGTTGTATGTCGTATATTTTGGATTTACTCCTTTGTTGAATGTGAATATCAGCGGGGAATTGACGGCAATTATCGTATTCAGCCTGTGGGGAGCGGCCGAGATTGGTGACATCGTTCGTGGTGCATTGGAATCACTGCCCAAGCATCAGGTGGAATCCGGGCAGGCACTGGGACTGACATATAGACAGTTATACCGCCATGTGCTCATTCCCCAGGCGGTGCGCCGAATGCTTCCCGGTTCTATTAATCTGGCGACACGGATGATCAAAACCACTTCATTAGTGGTGCTGATCGGTGTAGTGGAAGTGGTCAAGGTCGGACAGCAGATTATTGAGCTCGGTGTAATCAAAGCGCCCTCGGCATCCTTCTGGGTGTACGGCTTTATTTTCATATTGTATTTTCTCGTATGCTATCCGTTATCCAGACTTTCCAAAAGATTTGAACGCAGATGGCAAAATTAGCAGGATGGGGTGGGTGTCATGGGAGAGGCTGTGGAGGTTTTACTCGAAATTCGAGGGCTGCACAAAAGCTTCGAAGACCGAAAAGTACTGCAACAGATTAATCTGGATGTAACGAAGGGGGAAGTCGTGGTCGTTCTCGGTCCTTCGGGATGTGGAAAAAGCACACTCCTCCGATGTCTCAATGGTCTGGAACCAGTCCAGAGCGGAGCTATCCGTTATAGAGGGCAGGACCTGACGGATAAGAAAGTGAATTGGCGCGAGGTGCGGCAGCATATCGGAATGGTGTTCCAGAACTACGAATTGTTTCCGCATATGACGGTCTTAGAAAATATATTGCTCGGCCCGCTTAAAGTTCAGCGGAGAAACAAGCAGGAGGCACTTGAGCAAGCGGAGCAGCTATTGGAGCGAGTGGGTCTGCTGGATCGCAAAGATGCGTATCCGAGACAATTATCAGGCGGGCAAAAGCAACGGATTGCGATTGTGCGCGCCCTGTGTATGAACCCAGAAATTATGCTCTTTGATGAAGTCACCGCATCCTTGGACCCGGAAATGGTCAGAGAGGTGCTGGATGTCATGCGAGAGCTGGCACAACAGGGCATGACCATGATTATCGTGACGCATGAAATGGGATTTGCCAAGTCGGTAGGAGATCGTATCGTTTTTATGGATCAAGGACAGATATGTGAAATGACTACACCGCAGCAATTTTTTACCCAACCGGAAACAGAGCGTGCCCAGCACTTTCTGGATATATTTCAGTACGAAACGATATAAACAGGGGGATGAATACAGATGAGAAAAGGAATGAAGTTCACGACGTTATTACTGGCTTTAAGCTTGCTGCTTGTTGGTTTGGCGGGATGTGCAGGAGGCGGAAATACCAACGGTAGTTCAGGCTCGGCTAAATTTGCTTCGATTGAGGACATTAAAAAGAATGGCAAGATTCGAATTGGTGTATTTGCAGATAAGCCGCCTTTTGGCTACGTGGATTCGGAAGGGAAGAATCAAGGCTTTGACGTTTACATTGCGAAGCGGTTTGCCAAAGATCTCTTGGGTGACGAGTCCAAGGTGGAATTTGTCCTGGTGGATGCTGCCAGCCGGGTCGCCTATTTGGAATCCAACAAGGTAGATATCATCATGGCTAACTTTACGGTGACGGATGAGCGTAAAGAAAAAGTCGATTTTGCCAATCCATATATGAAATTATCCTTTGGCATTGTGTCACCTGACAGCGCTCCAATCACCACGATTGACCAATTAAAGAATTCGGACCAGAAGCTGATTGTCGCAAAGGGAACGACGGCTGAAACCTATTTCACGAAAAATTATCCTGACATCAAGCTGCTTAAATTCGATCAATACACAGAAATCTTCTCAGCCCTCAAAGACAAACGCGGTGCCGCCATTGCCAACGATAATACAGAGCTGATCGCCTGGGCCAAGGCCAACCCCGGCTTTACCGTAACCATCCCGGCCTTTGGTGGTCAAGATACAATTGCACCCGCAGTAGCAAAGGGAAATAAGGAGTTGTTAGACTGGATCAACAATGAGCTGGCTACATTAGGCAAGGAAAACTTTGTGCATCAAGCCTACAAGGACACATTGACCTCTGTTTATGGAGAAGGCTTTACAGATCAATTGGTTGTAGAGGGCGGCAAAGTGGATTAATCATAGTATAAGTTGTTGTTTTACCATAAAGAAGCGTTGGGACAACAAGCCCAACGCTTCTTTAATATGGGGAAAAGAGGGCCTTAGCAACCTCTTATTTTGTCATGGAAATGCCCACTGGGCTAATAGTAATCCTCATTCTCATGTTACAGTCTCACTGTCTCTCAATTCCATCTTCAGGAATGTATTCTATAATATCAGCGAGAGTAATAGCCCTTGTAAATCTTCGTTGGCGGGCAAATCTATTCAAAGCATCAAGTATATGGACTAGTGTTTCCAGTTCAAGTCTTTTGGTTTTGCCATTTACCATATCTATTACGGTAGCCGGACGTATTTTTGCTTCTGAAAAATACTCCTTTATCAGTATAGATTCTAGTTACACGTACTCTGAAATAATGATAACAATTATGCTAAATAACAAGGGAAAAAATATCCCTGCCAGGGGCAGAGATATAAGGTGCAGCGGACTATTCTGTGAATGAATTAGTGTTTCTCTAGTTCATTTTCAGGTATATATTCGAGAACATCATGTAGAGTTAATGGACGACCAGAGAGCCGAATCAGTGTTTCCATCACGGTATTAAATGTTTTAAATTCGATTCGCTTGGATGTATTGTTACACATCTCATAGATGGTATTAGGCCTGATTTTTGCCTCACGAGCGAGAGCGTTTTTAGTAATCCCGATTTCTCGAAGTAATTCTTCAAGTTTAAAAACAATTCCCATACATACACCTCATTATAGAAATTTAAATAGAAATAACATTAACTATTGAAGTTTATCTTTAAAGGATATAAAATAACTACAAAGGTTAATCTTTAAAAGTTATAAAATTTACAAATCTAATCTTTAGTAAAAACCGTTTTAATAGATGTGAAGGGAGCTAAATCTAAATGAACAAAAGTAATTTTGAAAAAGTAAGTGTCATTCTTGGTCCCTGTGATCTTCCGCATATGTATGAGCTTTTTGAAGGCTATCTGATCAAGGACCGTTACGTCATGATGATCGACAATAGCGTGCTTACTCTTCGACATGTAAAAAAGGAAAGAAATCATTCGCATCTATATGTTGATGGTGACACGGGAGGAATTCACTCTTGCAAGGCATGTACAACGTGAAGACATAGATGTGATTACTGAGTTGGTCGAACGATTGCGCAACATGGATGCATTAAGTTTTCTTACAGATGAATTGTTATGGAACACATGTCGGGAAGATATAGACTTTGATTTAGTTCGGAATAAAGGACTATGAAAATGGCGAACGTAAATCTGATTCGAATTTTTGTTCTCGTTTTACTTATATAATGTAACACAGAAGCGTAAAAGGGTGAAATGAACACCGTCCTAATAAAGATACATACTCTACCCAAAAGCTCTTGCATGCTAGTAGATTTCATTATATAATATTAAATGATAATGAGAATCATAATCATTACTAACAGTCTTTAGGTGCATGCTCCCAATATGAGCCTAAGTGAATAGGATGGTGATGTGCACATGGCTAAAGCAGATGTGGCAACTGCCAGAAGACAGCTTCGGAGTCCGAACAAGGTAACTCGCAGACGAGCTTTGAAAACGATCAAAGCTGCGAAACGCGCGAAGTAGCAGGTTCCAAGTTAACTGCAAATGGCAATACCAGTGTCAAATTTTTCAGTCTCCTCGTTTTGATATTGCACCTGCTTTCCTGATGGTGGTACACAGGAAGGCAGGTGCCTTTTTTTGAATGATATAAAAAAGCGCCAGACGGGTATCGAACCGTTCTGGCGCATTATTTGGAGATATAAAAAAACCAAACTTAAAATGAACATAAAAATGGAGTAGACGGAATAGTGCTGTACAAGCGAAGCGATCGCTTTTGTCCCCGGATTACTACTCTATAAAAGGCTTTGTTCAAGAAATCCGGGGGCGGTGGCGATGGGAAGCACTATCCGACTGCGTAGTGGCACAATATGAAACTTTTAAGTTCGGTTTTAATACAAAAACTACATTTATTTCTTTTGTGCAAACAGCCATTCAATCATATCCTGATTTTGCAGAGCCGGAACCCAGGAGAAGTGTCCTGTAGGTTTGATAATCCCTGCTTCGTATTCAGTGAAGTGAATGAGGTTTCCGTTTTGTGCTTTAATGGCAGCGACCATTTCTTGCGAGTTTTTAGGACTTACTGTGGTGTCGTCTGCAGCATGGAAGGCCCAAATAGGAACGTTTTTCAATACCTCGACGTGTGTAGGTTCAACAGGCGCGTACATGTTAACGGCTTTTTCATAGTTGGTCAAACCGGCAATCGGCACACCTGCGGCGAACAAGTCAAGATTTTTCTCCAACAATCTCCACGTTCCCATGGCTCCTTGAGAAATACCAACAATATAGATTCGGTTGGTATCGATCGGGTATTTTAACGCCGTTTCACGTACCAAATCGGCTACAGCGCTGTTGCGTGGCTCATCCGCCCAAATGAATTTATGCTCCAGGTCAATCGGGCTTTGTGGAGCGATTACGAAGGATGGGTGTTTGGCTTGCTGCTCAGGAGAAGCCCAAGTAACAGCTCCGGCATTTGCCAGCAGGTTTACTCCGTTTCCGTCGCCACGTTCGCCGTTTCCGTGCAGAAACACAACCAGAGGGTAGGTTTTGCCGGGCTCTACTTTAGGCTCAAACGTAAAGTAGTTCAGCTTGAAGCCTTCTTTATTTTCAAAGGTGTTTTTTTTGAAATCGTCCACGATCGGTGTAATTTTATCCGTTGCTTTTACAATCTGTGCAGAGGCTGGGATAACTATTTTCTTTGAAGTTGCAATATCTTTCTTTTGACTAATCGTATAATTCAACGTGTTGATGCGGTTAACTGCGCTTGTTGCATCGTAAGTAAGGGTACTTGCATTTTTATCTTGCGTATCCAGCTCAATCACGACATATTTACCATGAGTACTGCGGTTGGTGATGGCTCCAGTATCATTGGTATATACACCGGTTACGGTTCTGTCTGTATATACATCATTGAGTACAGATTGAACCTGAAAGCTAGAAGTGGATAAGGATGCCCCGTCAATATGGGTGCTGTATTTCAGTACAACAGCAGAAACGACTTCGCCCAAAGGCTGTACCTGAGTAAGCAGGGTAGCCTGTGGCGCTGGAACATCAGTTGCTGCGGCAGAGCTGGAGGATGGGAAAAAGATCGTAAGCAGGAACACGAAAGATAATAAAACAAGGGCAAAACGTCTTCTTTGCATGAGATTAATCTCCTTTGGTGTCATTTTTTAAAGCGCTTACTACATATTCGGGATGGTTGACTGTTTGCTGTGGAATTCATACAAATCAAAAAAAAGGCAAACTCCGGGTACACAAGTGTACTCGGGTTTTGCCTTTTCAGTAACAATCCCACTTGAAGGATAGCACCTTCATTGGAATCTGACAAGTGAAAGCGCTACAATTTTGGATGTTTTTTATAAAAAATTCTACTTTCGCAACTTAGAATTTTGCAAAAATCCATTGAAGAGATTTGTAATCAGCAAATAGATAGATCGAAAAGATTGTATTCGTCTATGACAGGAAGATAAGAAACCGAGGCTTTCCAACGGTAATATTGTGGTATATAATCTCCTTAACTTAACGCCGTTAACTTATATAACGATGTTAATAAAGGAGATGAAATCATGAATCAATACGATGTTATTGTCATCGGTGCAGGACTGGGTGGCTTGTCCTGTGCAGCAAGACTCTCCGCGCTCGGTTACCGAACAGCTGTTTTTGAGAGCCACACTCTGCCTGGCGGTTTCGCAACTGAATTTACAAGAAAGGGCTACACTTTTGATGTCTCCTTGCATGGTGTCGGTGGACTCGGGGAAGGCAGCTTCGGTCGGATGTTAAAGGACTGTAATGCGGACCAGCGAATTGTTCCTCTCCGCAAAAAGCACCCTTACTCCATTCGTTGGGAAGGGCAGACCATTGATATTCCGTCCGATGTTCAGGAGTATGTGCAGCTCCTCAAAAACATGTTTCCTGCTGAGGTGGCAGCCATCGATAGTCTATTCGCGGGCATTCGCCGTTTTGAAACAGGCTTCTCTGCTTTTTCTTCCCTCACTTCCTGGCGCAGGGCGGCTGGCCTGCTCAAAGCAGGAACCTTCTTCCGCTGGACGCAGATGACTACCTGGGAAGCTGTAAGCCAGTTCGGGTTGTCTGACCGATTCACGGAATTCTTCACCGCGCTGTGGGCCTATTATGGATTGCCTCCAAAACGGCTTGCGGCCTTGTATTTTTTCATTCCCTGGATCGGCTATCATTTGGAGGGGACGTATTACATTGAGGGAGGCGCACAGGCTTTATCCAATGCACTGGTTGACGCTATTAAGTCAGCGGGAGGAGAAGTTCACCTGCGCAGTCAGGTGTCTGAGATTATGCTCGAACGCGGTAAAGCAGCTGGTGTCCGTCTGAAAAAAGGGGATGTATATAAAGCCAACTGGATTGTGTCTGGTATCAGTCCCCATCATACCTATGGCCGCCTACTGGAAAACTATGATGCTGCCCGTCGTGAGCTGGAAGCTGTCAGCAGTTTGGAGACTGGCATATCTCTCACCCAGCTATATCTGGGATTATCATGTGAACCCCATGAGCTTGGTATCACCGAAGAAGACTTAATCCTACGTAATGAGCCGGATTCGGAAACAGATTATGAAGTTATGATGAGCGGCCAGTATACCAAAGGCAACTGGATGCTCACCAATTATAACGCTATGGACCCTAAGCTCAATGAACCGGGGAAGGGTGTCATTGCAATTACATTTTTGGACAGATTGGAGAACTGGCCTGCCGCACGTCCCGAATATAAAGCCAAAAAAGAAGCCGTGACAGAGCAGATACTGGGATGCCTAGAACAGCTGTATCCTGGTTTTCGCAGCAAGGTAGTGGTGGCCGAGTTGGGCACACCGCGCACGATGCAGCGTTATACCGCTAATCCCGACGGGGCCGTTTATGGCTACGCACAAACGGTCCGCCAGTCCGGCATAAAAAGACTGAAGCACAAATCAGCAGTAGACCGTCTGTCATTGGTAGGGGCGTGGACACAGCCTGGAGGCGGGTTTCAAGGGGCTATGAACTCGGGTATAATGGAAGCTGATCGTATCGCCGCCAAATTGGGGTAGGCAGAAGGGGCAAGTACATCTACTCATGAAACATATCAAACGCCGAGAACGTGAAAGCAGTGAGATCCGCCGGAAAATCATTGAGGCCGCCCGGTCGCTTTTCCTGAATCAGGGGTATGCCGAAGTCTCCATGCGCAAAATTGCGGATCAGATCGAATATTCACCAACGACTATTTATCATTATTTTGCCAATAAGGAAGCCGTTGTCCGTGAACTGCTGCTAGAAGGAAATACCTTGTTCCTGCAGGCTCTTCTGCAGCGTGTGGATGAAGCACAGGCAGCGGGATTGAATACGCTGGACACATTGAAAACGGTATCTGATGCGTATGTTCGTTTTGGAACGACTAACCCGGAATATTACAACATCCTGTTTATCAGCAACCTGGAATCTGTAAGCTTGGTCAGTCTTATAGACAGTGGGAGTTTTAAAGGCTTTGAGCTGCTTGAAGCGGGGCTCAAAGCTGCTATGGAGGAGGGCTGCATCATTCAAGGAGATGAGCACCTGATCGCCAGATCCGTATGGAGCATGCTGCACGGATTGACTTCTTTGCTCCTGAATTTTGAACTTCCTATGGCAAAATCCAATGATGAATTGATCGCATTCACTATAGATACTTTCCTCAAGGGGTTAAGCCGCTGACGCAGCGGCTAACTTTCTTTACCTCACACCACTGTACATGCGAATCCGCATACAACCATTCCGAAAGATTAACGAAGTTCCAAATCTGAAAGCTGCTTAAGTACGGCTTCAATACGACGTTTATCTTTTTTGAGCATAACGAGCTGCAAAGAAGCAAGAAGTAGATCTGAGATATTGGCCCAAGCGTCTGCTTCCAGAGCGGGAAGAGGATCCCGATGAATCATAATATCCAGCGCCTCGGTTGCAATTTTTTGATGAAGCTCGCTATCGGATAGCCATTCAATCAACTGCTCAGCTGTAGGACGGGAGTGAGCGAAAAGTATTGCCCAGCCATCCACCGGATGATTGACCTTATCCCGCATCCAGTTAATGATCTGTGGTGAACGAAAATGTTGTAGCTGCCCATTAGCGGTGTATCCTTCTAATTTGTCTTCTGCGACCGAATGCTGTAGCAGGTGATTGCAAACACATACCAAGCCTTCCTGCTCGGGTAGGCAGCGGGCGCTTAGATAAGCACGTGTGGACGCAAATGCACCCTTAGCATGTAGGGTATTGTTTTGAGCTAAAGATGTCCATGCTTGCGCGGTTTCCGGTTCCCACAAGGAGCGGACCCAATCAGCAGCCCCAATCCCCGCAGTCTCCCCTACCAAAACGGCCCAAGTAGAGAATGGAACCTGGCTATGTTGAATGTTCTGCCAGTGCTGCTCCCAGGCAAGAAAAATATCCTTTGGATCATAGGCTTGAAAAGCCTGCAACACAGCAGGATGATCTACGCCATGCATGGTGGTGTAATGGATTAGCGTCTCCAACGACTTCGCATCCTCCAGCTTCATCGTGCAAAACATGTTCAACCAGCGTTGCCACAGTTGCAGTGGTGGGCTGTTTAGCTGAATGCCATGCTCATCGGCCACTTTAAACCAATCCCATAGCCATAGCCCGTGCAAGGTGAGCATGGTGTCTATATAGGCGGGTAGATTTTCCGCGAGCAGCGTGAACTGATCCAGCTCGTGATGATAGCAGAAAACCGCTGGCTCTGTTGCGGATGTTGCCATATCAAGCAGTATCGGATCACCCGCACCATTATAATTAAGGATCAGATATCGTTGCTCGTCCGCTGCTGAGTCGGTATCTTCCCCATAGGATGTAAAATAGCCAATATACTCATGATTCCATCCAAACTCTCCTGTGATATCGTCTAGGATACACTGCTCTTGTTCAAGATCATTGCTGTTTTTATATGAACACTCTGGTCCATCAGCTACAATACAGTGTTGGGGGAGGCACCATAGTAAATTTAAGCTGCCACACCGCTTTATCAATTCAGACAGGGAGGCAGGCAAATGCATCTGCAGCCGTTCCTCCAGCTCAGTTAGTTCACCTGTAGAAATCCCTTCCGTCCATTGGTATACCACATCAGGCATCCCACTTTGTCTCAGACGATCAACGACTTGTTCCAGTTTTTCTAAGGTTTGTGCAAAATGTACTGTCATTCGTATTCGCCCTCCTCTTACTCTACAACCCGGCAATGTTCTTTTTGCAAGAATGATAAAATTTCATCACGAAGTGCTATCGCTTTGGATTCATAAATGATCGCCACTTCGCGTCCATATGCATAGTTAAAACGCACGTATCCGCCAAGAGTCTGAAGAAAAGCCATGCAGATATGCTCATTTTCAATCCATAGATTTGAGTTAAAATGCTGTTTAAATCGCTGAGCCAATGCTTGTAAGGATGCCGGAGCAAAATTCAGCGCCTGATCGCTCGGATTGGCTGGATTGTAGGCCTCGGCCGTATCCAGGGGACTAAACAGTAGGAATGTAGCGGTTTTGTCTTGGCTGACAGGTTCGAAATAACGGGGGAATGGCTCCATTCTTCCAAATTCATCCTGTAGTATATGTCCTAATGTCTCTGTGAATGGAACTTGAACATCTAAAGTCTTCGTAGTAATGATCTCCGAGTGTCGTGGCAGCCACATTAAGCCTTCAACCTGAGGGTGAATCGCTAGGAAGTCACCATCTATGGAACTGCCAATGACCACGCACTCGCCCAGCTGCTGTGCTGTAATTGGGCAGTTATCATCATGCGTCCACAGTTCGTAATCCGTATAGGATTGCAATAGTTGAGGATCAGGCATTTCAATTATCAGCAGGCCACAATAGGTGCCCGGCCCGTAGCGGGTGAGGAATGCTACATAGGGAGGTGGTAAAGTTATTCCATAGGTATGCTCAATATTTGTCAGTTCATCGGTAGCCACCGGTGTGTGCTGTGTGGAAACCCAATACATGTAGAATACACCTGCTTTCCGGCACTCTATCTATAGGGATAGAGCCCAAAAGTAAATGAGAGATATGCTATAATCAGGAAATAAAATAGTTATAGATTAGTCTATCTTAATTTCATAGGAACTACAATTTGTGAGGGGACGAAGGAGGAACACATCTTATGACATCAGAGGTACAAGCCTACATAGATCCAATTTTTGAGGCGATTGATGAGGCGTACGCTTCTGAGCAAAAGCGCATCGCCGAATTCCAAATCAAAAGTGTCCTTCACGAAGGGATTCATGAATACTTAAAAGTTACCTGTAAGAAGGATGGGCTGTGGGTGGATACCTACGAACCGTTTGATTGGGATCATCGTAGACCGGATACGAAAATTTCTGGGTTTACAGATGGGGTAACATTGCAGCAGGTACAGGACGAATGGATGCCTGTGTTTAGGGAACGGATAGAGGCTCTGTTTAAGTCGAAAGAATTTAGTTCCAGGTTCTTTCGTTATCGGCTGGAATTTCATCTGGAAGTAGTCTTGGAGAATAAGGCTAGTCATTTTACATTCTCACTCCTGAACGAAGATAAGCGGCAGCAACTGTTAGCCACTATCCAACAGTTTGTAGAGCAGAAACTCAACCCCTCTAGTAAAGCTGTGCCGAAGGAAGAGGACGATTTTTTCTTAGTAAGGCACTTGCTTGATCCTCATTTGTATCCTGTAAACGCCCAGTGGATGAATGAGCTGCTGAATCGAATGGATGCCAAAGTGAAGGTCAGCCGCAAGCGTGAGGAAGCATGGAGGTATCAGCTCAGTAGTGGCTTGAAGCATTGGGCAGAGGATGAATTTTTGGCCAATTATACAGATCGGGAAAAAAGCTATGGGCTGGATTATAAAGTGAAGCCCGATATTCTCCCTTCGGAAATTCCTGCGCCAGCCATGGAGATGCTCCTGCTTACCGCGATGCGGGTGGGCTCGACCGATGCCGATGCACGGCAGAAGTATTTGGAGATTGCTGCACAGCTAGGCTCGGAGCAGGCTTCCGTGTGGCTTGAGAGCGGATCAGGAAGCATCCCAGCGTTATATACAAGTGAGCGAGTCATCTGCCAAGCCAATGATATTTTGCAAACGCTGGAGGTTCAGATTCGTTCAGAGGAAGAAGAGAGCTATAGAGAAGCACTCGTATATTTATGCGATATTTTAAGAAAGGGCTTTACCAAGGAATATCGGATGAAGTTCAAAAGCAAGGTGAAAAACTACCTGCCTGTACCCAAGTTGGCTAAATCTACGTTACATCGTTTCTTCGCCAACGCACTTGAGTATCCGTCGCTGCATCCGTTGCTGGCTGAATATGCTGAGGTCGTGATGGAAGAGTTCAAGTGGTATAACGATGTAGAGCCCGGTGAAAAGTCGGCGATGCCGGGAACCTATGCGGTGATGGGACTGGGCCTAAAAGGAAAGAACTATTTTCCATTAGTGAATCGTTATATGAAGCTGGTGGACAGTGAACATCAGTCCGTACAGGACGGTTACGCCGCTGTATTTGCTGACGCACACGGACTGACACCGGACACGATCCCCGTTTGGACGAGGGTTCTACTGGCAGGCAACGAGTCTGCCAAACCACTGAAGTCATCCAGAATCGAAACCGTAGAGCAGGCACAGGTACTGGTGGAGGAGCTTGAGAAGCTGGAGGACTATGAACAAGAGGTGCTTGTTTATCGTATATGGGGTGGCGCGAAGAAACTAAAAAACAGCCTGAAGCAGGCTGTCCCTGAGGTAAAAGAGCTGCTGGAAACGCTTATTCCATAAAAGCATCATATTCATGATAATATCGCAGTCCCTGCGCAATGCGTTCAATATCCGGCTCGCTTCCGCTGTGGCGTAACACTTCAATGATATCCTGTACAGTCGCCACCTCCAACCAAGATTGCACGTGATGGTCTGGTAGAGATGCAGGTATACTTTCATCACGATGATTGGTGACGGTGAGACCGGCATCCTCCAGTTCCCACAATTCTTCCTCGGGGATGATGTAATAGGTAGAATTGAGCGGATTACTTTGAACACGTTCCAGATTGGCAAATACCCATTCATTGATCTCTGTTTGGCCAACGGCACGAATCAATGCTTCAAGGCTGTCAAAAGTTTGTATGCTCATGTATGGAGGCCCCTCCCTTAGTCGCTGGCTTATGCTGTAGCTTTTGTAATATTCTCAAGATGGCCTGTCGATTCTTCGCATCCTTAATGTACTTGGGAATGGAATGGGAAGCCGTACGCATCATACCGGATGTAGGCTTTTCTCGCAACTCGGCAGAGATATAGGAGAGCAGGTAATTCAGGTGTATCCGGTTAAGAGCCCAGACAGGTTTCCCCCGGTAGTAATCAAGGAAGTACAGCTGAAGCTGGAAAATAGGGTCTTTTCCGTTTTGGACCACGTCTGTATGCCATTCGTGTGATTGAACACGATGCACCGGAACCTGATTGGGTGTCTCACAGTGCGGACAGTTTATATTCGTATTTTTATGGAGTTTCGTTCGGTCATCATGGATTTCGATATTAAAATACCGCTCGCAATGGTTGCATACGCCGCGTGCATATAATGTATAAGATTCTGGCTGCTGATACGTGTAGTAACAATGAGAACATCGAACGACGTAATGACAGTCTTCCTTTGAGTTGGAAATGAATGCTTGGCCCTGACAACGAGGGCAATGAACAGCTACCTGTTCTCCTCTCCTGATCACGGCGCTAAAGTCATATTTATATCCATGTTCATCTTTGAAGCGCTTTTGCTCCATATTCGTTCCTCCTTTTTCGAAAAGAGCGTAAAAACGTACGTTTTACGAGTCTTATGTTATAATATTCCTCAACAACAGAATGGCTTAGATGGGCGGTCGGCTAGTCTCCTGTAAAGGAGGTGAGGCCTGTGGAGGTTAAAGACACCCTAATGTTGATGATTCAATTCGCAACGTTGGTGATCCTAATTCTTTCCTTCCATAAAAAGAAATAGACCGCCCTCGACAAAGGCAAGCGGTCTATTTCAATGATCATCCTTTGACACGGCTACCGCCCTTAAAAGCGGCTGTTGCCAAAGAGTGAGGATGTTGACGCATCTTCACTCTTTTTTTAGAATATACATCTTATTCCCATTTTAACACTTGAAAATGGCCTTTTCAATGCGCCGAAGGGTGAAAAGGTGAATAGGACGTGCAAAAGGAGAGGGCGAACATGAGCATTTTTACAGGGCTGCAACGTCCGCAGTTTCAGGCTTATTATGATGAGGTTTTTCTAATAGAGCATCGTTTTAAAAATGGTATGGGCTTTCCGCCTTCTTATATAGATTATGTCAAAACTCTTGGTTACGGGCGACTATGTGGCTTATGGAACATTCATATTCCTCTTGGCGATCACCCGGATTCATGGCTTCATCGTTATCATAACTGGCGGGCCTGGTTTGATGATTTACTGGAATCGGAAGAGGTTCTACAAGAAGCGGCGCTGGAGCCAGATGGTTTTCCGGAGCTTTTGGAGCATGCGGTTCCCTTCGCTTCCAGTGAAGGGAATGACCTGCTGATTTGGGATATTCAATCGCCTGATGAACGGGGAGAATTCCCAATCTATGCTTTGAATCTATGCACATGGGGCAATTTTCGGTATGCAGCCTCGGATTTATATAGCCTCGTCGAAGCGTTGGTGGATGAAGAGCGCGTGAAGTCGGTATTGGGGACAGAGCGTACACCATTCTCTTATACGTTCGAGCCCTTTTAGCAGCGTAAATAACCACCTTGGTATCAAACTTCAAGGTGGTTATTTGTGCTGCTATTCTTCTGCTAGTGGTCTTCGTATTGGGCTAAATATCGCTGTACCAACTCATATCCAGCCACGCCCATTACAGTATATTGATTATATTCTTCCAGTTCCAGATTGCGTATATATTCATCCCCGCAATACAGATGGCCCGCACAATTAAAATATTTTAGCTGCTGTTGTTCCTCGGATAGAGGGCGCTGATCGATAATAGGCCATACTCCCTTCGTCAGATTTTGGGTGGCGGTGAATATAACTTCAAATCGGCCGCGATAATTTGTGAACGGAAGATATGTCTTTTCACCCTTGTACGCTTGATTCTGGCCTATGGATAGAACCCCGAAGGAGAACGCTTTTTTGAATCTACCATACAGTGTGCAGATCACCTGACATACCGCAAATCGGCCGTCATGCATGGGGATAACAAAAATATCGCCTTCCCGATGTTTGATTCTTTTGAACACCATCGTCAGGCCAGCTCTTCCTGAATGATCTCTGTTTTTAGACCTTTAGCGTTGGTAATCGTAATGCTGATCGCATCATAGCCGTTCCGCTTCGCATCTTCAAAATCGCATCGTTCGCCGTTGATCAGCTCTAACTGTCCATTCTCATCCACATCGTCTGCAAACTCGTCATCCCAATCAACATTATAAAAAGCGGTCAAGCTTACCTCGAAAGTATCTTCACCATCTTCGTCCAGATAGGGCAGCAGGGGAGTACGATTGTTCTGCTGTTCCTTGGTATAAACTTCGCATAGCAGAGCATCGTAACCATGGCGGGTTCCGTCAAAAATCACGATCTGTTCACCTGTGACTGCCTCTTCTGCAATAATGAGTTGGGGGGCAAATTCAGTTCCAGTGATCAGCTCGTCCATAAGTTCTCCATAATAAAAAATGTGGAATTTCGTATGTCCTGCCTGTGAACGAAGCGTACCTGTCCACTCCTGCTCGACCCATGCCTCTGGGTTTTCGGGTACAACCCAACCTTCTAAATAAGCCGGTCCCCAATTAGGGTTATGTATTTCTGTCATCAGTAGGCCTCCCTTTCTGCTCGTTGAGTCGTTCAATTACCTGATTAAAAAACGTTGTAAAATCTGTTGCCACCAGATACAAATGTCCACATTCGTCCTGCTCTGCAATATCATAGTTCAGTTTGTCATCATAAGCATGAAGATGTGTGCGGTCCCAGTAGTACACATACGGGGTGTATTCATTACATATTAGAACGTAAAAATTGTCGCCCGCATCTGCACCAATCAACAAAGCGTTCTGGACATGATTGATTTCATCCAGAAATTCATCATTAATCGCTAGAAGGTCATGATTTTTGTTGGATACCTCATATCCGAAAAAACAAGTCAAATCAATGTCTCCGTTATCCACGCGATCGAAGGGCACATTGCAATAAAAAGGGGCGGCTACATAAAAACCGTTATATTGTGAAAGAAAACGTGTATAGCCAGCGGGCAATATATGCTGTATCTGTTCCTCCAATGCCGCGATCTGGGCAGGCGAAAGCCCTGATTCAATTGCGAATGACATCAACAACCAGCCTCCTTGATCCTAGTAAACCATAGACCTCTTTTTGGAAATGAGAAGACGCAGCGGTGCATCGTTTGTGAGATCATGTCATGGATAGGGTGACGATTTTGTTGTCCTCATCCACATCTACCTTCACATTCACTCCCAGCTTGTCCTTAAACAGCTTACTGATATTGATATAGTCATCCTTTACCGCACGGCTTGATCTACCGGTCGTGCGAGTCATCCCAGCGGTGATGATGGAACGGACGTATGTTTTATCGAGCTTGGCTTTGGGATTATAGGTATAAATAATCTGTTCCTGCTGATTGTAATAATGGGTTAATTCCGTGTAGTCGTTAGCATTCTCATACTGCTTTTCCTCACGCACATACTCAGGATGGTCCATGGTGTAGTGGACTCCCCCGTCCAGAAAAGGATTTTCCTTGGAGGGTCGGAGTTCATATTGTCCATACGCCAGTTGAAACAGATACTCTATGCCTGAGCCCTCCGCCTGATAGTAGAGCTGACGATTGTCCCCTTTTTTATCTATAGCGGTATAGCTGCTGATTAAAGGCCAGGCATCATACTTTTTATCCTTTACCTCAATGGCAAGCTTGTAATGTACAAGCACCTTTTCATTTTGAAATAATCCAAAGCTGCTCATGATGAAATAGGCAGGCACACATATAATCCCGATAATCAATATGAATATAAATATTCTTACACGCATAAGTAGAGTGATTCTCCTTTGGTTGTCGATTATGTGGACAGCTCCCGTTTGGCAGATGCACCGAATTCTCATGCTGCGATAATTGCTTCAGAGCATGTTGTGCGAAAGGCATGCTTTTATGTGCGCGAAGCAGTGCACAAGCGGCCTCCTTGACTAAGATATATGTATCACTGCGGATCAACTCTCATGTCTGTAGTTCGATAAAGCTTCTTCCCGTCCGCCACCCTCCAGCAGCACCATAACCGCATAGGAGATCGTATCAATCCAATCGTCGAGGGTGTTGATCTGCTCTACGGTCAGCAGGTTGTTTCGCTGCAGCATACTATCAGGATACAATGCCCATGCCCGTGTATATTGACATATCCCCCACAGAGCGGCAATCAGCTCCCGTTCTACGGATGGTTTCTCCAACTCATCTGCGAGAACTTCAATGATGGTCATCAGTTCATGGAAGTTGTCCTCGATCAGTTCTCCCTGAAAGGGGCGGAGCATCCCTAGAAATCCGTTTTGCATTTTGGGATGCTCCAGATCATCGTGAATAAAAGAATGACAACGTAACAGCTTGCGAGCCTCCTGTTTATTCATTCAGCTCCTTAATCTCTGCGCGGATACCTCTGCACAGAAAGCTACCTGACAGTCCCGACAAGGCATCGATATCAACGACCATGTCTGCTTCTTCATAGCGGAAATCAAGCTGCAAGATGATGTTTTCTGTTTCTACAGGAGTTAATACATGCTCTTTGGTTTCCAGAAATGTAAAAGTCACTGCATAGCGTGGGACGTCTTTTACTGGAGCTTCAGGGATTACAGGTGCCTCAGCCGAAGGCTCCAGATCCGGTGATTTAGGGACAAGCACGCTAGCGTAGGATAGCTCAATCGTCAGCGTAATCTGGTCTTTCGTCATATTAGCAGCTGTAATTCGGTCATAATGAAAGGGAGGGAAATAGCCGAGCTTCTCGACAATGCTGTCTGCTCCTTGAATAGAAACGGTTGGAGAGAAAGCCAGTTCCAGTCCGATGGACCCTGCCAGTTGGTCTTCATATTCTGGATTGATACGTACAAGGGCTTGTTCCAGCTCTACTTTCAAAATCGTGCCTATAAAATACTGTTTGCCATGGATCAGAACAATATCATGCGGAACGAACGGCAACGCTCCCCCGGCTTGATAATGAATGAGATATTCGTTCTCTTTTTTTTCAACCTTTTGAACTTGAATTTGCATAAATTGCAGCCTCCTGGGGTAAATGGTATGACGGATTGTTTAAGTGTGTGGTAAAGGGAACGGAGTCCACGTTTGAAAAACATACTTCATATCCGGGGTATCCTGTTCGAGCATAAATGGAAGAATATCCATAATAGCGCGTGCTTTACTGCCAGCATAAAAGTTACGTGAGCTGTGTAGCAGCTTGTTTGCCTTTAACCACTGGCTCAGCTTCATCATAACGTCTTCGACGATTGCTTGGTCGATACTTTCATAAACGTCCTGACGGATTGAAACGAGCATGCCGCAATGATTAGAAGATTGGCACATGGGGTCATTGGACAAAAGAATGTACACTTCCGGCGTTGTCCCTTTGTTATAGGATGATTTGATACTGGGAGCCTCGATAGCTAGCATCAGCGGAATCAATTCATCATCAGTTACAATACGAAGCAACTCCTGCTTGTCCCAGCGAATCTTACCGTGTTTGGCCTTTTTAGCCCCGGCTTGATAGACTGACACACGGGCATTGCGGATTCCTGATATATTCAGGAGCGTTTCAAAACAATCGAACAGGTTAGTAAAGCACTCTTCGGCAAACAAAGTGTGCTTCTCCGACAAGGAACCGGTCATTATGAAATTATAATGCAGGTTGTTAACCACAAGCATCCATCCTTTATTCATGAATTACCAATTCATATACCATAATATATGACATGAAGATCGAATTCACCTTTTACATTGACTGTGGTACTGTTCATTAAAATCGTTTGGAAACCAGTTCAACTTCGCGTATACTAGGAAAGTCATAGATGGAACGGGCCTGAGCCGCATTGCGGCCGTATGTTGGTTACATGAACAGATTCAACGATAACGGATAAGCTCCCTTCCTGAAAAGGGTAGAATGAGAACCGATACAAAAATGGGAATTCTGAACTATGGAACGATAGATGTCATATGGCACATGAACCTATTTTACGTGACACATATTGAATACAGATAAGGGAAGTGAATACCACTTGAAGAATTTTGCAGCATTAGGCGTAGAGCAGCATTGGGTAGAAGCCTTGAAAGAACAGGGAATTTCATCCCCAACTCCTGTACAGCAGGAGTCGATTCCACTGTTGATGGAAGGTCAGGATGTTATCGCCGAGGCACATACGGGAACCGGGAAGACGATTGCGTTCTTACTACCCATTTTGCAAAAAATGAATTTGGACAAGCGTCATCCACAAGCGCTCGTGATTGCACCGACGCGTGAGCTGGCGCTCCAGATTACAGAGGCAGCGAACACGTTGGCCGCTACAGAGCCAAGCTTGTCATTACTGGCTGTTTATGGAGGACAGGACGTAGAGCGTCAGCTTCGTAAACTGAAAGGCGGCGCACAACTGATTATTGGTACACCTGGGCGACTGCTGGATCACCTGAGACGTGGCACGCTGGATCTGGGTGGCATTAAAATGCTGGTCCTGGACGAAGCCGACCAAATGTTACACATGGGCTTTTTGAACGATGTGGAGACGATTCTTCAGGAGGTTCCTTACCGGAGACAGACGATGTTGTTTTCCGCTACGATGCCAGCTGGTATTCGCAAGCTGGCTCGTGTATATATGAACGAACCCGTAGATGTCAAAGTGAAATCCGCTTCTTCCGTTCCGGTGAGCCAAATCCGTCAGGTCGTTGTGCAAACAACAGACCGTGGTAAGCAACAGGCATTGGTGGATATGCTGAATACGGATCGTCCGTACTTGGCTGTTATTTTCTGCCGTACGAAGCGCCGGGCTGCCAAACTGAACGAAGAGCTGCAAGAGATGGGCTTTGAGAGCGGTGAGCTTCACGGAGATTTGTCCCAGAACAAGCGGGAGCAAGTGATGAAGGCGTTCCGTGAAGCGAAACTCCAATTGCTCGTAGCGACTGATGTAGCTGCGCGCGGCCTAGATGTAGAAGGCGTCACGCATGTCTTTAACTATGACATGCCACAGGATGCCGAAAGCTACATCCACCGCATCGGGCGTACCGGCCGTGCCGGAGGCAAAGGCGTGGCAGTGACGCTCGCTACGCCAAGAGATGTTCCAGAGCTTCGGAACATCCAGAAAGTTGCTGGCGTCACATTCACCAGCAGTGAGGGCGGCGGACAGCGTAGACCTGCTTCCGATACGGCTGATCGACAGGGTCGAGAACGCCGTTCGGGCAGAAACGACCGCCGTTCCTACGGCGGCAACGACTCCGGCGGCGGACGCCGGGGCAGCGGCCGCGAACAGGTGGGTCGTCGTGATGCCACAGGCGGCGAACGTCGTTCTAGCCGCGGCAGCAGCGAGCGTGGCGGATATGACCGCAGCAGCAGTGGTTCTGCACGCGGAGGCCAAGGCCGCTCGGCAGGACAAAGCAGCGAGCGTGGCGGATATGACCGCAGCAGCGGCGGCGGTTCCGCACGCGGAGGCCAAGGCCGCTCGGCAGGGCAAAGCAGCGAGCGTGGCGGATATGACCGCAGTAGCGGCGGTTCCGCACGCGGAGGCCAAGGCCGCTCGGTAGGGCAAAGCAGCGAGCGTGGTGGATATGACCGCAGCAGCGGCGGTTCTGCACGCGGAGGCCAAGGTCGCTCGGCAGGACAAAGCAGCGAGCGTGGTGGACAAGCCAAAGGCGGCCCGCGTGGTGGTCAAGGACAAGGCGGCCGTCGCGGACGGTCCAGATAGATAAAACAGGAGTATTCTCATAGAATACTCCACTATGGTTATCATAATAGCCCCGGGGAGGCTCATCTTCCGGGGCTATTGTAATCTTCACCCATAACGCTTGAAGGAGCAGCACCATAAGATGACATGATCAGCGGAGCTACCTTGAAATAAATGATCAGCGTTCAGGATACATTTTTCAAAAGATAAATTTGGAGGGGTTATACATCATGCAGGAACAGGATATGGGCAAGCGCGCCATGGTCTCAGCATGGATCAGCCTGATTAGCAACATCCTATTAACCGGCATTAAAATTATTACAGGACTTATGTTCAACAGCAAGGTGCTGGTGGCCGATGGTGTGCATAATGCCGGGGACGTGATTGCCTCTGCAACGGCACTGGGAGCGATGCGCATATCCAGCCAGCCGCCGGATGAGGATCATCCTTATGGTCACGGCAAAGCAGAAGTGATCGGTGCAAGCGTGGTGGCGGTCATATTGTTTGGAGCGGGCATATTTATCGGCTATCATTCGATTGCAGCACTGTTCGAACCGATGCCACAGGAGCATATACTGGCATTGGTGGCCGCCATTATTTCCTTGCTCTGGAAACAGTGGTTGTATATCTACACGATTCGTATCGGGAGAGCGGCCAATAGTCAGGGTCTTATTGCAACGGCAAAAGATCATCTCGCTGATGTGTACGCCTCTGGGGCTGCTGTACTGGGTATCGGTTTGGGGCTGATTGGGGAGCACTGGAGCATTTCAATCTTATCCTACGGCGACCCTATTGCGGGATTCGTAGTGGCATTGCTAGTTCTGAAATTGGCGTGGGAAATGGGCCGTGAATCCATAGATGTGCTTATGGAAAAAGCGATTGCCACGGAGGAAATTGAAAGCTACGCCGCAGCCGCACTGAGTGTAGCCGAGGTTCAACGTATTGACCGTATCCGTGCCCGTGAGCACGGCCATTATATTATCGTGGATATCCGCGCTTCAGTGGATGCCTCTTTGACGATTCAGCAGGGACACGATATTATCCGACTGATTAAGGGGGCTGTCATGAAGCAGGAACCGCGGGTTTATGAGGTGCTTGTCCATTTGAATCCATGGTATCCAGACGACCACTAGAACAGACGACGCGAATTGACAGATAACTTGCAGGGAGGGTATGCTTTTAAAAGCCGAACGATGATGAATAAAAGCGAGGTTACCCGAAAATATGCGAAAATTTTTAAAATGGTTAGGCATTTCTGTGACTGCGGCTGTTCTTTTAGTGGGCGGATATTATACGTATTCTATATATCATTTTACGAACCAAATTTCGGTTGCTTCCGGACAGGATTCGAAATTCAAACCGCAGGCACAAACTCAAACCAATGTACAACCTGTAGAGGTATCGCTCCCACCAGAATGGGATGGGACAGAAAGAGTGAATATTCTGCTGCTAGGCGGCGACTCCCGTGGAGAGGATTCAGGGCGTTCTGACTCCGTTATGGTTGCTTCTATTGATCCGGTTACGAAAAAGGCTACACTTATGTCGATTCTTCGTGATACGTACGTCAATATCCCAGGTCATGGGCAAAGTCGATTGAATGCTGCTTTTTCCTACGGTGGACCGGATTTAACCAGACAGACCGTGAGCGACCTGTTGGGGATACCGATTCAATATTATGTATATACTGATTTTAATGGCTTTATTGCGTTGGTTGATTCTGTGGGTGGTATTGACCTGGATGTCGAAAAAGATATGCACTATACCTCCAAGGCAGATAAACACCAGTTTGATATTGATTTGAAAAAGGGAATGCAGCACATGGACGGTAAAACAGCCTTGCAATATGTACGCTTCCGTCATGATGCGACTTCCGATTTTACGCGTACGGAGCGGCAACGCAAATTCATTACCGAGCTTGGCGGTAAAATTCAGTCAACCTCATCTCTAATCAAACTGCCAAGTATTTTAAATAGCATTTCTCCTTATATTGAAACGAATCTCAGTACTACGGAAATGCTGCAATTGGCTTCATTGGGCTTTAATATCGATGCAACAACAGTAGCGAAGCAGCAAATCCCACCAAATGAATTGGTACGCGGGGAAACCATTAAGGGTGCGCAGGTGTTGGGTGTGGACGAAAGAAAGCTCAAGCGCTTCATACAGAATCTTTTTGAACAGGAGAACAAACCTGTGACCACGACGGTGGATGCTGCAACCACGATAAATGATACTCCATAACCCTCGAAAGCAAGCGAAGTTCGTACGATGACGTACAACTTTGTTTGCTTTTGTGTGTATTTGGGTATAACCTTGTATATTTTGTTCCAAAAATATATCGTATCTATGAAGAACGTATACTCAATTGTGTAAAGAGAAGGGGAATGTGGTGTGGAAATAACTCCGGCATGGAAAGACCGATTCAAGAAGTTTTTTCTGAACAACAAGTTTGTGTTATTCCTGCTGGTACTGCTGCTGATCGGCTTGAATATCTTGGTGCTTACCAAAATTTCATACATATTCACACCTGTCATGGTGCTGCTGAAAACGATAATTCTCCCTGTCATTTTATCCGGCGTCTTGTACTATCTGTTCAATCCGTTGGTTGATGTACTGGAGCGTAATAAGGTGAAACGAATATACTCCATTATTGTACTGTTTTTGCTCATTATAGGGGTTATTGCGATTGTGGTTACATCGGTGGTACCTGTAATCCGCGATCAAATACAGGGGCTTATCCAGAATTTCCCTGCCTATAGCGAGCAAGTACAACGACAATTCGAGAAACTGATCGGCAGCGATTTTGTAAACCAGTTCCAGAACACCATTCAAATTAATCCATCTGAGCTGGCCTCCAAAGCTTCTGAAAAGTTATCTAGCTTTATTAATAATGCATGGACGGGCGTGGGCAGCTTCTTGGGCGTGGTTACAGAAACGGTACTTGCGATTGCCACGGTTCCATTTATTCTGTTCTACTTGCTAAAAGATGGACACAAGCTGCCACAGTTTATCCTGAAAATGCTCCCGCCTATGTTTCGTAAAGAAACAGATCGCATTATGACTGAAATGAACCATCAGGTCAGTTCCTATATTCGTGGGCAGATTATTGTCAGCTTCTGTATTGGGGCGCTGTTGTATATTGGTTATCTAATCATTGGATTAGACTACTCTCTGACGCTTGCAGTCATTGCATCCTTTACGAGCGTTGTCCCCTACTTAGGTCCCGTTATTGCCATTACACCTGCGTTAATTGTAGCCTTGGTCACCTCACCGATTATGCTGCTCAAGATGGTTATCGTATGGACAGTCGTACAGCTCATTGAGGGTAAATTTATTTCTCCACAAATTATGGGCAAATCTCTTCGAGTACATCCGATCACGATTATCTTCGTTATTCTGACCGCAGGCAATTTGTTTGGTGTGGTGGGAATTGTACTGGCGGTTCCGGGATATGCTGTCTTGAAAGTAATCGTTACACATCTGTACAGTTTCTTTAAAAAGCGTTCGCATCTCTATGAGGCGGATAAAGAGAACGCAAGTCTTTACGAGAAATAAAATTTTCCACTATAAAATTGATATGGCCCCCTCTTGGGTAACTGTGGCTACGCGTGCTATAATTAATGCCTATCCTTATTCCAAAATAGAAAGGTCAGACTTTTATGATAAAACTCAGCATTCTTGACCAATCTCCGGTATCGGAAGGCATGACGCATGCGCAGGCATTACAAAAGACCGCTGAGCTTGCTATAGAGGCGGAACGCTTGGGTTATCATCGCTTTTGGGTATCAGAGCATCATTCTGCCGCAAATCTTGCAGGGTCCAGTCCGGAGGTACTGATTTCACATCTGGCCGCCCGGACTTCAACCATTCGAGTGGGGTCGGGTGGTGTGATGCTGCCTCATTACAGCGCTTATAAAGTAGCGGAAAACTTTCGTGTGCTGGAGGGGTTGTATCCGGGACGCATTGATCTGGGTCTGGGACGAGCGCCTGGAGGAATGCCCATTGCTACCAGAGCACTGCAAGAAGGCAAAATGCGAGGTGGCGTAGATCTATACCCTGAGCAGTTGGATGACCTGTTAGCTTATTTACATGACAGCACAGGCAATGATCACCGTTTCGGTTCGCTACAGGCGATGCCGCTCATAGAAACTGTACCGGAAATGTGGTTGCTCGGCTCCAGCGGTGATAGCGCAGGTCTGGCAGCCGAGCGTGGCGTGGGCTTTGCGTTTGCGCAGTTCATTAACGGTGAAGGCGGCACAGGGGCTATGAAGGAATACCAGGAAAGCTTCCAGCCTTCCCAGCATAGTGACCAACCGCGTTCGCTTGTTGCCGTATTTGCGATCTGTGCGGACACCGAAGAGGAGGCGAATCGGTTGGCTTCCAGTATGGACTTGTCTCTTGTACTATTAGAGCAGGGAATGCGCTCCGCTGGAACACCTTCCGTCGAAAAGGCACTGGCGTATCCGTATACGCCGTTTGACCGGATGCGTATACGTGAGAATCGCAAACGTATGGTGGTCGGTTCGCCCGAACAGGTGAAGCGTCAGATTGAGCAATTAAGTAAGGACTATAATGCACAGGAGATCATGGTTGCGAGCATTATTCACGACTTTGATGCCAAAATGAAATCTATACGTCTCATGGCTGAAGCATTTGGACTGTCTTCTGTATAGTCATAATGCGATTCGCCGGATTTAAAAGATCACAGCTTCGAGGAGCTGTGATCTTTTTTTAAATTTTTTGAGGGAATATTGGATGATATGCACTGTATGATATAGGAAATAAACCAGTTAACACTTGATAATGATTATCAATATCTTTATTATATAAAGATAGAATGAAGTTTTGATGAAAGTCGTGCGTTAAGCCCGTGACTATATATATTGGATAAGGGAAAGGGATGATTCCAAATGTTTCGTCTGAAAACGGCAAATCTGGATATTGCTTATGAAGATCGATTGATTGTAGAAGATCTGAACGTAGAAATACCGCAAGGGAAAATCACAGCCTTGGTGGGCGCAAATGGTTCTGGCAAGTCCACCATTCTGAAGACGATGGCTCGCATCATGAATCCTAAGGGCGGCAGTGTTCTGCTTGACGGTAAATCCATTCATAAGCAATCCACCCGGGAAGTAGCTAAACAGCTGGCTATTTTGCCACAAAATCCGACTGCACCGGAAGGATTAACCGTGACGGAACTGGTATCTTACGGACGTTTTCCCTATCAAAAAGGCTTTGGTTCCATGAAAGCGGAAGATCGCAAAATGGTAGAGTGGGCCATTCAAGTAACGGGAATGAGTGAGTTCCACGATCGTCCGATTGATCAGCTTTCTGGCGGTCAGCGTCAGCGTGCTTGGATTGCTATGGCGCTTGCGCAGGATACGGATATTTTGTTTCTGGATGAGCCGACGACATTTTTAGATATGGCGCATCAACTGGAAGTGCTGCATTTGCTAGAGTATCTGAATACTTCGGCGGAGCGCACCATTGTTATGGTCGTACATGATTTGAACCATGCGGCCCGGTATGCTCAGCATATGATTGCGATCAAAAAAGGGAAGGCCGAGGCGGTAGGAACTCCAACTGAGGTTATGTCTCCTGATGTGCTGCGCGAGGTGTTTGGGATTGAGGCGGATATTGTAACAGATCCTCGTACGGGTGTACCGCTCTGTCTTCCATATGCTTTGGCTGGACAGCCAGCGGTAAGCCAAGCAGTAAAGGAAATGAATGTGGAAGAGAAGCAACCCGTGGGTTCTGTTGCCGAGCGACGTGATGCCAGACCACAAGTAGCGGCAAGAGGTTAAAGGGGACATACCATGAGACCACTGGATTACAATCAGCTTGAGCAATTAGCGAAAATAGTGAGAGTCACGCCGGAGGATGCAGTATATTCCGGCCCAGTGGCGGAATGGCTTGAACCAGAGAAGCTCCGCTCTGTAATGGAGTACTATAGCGATCTTCTGCGTGCTGAAGACGATTTGACCGCAGCTGTTTATTTTGTGAACCAGTTGCGTGGCCTCGTGTTTGCGCAGCATTTTATGGTGTCTCTGTGTGAACGCCGTCTGGACCTGTCCGTTTCCAATCTCAGATTTCATATTTGTTATGAAGGTCAATATCCCTCTATTAGCCTCCAGGTCATCGACCTAACAGAGCTGGACAATACGCGGAACAATGGGGATGACCATTCTTCCGGACAGGCTCAGCAAGCGTTACGTGACTTTTACAGTTTGCAGATGCGGCCCATATTGGAGGCAATAGCTGCAGTGGGGAGCGCATCTATTGGGCAAATGTGGGGACAGTTTCCGTTGACATTGCTGTATTTTAAGGATAGAGTACAGCCATCGTTGACTGATCCTCAGGATGTGGAGCGCTTTGAACAAGATTATATGTATGTGACACGTGAGCTGGAGGGAGAGGTATTCGGGCGTAAAAGAAATCCGTTTACGGTTCGTCTCATTGAATTAGACAATCCTTACCGCCCCGGTGAAAATACCTACATGAAACCGTCCTGTTGCCAATATTACAAGACAGGTGGAGGCCAGCGGTATTGTTATGCTTGCCCAAAAATGTCCGCTTCCGAACGCGAAGAACGCAGACTCGAAGTGATGGCATCACGGTAAAGTCACTGTGGATGTTGGCATGTCCGTCACGTTTTGGTTAAAATAGGTTATGTAACCTAAACCAAGCGACACGAAGGAGGATGCTGTATGTCTGTCTATTCACATAATGCCGTAACACCAGCGAATCAGGAGGTTTCTCTGGATACTTACACCGGTAAGGTGCTGGTTATTGCGAATACCGCCAGTAAATGTGGACTTACCCCGCAATATGGGGATTTGCAAAAGCTTTATGACGAATATAAGGATCGGGGATTAGTTGTATTAGGATTTCCTTGCAACCAATTTGGCGGTCAGGAGCCGGGCAGCAGCGAGGAAGCGGCTGAATTTTGCCAATTGAATTATGGGGTTAGTTTCCCGATATTCGCCAAAGTGGACGTCAACGGACCGGATACAGCGCCTCTGTTTGAATATTTAAAAAAGCAACAACCTGGAGAACAGGAAGATGGGACAATTCAGTGGAATTTCACGAAATTCATTGTGAATCGTGAAGGTGTACCTGTGGGTCGTTTTGAACCGAAGGAGTCACCAGAAGCGATGAAAGCAGCTATTGAGCAATTGCTATAGTAGCTTCGCTTTAATTCCAACGTATATGTTTAAAAAGGGTCTGATTTCCGGAATGTCTCCGGGAAACGGACCTTTTTTGTTCTCTACATATGCATTTGTCTAAGGTGTGTTGCATCATGTGAAGGTCGATTCCAAGGGCATAATCAGGAGGCTTACAGGGAAAACTGGATGGAGCAAAGAAACATTTCAGCAAACGACTGAACTCGTATATCCTTTCTTTTTTAAATGTGGACAAATTGTGAATATCTTAAAAAGCTATTGTAATGTGAAAAATATCACACTATAATAAGCGCATGAAGTGAAATAAATCACAAACGCTAACGAGCCGTTTACGTGAAACTATTCACAATTATTATACATTTTATGCCCACACACCAAGGAGGAATTTAACATGAAAGTAGCAGTTATCGGATGTACACACGCAGGCACGGCAGCTATCGTCAATACAGCTAAATGTTATCCAGATGCCGAAATTACCGTTTATGAGCGTAATGATAATATTTCATTCTTATCTTGTGGTATTGCTCTGTACGTAGGTGGTGTCGTCAAAGATCCGCACGGACTGTTTTATTCGTCTCCAGATCAACTGGCTGACTTGGGTGTAGAGACCAAGATGCTTCATGAGGTAACGAGTGTGGATACGGCAGGCAAGACGCTGCATGCACGTAATCTCCAAACAGGTGAAGAATTTACAGACACATTTGATAAATTAATTGTGACTACAGGATCATGGCCCATTATTCCGAAGCTGGAAGGCATTGAACTTGATCATATTTTGCTCTGTAAAAACTATAATCATTCGAATGATATCATTGAGAAAGCCCAGCACGTACAGAACATTACAGTCGTCGGAGCAGGATACATTGGTGTTGAACTGGTAGAAGCGTTCCAAATGAACGGTAAAAATGTAACACTGATCGACAGTGCTGATCGTATATTGAATAAGTATTTGGACCATGAGTATACAGACCGGATTGAAAGTTCCCTGAAGGAACATGGCATTAAGCTGGTACTTGGCGAGACGGTGAGTCGTTTTGAGGGTACGAACGGTAAGGTAAGTAAAGTCGTGACCTCTAAAGGAGAATATGAAACAGAGCTTGTTATTCTCTGCATCGGTTTCCGACCTCAAACGGATCTGCTCAAAGGTCAGGTAGATATGTTGCCTAACGGTGCGATCATTGTGGATAACTATATGCAAAGTAGCTGCCCGGATGTGTTTGCAGCAGGTGACAGTTGTGCAATCCGCTATAATCCGACAGGCAAAACGGCTTATATCCCTTTGGCAACCAACGCAGTTCGTATGGGTACGCTGGTAGCACGTAATCTGGTACAACCAACCATTGCCTACATGGGAACCCAAGGAACTTCGGGTATCAAAATTTACGAAGACAATATTGCAGGAACAGGCATGACGGAAGCGGCGGCAACGGACGAAGGCATGACTGTAGAAGCTGTAACCATTGAAGACAGCTACCGGCCTGAATTTATGCCAACCTCCGAAAAGGTATTACTGAAAGTGGTATATGAGCAGGAGACACGGAGAATTTTGGGGGCACAAATTATGTCGAAGGTAGATTTGACGCAATCCATTAACACGCTATCCGTAGCCATTCAAAATCATATGACCATTGACCAGTTGGCCTTTGTCGATTTCTTCTTCCAGCCGCATTATAACAAGCCTTGGAATTTCCTGAACGCAGCAGGTTTACAAGCATTACCTACAATATCCGAACGGAACCCAGTTACTGTATAATTCGGTTTGTCTGTGACATTGTTCATAAGTTTGTCAACAATCTGAGACGTATGGACGAATCCTTATAGTACAATATAGAGTAGCATAAGGATTAGGGGGTAAGTAGCTTATGGATTTGTTTTATATCCTTTTTCTTGTAGTCGTAGCGCTGGTAGGCCTCGGTGGAGTTATTTGGTTCTTGAGAGCAGTTGAAAAGGAAGAATACAACTAAATGCAAAGCGCGTAGTAGCGCAGTAGATGTAATAATACAGAAAAGACAGTCCTTTTTCCAAGGGCTGTTTTTTTAATGCTTGATAAAGTGATTTTTTTCACAAACATAATCACTGATTTTAAATAAAATATGAAAGAAGAACATTTTAGTGAAAAGATATTAAAGGAGCGGGGACATATGGCGAGCTATAAACCGGGGCAAATTGCCGAAAAGACGGTGGAAACAGGAGTGGCCAAGGCGAACAACCCGTGGACTGTGGCGGTGGTACTGGGATTTTTGGCAGGTGCATTTATTGCACTCGGGTTTTTGCTGGATATACGTGTTATTGCAAGTGCGCCTAAAGAATGGGGAAGCATTGCCACCTTTATTGGAGCTGCGGTGTTCCCTGTAGGTCTGGTATTAGTTTTGATCGCCGGCGGAGAATTGCTGACCGGCAATATGATGGCGGTTCCTTTGGCGAGATGGGCAGGACGGATTAAGACAGGGGCCATGCTTCGTAATTTGGCGATTATTACGCTCAGTAATTTTGCGGGTGCGTTATTCGTTGCATTTTTCTTTGGCCATGTGCTGGGTTTGACAGAAACGGGCCCTTACCTGGACAAAGTGGTGGATATGGCAGGACATAAGCTACATGAAAGCTTTTTGCAGTCTTTTATATCGGGTATAGGATGTAACTGGCTCGTAGCACTGGCTGTATGGCTGGCTTATAGCACAGACTCAATTGGCGGCAAAATTATGGGGATTTGGTTCCCGACCATGGCCTTTGTCGCTATTGGATTTCAGCACGTTGTTGCCAATATGTTTCTCATTCCGGCGGCTATCTTTGCAGGCCACTTTTCATGGGCAGATTATGTTATGAACTTCATTCCTGTCTGGCTGGGGAATTTGGTAGGAGGTAGCCTGTTTGTGGCTGGAGCCTACTGGTTGGCCTATTTAAAAAAGCCTCAAGCCAACGCACATCCAGTGAATGAATCTCCAACCACTTCTTCGGTTGCACATCAAATCCGTTGAGTGATCCTGCTTAATTACGGCACTTTAAACAGCAATAAACAAAGCAAATCCGCCATGACAGGCCCGGGGGAACGAAACCTGTCATGGCGGATTTTTTTGGGAGTGGTCCATGATTTGGCATGGAGGATGAGTGTGCTCTCGTCCCATAATGCCTTGATCTCTTTTACCCTCGGTAAGATATGATGAAACAGGATGTCGAAAAAAATTATGATTCTTAAAAAAATCCGTTTTGCTCTATGCAGCAGACGGATTTTTTTAATATTTTGGAGAGCGGCTGTGTGGGAAAATCCTTCTCTTGCCATAGGCCAAAGCTGTGGATATGATAAGATCAGTGTAATTTTTGGAAACGGTAACGGAAAGGAGCATCAACACTATGGATCATCGCAATAGCGCGCCTCCTGAGGCCACGCTTCAACAAGACTTACAGAGGGGACAGCGGATGACGGAGCAGCAGGACGGTATTTTTCCGGCTGTATGCCCGTTAGATTGCCCGGATACGTGTGGGCTCCTGCTTCACAAGGAAAATGGAAAGATAGTCAAGGTCACTGGGAACCCGGATCATCCTATTACCAAAGGCGCTATTTGTAACAAAGTTCGCAATATGACGGAGCGGGTATATGATCCTGATCGGGTGCTCTATCCGTTGAAACGTATAGGCCCCAAAGGAGAAGGGAAGTTTGAACGAATTAGCTGGGAGGAAGCGGTCGATACCATTACAGGTCGGTTCAAGGAGCTGATACGTACGGATGGATCGGAATCTATTCTCCCCTACAGCTTTTATGGCAATATGGGCGTATTGAGTGTGGATGGAATGGATCGCCGATTTTTTAATGCGCTGGGTTCAAGCCAACTCAATCAGACGATTTGCAGCGTGGCTGGGAATGAAGGCTGGGCATCCGTTATGGGCTTTAAGGGCGGCACCAGCCCGGAGGACACGGAGGATGCAGACCTCATTATTGTGTGGGGTGGAAATGTCATTAGCACCAACATGCATCAGGTCGTTTTGGCTGAGAAGGCACGTAAAAAGGGTGCTAAGGTGGTCGTTATTGACGTTCATCGCAACCGGACGGCGCAATGGGCGGATTGGTTCATTCCGTTATATCCGGGGACGGATACGGCGCTCGCGCTGGGTGTTATGAATGTGCTGTTCGCTCAGGGACTGACGGACGACGAATTTTTACATCGCTACACGGTAGGCCATGAGGAACTGCGCGAGCATGTTAAGACATATACACCAGAGCGAGTTTCGCGGATTACCGGCGTGCCGGAAGCAGATATTATCCGTTTAGCGGAAATGTACGGAACTGCGCGAGCAGCGTATATCAATATAGGTAATGGGCTTCAGCATCATGATAATGGCGGTATGAACGTACGTGCGGTTACATGCTTGCCTGCGCTCACTGGACAATGGCTAAAGCACGGCGGGGGAGCGTCACGCTCTAATGGCGCTTATGGCAAATTTAACGGCGCCAATCTGGCGCGTCCTGATCTGCGACAGAACCCGGATGCCCGGGTGATCAACATGAACCGGATCGGAGAAGCGCTGCTACAGAAGGAACAGCCGATTAAGGCGTTATTTGTATACTGCAGTAACCCGGTAGTTGTAGCTCCCGATTCGGAACGGGTGACTGAAGGATTTGAACGAGAGGATTTGTTCACAGTCGTACATGACCTGTTTCTTACGGATACGGCCCGTTATGCCGATATTGTGCTGCCTGCAGCGTCTTCCTTTGAGGGTACAGACCTATATAAATCCTACTGGCATCACTATGTCCAGATGCAGGAACCCGTCATTGCTCCACTCGGGGAAAGCAAAAGCAATTATGAGCTGTTTAGCCTGCTCGGACGGGCTATGGGCTTTGACGAAGCTGCCTTTACGGAAAGTGAAGCGGACATGATCGCAGGCGCGCTGGATAATCCAACGAACCCTTATCTCAACGGTGTAACCTTGGAAGCCTTAAAGAAGTCACCTTTTGTAAAGCTCGATATGTCGCCAAAGGCTACTTATTTGGATCGTCTAACCACGCCTTCAGGCAAGATTGAGCTATATTCGGAAAAAATGAAACAAGCAGGTCTGCCCGCGATGCCTTCATATGTGCCGCTCATTGAAGGGTATGATGGAGAGCATCGACCGCAAGCGGACGAGCGGTTTCCATTAATGTTTATTTCACCGCCAAACCATAATTTTCTGAATTCTACTTTCGCTAACTTACCCAAGCATCAGCGGCTGGAGCGGGAGCCCTTGCTACAAATTCACCCGGAGGATGCTCAGACAAGAGGCATCGCGGATGGGGAACCGGTTACCGTATGGAATGATCGGGGGACGTATGAGCTGAAAGCCAAAGTCACCGATCTGATGCTGCCCGGTACAGTGATTAGCCAGGGATTATGGTGGGAAGGCAAAGGACGCAGACAGCGTGCCAATGTGTTAACCTCTGATCGGCTGTCGGATATGGGACAGGGGGCTACTTTCTTCTCAACGGTGGTGAATGTGAAGCGCCAATGAGATAATGCCATTTATGGCGTCAGATGCAAAAGGAGAAACAAAAGATATGAAATGGTTGGAGTCTTATCCGAAAGAAGTGAAAGTGTTTCTCGTTGCTAGCCTGATTAATTCTGCTGGAAGTTCCCTGATGTGGCCGTTGGTTAGCATGTATGTGTTTGACGAACTGAACCGTAGTATGGGAGATGCAGGGATTGCGATTTTAGTGCAGTCTCTGGGCGGAATTTTTGGTCAAGTGCTGGGCGGAGCCCTCTATCATCGTATTGGAGCCAAAAAATTGATTGTTGGCTCACTGGCGATGAACGCGCTGGGACTTCTCACGCTTCCATTTACCAGTGGTCATTGGGTAGCGTTTGTCATCATGATGGGCTTTATCGGCTTTTTTAATGTCGTATCTGTGCCTGCGATTCAGGCCTTTGTAGGTTTTCGTTTCGCTGACCGTCGTGGAGAGCTGTTTAATATTATTTATGTCGCTAACAATATTGGGGTTGCAGTGGGTACGGGATTGAGTGGCGTTCTGGCTGACCTTTCCTATCAGCTCAGCTTTGTGATGAACGGGGTGACTTCTGCGGTATTTGCCGGGTTTTTCTGGTCTTATCTAAGTAGGGTGGATCGGGAAGAGGGAGAAGTACAGCTCAGCAAGTCCGTGAAGAAAAGAGAGGAAATACCAGCTCGTTTGCTGTTTCGTGATACCAGATTGTATCTCTTTGTGGGATTAGGCTCGCTTTTTTTATGGTTCGGCAATTCGATCTGGAATACAGGAGTGTCTCCCCATATTATTGAGCAGGGCTTGCCTAAAACGATGTATGGGTTACTATGGACGCTGAATGGTATCCTTATTTTTGCCGCACAACCCATTATTTTTTGGATAAAACGACTGTACGCTCATCACGCTTCAGCGCAAATGACATGGGCCGGAGGATTTTATTTGGCGGCTTATATTGTCATGCTGGGCACACAGAACTATACTGGAATGATATTCGCTATGGTTCTGGCGACCCTGGGAGAAATGCTGATTGCACCTGCGGTTCCAGCATTCCTGTCTGATCATGGAGGTCGGGGTGCACCCTTTTACATTGGGCTTGTGGGGGGGATTGGCGCAGCCGGACGGGTAATGGGGCCTTATATTATGGGGAAGTTGTATGATGGCGGTGGGTTACCGCCTACACTTTGGCTGGCATCAGGCGTAGCGGTGTTGTCGATCCTGTTTTTCGTCCTGCATAGCTGGTTGAACCGTTTTCGGCATCATTCGGATACTTTGGATACTACGACACCCAAGGTAGATACTCCCAGTTCTTAAGTCCTAATAAAAGTGCAGTAATATGCTGTAATTATGGTACAATAAGTGACGAATGGTTGTAGTTATTGCTTCAGGAAAGCCTTCACAGGAAGGATTGAAAGGAATTGTTTACAAGTCAACCTTTGACAATACGTCATTCGGAGATGAAGGATGCTCCTGATCTGATTGCGCTGGATGAATTGGTATGGAATGAACGCACGGCTCCCGCTTCGCTGTCCTGGAAGTCGCGCGGAGAGTTTCTGCGCAATACGCCTCCAGGCTCTCAACTGGTCGCCATCGAACAGGAAGTACTCTGCGGGTATATTGGATTTCGTTCTCCAACGCTGTTGGCTAGTAATTGTCATGTACTCGAAATAAATATAGCTGTACATCCAGCTTATCATCGTAAAGGTATTGGGACGGCGCTCATGAACTCCATGAAGGACATTGCAGCTGCCGAGGGCATACGCAAGTTGAGTTTGCGTGTACTCTCATGCAACACGGAAGCCCTTATGTTTTATGAAAAAAGCGGTTTCGCGATTGAAGGACGTTTGCATGAGGAATTTTACATAGCAGGCCAATTCGTGGATGATGTGTTAATGGCCTATTTCTTAAAATAGGCGGGAGGCTACAGATAGTAATATTCGGTTTTATGCCCGGCCTAAACAAACAACGCCGCAGACCTGATCAGGTCTGCGGCGTTGTTGTACATCAATATTACCGAAGTTGCTTCCATTCATTTTGGAGCATACCATACACTGCGTGGTTCATGTAGCCGTCGGGCAGCAATTCCGCTTCGCGTACAATGCCTTCGAGCACAAAGCCCAAACGTTCTGGAATACCGCGGCTGCGGCGGTTCGTAGTTGCGCAACGGATTTCGACCCGATGCAAGTCCAGCTCCATCAAAGCATATTCAACGAATACGCGGCAGGCGCTGGTCATAAGACCTTGTCCTTCGTACCCGTGTCCAAGCCAGTATCCGATGCTAACGGAGCGGTGAGTCCAATTGATCTCATGGTAGCTGATGATGCCAGCAAGCTCGTTGTCTATCCAAATTCCGGCGGTCAGACTACCGTTCTCTGCGGCTTGTTTCAAGGCGCCCTGCACGAACTGCTCTGTGTGGCTGATTTCCGTGGTAGAGTCTACCCATGGAAGCCATTGACGCAGGCGGTCACGGGACATTTCGATCAGCTCAAACAGAGGCTGCACATGCTCCTTGGTGAGCGGCCGAAGGACTGTGCGTTCGTCCAACGCATATGTAAACATGATTGATCCCCTCTTTCACTCGGAAAATCGCTAAACCAGCCAGTCTAGCATTTAATCCCATGCTACCTTATTCTGCGAGAGTCGTCAAAAGGGAGAGGAAGCTTCAAATTCTATAGGTCCCACCCGGAACCGTTCATGCTCGTATACATATTTCAGATCCAAATCCCCTACAAATTCGCTTGGGGATACACTGCCAGATACAGTGGCTTGCAGAGGAAGTTGTTCGGCATCATACATTACGACAGAGCTAAAATCGAGATGCTTTGTAAATTGGGCTGGATCATCGTAAAATACTGATGCTTTAGGGTCCATCGTATGTGTAGCACCGTCAATCGTAACAGCAATATGGACCTGGCGGTCGTGATCACGTAGCTCCACTGAGCTGTGTACGCGCTGGGACACAGCATATGCTGCCGATTCGACCGCATATTCTTCCATCGTACGTGCGTTAACAATATGCAACTCCTGCAATTCGACACCCGTTCCCGAGGCACGCGTGAGGATTACGACGGCTTCACGGACACCATCCCCGTTCACATCCCTGTAATATAATTGTGGTGCGGTGGAGATATCTGCCGAGCCCGACCATCGGAATGTGCGGAGTTGCTGACCGATTTCCAGTACAGCCGAATGGAATAATCCCTGTGACGGATTAACAGCATATAAGCGGACGGATGAGTCTTCTGGAGCGCTGGCTAGCGGACGAGATTGTACGGTTTCGTTCACCGGGTCCGGTGAAGGATGGCCGGAAGTCATGACGGAAGAGGACAAAAGCATAGACAGCAGGATCACAATGAGCAGCTTAAACACGGGTGGGTCTCCTTTTCCGGACAAAATAAAAGATATATACACTATAACGAATTTATTTGCCGAAAATGTTAACTCTTTTTCATAACTTGTCACTTTTTTTGCTGAAGCGAGCATAAGGATTTTCATTTTATTGAGTTATGCGGTGTGAAAGGGTATATTTAAGGGAACAGGTTTTACACAGATTATACGGAAGAAAGGTTGATTAGCGTGGAGAAGCCGATCACTCCCCCCAATTTTATTAAAAATGTTATTGAAGAGGATTTACGTACGGGTAAGGTAAAGGAGGTTGTTACACGATTTCCGCCTGAACCTAACGGATATTTGCATATTGGACATGCCAAAGCTATCTGGATCAATTTCTCGCTGGGAGATGAATTCGGAGGACGCACCAATCTGCGTTTTGACGACACCAATCCGGCGAAGGAAGACACGGAATACGTGAACTCCATCCAGGAGGACGTGAAGTGGCTCGGTTATGAATGGGAGGAAAAACATTTTGCCTCCAATTATTTCGAAGAAATGTACAAGCGTGCCATCCTGCTGATCCAAAAGGGTAAAGCCTACGTGGATGACCAAAGCGCGGACCAAATCCGCGAAACTCGTGGCACACTGACCGAACCGGGGCAAAATAGCCCTTATCGGGATCGAAGTGTTGAAGACAATCTGAAGCTGTTTGAAGAGATGCGTGCAGGCAAATACCAAAATGGTGAAAAGGTGCTGCGTGCCAAAATTGATATGGCTTCAGGAAACATTAATTTACGTGATCCGGTTATTTACCGCATTTCACACACAGCACATCACAATACAGGCGACACATGGTGCATCTATCCAATGTACTCCTATGCTCATCCGCTGGAAGATGCGATTGAGGGAGTAACGCACTCGCTCTGTTCGCTGGAGTTCGAAGATCAGCGCCCGCTGTACGATTGGGTTGTAGCTGAATGCGAGATGGAAAAGGTACCGCATCAATACGAATTTGGACGGCTGAACCTGGCTCAAACCGTAACCAGCAAACGTAAGCTCAAGCTTCTGGTGGATGAAAAGCATGTAGATGGTTGGGATGATCCGCGTATGCCGACGATATCCGGTTTACGTCGTCGCGGCTATACGCCTGAGGCCATCCGCAGCTTCGTATATGAGACAGGCATTTCCAAAGCCTACGGAGTCATTGATTTGCAGGTGCTGGAGCATTTTGTACGTGAGGATTTGAAGCTTAAGGCACCCCGCACCATGGCAGTCATAGATCCGTTGAAGGTGGTTATCACAAACTATCCTGAAGGACAAGTTGAAATGCTGGAGGCGGAAAATAATACTGAAAATCCGGAACTCGGTACACGTCAAATTCCGTTTTCCCGTGAAATTTATATTGAGCGTGAGGACTTCATGGAAAATCCGCCGAGCAAATACTTCCGTTTGTTCCCTGGTAATGAAGTACGTCTCAAGCATGCTTACTTCATTAAATGCAACGATGTGATTAAGGACGCAGACGGAAATGTAACGGAAATCCACTGTACCTATGATGTAGAAACCAAGAGCGGATCAGGCTTTACTGGACGTAAAGTGAAAGGCACAATCCACTGGGTAGAGGCTACTCAGGCTGTACCTGCCGAATTCCGTTTGTATGAGCCTTTGATTAACGCAGAGGACACGGAAGAGATTGAAGAGGATGCATCGGAAAAAACATTCCTTGACCAATTGAATCCGAACTCTTTGGAAATTGCTCATGGCTATGTCGAGCCGAACATGAAAGAAGCTCAATCGCAGGACAAGTTCCAATTTTTCCGTCATGGTTATTTCAGTGTCGATCCGAAGCTTTCCAAGCCGGGTGAGCCTGTATTTAACCGTGTTGTTTCGTTGAAAAGCTCTTTCCAATTGCCTAAGCAATAGATTGTTGGAAAGTGTGGGAGAGATGGTAGCTTCGTGCGACCAAGTTGAAAAGGAGTCTGCCGTCGGCAGACTCCTTTATTTTACGCATGCACACTCTTTATCCATGATCATTGACTTGACGATACTCTATTGTCTTTGCTAACAAGCCAGAAGGGAAGAGGGGATAGCTCATTCCTCTAGTGTTGTTAAGGGGCTTCTTCTATTCGTTAGTGCCCGCTGGCAGTCCTGGCTGATAACCGTTCTTGTACAGCATATACCACATGATAGCGAATCCCACAGAGCCAAGTAGGGCGAAAAAGACCCCTGCATGGTACATCATTTCTCCGCCAAAGTTCTGGAATAGCCAACCTCCCGCAAAACCTGCTACGATACCGGATATACCACTCCAGGTCAAGGTATATACGGCCTGTCCGGATGATCGGTATGCTGCAGGGGTAAATAGGACGGTCAACTGGGTGCCTACATAGAAGTATCCACCGAAGGTGACGCAATGAAGAGCCTGAATGAACACAATCTGAATCGGGTCTGTGGCCAGAGCCATCAGTTCCCAACGTAAGGCAAACAGCAAACTGACGAGTGCCAAACAGCCGACCATCACAGTCATTTTTTTCTTCAAGAAGCGATCAAACAGCAAAAAGACAATAATTTCGAATACCGATGACATAAAAACGGCAAAACCAAGCATCTGTTTGGACCCGCCCAGCTCGGTGATGTACAGGGACATAAAGGCGCTGTTGATCGAATTCGGGATGGATACAAGGATGCCCAATAAAATAAAGGATATAAAGTATCCGTTCATTAAAACGCTGCCAAAGCCACGCAAATGAATAGTTGCTGTCTCCACAGTGCTTTTCAGTGGTGGAATCGACAAGGTGCAGATCAATGCAGCCAGAAGAAGTACCGTAAAGATGGTGGATATGCTGGATATCCCCGTTTGGTCAATAACTATGCCGGCAACTGCTGCTGTCACAGCCCAACCGAAGGAACCCCATATACGGAATGAACCAAATTTCCGGTCTGTGCCCTCAATATAGCTGAGAATTAGGCTGTTGCTTTGCGCAAATAAAGGGCTTTGGAAAAAATAAAAACCAATCATCGACACATAAATCATGATATACGTATGGACATGAAATAAAGCTTGCAGCAATAACAAGGTACCTATAATCATAAATAGCAGAATACGTCGGAGGTTACGGCTCCGGTCGCTTGTATAGCCCCAAAAAGGGTTCGCGAATACGGATACAAAAGGTCCGATGGCCATCAGACTCCCGATCTCCAGCTTGTCCATGCCGATATCTTGCAGGTACAGCGGGAAGAAGCTGGAGAAAATGACCATAGCTCCATATAGAAAAAAATTATACAGTTTTAAGGAATATAGAGGAGTCTCTTGAATTTCTCTCTTTTGCAAGACAAGCCATTCCTTTCTTAGCCCGATAGAGAACTACGCATCGATGCCGATCTGTGGGAAGGTTCTTATTCCAATGTATCATGTGTTGAAAGGGTTAACAAACCAATAAATTAACAATTATGTAATAAATATTTGAAGATACTAATTTGATATTGGTTTAAGCAAACTTAATGATTATTTCGCTATTTTACTAGTTATTGTTTTTGTTGCTCCAAGGGGCGACATGTAGACGAACTACAGGGTTTAAGACTATATATGGTTAGTTCAAGTAAATGTTTGGTTAGTTACAAAATCTTTATTTATAAATAGGTTCTTAAGACCTAAAGTTTATACATAGAATAGCCGATACTTAATCCATAATCAGGAGAATTTAGGATTATTTTTTTCTGAATAAAAATACATTGTCGCAGATATTACATAAAATCAGAATACTATGCTTCATAAGAAATGATATAGGTTTAATCGACTGGCCTGTATAGTTGGTTTTATGAAATATCGGGTGGAAAGGGATGGAAAATGGCATTACAGCATCATAGAGACAATTCCTTGTACCGCCGATTTCCTCGGCTTCTTTTGCTTCAGGCAGGAGAAGGAGGTGAGTTGGTGACTTCTGAAACCAACGAGCCCAATGTAATACTGACTCGTGAGGGACAATCATATTATTTGCATGATCCTGAGCAGCCTGGGCGGGAAGCAGAATTATTTGTTTTGGGTTTTAACAAGGTTAAACCTCAAGCGCACGTGATCTTTTTTGGTGTAGGACTTGGGTATCATATTCGTGAATTTCTACGCAAGTACCCGAATACCAGCTTCTCCATTGTCGAGCCCGACACTGGTTTGATGAATATTTTTTTGCAGCATCTGAATGAAAACGATTGGCTGGCTGATGAGATGATCGAAGAGGTTATGGTAGGAGGAATGACAGGAGAGACAATCGGTACACTGCATAGGTTGATCGACCGTGTATCTGGAGTGCTAGTTGTTCCATGGCTCCCGTATCGCTCCTTATTTGCTGCGGAACTGAAGAAGTTTAATGAAATATTGTACAAAATGGTCTCTAACAAGAAGGACAAAATGGCTATCAATAACGTGTACGAAAAAAAATGGGCGTTAAACAGTATTCATAATTTCCCTTATATTTTACATAGTTCGGATTTTCTGCAGGCGGGCTCAGAGCATATTAGGAGTAAGCCAGCCTTAGTAATATCCGCTGGCCCTTCGCTTAACGACGAAATTGAGCACCTGCGACATATTCGTGAGAATAATCTTGCTTATCTGTTTACAGTAGGATCGGCAGTGAACACGCTGGTGGAGCATGGCATTTATCCGCACGGCACGTTCAGTTATGACCCGAACGAACACAACGTAAATGTAATTCAAAAGGTGATCGACAAACGAATTGATTCAATTCCACTTATTTTCGGCAGTACGGTCGGTAAACACACACTCGATCATTATCCAGGTCGTCTTATGCATATCATCATTTCTCAGGATGAACTCTCCAAACACGTATTGCGTACACCGGAGGGAAATAAACCAACGATTATTAACGATGCTCCTTCAGTAGCGGTCATTGCACTCCAATGTCTGATCCATATGAAAGCAGACCCTGTTGTGTTGATAGGGCAAAATTTAGCTTATCGGGATGAACAATATTATGCTGAGGGGATTACTCATGCCCAAGGTGTTCCAGCTAGTGCCGATTTGCCGCGTGTACAGGGCGTTCATGGCGAACAGGTAGTTACACGACATTCTTTTATCAAAATGAAAACAGAGATGGAGTTTTACATTAGTACAGTGAAGGGAACTGAATTTATAAACACAACGCGTGAAGGCGCTGTTATCAAAGGAACATCTTTTCAGAACTTGGAAGAGGTAATCCAGACGCGGTTAAAAGGTGCTATTGACGATGCGTGGCTGCAAACCAGCAGTAATTCGGAATACGATCTCATGTTTCTGAGGTCACGCATTGAAGAGCTTCAGCGGGATGAAGAGGTTTTTCAAACCATTATGGAACAGATTCATCATGCTTTGCTCGGCATCAAACATAAGCTCAGTCTGAAGCAGGCCAATATGCTGAACGTGTCCTTTGGACAGTTTGATGACTTATTTGCCTCATTATTAGGTAATTGTTTTTTCAAAGTATATGTTCTTCCTCGCCATCGTATGCTGTATGAGTTTTTGTACAGTAAAATGGGCGCCATTCAGAGCAGTAGGAATCCTCTAATCAGAGGGGAGCAAATTCTGCTGTACTTCGGGGATTTCATATGGAAATGCCAGCAGGATTATATGGAAATCAAGAATGAGATCCATGAATTTCACCATTCCATTCACACCTAGATAAAAAGGAGCACGTATATGAGTAAGAAGAAAAGAAATAAGAATCATGTAAATCGAATGATTAAGGTAAGTGTACTGACAACACAGGTGCTCAACCTAGCCAACCCATATATTTCAGCGACGTTTGCATCGGAGAGCGTAAGCGACAATACGACGGAGAATGTGTCGGTGTCGGACGGGTTCATACAAGACGCTTCCTCATCCCCCGTGGCCTTATCAGTCTATATGCAGGCGCAAATGGACGAGCCTCCATACTATACATGGCTTTCACCTCAGGAAAGCGGCGTTTCTTTGTCCGCAAATCTGGCTATGTCGTTCAGTGAAGAGGTGCAACTGGGCACAGGTCATCTAGTGGTGCACCAGGAGGATGGAAGTGAAGCGGGTCGGATTAACGTGAGCGGAGGTACAGTCGTAGGTGGCACGGTACATATCAGCGGTCAGCATGTGCGGATGGAACTGGATCATCCACTGGCGGATAGTACCCAGTATTATGTGGAGGTCAGCTCGGGTATGTTTGTAGATCGCGCGGGTCAAGGCAACAATGCGATTTGGGACAAGGACATGTGGACCTTCCAGACGGCAGACACCATAGCGCCGAAGCTGGTGAGGAAGGGACCAGAGGGCCCAGACATGAGTGGCGTAAGTCCCTACGATGCGAACTTTATGCTGGAGTTTAATGAGCCAGTGAGATGGGACCACGGCTACGTAAGGTTGCACGAAGCCTCGGGTGGGGCAGTGGTTCGTGAGTTACCGATATCGGGTCAGTGGGGAACGGGGAAATCCCAATCAGTCTGGGAAAATACAGCCTACTTCTCCTTCTCGGGTGGGCTGGAACAGGGAAAGTCGTACTATCTGGAAATTACTTCGGGAGCACTAACGGATTTGGCGATGAATCCATATGTAGGGATGCATACTTCGGAGGACTGGACATTCCGCACACGAGATGAGCGGCCTCGTTATACGAATCTGTATCCAGAAGGGAGTGGTCAAACGCTCACCCCGAACCTGCACATGAGCTTCAGTGAAGAGGTGCAGTTAGGTACAGGCCATCTGGTGGTGCACCAGAAGGATGGAAGTGAAGCGGGCCGGATTAACGTGAGCGGAGGTACAGTCGTAGGTGGCACGGTACAT
>NZ_FOYG01000001.1:0-211476 GCF_900116035.1 Paenibacillus sp. cl130
GGTTTATAGAAAGAGCGATAAGCTCATTTTGAAACTGACGAGATAAAAATATCTCTTGTTCGCTTCCATTTTATACAGCCTGACGGCATGTACCAAAATTTCAGCGTTGGATTTTGTAAACAAAATCCATACTCACTCGTTGTTCAGTTTTCAAAGATCAAATTTTCATGCGGCTTTTTGAGCCAGAAAAATAATATAACATTTCCATCTAATTTAATCAACCTGTAAATAATTCCAGGTGAGTTATCCAAACCTTATTTAGTTAACAATCCCTTTCGGGCTGGAATAATAATATATCAATTTAAACCGATCAAGTCTACCTGTAAAAATTCCCAGCTTGTTCGAACTTATTAAAAATCTTTGATCTTGTTCTATCGGCTGGACTAGTAATTTAACACGCATACCAAATTAATTCTACTTGAAATTAATTCCTTTTGATAGACAACTATAGATAATACACCAAAGTGGTTCATAATCCTAATAGGTGGAAATTTTGCTTAAATCTACGTTATTCTAATTTCCATAAAGATTTGCTTTGTCAATTAGTTCTTAGATGTTTTCTAAGGTTGATGCATCTTGTATTTCATTTGATTTTGATGCTAGTAATACTATTTATATTCTTTTTGGATGCATTTTTCTCAGAAGAAGTTGATAATTATGAAGAAATTTATTATAAATTTAATCCTTACATTTTTCACTGGCCTCTTCGCTATTTATTTACTTACTCGAAAAGTAGAAATAGATGGTTTAAGAGTTTGCTTTATAAGCACAGGAGTAGCAGCACTAGGTTATCTGCCTGTGTGTTTAATAAAAAAAACACGTAAATGAAAACCACATTTCTAATACGGACCAAAAAACGGCAAAAATAATTATGCTTACGTCACTCAATGAAAGTGAGGTTATACTCGATGCGTATTCCATGGAGTTGATAACTTCATCTGTTCCATGACAGTTAGAATGACCCCGAAATATGAAAAACAGCGGTATCCTTGGATGAGTCCTAGATACCGTTGTTTTTTTGAACTATCGTTCCTTGTTTGTTAAACGATAAACTTAATCTCCGTATTGTGTTTACAGCATACGAAACTTCTGCTTTGAATTCACCTCTGGACGATGCAAGGTGAAGAAGAACCTTTCGCCTACTGTGGGAACAGATTTAGGAAGCCATGACTTCAATGTTCAAGAGGATGCCGCTACCGCAAGCGTACCGGAAGAATCCGCTGTATGATGAATACTCCGCACGAAGCGAATCGTTTTTGTTTCTGAGTGCATTACGACTGAATGAGTTTCCGCTCTGTGACCAGGAAGAGAACGAACCCCCTGCAACCACTCCCCAGGTGTCACACCTGTAGCCACAAACATCACGCCTTGGCGTCCGACCATATCATCCATGGAGAGCAACGCACCGGGATCAGTAATGCCCATACGCTTGCAACGCTCAATCTCTTCTTCACCATGAGGCAGCAGGCGACCCTGGATTTCTCCACCCATGCATTTCAGCGCTGCAGCGGCCAATACACCCTCAGGAGCGCCACCAGAACCGATATGCAAATCTACACCGCTATCCAGGCATGTTTCAATCGCGCCCATCACATCCCCATGGCCAAGCAGTTTGATTCGAACGCCGCTTTCCCGCAGAAGCTTGATGATCCCGGCGTGCCGTGTACGATCAAGAATGGACACGGTAAGATCAGACAAGGATTTACCGAGTACTCGTGCAGCTTTTGACAATGTAGTTGGAATTGGGTCCTCAAGTGATACCTTTCCAGCCAATGCCGGGCCAACGGCCATTTTTTGCATGTACATATCCGGAGCGTGGAGTAGACTACCACGAGGTGCAGCAGCAATGACCGACAGAGCGTTATTCAAACCATTTGCTACTGTTTCGGTTCCCTCTAGTGGATCGACAGCGATGTCCATAGCCGGTCCTCTGCGATTGCCTACTCTTTCCCCGATATACAGCATGGGAGCCTCATCCATTTCGCCTTCGCCAATGACGACCGTGCCGTCCATGGATACCGCATTAAAATGAGTGCGGATGGCTACCGTAGCCGCCTCGTCTGCGCTATTCTTATCTCCACGCCCTGTCCATTGTGCTGATTGCAGTGCCGCTGCCTCTGTTACCCGAACGAATTCCAATGCCATTTGACTCTCCATACCTATCCCTCCACCTCTCCTAAAAATTAATTGTTACCCTTAAGCAAATGAACTATTTAGGGCAACTTTGCTGCAATCTTTCTATTTATCTATTAAACTCCTGTATCCTACGATTTTAATTTTTAGTTATATGAGCAGCTACTAGGCTCTATAACATTCTGATAATTAAACCTGCCGTCTCTTCAATCGCCTTATCTGTAACATCAATAACCGGACAATTCAGCTCTTTAAACAAAGACTGTGCATACGCTATTTCCTCTTCTACCCTCATCGCTGTAGCATACTGCACATTATTAGGAAGCCCCATAACCTTTAGTCGCTCACTGCGTATTTTCAACAGTAACTCTGGCTCGATCGTTAATCCGAACACTCGACCACGCTGAACATCCTTCAACTGAACAGGCGGTGTCAGCTCCGGTACAATCGGTATGTTGACCGTTTTATAACCTTTATGCGCGAGAAACATGGATAAAGGGGTTTTGGAAATACGGGATACTCCAAGCAATACAATATCCGCTTTGAGAATGGCGCTCACATCTTTGCCATCATCATATTGAACCGCAAAATCCAAGGCCTCTACACGGCGAAAATAGTTATCGTCCAGTCGGTGCAGCAGACCAGGCTTCTCTTTGGGATCGTTATGGAACGTATCGGCAAACGCCTGCATCATCGGTCCCATAATGTCGACAGCCCGCACATTCAGCCGGACAGCCTCCTCTTTCATCGCTTCTCTCAATTCTGGCTGTACCAGCGTATAAGCTACGAAGCCTTTACGCTCGGCAACTTCCTCCATCACCCGGCTCAGTTCGTCTTCATCCCTCACGTTCATAAATCTTTTGATCTCTGTGTCCGGTAACTCAAATTGGCGCATGGTCGCCTGTACGACAGCTTCTGCCGTCTCGCCAATCGAGTCTGAACAGATCGCTATAAAATGACTGCTCACCTGAACCATTCGATTCCTCCCATTAATCCTCTGCTACCATATCGAGCAACATTTTAATAATATTCGTTTTTGTAATGCGTCCCACAACTTTCCAGTGCTCCCCTGGCTTGTCGGAGTCGGAAGGGACGACAACAGGCAGGCTGTCGATTTGACGGGCAATAATTTTGCGCGCTGCCTCTAATACCGTATCCTCTGGGGAAACGGTGACAACATTCGCCTGTCGGGTCATCACAAGGCTGACAGGAATGGTTGCTGCATTGGGATTCCCTAACGTTACCTTAAGCAAATCCTTGCGGGAAGCTACCCCTGCCAAATCTCCGTCTTCATCGGTGACGATCAAATTGCTCACATTTTCCAAAAAGAGAGCTACGACAGCTTCCTGAATCGTGGTTGTTTCTCGTACGATGACTGGAACCCCATGAAGATCGCCGACCTTCATTTGCAACAGCCGGAATTTTTCCTCCCGGTTCGGCGTGCCCCGCTTTCCAACAAAATATCCGACCTTGGGCTTTGCATCTATGTAATTCAGAATGCCCAATTTGGATAGGTCGGTCCGAATGGTCGCCTTGCTGAGATTAAGCATTTCCGCAATCTGATCCCCGGTAATCGGGGCATGCTTTTGTACGATGTTTAAAATTTCTACTTGTCTTGCCGTAAGGTCGATGATGAACGTCCCTCCTTTTTTCTTGCGATCTAATATTGAATATAATACGTCATATATAACAATAAATCAACCTTAAAAAGCATATAAAACATCACATATATAAAATTAAGGCAGTTATTCATGTCTTTTTATCATTTAAAACACTTATTTAACACAAAAAACGGGTACTTTGCACCCTGCTCTTTCGAGTAAGGCGAAGTACCCGCTCCCTTATTCGTATCTTAAAGCATCAATTGGACGCAGCTTCGACGCCTTTCGCGCCGGATATACTCCGAACAACACTCCAACCCCCATACAGCACAGAAAAGAGTAAAGCACGGGCTCTATCGAATACACAATCGGCATTTGGACGAATTTCTCGAGCAGCTTTGCACCTCCGAGACCCACCATTACGCCAACCAGTCCACCCATCAGACTGAGAAAAACAGCCTCAGCCACAAACTGCAGCATAATATCACTGCGTTGCGCACCAATCGCTTTACGAATCCCGATCTCCCTCGTACGTTCCGTGACGGACACCAGCATAATATTCATAATGCCGACACCTCCAACGCCAAGCGCAATTGCAGCTACACCGGCCAGCAGCATATTCATAATCCGATCAACCCCGGACACTGTTTTTAAGATTTCCGTCTGGGTCATGATCTGAAAGTCATCGCCCTCTGATGGCTTTAGCTCATGTCTGGCACGTAGCACCTGCCGAATTTCAGCACTTGCCTGATTAATCTTCTCCTCTGTTGTTGCAGAGGCGTTCACCTGCTGAATACTCATATTGCCTAGCCGTTCCATCCCCGTTGTAATCGGTACATATACCTGCTGACCACTGTTACTCATATTGGAATTGGAATTTGCCAGCACACCAACCACCTTAAAAGGAAGCTGTTTAATCATGATCGTCTCACCGACCGCTCTTGAGGCATCCGGACCAAAAATATTACGGGCCGCATCACTCCCAAGCACGGCCACATTCATTTGTTTATCCACTTCATAGTGGGTAAACGACCTGCCTTGAGCTAGTGACAGCTTTCTCACATGAACGAATGCCAGCGAAGTCCCCTCAATTTGCGCGCTGACCTTATTGCGACTCCACGTAATATCTGCATTGGTCATGGCACTTGGCGCTACCTCTGCTACTGCTTTTTGCTCCTCTAGCGCATCGATATCTTCCAGAGATATTCCTTTCGTCTGACTGAACGACATGGAGCTGGAGCCATCATATGGAGCATAAGGATAGATCATCAGCAGATTATTTCCCATACTGTTGATCTGAGATGTAATCGTAGCCGTTGATCCTTTACCAATGGCTACAATCATAATCACAGCGGCCACTCCGATAATAATGCCCACCATGGTCAGCAAAGATCGCAGCATATTGGTTCGCAAACTGTTGAGCGATACACGGATAATTTCCTTAAACTTCATGCCTTCACTTCCTCTGCCGCCATTCTTCGTTTCCCAACAGGCTGATCCTCTTCAATCCGCCCATCCCGAAAATGAATCAGACGCTTGGCGTATTCCGCAACCTCCTGATCATGAGTAACCAGTACAACCGTTTTCCCCTGATCATTCAGACGCTGAAAAATCCCCATTATTTCAACACTTGTTTTGGAGTCCAATGCGCCTGTCGGTTCATCCGCCAAGAGAATGACCGGATTGTTCACAAGTGCGCGCGCAATAGACACCCGCTGCTGCTGACCGCCTGACAATTCGTTTGGCCTATTGTTCATCCGATCGCCTAGACCTACGCTAGTAAGAGCCTCCATTGCCCGCAAACGACGCTCCTTGGCAGGAATACCCGCATAGATCATAGGTAGTTCCACATTCTCCAAAGCCGTTGCTCGCGGGAGCAAATGGAATTTTTGAAATACAAATCCGATTTTCTGATTACGTATAATAGCCAGTTCATCCTCGCGGGCATCTAATATCGAATAGCCATCCAAATAAAATTGTCCCGATGTAGGTAAATCCAGACAGCCGATGACATTCATCATCGTGGACTTGCCTGATCCAGACGGTCCCATGATCGCGACAAAATCACCGTCAGCAATATCAAGTTGTACCTCACGCAGGGCATGAATTTCCTGATCTCCGACCTGATACACTTTTTTCAAATCCTCAATCTGAATGACGTATCTCATACCCTTTTAAAAACCTCCCTGCATGCCGCCCATAGCAGAAGGGTCCGGCGGAGGTTCAGGAGCAGGCACAATAAGCGTGTCACCCTCCTTTACACCTGACTTGAGCTCGACTCGATCTGGCGTGTAAAATCCGAGTTCTACGGGCTTGAATGTGCGCGCCCCTTGATTCGCAGCGTTATTAGCGGAAACATACACGCCATCCTGTCCCCCTTCCGATCTCAGCGCAGTAGCAGGTACGAACAGCACATTTTTGTGTACTCCCAAAATAACAGCCACATTCATAATCATGCCCGTTTTGAGCTTGCCTTTCGGGTCATGAACAGACAATTCCATCAGATACGTCGTCATCCCTTCATCCGTAGAGGCTTCCGGTGAGACGAATTGCACCTTCCCTGGAAATGATTCACCCGGATATGCATTGGTAGTCAACACGGCTGAAAGACTCTTCTTTACTTTGACAATGTCGGTCTGACTTACCTTCACAACCACCTTAAGATCGTTGGAATCCGAGTTATTCATGACAATGAATGGAGCCGTCGGACTGGTCCCTACATCCCCGTTCACCTTCAAGATTACCCCGTCCCAAGGTGCTGTGACCTGAAGCTTGTTCAATTCATTTTTCTTCTGCTCCAGTTCCGTCGCCTGTCTTCGAACCTCTATCCGTGAGGCTTGAATATTGGATGCATCAGCCGGAACCTGAATTTTGCGAAGCTCTGCCATTGCCGTACGATATCCGATTTCAGCTTCTGAAATGGTGCGACGTTTTTGCGACATGATTTTGCGGAACTGCAGATCCAGACCATCATAGTCCGTCTGTGCTTTATCCAGTGCTTGCTCTGCCTGCTCCAATTCACTGTTGGACACCGCACCGGCATCATGTAAAAACTTTTGGTCTTCATATGCCTTTCGCGCCTGTTCCAACTGCTTTTGGGAAGTTTTCTTCTGACTTTCGGCTTCTTCCAGCTCAAATGATTCTTGCGCTGTATCAATAGCCATTTTGGCCCGAAGTACATTTGTTTTCTGAATTTCAATGTCCTCTGCCTTCGGACCTTTCTCCAATTCAGCCAGCTTGGATTTGGATATTTCCAAAGTATCAGACGCAGTCTGAATTTGCATTTTAATTTCTGAACTGTCCAGAAGAGCCAGCACCTGTCCTTTTTTCACCTTGTCCCCGGCTTTCACATTTACCACTGCCAGCTTGTTATCACCTGCACTCGTGAAGTTTAACTTCACTTCCTTGGACGCTTGCACGGTACCGGACGTGTCCAGCTTCTCACTCACATCGCCGCGCTCTACTTTAAGCGTCTCATCCTGAACCAAAGGTGCCGCCTGCTCCTTGGGCAGACTCAGATATACTGCTGTTCCGCCTCCACCTACAACCAGTAGAACAATTGCAGTCCATATCCACTTTTTTCTCCGTTTTTTCCGTAACTTGATTAAAGCATCATTTAAAACCGTTTCTGCCAACGCCTTTTCCTCCCTATGTGCTCCATGGCTTGTTCAACGTATACTCATTTTGATCCAACTCGATCGCCAGCTCTTCCATTTGCCGTTCAATCTGGTTCACTTTCAACTGATTATTTTTCAATTCCATCTCGATAATTAGACCTCTGTCCCACTTTTTGCGTGATAACTCCAAGGCCTCTTTTGCCGTACGCAAGCTTTCTTCCAGTTGTACATATTTTTTTTGGTTTTCCTTAACCGTGGCATACAAATTGCGGAGTGATTCGGCAAAATCCTTTTGACCTTTGTCGAGCTCCTCTTTAGCCGTATCGACATCCATTTTAGCTAGATCGTAAGCACCTGCTCCGCTGTTAAAATCGAAGTATCTCACATTAAGTTCCGAAGTTTTGATACTATCCTCCAGCTTCCATAAATTTGGATTCATGTCTGTCAGCTGTTGTATATGTATTTCGATATCCAGCTTCTTCGGTTCCTTGTACACGGGCCGATCAACCAATTCATAGGCTGTTCCGTTAGGCTGTCCCATGAGGAAGTTCAGAGCATCCCTAGATTTTTGCAACGCAATTTTCCCCTGCTCTACTGTTTGCTGAGCCTGGCTTCTGGTCTGTGTACTCTCGTTTTTCGCATACTCAGACAGCTTGCCGCGCGCAAATTTGGCAAGTGCAATCTTTTCCTCCGCTTGGGCAATTTCAAGCGCTTCTAGATCATTTTTCACTTGATTCTCTGCCACGAACACACTTTGATAGCTTTTCATCACATTAAAATAAATCTGGTCTTTGGCGAACTGCGCCTGCTTTTTGCTGGCTAGATAAGATAGCGTCGAAGAGTTATAACTTCTCCAAGAGGTATTATCATCAACATATTCACCGTCTATAAAATCAACAAATGCATTTCCCAGATCCTTTTCTGCATTTTTCAGTTCCATTCTGCGACGCTCTACGTCCCGTTCGGCGGTACGCGTATTGTAATTGTTCGTCTGTGCCCATTCCACGGCCTGCTTGAGTGTTAATGTAGGTAAAGCCTGACCCGTTACGGATGATGTCTTCGATGTAGCCTCAGTAGATGGACTAACCGACGTACTTGATGCTACATTTCCTGATAAACTCTCAGACTGTACAGTGGAGGCCAATCCTGATGATAAGGACAATACAAGCAGCACGACAGCCGCTTTTTGCTTCATAGATGAATCTCTCCCCTTTCGGTTCATTCCCCGAATCTTTTCCATTTTTTTCGACATAAACTTCCACGAACTCTTTGCATTCTAATTGTACTTTCAGGTTTATGTTGGTACAAGGTGTCAAAACAATACATTTTTGTAACCTTTACTTCCTGATTACTCGCTTTATACTACTTTTCGTCCAATGAGATATTGATTCAACCTATTTTTACCTGAACTTTACCTAATTTTCAGCTAATTTTAAGGAAACCAACAGCATCTATTAAGGTTTGGAACATATACTAGAGAAAGAATTACAGCCGCTCACTGGGAGGGTTAATAGATGATAAAAGAATCTCGCATGACAACCACTAACGAACCGTCTGATTTGTGGATGACCCGCTTTTTACGTGAATCAGAACAAAAAAAGAAACAACTGATCCGGGAAGCCCGGAAAAATAACGATATACCGCTGATGAACAGCATTTCTTTTCACCTTGCCCAACGGGATCAGCAGCATCTTATCGGATAAAATGACAAGTGAATCTTATGCTATAAATAACAGATTACCTCTAGTTATCCGCTTCGTATGCTAGATGAAAAAAATCCGGGACAAATCGATAATTGATTTGTCCCGGATTTTTGTGATCATCAAATCTAATATAAAACCGCATAGCTTGTTCCGTTCCTATTCTTCCATCTCCGCCTGCGGATCATAGAGATATTGATCGAGTGGAATACGCCCGCTTTCATTAAAACGTATGCCTTCCTCCTCCAAGTACAGACGCTGCAGGGATGCGGACTCATCCTCCTGCAAAGCAATCTCCCCCAAACGGTTGACTACTCTATGCCAAGGAAGTCGGTGTTTTTGGCTCAATGTATGCAAAATTCGCACCACCTGTCTGGCACCTCTTGGGCTTCCGGCCTCTGCCGCAATTTGACCGTAAGTCATTACTTTTCCCTCAGGGATCAACAGTATAATTTGAAGCACACGGGCAGTGAAAGGCTGCATGTTCTAATTCCTCCGTATTACTATTGCTTTTTCAATAATTATAGCACCCTGAACAGAGGCTAAAAACCCCTGCTCCTACGAATGTAAGAAGCAGGGGAAAACCCATCGTTTAAATTTAGAATCCGCTCAGACCCTGCCTTTTTAAATCCTGTGCTACCAATCGGGCCAGTTCCCTTGCACCTTCATAGTTTGGATGGAGTGTATCGCCGTTCATATACAAGGCCAGTGTAGCGTCTTTACCAATAGAAGTGAAATAAGCTGAGCTAAGAACATTCAGGTCGACTAAAGGCGTTTGTTCCTCTTGAGCCAGTGCCAAAATAGCGCTTCTATACCATCTATTTTCTGCGTTGTGTACATTGTTAGCATTAAAGTCAGTGGCTCGTCCTTGCGGAGTTGACAGGATTACCGTCGCCCCTTTAGCCTTAACCTGCCGAATCATATCCTTCATCCAGTCCTTAAACTCGGCTTCGCTTTCGTTATGCTTTGGATTGGTGTCATTAATGCCCAATTGGAGAATAAAATAATCCCCCGGCTTGATATATTGGACGATGGCCTCCAACTGACCGTCCTGGTGGAAGCCTCTAGCAATTTGGCCTCCTGACGCCATATTGCGAATTTGAAAAGTATTCGTGTTCACAAACTCTGGCAGCAGTTGACCCCATCCCGCCTGTACGCTGCTATCTAGCGGATAATAGTTACAAACCGTAGAATCTCCACCGATATAAATCGTTCGATTCGTAACCGGATTGCTAGATAATTGCCTGATTTCCAATGCACTGAGTGTGAAGACCGCGCCCTCTTTGCCTTCAGTAACCAGCAGATTTAGCTGTCCATCTGTCACTGGAATTTGAAAGCGATCCTTGGCCCCATTCCCTGTCATATTAATGACCTGATACACCCCTTCAGCCGCAATACTCGAACGAGAGGTATCTCCTAAAGTAACCGACACCTCATACAAACCAGGAGGAAGATCAACGTCAAAAGTATTCTCGCTTTTCGTACCTGTAGCCAGGAACCGTACCGCATCACTTGCCACTCCAGTCCCCGAAGCGCTGACATTACGCATATTCTCAGGGGTACGAAAGCCATATCCACGTGCTGAGTCATAGGACAGCGAAGCACTCACACCGGTATAACCCGTTTCGACCGTACCTCCGCCAAAATCAAACTTGTACTCACCAGCGGATGCATGTGCCGGCGTAGCTATGCCCATACCTGGTGCACCACATAAAAAAGCTGCTAAAAGCATACCAGTCAATCCTTTTTTCCATTTCATTCTTCATTCCTCCTTCAGATTTTTAATTGTACGAAGCAAAGAATATTTTATTTTTGTAAGCGCATACATAAAATTCTACCAATTGTTGCAGGGTTATGCCTATGTGATTATTATGCAAAAGAAAAGTAGTTTATTCGTTAAGCTAAAACTTGTACTTGTACACAAAAAAGCCTCGCAGTTACAACTGCGAAGCTTTATGAAGCAATATTTCTTCATATCAAAATCACTACATTAATCCGCAACCAAAATTCCGTCAAAGCTCTCTGGACCTACACGTATTGTACCCAGCAGGTTAGCAGAAACAAAAGCAGTGTACACCAGTTGTGGCGTAATCGGCGGATTGAAATCATCTGCTGAGAACGCAATAACCTGTGGAGCTAATAAACTCAAACTAAAAGTGGATGTAGCCGAATAAACAACAGGGTCAGTTACCACAGTACCTCTTACAATAGTGATAGTAATTCCTACTAAAGCAAGCGGAAGTTGAAGCGATATGGTTCCTTTAAGCAGAACCCGTGGCGTACCTGTAGCTCCCTGTGTGTTTAATCCGATCTGTCCAAACAATTGAGGTGTATTCAAAACCGTGATCGGAATGGCAATAGAGTTGGCTGTCGAAGCATTTTGGGATGTTCTTCCATCAATAAATGTCCCCATGGTTTCCCCTCCTCTCTCTACCAGATACTCATAGACTATGAAAAAGTTTGTTTTGTGCTTGGACTGAATAACTTGTAAAACACACAACTTCTGATGAATAGGCTAATGTGCAGCCCTTTCTCTGGCCCTGTGAATACACTAAACCAACACTGGGAAAGGAGGGATGTCATGTCTAATAAGTTTAGAGCCACCTTAAGGGGGGCTAATGAAGTGCCTCCTGTCAGAACAAATGCTACAGGAACAGCCGAATTTCGTTACCGTCCAACGAGCCAACAATTAAGCTTTGAACTGACTGTGCGCAATATCTCACGGGTAACCGAAGCGCATATTCATCTGGGACGAAGAGGTGAAAATGGCCCTGTTGTTGCTACACTGTTTGGTCCTTCGAAGTTTGGGATAACCGTTAGAAGAGGCGTCGTTAGCGGCGTGCTCCGTGCATGTGATCTTACCGGTCCGCTCAGAGGCAGAACCATTTATGATTTGGTGTGTCAAATTAGAGAGGGCAATGCCTACGTCAATGTCCACACCATCCGTCATCCGAACGGTGCCATTCGTGGACAAATTAGACGCGCACCTATCAAACGCTGCAAATAACGAATGATCATGAGTATAAAAAAGAACTTCCATGCCACTCATTTTGAGGCTATGGAAGTTCTTTTCTTAATTCAGGATTTTGCAAAATTCGATTCCAGTCGCTCCGAAGTGCATATATAGACGGACTAAACCATTTCAATCTATATCTTGTTCATTGGAAGTCGCTTATGGGATTTTTGCAAAATCCTCAATTCTTAACAAAAGTTAAGAAGTTCATAAGCGTTTCTTAAGCCCTTCCCTTCAGGGTTGTTAAGAACTTTATCTTTTAATAGAAAGAGTTCAACAAGATACAGTTCACTCCTGAAAGGAAATGAAGCTTATGAAGCCTAAGACCAAAGAAAAAATTCCCGAATTGCAGTTGGTCAGAGCCATGGCGATTTTAGCCGTCTTGATGGTACATGCCACTTCTTATGCAACGGTTCAGCTTACAAATTCCAGTCTTTATGTTGTATACAATGCGCTCAATGTGTTGATGAAGTATGGAACCCCCGTATTTATCGCGCTTAGCAGCATGGTACTGTTCTACAACTACAAGGATCGTCCGATGGGACGACAGCTCTTAAGCCGCTTTTATAAGCAGAGGTTGCTGTACATCCTCTTACCTTACGTCATGTTCTCTCTATTTTATTTCATCCTGTCCCTTATGGCTGGCAGCTCCGAACCATGGAATATAATCACACTTGCGAAAAGCTTTGCTCTGAAGCTGGCCACAGGCAAAGCGTATACTCATTTATATTATATTTTTATCATGATGCAATTCTATCTTGCATTTCCATTCGTACTGTGGCTGTTCCAGCGTTGTCGGCAACTTCCACAATGGTCTATTGTCCTTGGGCTGTTGGTACAGTGGTCATTTGTTATTGGAAATAAATTTCTATTTCAGGTTCAAAATAAGGGCAGTTGGGCACTGTCTTATATAGCCTGCTACATGCTGGGTGCTGCTCTCGGTTACTACTACCCACAGCTGAGAACGTGGTTTCTGATGCGTAAGGGGGAACGAAGTGTTGCCGGAGTGCTGACATGGATCGCAATTTGGGCTTTATGGCTGATTTCAGCCACCATGCATGTCTATATGTGGTACGAAAATAGAATGTACGGAATCTCGTACAATTCGCTAGTTTTTGAACTTATGTATAATATGTACAGCCTGTCTAGCACGCTGGTAATACTACAGATTTCCTTTTTAATGTACAGACGACAAGATTCCTTTGTCACTCGCAAACTGGAATGTCTGGGCACACTGTCCTTTGGTGTGTATCTGATTCATCCGTTCTTCCTGCTCCTGTATCGGCAGTTTTCACCACATATCGGTTCTCCGCAGCTTATTCATGCGTGGTATGCCGGAGGTTTTTTCTTTGCACTTCTTTGCTCTTGGCTCGTCGTGTCGATCATCTCCCGTTTCCTGCCATTTGCTTGGATCTTGTTCGGTCAACTACCAGAAATAGAAAAAAGACAATTCAAGCAAGAAAACCGTATTTCTTCAACTGAAACAGCACTATCCAAAGGCTGACGACCCCAAGCAAGCGAACTGAGATGAGTGTCCATAGCCTCCATCTTTAAAAAGGTATATAATACGCCCATATTGTATACTGCTGGAAAGAACAGAAAGGGTGCACAACCATGCATAACGGAACCATTTTATTAGTAGACGATGAACCTGAAATTATTAAGCTGATGCAAATTTATTTGGAAAATGAAGGATATCGACTGCTTATGGCACGAGACGGACTGGAAGCGCTGGAGCAAGTCAGTCGGGAATCGATAGATGTGATGGTGCTTGATGTGATGATGCCCAATATGGACGGGGTTGAAGCTTGCATGAAGATCAGAGAAACCGAGCATTTTCCGATTATTATGTTGTCTGCGAAGGGACAAGATATGGACAAAATCACAGGACTCAGCGTTGGAGCCGATGATTATGTCACTAAGCCGTTCAGCCCGTTGGAGCTGGTGGCACGCATCAAATCCCAGCTGCGCAGAGTACGGAAATATACCCACTCCTCCCCTGCATTGGAGCATGAAATGATACTGGATGAACTCTCCATTAATTCTGCTACGCATGAGGTCACTCTCGCCGGAGAATCCATTAAGCTGACCCCGCGTGAATTTGCCATTGTCGAGCTGTTGGCACGTAATCGTGGTCAAGTGCTGAGCATGGAGCAGATCTATGAAAAAGTGTGGAAGGAGCAATATCTGGAATCCAACAACACGCTGATGGTTCATGTGCGTAAAATTCGCGAGAAAATTGAGGCTGATCCGAGAAAACCTAAATACCTGAAAACGGTGTGGGGAATCGGCTACAAAATGGAAAAATTCGATTAATGGAGGATTCACGTCTTGAAGGCAAAACGATATGACACATTGGGATGGAAGCTGGCAGCCCTTAGCCTTGCCGCCTTCACTTTAACCGGACTGATTTTGATGGTGTTTTATTATGGAGCATCTTTGCTACTATGGCTGAACCCTTCCCGTTCATTTTTTGGCACTCGTCTAATTCGCTGGACCGTGAATCATATTGGGTCCCCACTCATCATGCTGATTGGAGGGCTGCCTTTATATATTTATTTCTTTTTCCTTTTTACCAAAAATACGATTGGCTATCTTCGCGAAATTACGACGGGGATGCAGGAGTTTGCTGATGGAGATCTGTCCTATACGATCCCTGTTTCTTCAGCGGACGAGCTGGGTACCTTGGCGAAAAATATGAACACCATGGCGGACAAGCTCCGTCTCTCACTGGAAGAAGAACGGGCTTCCGCCAAAGCCAAAAACGACCTGATCACCGGCGTATCTCATGATCTTCGTACCCCGCTAACATCCGTGATCGGTTTTTTGGAATATATTGAAACCGACCGCTATCGGGATGAAATTGAGCTGCGCTATTATGTGAACATTGCTTATGAAAAGTCATTGACGCTTAAAAAGCTGATCGATGAGCTGTTTGAATACACGCGTGTGAGCGGTGGCAGTCTGCCACTGGAGCTGGAGCCTGTAGATCTCGGCAAATTGCTCACTCAGCTTGCTGAGGAATTTGTACCCTCGCTGGAACAGGCGGACATGTCCTACCGTGTCCGAATCGTCGAGCCTGTTCGGATTCTAGCCGATACCGACGAGCTGGTACGCCTGTATGAAAATTTGTTTTCCAACGCTATTCGATACGGAAAAGACGGCAAACGCCTCGATATCACCATAGGACGCGAAGACGACGAGGCGGTGGTAATCTGCACTAACTACGGCACCCCAATTCCTGCGGAAGATGTCCCGCACTTGTTTGAACGGTTTTACCGGGTGGACAAATCACGTTCCAAGGAAACCGGAGGCACCGGACTGGGCCTTGCGATTACAAAAAGTATTACCGAGCTGCATGATGGCCGCATTTCGGTTAGGAGCAATCGCAGACAAACAGATTTTGAAACCCGTTTTCCCCTCTACTCCTACACATAAACAAACGAACCAGCCAAAGATCGTATCTCTGGCCGGTTCGTTTCTGACTTTTATTTAATACAGGACTATATTCCTTTATTTTGTTCAAACAATACTTCCCCATTGGATTCAATAATCTTTTGGTACCAGTAGAAGCTGTTCTTTTTTCTTCTTTCCAGCGTACCCGTACCATCGTTGTTTTTGTCTACATAGATAAAGCCGTACCTTTTTTTCATTTCTCCCGTTCCCGCACTGACAATGTCGATTGGACCCCACCAGGTATAGCCGAGCACTTCGCAGCCATCCTCAATAGCTTCATGCAGCTGGATCAGATGCTTGTTCAGATAGTCTACCCGCTCGGGATCATGAATTGAACCGTCTTCCAAAATTTCATCATGACTGCCGTAGCCGTTCTCTACAACAAACAGAGGTTTCTGATATCGGTCGTACATCTCATTACACACATAGCGGAAGCCCTTCGGGTCAATTGGCCATCCCCACGGCGTTTTTTCCAAATAGGGATTGTCGAGTCCCATAATTCCCCCTGTGTTGCCCAAGATGGGCATACCTGCTTTATGTGTCGTACTTCGATAATAGCTAAATCCTAAATAATCCGCTGTATGCTCCCGCAGTAATTGTTCATCTCCGGGCTCCATTTGGACCATGATGTTATGCTCTTTCCAGATCCGTTTGGCATAGCTTGGATAATAGCCTCTAAGGATCACATCGGAATAAAATAAGGATCTTCTTCTCAGCTCATAGGCTTCAAACACATCGTCCGGATTACAGGTATTCGGATAGATCGGACTCAGGGATAACATAGCGCCCATCATCGCTCCTGGGATAATTTCATGACACAGTTTAGTAGCCAGGGCACTGGCAACGAAAACATGGTGACTAGCCTGATAAATAGTCGGCAGTTTGTGCTCATCGTCTTGAACAACAATGCCTCCTGCCGCCAAAGGAATGGTATGGAAATGGTTGATTTCGTTGAAGTTCATCCAATATTTCACTTTGTTTTTATAACGTTTGAAGACAACTTCCGCATACTTTACATAGAATCCAATCAGCTCGCGGCTTTTCCAGCCTTCGTATTTGCGAATCAGATTCAGAGGTAGCTCAAAGTGAGAAATGGTGATGACCGGCTCAATTCCATACTTCAGTAGCTCATCAAACAGATCATCGTAAAATTGCAGCCCTTTTTCATTTGGTTCGGCATCATCCCCATTCGGAAAGATTCGGGACCATGCAATGGAAGTCCGAAAGCATTTCATGCCCATTTCGGCGAACAGGGCGATATCTTCTTTATAACGATGGTAAAAATCAATCGCTTCATGGCTGGCGTAGTACTTGTTTTCATCAATCGTATCATCAAACGTCCCGCCTACTATTCCTCCCCGAAATGCATCGCTGATTGCTGGCCCTTTACCGTCCTCGTTCCATGCCCCTTCAGCCTGATTCGCTGCTATAGCACCACCCCATAGAAAATTCTCAGGAAAACTTTTGGCTATTTGTGCTGTCATAATTCATTTCCTCCTTTATTTAATGTACGGTGAGCAAAACACTTTGCAAATCAACGGATTTTTGCTGTGTCTGGGTAACCTTTTGGTAAGCAGTGCTGTTGGTAACAATAATCGGAGTGGTCAGGTCATAACCGGCTGCCTGGATTTTCGGAATATCAAATTCAAGCAGCAAATCGCCTCGTTCAATCCGTTGCCCTTGTTCTACATGCTTCGTGAAATAGTTGCCTTTCAGCTTAACCGTATCTAGTCCCACATGAATTAACAGATCCAGATGGTTATCTGAGGTGATGGCTATCGCATGGCCGGTTCGAAATACGAGCGAGACAACCCCGGAAACCGGTGAATATACCTTTCCTTCACTCGGTAGAATGGCTATTCCTTGACCCATTGCTTCTGTAGAGAACGCAGGATCAGGAACCTCATGAAGCGGAACAATTTGGCCATGGATAGGCGCATAGACATTCTCGGTGACTTCGGTATGTCCAGGTTCAGTTTGTAAGGCAGGCTCAGATTTTTCTGCTTCCGTCTTTCCTGTCTCCGCATCCGTTGCCCCGTTTCCTTCATTAAAGCCCAGAATATAAGTCAATACGGTAGTAACCACAAATGAAATGATGATACTAATCAAATAAAAAGCAATTGTATTCGTAAAGAATGCCGGAATAGTTGTTATTGCCGGGAACACATAAGCAAGCACGGTCGTTTGGAAATGTCCGGCAATGGCCCCTCCGATCATTCCCCCGATGACGGCGGCAATCATTGGTCTTTTCAGCTTCACGGACAATCCGTAAACGATAGGTTCTGTAATACCAGCGAACAGTGAAGGGAAAATAGATGACAGTGCGTAAGCTTTCAGCTTTTTGTCTTTGGCTTTCAGAAAGACCCCAAGAGCGACACCGGATTGGGCGAAGGTCGCAGAAGCCATCATAGGTCGAATCGTATCAAACCCTTTGAGGGAAAGATTGTTGATCATCGCAGGTGCAATCCCCCAGTGTAAACCAAACATCACTAGGAAGGTCCAGCCGCCTCCCAGAATGGCTCCAGTCAAGAAACCACTTTGCGTACTCAAAAATTCAATACCATCCGCAATACCTTTACCGGTGTACACTCCCAGTGGACCGATCACAATGGCGGTAAGCGGAACCATAATTAATAAGGAAACAAGCGGGACCATAAACAATTCAATGCTTTTCGGAACCACCCGCTTCAGAAACCGTTCCAGATATGAATACAGCCAAATGGCTAAAATTGCTGGAATAATGGATGTCGTATAACTCATCAGGACAACGGGAATGTGGATAAAGGAAGCAATATCCCCCGTGTTTTCCATCAGCTTGGTGAAGTTAGGCTCCAGCAGAGCGGCCATAATGGCAGCAGATACGATAGGCTGGGTCTTGAATGTTCTCGAAGCTGAAAACGCCAACATCAGTGGCAGGAAGAAAAATACGCCGTTGCCTGCGGCAGCAAGGATAGCATAGGTACTGGAGGCACTGTCCAACCACTCTAACTGTGTAAGAATAACCAGGATAGCTTTCAGCATCCCTGCACCAGCCAAAGCAGGTACAATCGGCTGGAAGATAGAGCTCATGACGGTAAAAGCACGACTGATGAAATTACCTTCCTTTGCATTATCCTCTTTCTTTTCGTTGCCGCTTTTTACCTGAAGGTTATAGTTCTTCGCAATCGTATCATAAACCTCGTTAACATGATTGCCGATCACCACCTGGTACTGCCCTCCGCTTTCTATCACGGAAATGACACTGTCGGAATTTTCCAAAGCCTGTTTATTGGCTTTTTGCTTATCCTTAAGTGTAAATCTCAGACGGGTCATACAATGGTACAGATCACGTATATTTTCTTCTCCGCCTACATTAGTTACAATGAATTTCGCTAATTCATCATGTTTGCTCATAATGCCTGCCTCCAATGCTCTCTGGTTGATATAAAAAAACCTGAGTAATCCCCGATACCAAAATGCAATTTAGTATCGAAATCACTCAGGTAATGCCCACGAATGGTAACACCCTGTTAGTTTTCAGTTCTGTTGACCAATCTGGAAATGTGAATCATAAGATACATCATTTCATCATTGGTTAATTTCTGCTCAAACTGCTTATTCACATACACCCCTATTTTTTGTACACATCTGTGCTCTTCTGGAAATTTGATTTTCAGGTCTTCGAACAAATTCATGTACTGCGGGTCTGCCGATTCGTGGGCAAAAAGCCGCTGGGCAAAAAATTTAAGATGGGTTACAAAACGGTTGTAATTCCATGAATCTTCATCAATCTCGACATTGAAGTGGTATTTTACAATATCCATAATATCCTTGATGACTTTTGACGTTTTTAGCGTCAGATCAAGCTTCTGGTTATCCAGGCGGGCGTTGACGAAATGCAGGGCAATAAACCCGGCTTCATTCTCATCGAACGTGATGTTGATCCTGTTACGAATCATCTCCAGCGCATGTTTACCGATCGCGAATTCTTCGCGATAAAACCGCTTGATCTCCCATAGAAACCGGTTTTCAATCGGTGTTCCCCGTTCATGCCGTTGGATGGCGAATGAAATGTGGTCGATCAGGGCTAGGTAAATATAGTCACTAATGTCTCCAGCCAATCTCGGTCTGGCATACTCCACGATTTCATCCGCGATTTCAATACATTCCATCTTCACATCTTTCAGCAAATCCGCCAGCTTCGCGGATAAATCCTGAGTTTTGACTACAAACAGCTTCGTGATTTTCCGCTCATCAATGGTATCCCCCGGTTTCAGGTTGAATGCGATTCCATTTCCTGTCGCAATGACCTCTTGGGCGTCCTCTTCCTCTGCTAAAACGACATTGTTGTTAAGCGCTTTCTTCAAAATCATGCGACCACCTGCTTTTATTTACTGGAAGGCCATTTTTTAAAGAGACTCTGTTAAAAAATGTGCATACACTAAAAAACCTGAACAGAATACCGCTTCATAGACGTTATCGCCCATTTACCGGAACTCCATTCAGGTTATGCCTAAAATAGTAACACCCTGAAAATTATGAAATTCATTTTTGTAATCGTTTTCTTGGCTTCATTATAATAGAGTTTCTTTTTTTCTGTCAACCCTTTATTAAAAAAAGCCTTCCATCCGCTTACTGCGGCTTCGGAGTCCCTGAACGATTCACAATCCAGATGCCCGCCAGTACTAAGAAAATGCCAAGCAAGGTAGCCGCTTTGAGCGCCTCGTGAAGAAAGATCCAGCCGGACACAACACCAATGATAGGAACCAGCAACAGCGTAACAGAAGCTTTACTAGCTTCCATTCTAGTGAGAATATGAGTCCACAGCAGGAATGCAAGAGCAGACGCCACAATGCCGGAAAATAAGATATAAAAGATCGACGCAGCGCTAAAGTTCGGCTCCCATCTCTCAAACAACAGGGAGTACAATAACAATCCGAGCGCACCGAACGCCATCTGCCAGGTCGTGAACTGGGTTTTATCGCAATGCTGGAGCTTGAGCTTGATAATCAGGTTCGAAAGTGCCCAAGCAATCGCTGAACTCACCCCAAGCAGCATGGCCCACAAATTGCCGCCCAAATGAATGTCCATAGCAAATAATAGCCCCAGGACCCCTGTAGCAATTCCAATCGTTTTGCGTGTATTCAGCCGCTCACCTGGAATCATAAAATGAGCCATAATGGATAAAAACAGCGGCATGCTGTACGTAAGCACGGAGGTTAAGCCCGCATTAATGTAGTTCAGGGATATCTGAATCGCAATATTAAAATAGGTAGTCTGGAGAATCCCGCAGAGTATATACCATTTTATCGTGTGCCTGTCAGGGTTCGGAACCCGTTTCCACATCAGAATTCCGAACAGAAGTAGCGTCCCTGTGAGAAACCGGAGAGCCGCAAATTGAACAGGTTCAAAGGCTCCATTGCCCAATTTCATGATGACAAAATTAAAGCCCCAGATCAGGCATAAGAGCAGGCTCAAGCCTTTCATGCATCATACGCCTCCGTTTAGAGCACTTCTCCGCCCGATTCAATCACTTTTTTATACCAGTCAAAGCTTTTTTTCTTGTAGCGGTTCAGTGTTCCGTTGCCCAGATCATCCTGGTCGACGTAGACGAAGCCGTATCTCTTGGATGCCTGTGAGGTCGAAGCACTGATCATGTCGATGGGACCCCAGGCGGTGTAGCCGAACAGGTCCACTCCATCCTCAATGGCTTCCCTCATTTGCTCGATATGTTTTTTCAGATAGTCGATACGGTAATCATCGTTAATGGTCCCGTCAGGATTCATTTGATCTGTCGCACCCACGCCGTTTTCTGAAATGAACAGTGGCTTTTGATAGCGGTCATACAGGTTATTCAACGCATAACGTAATCCTTTAGGATCAATCTGCCATCCCCACTCGGACTGCTCCAGGTAAGGATTCTTCACGCCACCAATCAGATTTCCGCTTGCTTTGGCATGCTGATCGGCAGTGGCACTGGCATTGTTGGACATATAGTAGCTCAGGGACACGAAGTCCACGAGGTTATCTCGCAAGATTTCATCGTCGCCAGGTTCTTTATGCAGAACAACACCCTTTTCTTTGAACATACGTGCGGTATAGGACGGATAATACCCTCTAGCTTGTACATCACTGAAAAAGAAGGACACTCGTTCTTCCTTTTGGCATTCAAGCACATCATCCGGATTGCAAGTATTCGGATAAAGCAACAGATAGCTGATCATACACCCAATCTGGGAGTTCGGTATAATCTCATGACAGGCTTTGACTGCCAGCGCGCTAGCTATAAACTGATGATGGGCAGATTGATACTTGTCCTGCTCCAGATTCGGGTGATTCTCTTCAATGATCCCCGCGCTGACAAACGGATGGTGTTTGACACAGTTCATTTCGTTAAACGTAATCCAGTACTTTACTCTATCCTTGTAACGGGTAAATACAGTCTCGGCAAAACGGACGAAAAATTCAATCAGTTTCCGGTTTTTCCAGCCACCATATTCGGTGACAAGATACAAAGGCATATCGTAATGGGTCAGCGAGATGACAGGTTCAATTCCTTTGGCCAGCAGGGCATCAAAAACCTTGTCATAGAATTGCAGCCCTTTCTCATTGGGTTCTGTCTCGTCGCCATTCGGGAAAATACGTGTCCAGGAAATGGAAGTGCGGAAGCATTTAAAACCCATTTCGGCCAGCAGATTAATATCTTCTTCATAACGGTGATAGAAATCATTTCCCCGACGTTTTGGATAATTTTTGGTGCTGTTTGGGTCCAATGCTTCCTTGACCTGCGCATGGGTCATCATATGCCACTGATCCAGCCAATGCTTTTTGTCGAGTGCTGGATCAAAGGTAAATACATCAGAAATCGAGAGTCCTCTTCCATCTACGTTGTAAGCCCCTTCAATCTGCATGGCAGCGGCTGCCCCGCCCCATAGAAAGTTCTTGGGAAAACCTTTTGCCTGTTCCATGTTGCATTCCTCCAAGTAGGTTATAATTTGTGAAGAAGTATGCGGAACCCATGTCCTTCAAATGCATCCCGGATTGCTGCATACGCTTTATGCTTTCATGCTACAATCTGGGATGCATTCCAGGTCAAGAACTAAATTTTTGGAGTTGAATGTCATGCATAATATAAAAAGAATTGCTGAAATTGCGGGGGTATCGACAAGTACCGTATCTCGAGTGCTTAATCATCATCCATATGTCAGTGAAGCAACGCGGACCAGGGTGATGGAAGTCATTCGGGAACTGGATTATATTCCGAATATTAATGCGGTGCAGTTGAAAGTAGGCCGTACCAAGGTTATTGGGATCATGACCCCAACGATTAATAATTATTACATGCAAATCATCAAGGGAGTATCCAATGCGGGTAAAGAGCAAGATTATCAGGTTTTGATCTACCAGACGGAGGAAAATCAGGATTTGGAAAGCGCGGCGTTAGAGCTTTTGAGGCAGAAAAAAGTGGACGGGATCGTCATTTTACGGCGTATGCTGGATTGGTCTGCTGTGAGGCATTACACCAAGTATGGGCCGATTGTGACCTGCGAGCCATTAAAAAATAAAGAGATTTCATCCATTTATCTCGACCATTATGAAGGATTTCGGATTGGATTAGAGCATTTGGCCGAGCTGGGATTTGAAAAAATCGCCTGCACCGTAGGCAGAAAAAACAGCGTAAACAGCCAAAGAAGACTCCAGGCCTATTATGACCTGCTCGCGGCAAGGAAGCTGCCAGTGAATGAGGAATGGTTGCTCAGTGGTATCCATACGGTGCAGGACGGAATGCGAGCGTTCGCCAAGCTGGAGTCTTTAAAGGAACGTCCCCATGCCATCATGACAACCAATGATTTGGTGGCATGCGGTATTATCTCAGCTGCTCGTAGTAAAGGGTGGAAGGTTCCAGGAGATTTGGCAGTGGTCGGCTTTGAAGCTGACGAAAGTCAGGTAGCCGACGCCATGGGACTGACCAATATTACGAACCCGTTGCAGGGAATCGGACAGGAAATGTTCCGTACATTATATCAGCAATTGAACGGGCAGCCTTTGGAGCCAGCCTCCCTTGCTTTTGAATTGAAGGTCCGCCAGTCTACCTGCTAATCCATCTACAAACTAACCAATCAACAGTGTATAGACGATACCCGGCCCGTGTACACCGATCGTCAGATCATTTTCAATATCCGACGAGCGGCTCGGTCCAGTAATAAAATGAATGCCTGCGGGCAGTTGCTCACGCCCGGCTTCGTCAAAATGGCTTAGAATTTCGCCCAGCCGTGTTCGCAAGCGCTCTACTGGCAGAAGAATGATCAGTACAGTTGGCAAAAGGCTGACCGCACGGCCTTTCTCCGGCGAGGATAGCACCGCTACCGAACCGGTGTAAGCAGCCGCTTCGTCGGCGATGACGATGCCGATATCCGCCTCGGCGGCGCGGGCCTTCCAATCCTCGACTGGATCGGTGTTCCACACCGATAAACGGACTTCCGGCAGCGCCAATTCCAGCTGGAGCGCATCCAGGTCCGGCTCATTCTGCCGGACGATATAGGCCGCTCCCAGCTCTCGCGCTTTGTGCGCGATCCAGTCTGCGGTCTGCTCCAAATCCGACAGACGCACGACATGCCCGCCAACACTTGTAAAGTTGGCGGTGAACTCTTCGATGCGCTGCTCCGCGCTCCATTCGAATTCGTGCCAAAATGCAGGTGCCCCGCGAAACGGCTGAACTGGCGGTTCCGTTTGTCGTGGACGCTTGAGCCGCGTCGCGATGTCGTCCATAAAGCGTACCTGCTTGGCACGGGATTCTGCTTCCATTTGATGAAGCCACGTTTCATGGGCCGCTTTTGCTTGCGCAGAAGGATTACTCTGTTCACTCATGCTGCGTCCCTCCTTTACTTCTATCTGCCAAAATCTTCTCCATTCGACTGAGAACATCCGGCTGCATCACATTGCGTTCCTGCTCCAGCTTATGCTCCAGCGTGTTCCATTGCTGACGGAAGGATTTTTTCGCCAAAGAGGGAGCCACACGGTACGTATTCCATCCCTTTAGGGGGCCCAGCTTTAGGGTAATTTCGCCCTTACGAACGACCGCTTTCTGAGCAATCTGCCCTAGCCGAATCGCCGCTGCGAATCGCTTCGAGCTGGAAACCACGGTCGCAAAACCTTTCATTCCTACTGTTTCCAGCTTATCTCCTTGTCCCGCCTCTACCTTACGTCTACGCAAATATACCAGCATATCATGCAGCGGTATTTTGACCGGACAGGCTTCATAACACGCACCACACAGACTGGATGCACTCGCAATATCGTTCCACTCTTCGATGTTGCCATGAAGGGCAGGCGTAAGCACTGCACCGATAGGGCCACTATATGTCCCGCCATACGCATGCCCGCCAATGTGTCGGTACACTGGACAGGCATTCAGGCAAGCCCCACAGCGAATGCAATTCAGCAACTCTTGAAACTCGGGATTGCCTAGCTGTAGTGAACGTCCGTTATCTACGATGATGATGTGCATTTCGTCAGGCCCATCGGCATCTTGGCTGCGCCGAGGGCCTGAAATACCAGACATGTACATGGTCAGCTTCTGTCCAGTAGCGGATCGTGGCAGTAATGTAGCCATCACCTCCAAATCCGTCCAGGATGGAATAATCCGTTCCATGCCCATCAGCGTAATTTGCGTTTTGGGCAAAGTGGATACCATTCGTGCGTTGCCTTCATTTTCAAACAGGACCATGGAGCCTGTCTCGGCGATAGCAAAATTACACCCGGTCATGCCAATATCCGCTTCCAGAAACTTTTCGCGTAGCTTTTTGCGGACAAAGCCCGCCAAAATCGTCGTATCCGCGGACAGTTTCTCCCCTGCTTCTTTGGATAACAGCTCGGCAATCTGATAGCGGTTTTTGTGAATCGCCGGAATGACGATATGAGACGGGGGCTCTCCTGCCAGTTGAATAATATATTCACCGAGGTCACTTTCAATCGTCTCGATATCCGCACCCTCCAGCGCCTGATTCAAATGCAGCTCCTCCGACACCATCGACTTGGATTTGACGACGGAGCGGGCTTGGCTATGCGCAGCAATATCCAGTGTAATACGTACGGCATCGGCTGCTGTATCGGCAAAATGAATATGCACCCCGTTGGCACGGGCATTTTCTACAAATAGATTTAAGTAATAGTCCAGATGGGCAATGGTATGCAGACGAATTTGACGGCCCCGTTCCCGCCATTCCTCCCAATTTCCGTGCTGTTCTGAAGCCACCCGCTTGCCGTTACGAAGCCGCTCCGTAGTGAAACGAACTGCATTCCGCAGAAAATCATCATTTAGGGCCAGCTCTGCGCGTTTTTTGACCTTTTGGTTCATGGAATGTGAGTGTACGGCGGTCATGCGTGCTTCACCCCTTCGTACAGCAGCTCAGCCAGATGCATCACCCGAACTGGCTCCTCCCGATACCGAAGATTTCCAGCAATGTTCATCAAGCAGGCCATATCTAGTCCGACCAGTACCTCGGCTTCGGTCTCCCTGATGTGGTCCACTTTTTCAGTCACCATCGCTCCCGAAATATCCGGCATTTTCACCGCGAAAGTCCCGCCAAAGCCACAGCAGTCCTCAGCAAAGGGAAGTGGTACTAATTGCAGCCCCTTTACACTGCCAAGCAGCTTCATCGGTTCCTCCTTCACGCCGAGCAAACGTGTGCCATGGCAAGACGGATGGTAGGTTACCGTATGCGGAAAAGACGCGCCCACATCGGTCACGCCAAGCACCTGCACCATAAATTGCGTAAACTCATACGTCTTTTGCTCCAGCCTCCGTGCCGAATCGAGCCATTCGGGTTCATCCTTAAACAACTCCGGGTAATGATGAATCATATATGTGCAAGAGCCGGAAGGAGATACGACAAAATCGCTGTCGTTAAACGCTTTCAAAATCGTTTTAGCCGCAACCCTCGTTTCATCCCAATAGCCGCTGTTATAGGATGGCTGTCCGCAGCATGTCTGTATCTTCGGAAAATCCAGCTGAACACCATATCTGACAAGCAAGCGTGCCATCGCTTCCCCTACCTTGGGATAAATCGCATCACTTAGGCAGGTAATAAATAAAGATACCTTCATACGGAACACCCTTCCGTCCATGGAATAGCTATTACTTTATAACTGAAAGGTTACCTATAGTGCCGCTGCGCAGTCAGATGGTGCTTCCCATCGCTGTTGCCCCCAGATTCTTTACTCAATGCTAAAAATCCGGGGGAAGTGATACTTTAGAAGCTTGCAGTGGGATTCTCACTTATAACTTTTTTACATCATCAAAGAATCCCACTGCAATAGCGATCGTAAGACCAAATGAAACGCAAAGCGGCCTTCACCTTGGAAACTCCCCGCTTCACACAACCGTAACTGGAATAGCCAGCTCCGCAAGTTGACTGCGAATCGGGTCCGACAACCGCGAATCCGTAATAATCTCGGATACCTGCGACAGGTTCACGACATGCGTAAACGCCTGTTGCCCAAATTTGCTCGCATCCGCCAGTAAAATCACACGGTCTGCAATGCTGACCATTTTCTGCTTCAAACGAGCTTGCAGTTCATTTGATTCGCTAATACCGCGATCCAGATGAACCCCCTGGCTGGAGAAAAACAATTTATCCACATAATAGGTTTCTAGTGAACGCTCTGCGAGCGGGCCTACAAATGACAACGAGCGTTGAAGCAACTGCCCGCCCGTCGAAATGACCTCGATTTTTTCCTTACCCGCCAGCTCTGTAGCTACCCGAATTGAATTTGTTAATATTGTCAAAGGAATATCCGGTAAACTTGACGCCATATACCAGGCGGTTGTGCTGGCATCCAGCAAAATACGATCATTCGGCTGAATCTGCTTGACCGCTTCCTCGGCAATCCTACGCTTTTCCTCTGCGTTCATAATTTCCCGTACCGCATAGGGCGTTTCAGGCTGCTCGTTTTTGACACTGACCGCTCCCCCATGCGAACGGCGCAGTCGTCCCGCCTGCTCCAGGCGGTCCAGATCACGGCGGATCGTTTCCTCCGTTACTTTGCACAACTCACTCAATTCGGACACCCGTATGCTTCCTTTTTCATTAACGAGCTGCACAATCATCTCATATCTTTCTGCGACCAGCATGGCAATCTCACTCCACATCTTTAATGTACAAAAAGTCCCGCCACCCGCCGGAATTGCCCGTAGGCATCCTCCCACGCTTCTGACTCGGCAGGTTCATATTCCTCCACGGAAATAGAATCCGCGATGACCCGGCGTGCTTCCCATATATCGGCGAACTTTCCCTGTGTCATCCATTGTACCGCAAGATTGCCGATTGCGCTCGCTTCTGCAGGTCCCGCCCACACTGGTTTTTGAATCGAATTGGCCGTCCATTGGCACAGCAAGCGATTTTGAATCCCTCCTCCGACCATATGCAAACCATTAAACCGTTGTCCTGACACCTGCTCCGTAAGCTCCAAAATGTAACGGTACTTTAACGCCAGACTCTCCAAAACACAGCGCGTGATTTCACCCGGCGTCTCGGGCAATGGCTGCCCGGTGTTGCGGCAATATTGGCGAATACGTGTTTTCATATCCCCGGCGTGCAGAAACAGTTCATCGTCCGGGTCAATCAAAGAAGTGAATGCTGGAGCCTGTTCTGCCATATGAACCAGTTCGGGGAAGGAATAGGAGTATCCCTGCCGCTCCCATTCTCTGCGCGCCTCCTGTAAAATCCACAAGCCCATAATGTTTTTAAGCAGCCTGTAAGTTCGACCGACCCCACCTTCGTTCGTAAAATTAAAACGAAGCGTATCGTCATTGATTACAGGCTGTGCCGTTTCCGTTCCCATCAGGGACCATGTTCCGCAGCTCAAGTACGCAAACGAGTGCTCCAGCGCAGGCACGGCAGCCACAGCAGATCCCGTATCGTGCTCTGCTACTGCAATTACAGGAATCGCCCCAATACCCAGATCGGTCATGACCGACGAGCGGATAGTTCCTGCAACATTTCCTGGCTCCAGTACCTCACCAAACCAGGAACGGGGAATATTGATTCCAGACAAAAGCTCATCATCCCATTTTTGCTGCAACGGATTATATAATTGCGTGCTGGTCGCATTCGAAAACTCATTGTACATTTCACCTGTCAGAAAATACCGCAGCAGATCTGGAATCATCAAGAAATGCTTTGCCTGCTCCAGCAACGGTGAACTCGCATTTCGCATAGCAGCCAGCTGATAAATCGTGTTAAACGTCAAAAACTGAATGCCTGTACGCTGAAAAATGGAGTCTTTTCCCAGCCGTCTCTGTATTTCTTCCATCACCCCGTGGGTGTGCCAATCCCGATAATGATAAGGGTTCCCCAGCAATTCTCCGGTTTCCCCAATTAATCCAAAATCGACCGCCCAGGAGTCAATCGCAAGACTGGACGGATTCACTCCCATATGCTTGGCTTTGAGCAATCCTTGCTGAACCTCGTGATACAGACGCAACAGATCCCAGTGCAGACGCTCCCCGACCTTGACCGGATCATTCGAAAAGCGATGAATTTCCTCCACCACTATACGTGAATCTGTCAATTCTCCGAGTAGAACCCTGCCGCTGCTTGCCCCCAAATCATAAGCGAGGATGCTCACCAGCTTGCACCACCCTTGCCTCTTTGCAAAATCTGCGTGCCATACTCAGACGCTAAATAGGCTTTCATCGGGTCTGCCGGTAACCCTTGCTCTTCACGGATCGCTCTGAGCAATGGTGCCACATCGAACTCAAACGCTTGGCGCACGGCATCCTCCGCACCCAGCACATCCTGGCGACTCGCCGCTTCCTCCACCTCTGCATGATTGATCAGAAGTGCCTTCGCATATTGAGTCTGCACATTCAGCACCGAGCGAATCATCGCCGGAATTTTGGGTTCAATATTGTGCGATTGGTCGATCAAATAAGCAATTTTATCGACGGTATGGCGAATATCCGCATCCGCATCCTGAGCCGCATTCAAAATCTGATAAAAAATCAAGAACAGTTCATACGGATTCGCGGAGCCCACGATCAGATCATCATCCGCATATTTGTAGCTATTAAAATGAAAACCACCTAATCGCTTCTCATCAATTAGAAACGCGACAATATGCTCCACGTTGGCTCCCGGCAGATGATGCCCTGTATCCACCAGCACCTGTGCCTGCGGCCCCAGCTTGGTTGCGAAATTGTACGCCATGCCCCAATCGGCAATATCCGTATGGTAAAAGGCTGGCTCGAACGCCTTGTATTCAATCAACATGCGCATGTCAGGAGTAAGCGCCTTATACATTTCACTGAGCGCTTCCAGCATCCAATTTTTCCGTTTGCGAATGTCTCCCTGACCGGGATAATTCGTTCCATCTGCGAACCATAAGCTAAAATCGTTAGAGCCCGTTTCCTTCGCAATATCCACGCATTCCAGCAAATGGTTGATGGCCTTGCGGCGGATGGCCGGGTCTACATTGGTGACACTGCCGAGCATGTAGTCCTCGTCTTGAAACAGATTGGGATTCACGGCCCCAATCTGTAGTCCCAAGCTTTCGGCATGACTGCGAAGCTTGCCGTAATTGTCTACTGTATCCCACGGAATGTGGATCGCAACGGATGGACATAGGCCTGTCACGGCATGAACTTGCGCGGCATCCTCCAACTTTTCGAACGGGTCACGCGGCACGCCTGTTTTCTGAAAGACTTTAAATCGTGTACCTGAGTCACCATATCCCCAGGATGGTGTTTCTATGCTAAGCGCTTTCAGCTTTGCCTTTACTTGCTCCAGGTCAATGCCCCGTTGTTGCTGTTGCTCCTCGAATAAGGCGTACGCTTTGTCACTCATCGTGGTTCCTCCTTGGAAAATGAAGTGAGTTACGGGAGGCCGCTTCGCGTGCGGATTGTTCTTCCGATCGCTGTTGCAACGGGATTTTTCATTTTATAACACATGATAAGGTTAAAATCCCGTTGCAAAGGCAAACACATCGTTTCTTCAGAACAATTCCGCCCGCTCTGCTGCTGACCACCCATAAAGTCACTTCTATATTTAAAGTGTTAGTGTGTATAAGCCCTTCGAAACTATCGTCATGTGGCTTGGTTTAGTGAAATAGATTAGTACATTAAATTAGTTCATTATAATCCTAAGTGTTGAGCCGTTGAAATGAGTCTATCGCTTACATAGGTTCATTTTAATTCGGCTAGCGTGTAAATGCTGCGGGAACGCCACCGTCGATGGTCAGCATACAACCTGTCGTTTTCTCTGCCTTGGACGAGGCGAAAAAGGCAATGCCCTCGGCGATATCCTGCGGGTAAATGTTGACCAGCAACGTCGTCCGTTTGCGGTAATGTTCCTCCAGCTGGTCGGGCTCAATCCCGTAGGCGGCAGCGCGCTCGTTGCGCCAATTGGAGTTCCAGATTGCCGAGCCTTGCAGAATGGCATCCGGCAAAATGGTGTTCACACGGATACCATATTCACCGCCTTCTGCGGCAATACAACGGGCTAAATGCGCTTCCAGCGCCTTGACCGAGCTGTAGGCTGTTACATTTTTTCCTGCGTAGACCGAGTTTTTGGAACCGACGAACACCATGCTGCCGCCAAGTGTCTGCTCCTTCATGAGCTTGAACGCTTCTCGTGCAACCAGAAAATAACCCGTTCCCAGCACATTCACATTTAAATTCCATTCCTTTAACGATGTTTCATCGAACGGACTGGATGTAGCAAGCCCTGCATTGTTGACGATGATATCTACACCGCCATAGGTCAATGCCGTTTCTGCATAGGCAGCCTGAATTTGCTCCTCCAGCGTCACATCCATTTTTACGGCGATGGCACGATTTTCTCCGTAGCTGCTATTTATCTCTGCGGCTACCTTTTGCGCGCCTTCTAGATTCAGATCTGCCAGTACGACATGTGCGCCTTCATCCACCAAACGACGTGCGGTTGCACTGCCAATTCCGCCTGCACCGCCTGTAATGAACGCAATTTTACGGGAAAATTCAGCTTCTGCTGGCGCGAGTGACAGCTTATAAAGCTCCAGCGGCCAATATTCCACGTTATATGACTCGTTCTCGCTGAGTGAAACAAACTCTCCTAACGCCGTTGCTCCTCGCATGACAGCAATAGCCCGATGATACAAGGCGCCGCTTACCTGCGCGTTGCTCCAGCTTTTTCCTGTGTTGATCATACCAATACCCGGAATCAAAATTACACGTGGCGCAGCCTCAAACATAACATCTCCCTCATGCCGATTGCGCTCGAAATAAGCTTGATACTGCTCCTTATAGGCTGCTATACCCTCGGCAAGCTTAACTTTCAAGCCCTCTACATCCTCCACATCCGGTGTCCAATCTACATAGAGTGGCTTCATCTTGGTATGGACCAGATGATCCGGGCACGCAGCCCCGACCTGGGATAAAGCAGCAGAATCCCTGCCGTTCACAAACTCCAACACATCCTCCGCGTCATCAAAGGTGAGGATCATCTTTTTCTCATCACTGACTGCACCACGGACGGATGGCATGACCTGGGATGCAATGCTGCGGCGTTCTTTATAAGTAAGCGCTTTATATTTTGTGCCTCCAAATGCCTGCTTTTCCTCTTGACGAGCTTTAATATAGCTTTCTGCTTCTTGAATGATTTCGATTGTTTTCGCATAAGCCGCTTCGGATGTCTCTCCCCACGTAACCAGACCATGCTTTTCCATCAATACCAATTCAGCTTGTGGATGATCGAGTACACCTTGGGCAATCATTTTCGATAGCTTAAAGCCAGGACGGATATAAGGCACCCATACAAAACGGTCACCGAAAATTTCCTTAGCGATTTCCTTGCCGTTGTGCGCACAGCACAAGCTAATAATCGCGTCCGGGTGTGTATGATCCACATGTCTAAAAGGCAGAAAAGCATGCAATAGCGTCTCAATTGAAGCCCGTGGATGCTTGGCATCTATCATACAGTTCGCCAAATATGCGACCATATCCTCGTCAGACATATCTTCCCTTTCAAATAAAGGACGAATATCCTCCATACGAAGCCCTGTGAAGTTATGCGCTTTCATTGTTGCGAGATCGGAACCGCTGCCCTTAACGTACATCACTTCTACTTCACGCCCACGAAAATCTTGTATCATCGTTTTGGCCGAAGTGTTGCCGCCTCCCCAGTTGCACACACTCCTATCTGTGCCAATCAGGTTAGAACGGTATACGAGCTGTTCCAGCGTGCTTTTCTGCTCAGATGCTTGTGAAGAAATCCACAGACTTTGTACCATAGGAAAAAGACCTCCAAGTTTAGTTTTAGTTTTGAAAGGCTTTATTAAAGTGGTTATTCTTTGTTTATGGAGACTATAACACTTTTGTTTTAATTTGAAAATAAGTAATACAAAAATAATCAAAAATAAATTTTAATTTTTACCCATCTATAAAACGGATATATTCATTGTAAAACGATCATTTCCACGCAGAAAATAAAGGCCATGTCAGAATCGGTTATAAGAACCTTTCTGGCACAGCCTCATTTGTTTAACTCATCTAATTACCCAACTATACGCATCACTTTGGCTAGCAGCTCGTACGAGCGCAGGCGCGCTTGATGGTCATATACCTGAGAGGTTGTAATCAGCTCATTGGCTCTCGTCTGGTCGATTATCAAATCCATCTTTTGCTTGACGGTGTCAGGACTGCCGATGGCTGAATACCCCAGCATATTACCACGAACCATCTCCTTCTCGTGCTCACTCCAAAGCTTTTCCATGTCATCCACTGGTGGCTTCAGTCCTCCGCTGTGCCCGCGCAGCACATTTAGAAACTGCTGTTCTTGTGAAGTAAAGAGCCATTTTGCTTCCTCATCAGAATCTGCAACAAGCACATTAACACCGACCATCACATATGGCTTATCCAGTGCTTTGGATGGCCGAAAATTGCGATGATACAACTCTAAAGCCTGTAGCAAATGAGCCGGGGCAAAGTGGCTGGCGAACGCGAACGGCAACCCAAGCTGACCTGCTAGCTGTGCGCTGAATCCGCTTGATCCCAGTAACCAGATGGGAATGTCCAGCCCCTCTCCAGGAATCGCTCTTACTCCCGGAACGGCTCCGTTTAGCGCTGGATTCAGGTAAGAACGCAGCTCATTCAATTGCTCGGGGAAATCTTCCCCAGTACTGTGAAGCCCTCGCCGCAGTGCCCTCATCGCGGGTTGATCCGTGCCTGGAGCCCGGCCAAGTCCTAGATCAATTCGTCCCGGATAGAGCGACTCTAGGGTTCCAAACTGCTCTGCAATCATGAGTGGAGCATGGTTAGCCAGCATAATACCGCCTGAACCGACCCGAATCTTGTCTGTATGTGCAGCTACATGCCCGATGATCACGGACGTAGCCGCACTGGCGACCGCCTGCATGTTATGATGCTCCGTTAGCCAGTACCGATGGTACCCCCATTGTTCAGCATGCTGGGCAAGATCCACCGTGTCGCGGAAGGAATCGGCAGGAGTGCCGCCTTCAATGACAGGTGCAAGATCTAATATAGATAGTGCAACGTTACGCGTAGTCATTATATATAAACCCCCTGTCAAAATATTATTTTACATATTTCCCTCAACGTCTTAATTCTTTGACCCATCAATTGATACGTCAATTATGATAATGTGTTCCGTTATGAATTGCAAATGATTTAAATTTTTAGTTTTTATCAAAAAACAGTTTACTTTTATAATAAGCTCATCTATTATGCAATATATGTGGATAATGTTTATCCACATTAGCCTGGTTATAAATATTGAGGTGATTGCTAGTGCATATGAAAACAGGTGTCGAACAATCTGTCTACGCTCTTCTTCTACTCACGATGCTGCCGGACAAAGCCGTTTTACCTGGGGAGGCCATCAGCCAGCAGTTAGGTGCTTCACCTACTTATTTTCATAAACTGTTACGAAAATTGGTTAGTTCCGATTTGATTACTTCTGTACCTGGTGTCAAGGGCGGGTTCAAATTAAAGAAAAAACCTGAGGATATACGGGTATTTGATATTTATCTAGCGATTGAGGGACAACAAACCCTTTATTCTTCCAGTGGTATATACAACGAAATGCTTGAATTAAAGAAAGACGATGAGTGTTGTTTACTGGCAAATTTGATGGAAGAAGCGGAAGCCTCCTGGAAGGCCGTTCTGAAAAGAGAAACCATCGCGTCACTATCCGCTGACTTTTTTAAAGAAGGATATGATGACAAAATTACTTCTTTGGAGAACTGGATTCAGGAAAAAATGGTCTTGTAAAGAACTCTAATTAACAGAAAGGAATATGAACATGAACGATTATTTAGTAAAAGCTCTTGCCTACAACAATCAGGTACGGGCTTATGCCGTGAGAACAACGGAAACGGTAAGTGAAGCCCAACGGCGTCATTATACCTGGCCCACAGCATCGGCTGCATTGGGACGTTCTATGACGGTCGGCGTCATGCTGGGAGCCATGCATAAAGATGAGGATAAACTGACGATCAGAATCAACGGTGGCGGACCTATCGGCACCATTCTTGTCGATACCAACTCCAAAGGTGAAGTTAGAGGTTATGTAAAAAATCCACAAACCCATTTTGAGCTTAATCAGATAGGGAAATTGGATGTCGCCAGAGCTGTAGGAACAGATGGAGCGCTAATTGTATCCAAAGATATCGGCTTAAAACACCCGTTTGTTGGACAGGTCCCTCTCATATCGGGTGAACTGGGCGAGGACTTCACATCTTATCTCGTCCAATCCGAACAAATTCCTTCTTCTGTGGGAGCGGGAGTTATTGTTAACCCGGATAACTCTATACAGGCGGCTGGAGGTTTTATTATTCAGCTGATGCCAGATACACCAGAAGAGGTTATCAGTTTTATCGAGAGACGTATTGAGAGCATTCCAAGCATCTCCACAATGGTCATGGAAGGTCTTACACCAGAGCAGATTCTGGGTCAGATTTTAGGAGAAAGCAACATAAACATACTGGAAACCATGCCTGTACAATTTCATTGTCCCTGCTCAGAAGAGCGCGTTACCAATGCCATTATCAGCTTAGGGAATAAGGAAATAGAAGATATGATCCATACCGATGGAGAGGCTGAAGCTCATTGCCACTTTTGTAACGCACACTACCATCTTACCAAAGAAGATCTCGAGGGCATGCTGGAAACAAACATCATTTAAATATGGCTGTTCCCAAAAAATAGGTTTAGCTACTGGGGAACAGCTTTTTTCTTTCCCAATGCTTCCGATGGTTTCTTAATCCTAAACACGGTAGACTTGTTCATGATGTAAGTGATAATGTTATATTATTCCAATCACTTGAGATGAGGTGCGCTATGCTCGAAAAAGATACGCATGAAATTCTGGCTTATTATGATGGCGGTGCAGAAATAGGCAGGTTAGAGCGAGGCATAGGAAAAATAGAACTGGAAAGATCAAAAGAAATCATTTCACGTTATCTCAGGGAGTCTACTCATGTTATTTACGATATCGGCGGCGGTGTAGGGGTCTACTCTTCGTGGCTGGCGGAGCTGGGATACGAAGTTCATCTATTTGATCTATCTTCCCAAGCCATTGAATTCGCTCGTCAGCAGCAACTGAATAAACCCATCATCAGCAAGCTGGAAACCGCGGATGCCAGAAATCTTGATCGTAAAGATGAAAGCGCGGACATCGTGCTATTGATGGGACCTTTATATCATTTAACGGAACAGAAGGAACGAGTAAAAGCACTGCAAGAAGCGGCGCGTGTCTTAAAAAAAGGTGGAACGCTGATTACTTCAGCTATTTCCAGGTTTGGCTCGCTACTGTGGGGGCTATCGGTGTACGGTGAGTACAATACCATTGTGGAGGAAGATGCGTTCATGGATATGGTCAGACAGGAGCTAACAGATGGTCAGCATGTGCGCCCTGCTGCTTCTCCCTCTTTTCTCACACGCTCCTACTTCCATACACCGGATGCCTTGCGCGCAGACTGGCAGGCGGCTGGATTGCCGAAGCCTCGTGTACTGGGCGTGGAAGGACCCGTCTGGATTGCACCCGGATTTGAGGAAAAGTGGGTGCTTCCTTCCCATCGCAGCCGCTTGCTGGATATATCACGGCAGGTTGAAGAGCAGGAATCCGTAATCGGTATGAGCCCGCATATGCTTGCGGTAGGTACCAAGTCTTAAAACTCAGCACCTCTACAATTACGGTCAGATGCCGCTGCTTTAATAGTTCACGATCTATTGCTACGATATCCTCTCCAAGCGGATTAGCTATACCGTCCAAATGCTGATTAAACGTCATTCGTCCACTCTTCATAGGCCGTAAATCCTTCATCACGGTTTCAAGAGCAGCTTCCCACTTCTCATCTGCCGGGTAATATAGCACGTAGTCTAATTTTCCTTTAGATGCAAGTTGAGGCAACAGGATTTCTTGAAGCAACATGTTGATTTCTTTTAAAAAGGCTTTATTGTCCGGACTTCCTCCCAGAAAAATGCCTTGGGGGTTGCTCAATACAGCGGTATCCCATTATTAGATAAAAAAATTCTACCCGGTATGGTGCCGCTAATAACACCTTGAATCGATATGTGATGCTTCATTGTAATAAAAAGACCGAATGCCTTATAAAAATAAGATTCCGCGAGTTCTATTCCTTTAATCATGTGATGAGCACACATCTGTCCGATTTGCCTCCCATAAGCCTATGAGAGATTCTTTCTTATTCATCTAAAAACATAAATCTCTCATAAGCTTTTTGATTTGTTTGTTCGTATTCAAACATCATCACTCCTTTAAACGTATTAGAGGATTAGGCTCTAAGATGGTCTGTACTTGATGCCTCGCTTCATTATGGATAAAACATACAATTCGGTCAAGTGTACTTCTGGTAATGAAGAAGGCCTCGGCAGCACAATTGAATGGCTTCTGTGTATAGGCTATTGTAAGGATAGGAGACTTTTCCCAGATAAAAGAACTTACAGGAGGTTGTTTTCCTTGATGATCCTTGAGCTAGTGGCCATTATTTCTATTGCTTCCTTGTCCACGTTTTTCTCCTTTAGATACCGCTTGTTGAGACAACTATTATGAGAAGTGAACATGAAATGCTTCATACCATTCTCCATTTTGCTCAAGAGGACGAACGGGTACGTGCCGTGATTCTGAATGGTTCACGCGCCAATCCACATGCTCCACGGGACATTTTTCAGGATTATGATATCGTCTTTCTCGTATCCTCCATAGACAGCTTTATTCAGGAACGTCGCTGGATCAACCATTTTGGTGAATTGATCATTATGCAGACGCCTGATGAGCATATGGAACCTGCTCCGATGCCCCGTGATCGCTTTGCTTTTCTCATGTTATTTACAGACGGCAATCGCATAGATCTTACACTCTACCCTGCGAATAACATCACCAATTGCACCCGAGACAGCTTAAGTGTACTGCTGCTGGATAAAGACGGGCTTGTGCAGCCTTTCCCACCGCCAAGTCTTCAAGATTATAAGACGATACCTCCAACTGCCCAAGTCTATGCGAATTCCTGCAACGAGTTCTGGTGGGTCAGTACCTATGTGGCTAAAGGATTATGGCGACAGGAACTGCCCTATGCCAAATTTATGCTGGATCGGCCTGTGAGAGATGCGTTTCACTTGATGCTGGAATGGCATATTGGTATACGAACAGACTTCGCGGCAGACCCGGGTAAACAGGGAAAATATTTTGAGAACCACCTTGAACCTGGACTTTGGGCACTCTACATCCAAACGTTTGCGGATGCAGATTATGAACATATGTGGCAGTCTCTTTTTATCATGGGAAATTTATTTAGAGAAGTTGCCTTGGAAGTAGCGAACCATTATGGTTACGAATATCCGACTCTGGACGATCAACGTGTTACGAACTATCTCCATCACGTAAAAGCTCTCCCAGCAGATGCTAAGGACATTTATTGATAAAAAACCAGTCGGCACTTGATTTATATGTGCTAGGCTGGTTTTATTTTTATACACTAACGTTATTCTGTCGTATGTGCTGCTTTAGATATTGCGCTGTTCGTTCCGGTTGCGAGATCGGAAAATGATGAGCTGCCGGAATATTCAGCGTATGCAGGGCATGAAATGGCTCGGGCAACTTATAGATCTGATCCTTCACACCCCATAGAATCGAAACCTCCTCTTTATCCACTCTTTCGGGTATCTCAGGGACCGACCGGAAGCTATCGGACTTGGTTAGCATGGCTAGGGCTTGCGCAGTCGTCTTTCTTACGCGTGGGGAACGCATTTCTTCAAGAACATATGTGATGTATGCTGGCGGGATATCGTCGATACTTTCAAAACAAGTCTGCGCAAGCAATTGCTTGCGTAAGCCTGACTCGCTGAGTCTGCCTAGCATACTCTCCGTAATTCGTGCGCTCCGATATCTGCGCGGAGCAGTATGCAATACAGGCTGCAATAGGTGTAAGCTACTGATACGCTCAGGTACGCGTTCCCATGCCTTAGCAGCTAGTAGTCCGCCGAACGAATGACCTACAAGGCAGATTGGCGTTTCCAAAGCCTGAATAGCCTGCACTAACGATTCAATGTGGCCTTCTAGTACATCCTCCTTATGATGGTATGGGGAACGGCCAAAACCAGGAAGATCCACCAAGCAAACAGAGGATTCCGGAAATTGATTTGCCAGCGGTATCAAACAATCTGCCCCGCTGAAAGTACCGTGAACTAATACGATCGTTGGATTTCCATTCTTCACCCTTCGCTCCAGGGTAGCTAATGGCCCACGTCTGTTGCGGACATATCCATCTGTATCTATGGTGGAATGAGCAATCCTGAAATCAAGATCAGTAATGACAAATGGGAACACGCTTTTGTTCATCGCCTGTGACAACCCGTATTTACGTTGAATCTCTCGTGCTGCATCCATTGGGTAGTCCACATCCACGATAAAATCGAGTGATTCCTTCGGAATACCTAACTTTTGGCCCAGAGGAGTACCCAGTATACTGGTTAGCCAAGCTGGCGAGATCGAACCGAGCGGTTTACAGACACGAAGCTCCTTCGCCATATTCGTTCCCAGCTCTATCATCGTTGGACTCTGCTGCCTGTCATCCATCAAGTAGTATGTTTCACTAGCAGGATGTGATTCCTTCGTAAGAACACTGATCAATTCGGCTGCATGATCTACATGGACCAAGGGAAGCCAATGAGATTTTCCGCCGGGGACAAGTCCCATAAGCTTGCGCGCTGTAGAACCTACGAGAATGCCTAGCCCACCAGTTTGGGGCGTATCCCCAGACTCTGAGTCACCCATGACAACGCTCAAATGGACAACCGAAAGCGGAAACCCTTCCTTGTGTGCTCCTTGACGAATACGCAAATCAGCCAAAAATTTCATCCTTTCATATGGAGGCGCTTGTTCCAAATGATCGATGATGGGCTCGGGAGTAATCCAATTATGATCATTAAAAGGGCTTTTGTACCCAACCAAATGGATAAAATGTCGTAACCCTTTGCTCGCATGAATATGTGTAGCCAACGTTATCATTTCTTCTGCTGCTTGTAGAAAAGCTGCTCTCGCATCCTCCTCTCCCAGCAGAATATCCATCGGACCTCCTGCATGAATTATCACATCTGCTGTCTCCACGAGTTGCCTGTCAACAGGATTTAATCCTAGAGCAGGTATACTCAAATTGCCAATAACCGGTGTTAATTTCCCGATATGCCATGCTGTCTCCAAATCCATTTGCCTGCATATTTGTTCCCACTTCTGCTGCGAACGAACCAGGACGGTAATAGTGTGTTCCGCCTTTGAAAGTTGTCGTAACGTATGCATGCCGATAAACCCTGTGCCGCCCGTGATAAAGATATGTGCCATATACGAAACCTGCCTTTTTTAATTTTTAGTACTTCGTAGTACTAATAAAGATTAAAAAAATCACTTTAGCAGAAGTGCTAAAGTAAATTTTAAATTTTCGAGTATGCTCGGGTCCTGGCTTGCATGCTGCAGAAAGAGCGCACCTTCAATGGCCGAGACGATGAATTGGGCCGTCGACCTCGCAGGAAGTTCAGCCTGAATCTCTAATCTTTCCCTTCCCTCGTTCAGCAATATTTCTACGGTAGTGATTTGGCTTTGGAAGAACTGGCTTATTTTATTCCGAAACAAGGCGCTATCTTGAGGCATTTGCGTATAAAGAGTAATAAAGGGACAGCCTCCCAAACAATCTGTCTCTTGCTCTGTCAGCAATTGAAGAAGGATTTCAAAACGTTCCTGAACAGACTGATCCTTACGCGAAACAACTTCATAAATCATCTCATTATACGTTTGAATCAGTTGATCCAGAATGGCTGAAAGTAGCTCTTCTTTACTTTTAAAATAATAGTAAATGTTCGTTTTGGACACATTGCTCACAGCCACAATTTCATCCATACTTGTTGCATGATATCCTTGGGTAAGAAACAATGAGGTGGCGATGCGCAGAACAACATCCCGATTCGTGATTTTATTTTTTTTCATCATATTTAGCACTATACGGTACTAAAAAAGACTTGTCAACCTTCGCTGGAACATGTCTACTCCAAAATATTATTTTTCGGCCAGAACCCGGTCACCTCTGCTCGCAGGCTGAGAAATAACCAAAAATTCAACATCCTGATTCGTTTCATTAAACATTTGATGAGGCACCATAGGAGGAACCTCACACCCTTCCTGAGATCCTAATTGGATTCGTTCACCATCCACTTCAAGTACCGCTGTACCTGATAAAATAAAGAAAAATTGGCGCGCATGATGATGATAATGTCTGACCTCATGTGTATTTCCGGGCATCCGCTCATGAATAATGCTCAAATCATTATTTTTCACCAAGCGCCAACCATCACATTGATCTCCCCATATATAATGTTCAGCATTATTTTTACTTATTTTCATATTGAACTCCTCCTTTTGCAATTACAGTTTTATTTTAAATATGGATTCATAGAGCTACAATCTTAATTTTAAAAAACGGCGGGACAAATGTAAAAAACACTCCGACTTAGTCAGACTGTTTTTATATATGCGCCTCGATAATTTCCTCCAACTTAATCCAGCTAAAATCCTCTTCCCCACGGGATAGCTTCACTTCTCGCCGACTTGTGTTAATTACTGTGACCAGTCCACGCAGCTCCTCATCATCAAATGGATTGAACACTTTTAGCGTAATAGGCTTACGTTCGTTATAGGATACGATAATGGCCTGTTCAATCTGCTGCATTTCCTGATCGTCCAGTGCTGGCTTGCCGCGCCTTCCTTGCTCCTTCATCAGTCTTAAATATGCCTCCCGATGCTCAGGCAAAATCATGCGTGAGCTTTCCCATATGCCATTTCCTTCAAGCTTTTTCCCCATCGTAAGCCCCTCCTATGCTGTTCTGGTTACCGGATGCCATGCCAATACATGATCTAATCGAAAAACACGTGGCTGGCCTGTCTGTAAACAGATGGCTCGTATCAAGCCATTCTGCACACGATGCACCTCGATACGCCGATGAGACAGTTTGCCCTTCCGATCCAAATACACGATTTCCACGATCTGCCCCACGTATTTTTCCAACATGATCCTTCACTCCTTATCAGAACGTTTGTTTGTATTATATGCGAACATGCGTTTGATTATCAATGTAAAAAAATCCCCTGAGGGATTTGACTCTCTCAAGGGATTTCGTAACAATGTAATCTGAACTTAAAAATTTAACTTCTACAAAAATTTATTATTTAGTTCGTTCCCTTACAGCAAAGTAATTTTCTTCATTATCTGCAAAGTTAAACACTCTTCCGAAAGGCATAGTTACAATTTCTCCAACTTTGACATTTTTATTTGATAAGTCGTCATATAATTGATCAAGATTTTCCGAAAAAAACATTAAAGAAGGTGTACCGAGATTTAATTCAGGTGACATTTTAGCAACGAATTCCTTATTGTGGAGAATAATGCTTGTTTCTGCACCCTTTGCAGGAGCAATTTCAATCCATCTCATTCCTTGACCATTATTTTCTTCAGAAATTACTTTAAATCCTACTTTTTTTGTCCAAAAATCCAGTGCCTCATCCTGGTTATTTACATACAACATAATTTGACCGACTTTACTAATCATTGATTTTTCAACTCCTTTGTATAAGTAATTACCAAACCTCGATGGCCCTAATCCCATCTCCTCACTTTAAAATTCATAGGTGGATAGCTTAATATCTTCTTTATTCAAATCTTTCAGCGGATAGACAGGGCCATTCCAATAAGTCAGAATATCAAGCGGCCCATTAGTACCATGTTCTTTTAAAGAAAGAGATAATTCAAGTAATAAATGTGGAAGTTGATAAGAGCTTGTTAAAAACTGATATTCCTCTGGACTTTCACAGTCTTCTGCTCGATAGAACACAAAGTATCCCTCGGTATGATCCCCAATGAGTACAATATAGCGAGCAAGAAACATAATTTCGCCATTGGCAAAAGGAATGGAATGTGTCGAAGCAGAGATCAAGTCGGTCTCTAATCCCTCAATACGAAGGGTAAGTTCATTGTTAAGAGCATCCATTCTTTCCCTTTGTTCGCTGACGAGGTGTTCATAATTTACAGGGACAAGCCCTCCATTCTTGATCGTAGCGATCAGTTCGTCTATAAATACTTTTTGAGACAACACTCGATTGCTCATCCTATTCATCTCCATATTCGTGAAAATAAGCATGGAATTCTCGCTTTAACATGTTCAATATTTATGTATTAAAAATCTTGATTCCTTAACTCCCCAGCATTTTTGTGACTGCATTCACGACCCTTTCCATCTCAAATGGTTTAACAATAAAGTCTTTTGCACCTGCCTGAAATGCTTTTATAATCGCTTCCTGCTGCCCCAAAGCAGAACACATCAAAATGTTGGCTTGGGGATCAAGCTCTACAATCTTTTTAACAGCCTCAAGTCCGTCCATCTTAGGCATATTAATATCCATGGTGATTAAATCGGGACGAAAGTGTGCGTATTTCAAAACAGCATCATACCCATTTTCTGCTTCCGCAATAACAGCGTGACCTAAATCCAAAAGAATATCCTTAAGCACAGAACGCATAAATAAAGAGTCATCCACTACTATAACTGTTGCCAAATTAACCTCTCCAATCCGTTGTCAAATGATATGCACGCCCAAACTTCAATATCGGTGAATAAACTAGTAATATTAATAGAAAGAATCTGTAAAAATAAAAACGCTACCAATGAATTATAAAAGAAATTTGAAACTAGCTACTACAGAATTAGTTTTCAAAAAAACGTTTCACAATGACGTAAATCATTTCTGAAAAGCAAATTACAAAGGACTATATATCTACTGTATCTAGAGCACTAGCCCAGAAAGTACAATCTTCTTAGATAGTTATAAAAAAACTGACGCCGGTATCATTCCGACGTCAGTTTTTAAACTTATTCGTTTAAGAATTCCTTATTCATTCAGAGCTTTTTTCAAAGCCTCCAGATTGTTTTTCATCACACCAAGGTAATCCAGGTTCTTCTGTTTGTCTTCATCCGTCAATCCTTCGAGCGGATTCAGTACATCGGTTTTTGAACCGATTTCAGTAGCTACGGTCTCAGCGACCTTCGGATCAACAAGAGTTTCAAAGAAAATCGTTTTAACATTATTTTCTTTAGCAAATTTGATAATACCCGCCAGCTTGTCTGGTGTAGGCTCTTGTTCCGGAGATAATCCGGCAATGGGTACTTGGGTCAGACCATATTGCTTAGCCAAATAACCAAAAGCAGCATGCTGCGTAATAAAGTCTTTACGTTTTACATCTTTCAGACCTGTTTTGAACTCGTTATCCAGATCCTTCAGCTTGGCGATATAAGCATCAGCGTTTTTCTCATAATCAGCTTTGTTTGCCGGATCGGCTGCCACAAGCCCTGCTTCAATGGACTCTACTTCTTTTTGGGCCAAGACTGGATTAAGCCATACATGAGGGTCCAGCACATGATCGTGATCATGGCCTTCCTTTGCGTGTGCTTCTTCTCCTTCTTCCTCCTCAGCCGTGCCTTCCATCAGGTTCAATCCTTTGCTCGCTTCAACTACAACACGCTTATCGTTGGACGCGCTGCTCAAAGCCTGTTCTGCCCAACCTTCGACGATACCGTTATAAACAAATACGTCAGCATCCTTAACCTGTGCCATATCTTTGGCGCTCGGTTCCCAGTCATGCGGCTCAGCACCGGCAGGAATCAACGCGGTTACGTTAGCATGGTCTCCAGCAACTTGCTTGGTAAATTCATACATTGGATAAAAAGTGGTGACCACATTCAGCTTGTCTGCTGTTTGTGCCGCATTCGGCTCGGTTTGGGAAGCATTTGTAGCTGTATTATCAGATTTGGCTCCGCAGCCAGACAAAATAAGTGCTAGTCCCGCAGACAATACAAATGATTTTTTGAACCATGTATTCATATTCATTACTCCTTTATGTGTTAGTTTTTAGTCACTCTCACTGTAATTACACTCACTGGCCTGTCGCATTCTTCCGTCGGGAAGCCTGCTGCTTGCCCAGCTTACGGACCAGCTTTTGAATACCAGCTCCTACGATCAGGAATAATAACAGCACCATGGCAATTGTCCCCCCTGGGGGTGTACTAAGTTCATACGACGCCGTTAAACCCATAAATACGCCGATCAATGCAGTGATCATAGATATCCAGATGGCTGCCGCGAAGCTCGGTGCGATTCGAATCGCCAGCGCCGCAGGGAGCACGATGAGTGAGGAGACAAGCAGCACACCGACAATCGGCATTGCAGCAGCTACAATCATCCCTGTTAAAATACTAAATGCAAATGAGATGGACTTGACAGGAAGTCCATTAGTCTTCGCCGTTTCTTCATCAAAGGTAATCTGATACAATGGACGCCGGAATACAAAAAAGAAAATACCTCCGATCACAGCCACTACAATCATCAACATCAGCTCTGTCTGATTGACCGCTACTACCGAACCGAACAAATAAGCGGAAAACCCTTTGTTGATGCTCTGATTCAGATTCATTAAAATAACGGCCGTCGAGAGGCCACCTACCATAATAATAGCCACAGATATCTCACTATATGTTTTATAAGACCTGCGGACGTATTCAACGATAATCGCGCCGATTACGGCAACAATAAATCCAGTTATCGTTGGGTTAATGCCTAAATAGGCACCCGCTGCCACCCCTGCCAGCGATACATGCGATAGCATGTCCGCCATGAGAGCCTGACGCCGTAGCATCAGATAAACTCCAAGCACCGAGGCCAGCAGTGCAATTACCCCACCGGCACAAAATGCCCGCTGCATGAAGTCGTAGTGCAGCATTTCCATCCGCCATCTTCCTTCCTCTCAAGCTCAATAATTCGATCCAGATAATGTTGCACTTCCGATAGTCCATGGGTCACCATGACCACAGTTCTTCCATATTCCTTAACCTGCTGATTCATCAGATCGTAGAAATGATGGCGGCTTTCCTGATCCATTCCGGTCGTAGGCTCATCCAAAATGAGCAGATCCGATTCCTGAGCGAGTGCTCTTGCCACACAAATACGTTGCTTCTGTCCACCCGACAATTCTCCGATTTTACGGTGACGCAAATCCCACATGCCTACCTGACGCAGCGCCTGCTCAGTCAGATCATGATCCTCAGACCGCATACGGCGTAACCAAGAGCCATGAGTATATCTTCCTGAACGGACAAATTCCAAAATCGTACTTGGAAATCCGCCATTGAAAGCAGCAATTTGTTGAGATACAAATCCGACAACGAGCTTTTTGCCTTCACCTGTACGGTTAGACATGAATACCTTGCCCTTCCAAGGCTGAAGCAAGCCGAGCAACAGTTTGAGCATGGTTGATTTGGAAGCACCATTCGGTCCGGTAATGGCTACAAATTCTCCCGAAAAAATTTCAACATTGGCATCCACCAAGTTAGGAACATCTCCGTAGCCAAATGTGACCTGTTCCAATGAGGCCAATAACATGAGTAAGTCTCCTTTTCCTTTAAAAAGCCTGGAGCCATCTGAGCGATCATCATTTGCGCAGATTCTCCAGGTCGTTTATGATCATTAAACCATCTACCGTAATTATTACGATTTGGTAATAAAAAAATATGCGTTTGATAAACGTAACCTTTACGCATTAGCAAGTTTAACAGTTTAGGCAAGGTTCGTCAATGTTTTGGCAACTCTTTTGTTTGTTTACTTCACTTTGTTCGGGTACAAGCCTGACGCCAAGGTTTTCAACGCGATCGGAGCGCGCACGCCTTCAGCCGCTGCGGATAATGGCAGTACTATAAACCGTTTGTTTTTGATCGCTTCCACACCAGCCAGCGCAGGCTTGCTCAGGAGTAGCTTCTCTTTATCCGCCAGTGAAGTATCACCATAGTCGAGGATGACGATTACATCAGGGTTACGGTTCACAACCTCTTCCCAGCTTACCTCGGTAAAACTTTTGTCGATATCATCAAAAATATTTTTCGCCTTCACAATTTCAATCAAAGATGTTAGATAATTGTTGGCAGCCGTAAAGGCTTTGTCTTCTCCGCTGTCATAGACAAACACCTTGGGTGCCTGTTCAACAACACCAATTTGAGTCTGAATGGACTTCACTTGTTCACGAATGTCATTTACCAGCTTTTCTGCACGCTCCTCAACTCTGAAAATACGCCCAATATTTAGTATATCCTGATATACATTTTCTAACGTGGGACCCGGTTTATTGGAGGACTCCTGTACATAGGTCAGCACCCCTTGTTTGGCTAGCTCCTCACGGGAACCCAGATTTTTATCATTAAAGGCACTCTTCCAGCCCGCATAGGCAAAATCCGGTGCAGCAGCCATAAATACCTCTTTAGACGGGTATTGTTTAGCCAGTACCGGGATTTTGTCATATTGAGCCTTATATTTTGGCAAAATCTGATCATCCAAATATGCTGTTCCCACCATAGAGGATTCCAGCCCAAGGGCCAGCATAACCTCAGTTGCATGCTGGTTCAATGTAACCGCGCGTTTGGGCGCCTCGGGAAATACCATTTTAACGCCCATGTTCTCAAGCTCTACCAACGTCTTATTGGTTGCCGATTGCAATGCGGCAGGTTGCTGCCCGTTTGCCAATGGATCGCTTGTTTGAGCTGTGTTTCCTGCTGCGCAGGCTGATAACAACAGCATCATCGCCAAAGCGAGCATAACCAGCGGTAACGCGGGCTTGCTATATTTTTTCATATGTACCGTCTCCTCTTTTATTTGTAGTATATCTTACCTCATCGTATCACCTATTCTGTTGACGTTATTGGATAGCCTCCTCTCCTGAGAGAATCCGGTAAAAAGGTAATATTCGGCTTCCCGGTTTTTGGATGAATGCAGATTTCTGTCTCCACACCGAATACACTCCACAGCAGGTCTGGCTGAAGCACATCCTCCGTTATGCCAGAGGCTACCACTTTGCCTTCTTTTAATACATACATTCGATCACAATAAAATGCCGCCAAATTCAAATCATGTAGTGCAGCTAGCGTAGTTATCCGAAGTTTTTTGACCAAATCCAAAATTTGCAACTGATACCTGATATCCAGATGATTCGTCGGCTCATCCAAAACAAGAAATCTCGCCTGCCCGGCCAAAGCTCTGGCGATCAATACCCGTTGCTTTTCTCCGCCGGACAAGGTGGCAAAGCCCTGATCTGCCTGAGCATCCATGCCTACCCGCTCCAGCGCCTGCTCGACCAGTTCATGATCGACGACAGTATCTGCTTCCAGCAGTTTCTTATGCGAATGGCGCCCCATCAGCACGATGTCCCGTACTGAAAAATCAAACGTTTGCGGCGCATCCTGACTCACCACTGCCATTTGTCGGGCCGTCTCTTTATACTTCATCCGCAGCATATCCTGGCCATCCAACGTAACCAAACCACTGTCAGGCTTTAGCACACGATACATATTTTTGAGCAACGTCGATTTCCCGCTGCCATTCGGACCGATCAATCCGACCAGCTCCCCTGCTTTTACCTGGAGACAGATGCCGTCGATCAGCCGTTTGTCGTGAATACTGAAGGTCACGCATTCGACTTCTATATTCATTTTTCGCCTCCAAACGAGTAGGAACTACGACGCAGCAGCCACACAAAAAAGGGTCCTCCGCACACAGCCGTCACAATACCAATCGGCAGCTCCTGTGGAGCCAGCACGAGCCGGGCACATACATCAGCCCACACGACAAAAATAGCTCCCGCCAACAGACTGACAGGCAGTACACGCCGATGATCTGATCCCACTATCAGCCTAACGATGTGCGGAATCATAAGCCCGACAAAGCCAATCGAGCCACTAACTGATACGACTGCCCCGGTTAAAAGAGACGCCACAACAACCAGTAATACGCGGAACGTCTGTACGTTCACACCTAGCGTTACTGCGGTTTCTTCACCCGTTAGCAAAGCATTCAGCGAACGGTATCGGGTCAGGAGCACAGCCGTTCCAACGGCTACAATGAGGCTTGGAATAAAAAGTGTATCCCATTGAGCACCTGCCAGACTTCCCATCATCCAATACATCGCGTCACGAATGCCTTTTTCATTCGGGGCCATCGTAACGATAAAGCTAGTCACTGCCGACAGCATCATAGACACCGCCACCCCTGCCAGCAATAAGCGGGTCGTCGATATGCTCCCAGCCACACGGGCTAACGCGAACACCATAAGCATTGCAGTTAACGAACCTATAAAAGCAGATAAAGGCAGCGCAAGTCGTCCTAAAAATCCGAAAGCTCCGAACACAATCACCAACGTGGCTGTTACCGAAGCCCCAGACGAGACTCCTAAAATATAGGGATCTGCTAACGAATTACGGATTAATGCCTGTATAGTCGCTCCTGTAACAGCAAGTCCTGCTCCTACGACAACACCTAGCAGCACGCGTGGAAAGCGGATTTCCCAAACGATATATTGCTCAGGCTTGGTCCATGTCACGGGTATCCACTGGTCCAGCCAGGGAAGATGGGACAGTGCAATTCGCCATATCGTCCCCGGTGTGACAGCTACAGGACCCAGCATAACCGCGAGTGTGACCGAAAGCAACAGTCCAGCAGTCAGCAGCAGAATTGTTGTAAATCCCCAAGTAGGCTTGCCCGCTAGGTGTGCGCGAGAATTATGTTGTGATGGATTAAGGTTGCTCGTTCTCGAAGTCATGAACTACTCAATGGCTTTTCGGCCGCTTCCAGCTTTCTCAATTGTCCCTCGATCTCGGAAGCAGAGAAATTCTCACCCATGACAACCGCTACATCGTTCACTGGCTTTTGCGGGCGGATCGGAATGATTTCCAGCTCCCGATAGGCAAATTGAAACATCATCTGGCCCTCTGATTCCAGAAACCGCACAATTCCTTTGGCCCGGTAAATTTCAGCTGGCAAACTGCGGAACAACTGTTCAAACTCGGAGCGTGGCACAGGTTGTCCAAAGAAATGCGTGTGAACAACTACATGGTCGTAGGAATGATAATGCTCCCCATGTTCGTGGCCATGGGCGTGATCACGGTGATCATGATCATGATGATCTGTATGGTTATCATGATCATACGTCTGCAAATGATTTTCCGAATGAGAATGTTTACTCTTAATATCAACTGCGGATTCCTTATGCCGCGAAACGTCCATACGCTCCTCTCCTTGAGTGGAGAAAAAAATACCCGCGTCCACGTCACTTCGTTGCGTGCTCACAGTCAAAGCATATGGATTTAACTCTTTTACGAGGGCCTGTACTTTCTGCAACTCGCCCGCAGCCAATAAATCGGTCTTGTTAATAATCAGTTTGGAAGCGCACCGAAGCTGATCCTGCATCAAACGAAGCGACTTGCTTCTCTCGTTCCCCGAGGCAAAGTCCAGAAATTGATGCGCGTCTATGACCGTGATAACGGATTGTAAAATCATAGAGGAATAGATGGAGGCGTCTGTCACTGCATCTACAATCTCCATCGGGTTAGCCACTCCGGTACATTCTACAATAATCACGTCCGGCTTATATTCATCAGCAAGATTCATGAGCTCGACGCCCAAATCCCCGCGAATGGTACAGCATATACAACCGCTGAGCATTTCCTTCATGGGTGCTTGGCCATTCACCAAACTGCCGTCCAGATTAACATCACCCAACTCATTCATCAAAATGGCTGGCTTGAGGCCCTTCTCCTTGTAGTAAGCCAGCGCATGCTGAAGAAGAGTGGTTTTACCGCTACCCAAAAAACCGGATAAAACAACAATCGGTATCATATAACCCCTCCTTGTCTTTGCAACATTTAATATGGATCGTACCGTAAAAGTTTCCTTCTTGCAATCATTTATCGAAATTTAATCGTAATAATTACTAATAACAAACATAAATATATATGACCACTCTTTGAATTGTCAATATAGGAGGTGAGACAAGCACAATCCAGCGGGCATGATTGTCCCTCTACAGACATAGGATGTAGATAAGAACCCTTATTCCCAAGGAGACGTGGAATGAAAAACAGTACGCTGTTGAAGATGCTGCCTTTTATAATTCCGTTTGCCTTTCTCATCCCTGTGCTTGTCACGCTATCTCCCCAGTGGCTTCGTTTGTTAGATATGGGCCAGCTGCAACCGTTAAAAACGGTATTTATGGGCATTTTTCTGGAAGCTGTTCCGTTTCTCCTTATCGGTGTACTCGTCTCATCCCTTTTGCAGTGGCTTGTACCGGAGACATGGATTCGCAAAATAGCGCCTGCGCATCCTGTACCGGGTGTCCTGCTGGCCTCCTTACTAGGTATGCTATTTCCCATCTGTGAATGCGGCATGATCCCTGTCGTTCGGCAATTAATGCTCAAGGGAATGCCTGCCTATATGGGTATCACTTTTATTTTAAGCGGGCCCATTATCAATCCCGTGGTACTGGCTGCGACGATGATGGCTTTCCCTTCCCATCCCGAGGTCACTGCCGTTCGAATGGGTTTGGCTTTTGCCGTCTCCGCGATCATCGGGCTGATCGTGTATGCCTTTGTACGAGTGCATCCGCTCAAACGGTCGTTGCTCTCTTTTAACCAGCAAAAGCAGAACAATCAGACTCATCGGCATAGTCGCACATGGCGGGGCTTTTTTGTACATGCTGGTGACGAGTTTTTGGACATGAGTAAATATCTCACTATCGGCGCATTATTAACAGCCTGCATCCAAACCTTCATCCCACGTGATGAGATGCTTTCGTTAAGCAACGGAACGGTCGGATCGTACGCCTTTATGATGGGTTTTGCCTATATACTGTCGCTATGTTCCACCTCCGATGCCTTTGTAGCTACTGCTTTTTCACACACCTTTACACTAGGTCCGCTGGCAGCCTTTCTTGTACTCGGCCCAATGCTAGACTTCAAAGGCACGCTCATGCTGCTAAGCACCTTCCGCACCAAATTTGTCGCCATCCTGGGCTTGCTCATTGTTTCACTCGTCCTAGTGGGTTCTATAGCTGCTGAATGGTTATTAGGGAGGTGAATACAAACGTGAATTCAACCTTTAGCATTCGCTGGCAATACGGCATGCGCTCCTTGCTCCTGATCGGATTGGCTGTGTACATCGTCTCATTAAGCCGCACGAATGCACTTCATTACTACTTGGCTCCCCATATGCAAAAGCTGCTCCTACTCTGTCCTGTACCACTCTTGTTCATCGCATTGGCGATGGCATGGCACGGAATCATCGGGGAGCGGGACGGTGAGGATGTATGTGATTGTGAGCATCCGTTGCCGCAAAGCTGGTTCAAAAAAACACTCGTATATGGAATGCTGCTCATCCCGCTCCTGTTCGGTTCTCTGCTGCCCAATCAGGCACTTGGTAGTGATATGGCCGCCAAAAAAGGCATGTCCTTCACGTATCCCAACCCGGATATCCGACGAAAAACGGATACACAGATCACAAAAGCATCCACCTCCTCCCTTTTATCAATTGCATCTTCTGTCCCAACTTCGTCCCCTCCAGAGGGAAAATGGAGTCAGGAAACGCTGGATAAGCTGTTCGTTCCGCCTGATAAGTACAATGTAGAATTCGCTGAGCTGGCGAAACGCCTGTATCAGCAACCTATCATACAGATCAAGCCAGAGATTTTTTCCGAAACTATTGGAGCCATTGAATTATATAAACAAGCTTTTGAAGGAAAAAAAGTACAGGTGACTGGCTTTGTCTATAAAGACGACAACCTGCCGGGTAAAGGCCTATTTGCAGTAGGAAGATTCCTCGTCATGTGTTGTACTGCCGATGCCATGCCATTCGGGATCATCGTCCAATCCCAGAAAGCCCCGTCCTTTGACAAGGATACCTGGGTGACCATTGAAGGAACACTGCATGCCACACAAAAGGGCAACGCTCCCGTACTTGAAATTCGATCCGAAAAAATAACCGCTGTCGAGCAGCCAGAATCCCCTTATGTCTATACCCAAGCAGACTCGGTAGCTACCTTTGATCGCTTGAACACAGCACACTAAACCCACCAAGGAGGAAAAATGATGAATAAAGTTCCTGTTATTTTAATCAGTGGTTTTCTTGGAAGCGGCAAAACAACACTACTTTTGCGCCTATTAGCCCATACTCGCCAAATCCCCCTTCGTGCTGCTGTTTTAATGAACGAAATGGGCGAATATGATGTAGACAGCGCTATAATTTCAGAGGAAATGCCTGACGTAACAGTAGAAGGATTGCTAGAAGGCTGCATTTGTTGCAGCAAAAGAAATGAGCTGGCAGGGGCTCTGCATACCCTGCTCAGCCAGGAGCCAGATCTGATCTTCATGGAAACCACCGGGGTAGCCAACCCCGAACAAGTACTGGAGGAGCTTCGCTCCCCTCTACTGGCAGATCGGCTTTATCTGGTTCACAGCATCAGTGTTGTGGATGCTGAGCTGTTCCATGAATACAACAGCCGCTTTACGGCTGATAAAGAACTGGTTCGCACCCTGCACGGACAGCTGCGCACCGCAGACTTCATTGTGGTGAACAAGACGGATACAGCAAGCAGCCGTGAAGTGACGAAGGTCGTCAAGAGCATCCGCAAGCTCAACGATACGGCCAAGCTGCAAACTACTGAATATAGCCGGGTTGACCTTGAACCACTACTAGAGCCTGTTCTGGCCTCCGCATCCGTTGCCGCGAAACCTGCACAGACACCTCAACCAGCACCTGCACAGGTCCAGCTCACTGATGCAGATGCACCGTTCGTCCCCATTCCCGTCAAAAGTATCGGAAGCACCAGTAGTGTCTCCAGAAGTACGGCTTTCAAAGTTATTTCGACACACAGTCATAACCACGATCCTAAGCAGCCTCATTCGTTCTCCCGTCTGGAGAGCATAACGCTGCATCAATATTCTCCTCAGCCACTCGAAAAACAACGATTAGAAAACTTTCTAACCGGGTTAGGTTCCTCACTGCTTCGAGCGAAAGGTTATTGCGTACTTCCTCAGGAAGGTACAATGCTTTTGCAATTTTCAGGAAATCACTTGGAGTGGCAGCCTACTGCACTTCCCGTGAGTCAGGGATATGTCACGCTAATTGGGGAGCAGCTCGACAAAGCATCCATTACCGACCAATGGGAACAGTGCTTCATTTCGCTATAAATGACAGGTCTAGATTAAGACAAAAAAACCTCCTGCATCTGCAGGAGGTTTTTTAAAAAGCGATGTTCACGGATTATTAGCATAATCCATAAACATAACGCTCGACTGTTCTTACTTAAGGTTATATTTTTTGTTAAAGCGATCCACACGGCCACCGATATCCACGTTTCTTTGTTTACCAGTGAAGAACGGGTGGGAAGCGGAGCTAGTATCTACACGGATAACTGGGTATGTGTTGCCATCTTCCCATTCCATCGTTTCTTGCGAATATTTAGTGGAAGCACTCAGGAAAGTAAATCCACAGCTAGGGTCCAAAAAGATAACTTTGTTCAATGTTGGATGAATATCTTTTTTCATTAGTTTCACCTAATCTTTCATATTGTTTTAGTTTCAAACTCAAACGTACTGGCGCAATACTCCATCAGTTGGCAAAAGGAACGGTTATGTCCCAGAAAAAAAGACGACAGATCATAACGGTTGCGCTCAAGCTCGTAAACGACAAGCAAACGATGCCGCATATATCGCATCGCCCATTGCACGAACGCTCCGGATCTTTCGTCAGCCTTCATCGTTATATAAGCATATAGTGAATGGTCCTCCGGCTCGTCCCAAATGCTGACACCAGCACAGGAGAACTCGGTAGCCACGTGCTTTCGATTCAAAAGGCAAAGCGTGCCATGTAGCTCGGCATCTATCATACAGCCTTGAAAAAAAGCCGTTTTCTTAGGTGCAAGCTTTAACTTTGGACGCTCTGTCCACTGGACTAATTCAAGTTTTCGCCGGTTCCATAACGCAGGCTTTTGCAAACTTAACACGATTTCTTCATCGTTAACTGGAGAGATCATGCCGCAGCTCCTTTCATGAAGCCCTATATTCATTAGAATTACAGGCTCCGTTCAGGATGCAGGATCATTCAGGTTGCTATATAGCAAGCCTCAAATTATCTAGTTTCACGATGGATCGTGTACTTTTTCAGACGCGGAGAGTATTTTTTCATTTCAAGACGCTCCGGATGATTTCTTTTGTTCTTGGTTGTTGTATAGTTGCGATCACCGGATTCGGTGCATGCCAAGGTAACAATTACGCGCATTTCTCTTCCTCCTTAATTGGAATACATGGTATACAATTACAATAGTAATTTTTACGATTAGTTCTATTCTATAATTCATGCTCCGCTTTGTCAACCTTAGAGTCACGGTTTGTCGCTTCTTCTACCGTGTTCCAGCGATTACGGTACTGTGCAAGCTTCGGATGAAGTTCCTGGGGTTCACTCGAAAGCAGCAATCTGACATTTCTAATCCATTCTCCAAACGATGCATAGGAAGCGCACAAATTTGCAGTTTCAGGACTCATGTACAAAAAAAGTGGGGTCGTATACTTTTCCGCCAAAAAACGGATGGCTGCTTCAATCGGCGTATACTTTTTACGCTTACCTTCCCAACTCTCAATCACAACAGCACTCCAAGCCTGCTCCCGCTGCCACTCTCCCAGCTCATCCACCCGCTTGTAATACGAACGTACCGGCTGCTTCCACATTCTTCTGACGGTTTCTTCATGTAGCGGATACAGCACCAGCTTTGTAAAAGATAATGCAGCCCCCGTTTCGGCAAAAAGCTCCAGCTCTCTGGCTGTAATCTGCTCGAACGTATCATAGTAGACCATGGTCCCTTTATGCGTCTCGATCGGAGGCTCATAACCATAGGGTACATATTGAAGGTTTCTTGTCATGCCGGACACTCCGTCCTTCCATAGATGAACTTTTCCTTCTATATTATACCCTTGTTTTGGCATGAGTTTGCATCAAATGTTTATCCTTGTTCAACAGCAGGCGTATTACGGCGTGAACCCCTTCGGAATTGCAACGCATAAAGTCCCATCGTCACAAGCGCAATCAGTGCAAGCACCGTAAATATATTGCTAAAATTGAACACCTGCACATTAGATACGACAGGATTCAAATGAAAGGACGACGAACTATCCAGCGTTTTGCCCAAAATACTTGTCGTGATCGCGCCGGCAATAAAATTCAGCAGAGATAGCAGCCCCATTCCAACACCAATCTGGTCTTTCGACAAGGTACGAGAAATCGTGTTGGACATGGCAATTTGCATGAAGGTCTGACCTACGTTTCCGAAAATAAGCAAAAATAAAATCAGATACGGAGATGCACCCACAAACGTAGACAAGCTGATAAAACAGATGAACAAAAGCGATACAGCTGTATAGACGAGAAACGAATTTCCTTTACTATCCGCCAAACGCCCCCCTCTTTTACCCAATAGAGCCGAAGCAATAGCAGCCGGAAACATAACCAGTCCAATTATTGCCGGCGTAAGCTGATTGAGACTGTTCAGAAACTGCGGTGCCAAGTACGGCAATCCAAAGCTAATCCCCGTCCCTAAAAAAGCGATAAGGAGCCCGTATGAATATTGCTTGTTACGGAACAGCTTCGGCTGGATGAATGGATCATGCGCAGTGTTAATGCGCCATATAAACAGTGCAAATAACACCATACCGAGCAGAAAAAACATCATATTGGTTTGCGAAATCGAAAGTAACAAGAAGGCTACTGTTCCACCCAGCAATAATCCACCAAGAAAATCGAACTTCTGATCCTCTCCACGCTGATCGTCCAAATATTTGCGGAAAAACGGCAATGCGATCAGTGGTAGCATGGAAATGACGAACAAAAAACGCCAGCTTGCAAAGCCTGTGATCAAACCGGAAATAATCGGAGCCAGTGCAGTACCTAACGCCAAGCCGATTGCTGTGACGCCCAAAGCACGTCCTCTTTTTTCAGCCGAGAAATAACGGACTGGGACGATCATAGCAGTTGCCGGAATAACTGCAGCCCCTGCAGCCTGAAGCAAACGAGCTACAATGAGCATCCAAAATTGATTGGCCAACAGTCCAATAAGCGAACCCAGTGCAAAAAAGATAATCCCAAACGTCAGCAAATCCTTAAGACGATATTTATCTGCCAATTTGCCGTAGGTCACTGAGCCAACCGCATACACAATCATATAGCCAGTCAGCAACCAACTTACATCGGAAGCACTAATATGAAACTCCTCCCGAATCACAGGCATAACGACATTAAACATAAAAGCGTTCATCACTGAAAAAACAAGTGTGAAAGCCAACACACGCATAAGCTTATCCGCATTGGGATAAGTTTGTTCATTTATCATTTGGTTTTCTCCCTCTCCTGTAAACCTCTTATCTAAGATCGTATTTCACTGCTTTTGAATATCCCTATCCGGACAGACTCTCTATATATCCGCTCAAACGCGGGTGTTCGCATAACGGTAATCGTGGAGAATTTTTTTAAGCAGGCCGCGCAGCGTCTCCGATTCTCCGACAGATAACGTTTCACCTACCGAGCTTTTAATTGCCTCAATGGTACGTTCAGCTATCTTGTGAATCTCCAAACCTTCCTCAGTCAAATAGATTTGCTTCATTCGTGCATCTTCCGGGTGACTTTTGCGTACTGCCCAGTTTTTCTTAACGATCCCGTTAACCAGGCTGGTAACGCTTGATTTATCAATAAGCAATAGCTTTTCCAAATCCGTATTGGTGACTCCAGGCGACATCGCCAGTATATAGAGCGTCTGCGATTGTGGGGAGGTGAGCCCCAAAGGGCGCAGTGCTGTTTCAATTTCGCGCCGGACGGTAGTGAAAATCCATTTAATTAAATACATCGTACTCTCTTCCTCCCAAGGAAGACAAACGGGATACACCTCACTTCCCATCTCACTACTAACCTCCATAGCTATCTAATTTTAATAGTTTGAATTCCAACTAATTTTAATCAGCTGCCTACTTGGTGTCAATACTTTCGTAAAAAATGATGTTTTATTAGATAAGGTGAATTTCAAATTTTGAATTCATCCTTTATGGAAATATAGGCATAATAAAAGACGAGCCCTTGAAGGAAACCCGTCTTTTACTTCATTCATCATTCATTTCTGTTTTATGATTGCTTAGTCTGCAGTTTTCACTTGAACTAGCGGATATTCTTCTCCATCAACGGTAACCGTACTAGCATCATTCAGCTCCAGCCGTTGCCAAATGGTCAACAGCGTACGATAAGGATACTTCTTCAGATCATACTCCGATGGTGCGTCAGTGTCTGTGTTGGTTCCATTACCACTACCCTCAGTAGAAATCTCTGAAGTCGAGCCTCCGTCCGTATTGTCTGTCACTGTTCCAGACTGATCGCCGCTTTTTCCGCTGGATGTACCACCACGAGCTGTGGAACCACTGTCCGTGGATTGTCCATCTGCTGTCGTGCTTTTTGTAGTGGGATTCCCAATGTTTACGTCACTGGATGTATCATTGTTCGCTTTAATGGCTGCTTCCTTGTCGTTCTGTTCAGCAAGCGTAAAATTTTCGTATAAGTGCTCCTGTTGATCCGCCCCGACAATGACGAGCTTCTTCGGCTTAAATTCTGCCTGCTCTGTCGATGTCTGAAACGCAAATAGCAGCTTGACCATTTTCGTAGTGGACTTGGTATTAGGCACATGTGTCACTATGGCCGTAGGCTCCTCTTTTACGGGCACTGTAGGCTCTACAGGCTGTTGTACAGGCTTCGGGGCAGCAACAGGCGCAGGTGTGTCACCAGATCCGATCACCCCGGTTGCTTTAAGGCCACCTAGCGTACCTGCAATGACAATCAGCACAATCCCGGAAATCACCCCACCTTTACGGAAACGACGAAGTGTTTTGACCAAGGGCGTGTCCGTCTCCCGCTTTGCTGCCAAATAGAAATTTTTAAAAGCAGGCTTTGCAGGTTCAAAATATTGACGCCACAGCGTTTTTTTGTGCAATCCCTCTCGTCCTTCCTTTTGGAAGAATAGAAGTAGCGCACGTCGATACGCCGGTTCGAAACCGCCACGTGGAGTAGCAAACTCGGGGTGTTCCTCTGACCATCGGATAAAACGGTACATCGTATCGTTATCCTTCGCCCATTTGCGGATCGAACCGACTAGGCGAGCGAAGTCCAATATTCCTTCTCCCGGCCCGTCAGAACGATAGAAAGCAGGCAACAGACGGGCAAAATGGCCTTCCGCAAGCTGCTGGGGCAGCCAGCCATAAGCCCAATCCTGTACCTTTTCTACTTCGCCAGGCTCCAGGCCGTCCAGCACCGCCGGTTCCGGTTCCTCCGTATTAAACCAATCGTAAGCCGCAATCAATCGCACTGCTTGTCCCTTGAGAGGAGCAGGCAGCTTTCCAACCCACTGCACCAAATCGGGCCGTGTGAAAAAGGGAATCTGTACGACCTGATCGGGTGATATTTCTTTTAGCTCTACTTCGGTAAGTAAATACCGATCCGACGCTTCCTGCAAGCGCTCTGTTAGTCCAGATTGCTCCAGCGGGGACAGTTTGCCTACGGCAGAGCTGCTGTCCCATTGACGCAAGCGTTGGTGAATGGCAGCCACAGCCTCTACTGGTTTTCTTTCGGCACGCAGTCTGCCCATCAGCGCAGATTCTGCCAAAAGCTGAAAATCGGCATTCGCCGACACTTCGATATACCGACTGCCCCATTCGTGCACAACAGCCAGCAGTCCCTTGGCATCCGGTGTTCTTTTCATCTGACTGTCCATGTAGGGAATGAACAGCATTTTTGTAAGTGCTGGATTACCCAACACTTTCGTAAAATATGCCTTGCCTAATGATGGATTTTCTTCAATCGTATGATAAATATACGTAACTGCTTCCGTATTTCTGGCAGTATAAGCATTGTTTAGCGAACGGATTAAATATTCCACCAACCGATTTTCGCTGCTGCGTGCATGAACTTTATAATAGTCCTTGAAACTATCGACTAGACCTACGTCTGGAATATATCCATCCTTCACCCGATCAAATTCATGATCAAAAAACGACAGAAACAGATCATTCAGCCTCATTTTACGTGGCAGCGCATCGGGTGGCGATAAATAATCAGTCAAGCTTCGTAACACAGCGATTCGTTGTTCGTTGTATAATGCCCGCTCTCCCTGCTCAATTCTGTACAACGTAATTAGCTCATGATAGCTGGATGGCGTCAAATCACGCCCGGCCTCCATACCCGTCAGCATTTGCTCGGCAAATTTGAAGAAATCGTCCGGCGTCTCACCATTCAGCAACGTACGAACAATCCAGTCAAAATACGGCTGTCTCACCTGCTCTGCATCCACATTAAGTATTCGACTATGGTTAGACAGGTCAAATACAAAGTCCTTTTCCACATTCCGATCACCGGGACGCAAACTAAAAGGCTCAACGAACATCAAGTGAATGCCTTTTCTGCTGTTCGGTTCCTGTGCATATGTAAGAAATCCGAGTCTGTTACGAAATGCATAAGGCAGTGCCGCATACAGCACACCCAGTAGCTGCTTGGCTGAAGATCCGACCGCTTCTACAGGAACATTCAGCGCTACATATACCTTTTTGCGACCTGCTGCGGACATCATGACTGCGTATAAAAGCTGTTTGAACACTTCTTCGCTCAGCTGTAATTGAGTCAGCACTGTAGACGGGTCAACAGCCGGAAATACACTTCCACCCGGTAGACGCTCCAATTCCGGCAAATCCGTTCCCTGCTCAATATCATAGGTATCAACAAAGGATGTGTTCAGCCACTGCTTATAGTCAGACGGAGATTCACCATGTCCGGCTGGAATCACATAGTTGTGCGTGAAAAAGGCGCTCCGCAGCCCAGTAAAATCCGCGGCCTTATAAATACTGCGGCCAAGCACTACATCCCCGGACTCCGTCCGTACCAGATGTATAGCTTCCGGATAGACGCTTTCCTGTTTCTCACCACGCGCCGTCAAAGCAGCAGGCGCATCATATACACATAAGGGATGGAGCACCTTTTTAATAAAAGAAGCATCCAATCCTTTGGAATTAGCCACTGTATCGAAGCCTTCCGTAGAACGGAAAATACCACGCCGTTCCCGTGTGTACATCTGCTGTTGTATTAAATGAGAGGTAGAATAACTCACTGTGATTCTCTCCCCTCAATGTACTTCAACTTATAAAGCAGCCAAATGAATGGCTCATCCACACGGATCGGACTAACCAACCCTTGCAGCTTTTGCTCCACCGGATTGCTACCCAGCGCGGAAACTGCGAAATAGGCCGTATCCGTAAAATATACATCCATCGTGCCCTTGAACGGCTTATCCACCTTTTCGATGAAGCGTCGAACTTCGCCATCAATGTTCGCGAACTCATCCAAATCCATATATTTGCGATGCTCCATCGGATTAAAAATATTGCTGTTCGTCTTGATGTATGTGCCTTCTTCATCTGCCAACGCAGTAAGCATATCACTTTTGGTCAGGACGACAGCGGTCGGAATATCCGTTTTCCCTTTTTCCTGATAAGCGATAAAATCACCGAACATCGTAAGTACGACATCACGCGGTTCATCGTATTGCGAGACCCATTCACCCGGCTTATCGCCAAGGTTAATCTTAATGCGCTCCCGAATAGAGCGGATTTGCAGTGGATCGACCATAAAGAGAATACCTGCAGAATTCTTAATATGCTGTCCATGCAGTCCCAGATAGTCCTGATCTACCATTCCCTCACCGGCGACATCAAAAAATACCAGCGTCAGTGGCGGCTTTTCCTCATCCTTAAATACAAACTGGAAGATAAAAGGCTCCTGCATCTTTTCTTTTTGTGTCGATGTAAGCAGATCCCCTCGTTCAAATAGGGGTTCCTCATACATGGTGCGGAACTTTCGGCTGATCTCTGCATTGAGCGGCATGCAAGCCGCGTCAAAATGATCGGCCGTAACATGCTGCAACGTGTGAATCAGTGAGGTCATATAAACAGATTTCCCCGCCTGCGAAGCTCCAATGATCGAAATGATATTGCTAGGCACCTTACCCGCGGTCACGGGCAGTTCGTTATGGCAGTGCGGGCACAGTCGGTGACGCGTCAGCTCGCCATAACGGTCCGTCAGTCCTGTCAGTACATGATCAGAATACAATCGATGTTCCTCAGGGACATCATGGGGATGCAAAATCGCCTCCATATCATGCACACTGTCCAAACCAAAACGCTCCCGATATTTGTTCAACAGCTCATCTTCACCCAAAGCGTAGTCCTCGTCATCTTCACGGTGATGAGAAGCACGGAATACCACTTCCTCCGGGGAAAATTTACTAAAGCAATAAGGGCACACAATATCATAAAATAACGGCCTTGGCGCTGCCTGTGGCTTTCTTCTGAATAAATTGCTAAGAAAACTCATCGGTTGCGGCCTCCTTTCATTCAGGGACTAATTCATATACCGTGCCATATTTCTGGCCATCCGTAAAAAACAGCCGCACATATTCATCTCCCCCCACTTCAACAGCGGGTAAAACATTCCGTCCCGCGGCAAAAGGTGCCGTGAACGGATACAAGGTTCCATCGTCCCGGTCTGCTGGATAACCCCCGCGCTTCTTCACGTAGCAAAGCGCCTCTTGCGGGACAGGAACTTCGGCTGTCACCTGAATCTGGACGGTTTTGCGGCTGCGAAACCAGCTTTTTTTATGGTGAACTGCATATCTGATTTTAGCCCTCCCCGTGCTCAACTCCAGTTGGTTGGCTCCGTCTTGCTGACGGATCACGTAAGTGTCTCCATCCTCCCGAACAGCTGGATATACGATATACCGCACGCGTCCAATGCTTTCAATTCGGTCACGATAGCTGCCAGCAGCCTTATACTCCTCGCGTGTAAAAAGTTTTAGGCTTGAAAAAGGCGGTAAAACTTCACCTTCATTTTGCCCATTCACACCTGCATCGGCTGATTGTTTCGCAATATATACCACGGCTGCGCCCTCAGGCCACTGCCAGCGTAACACAACCCGGTTGTCATCAATTTTGTGGCTCAGCTCCGAAATAATAGGATCACCGGGCTGTGCTTCCCTATACTGCATAAGTTCCAGCCTCCCGTTCTAAAATCCACTGCTGCGTCGATTGCGCGTCGGGGCTTCCGGTGCCCCTCTCCGGCGTCCTGATGGCGCACCCTGACTTCCTCCACCGGAAGATCGGCGAGTATTTTCCGCAATCGGCAGAACAAGCGAAAAGACAGCAATAAGGGCTGCCAGTACGAGCGCTGCCACCAAACGAATCATCAAGTCGCCTATAGGCGAGCCAGATAGTCCCTTTTCCAAAATAAAACCAGCGAGCAAGCCTGCCGGGACTCCTCCAATCGCAAAATTCCGTGCGAGAAAACGGTTATCGAACATCAGCCCAAGAGCCAATCCCAATAAAGCGCCGATAATGACCAGCGCCGTTACGCGATAAATAGCAAAATACAGACTGTCGGCATACTCACCTGTCCGCTCCGTTACCAGTGTGCGATCACCGATTTTGTTATATATTTTTCCGAACGCCTGAGTAAGTCCTTGGGCATTGGCTACATTAGAATAAGTTCCGCCCGTCAGGTCAGCAATATTTTGCAATAAGGCTATACCATCCGACTCTGCCAGTTTCAGCCCGATCGTATTAATCGGAATCTGGCGGGCGATATAAGGAGCCAATGCTGTCTGGGTATCCAGATCGCTAAAGCCATCAGAGAGCATGATAACGAGAGAACCTTTTTCTGCATTACCTTGGGTTTCAATCTCTTTGATCGTCTCGTCCAAAGCAAGCCCGATCTCTGTACCGCCTGACATTATAGTCTGCATACTATCGATTTTGGAATAAACCGCTTGCTTCTCTGCATCTGTGCCAATGGGAGTAAATGGCTGAACCAACTGCGCAGCAGATTCAAATGAAACAATGGCTACCCGCTTGTCTCCATCCATTTGGCCAATCAGACTCTTGGCAGCCGTTAGGCGCTCATTATCGGGATCTGTTTGCTGCATACTCCCGGAATTATCAATCACAAGCACGAGGTCCTGTACGCTCTTGCGCCCTTCAGGGTTAACCTGATAGCCCAACTCCAATAGCAGACCTGCCACGAACAACATCACTAGTGTAGCAGGCACCAGTAACTTCCAGGATAACCCGGAGTAGCGCTGCCGCCATGAATGCCCATTTAACTGTGGCGAAATTAGTTCGCCAATCAGACAACCTAGGCCAATGCACAGTGCCATGATGCCAAAATACAGCCCAATCACGACGATATGCGGCCAGTGCCCTATCAATTTGTGAAGAATAAGCTCTCCCAAGATGAAGCCTACTACAGCACCCAACAAGCCGAACAGTAATAGGAGAACGTTAAATTTACGTTGCTTCATAAGAATCGTTGCTTCCTTCCATCATTAAAGTAGGATGAATATGTGGCTACCGCAATTCCGGCAACCGGTCCACGTCGATTCCGTGAAACACGAAACCATTCGCAGTATATGTCTCATAATACGTTTTGCCGTTGCGGTAAACCATCAGATCCTCCAGATGGAAGCCGCCCATCAAATGCAGCTTTTCCACCCCGCTGCTGCGACGCTCATGTACAAAACCCAGCTTGTAAATACGCGAAGTAATGTCCACATCCATCGCATAAGGAAGAAATTCGCCTTCGTAGTCACCAAAGAAGTACTTTTCTTCATACCGATGCTCATGGGTATAGTCGAGCAAACGTACGTTAATTCCACCATGTTCCTCTAACGTTTGATACAGTTTCTTAAACAGCTCATCCTTCGGAACGACCAGCCGATTTTCATATGCAGCAGCTACATTGGCACGCCGCAATAATTCTTCTTCGAAGGTCTGATTAAACGGCTGTGAACTGAGAATCAAGGTTCGACAGGTCTGCGTAAGTCGATCCACCAATGCGGACAGGCCCCCGTCCAGCAATCCGGATACAGGCCCCATATGCCGGGTATCAAAGAATATAGATTTTCCCCGCTTGCTCTCCAGCTCACGCATGACATCCTCCGTCACACGCTCGAAATACTCGAACAGGTTTTGACCTGTGTAACTATCAGCCTGCCGAATACTATCCGTTGCAGCTTGATGCAGTTCACGCTCCAGGCTGGAAAGCTGTACTGTAATATGCTTCGCCTGTGCATGCCATTTTTCTAGTGCCAGTTCATAGCGACGAAGCAGCTCCAAATCGGCTTGAATTCGCAGCATGTGCAGTTTGTGCCCGTAAACCGTCTCGGTCAGGTAACGAATCAAGCTGCGCACATTATGCTTATCCATGAGTGGCAGTCGTTGAAAAGGCTGGTCCTCCACCTGACCGCTATACAGGGCGTCCAGTTCAGCGGTACTAATCTGCAAGTCATTGGACGTATCCCGAATCAGCCCCCGAATGGCCGTAAGCACATTTCCTGTTTTATTTTCATCCGTCCAGTCTGTCAACTCGAATAAGCCGATTTCAGGATATTCCTTGGAAGCTGCATTCACAGCCAACTGCAGACCTGATTCCGCCTGAAAATCTCCCAACCGTTTGTGCATAATCCGTTCACAGTTATCGCGGAAAAAGGCTTCGCAGCCCTGACCGAACAAGGCTCCCTCCGCCTCACGTAATGTCATTCGCTTCAAGGAGCCGTAGCTGGCTCCGCTGGTCATCAGTGCGCTCATGTCCGTGATCGCCTCATTACCAGGAACGAGATCATTTCGCGTGCGACCGCGCTCAGCAGCATCTAAACCAAAATAATTCAGCTTATCGCGTATGTCCCACTCCTGCTCTGTTCTCATACGCTCTAGCAGCTTCACATAAAAATGATACAGCACCGTAAGTGCGATTGACTGGTTAGGGCGGTTGACTCGGGAAAATCCAGCCGACACATAACCCTGCCGCCCGGATTCCGTCATGATGTTGTTTTTAAACGATGTATTGTTGTATCCCCCATCCTGTGACCGATAGGAATCTCCTGCCTGATAGCGGTTTTTAAGAAGCTGAATGTGGCAAATGATGTCACAGCTTTCCCGCAGGCTATTCGGCACCGTTACGCCGCGTTCGTTCTTGTCGGACAGCACATAGACGAGATCGAACAACGGTGATGGAGCATGGGATACTGGAATGGTCAATTTGTCCTCAGTCATATGAAGCGGTGCCGTAAACGTATACTCTGGACTCTGGATATAGTCCAGCTCCCGCATAAAAGCAACGGACGTTGCACTACTGTAGCCGAATTGGACAGCCTGATCGCTTTCATTCACCAACACATACAGATCCATTTGTACCGATTTAAAAGACTGTGCAAAAATATACTCCGCCAACAGCGTAATTTCAGGGATTAATACGTTCATGGGGTCATCCGCTGTCGTCAAAATCGACAAATGAACACGCTCGAACGAAGAATACAACCGACCGTAATCTGCCAGATGTCCACTAGCCCGGCGCAACGCGGTGTTAAGCTCAATTAGCTGCGATTCATGTGTATAAAAAGCCTGGTGCAAGTCACGGCGTATCGTTTGGTGGCCACTTTCCTCCGGTACCGCTATCGTATGAACAATAGCATCCACCGAACGATCTACAGCCGCATGTTCTTCCTGCGAGCGGATCTGAATATACGTTACTCCCGTGCTGTTATCCCACTTGGTCCGGTTGATATCTGCAATGGTGTTCATCACCGGGTTCATGCGATCACCGATAAAAAGAAACACGGACGGGAAATGGATGCTACTGCGTCCATCTCCGCTTCCGATTAATTGGTCCTCTGCGACTGCATAGTCAGCCGCATAACGTAACAGCTGCTCTCTCATACTTTACTTCAACTTTCTGCGGATGTCGTTTAATTTTCCAGCCATTTGAGCATAGAATGCATAAAGTTCCGCTCCGTTAGCGAGCTCCACCTTTTCATATTCCAATTGATTGCGGGCCTCTGTGTAAGTTGCAGCCAGTTCATCCAGCTTCGCCAGCAATGGTGTAATATCCTCAGATGAAGTCAACACAGCATCACGGCGATCCGCCTTGCGCATTAGAGCAGCAAATTTCTTTTCTTCCAAACCACGGAAGTTTGTAAACACTTCAAACTCCACATAATTACGGCTCTTCATGACATTGGCAAACGGCTCCCAAGCCTCTTCCTCTTCGTCGCGATCATAGACGTACAAAGCACCTTTTTTCGTAATCGTGTCCGTATAGAGTGCCTGAATGAACTGATCCAGCCATTTTTCTTCATCCTGATATTTGCCCAGCAAAGCTTCCAATTCAGCGGCTTTCGCTTCAATTAGTGTATATTTCGCCAGTTCTTCACGAACCACCTGTGTTAATTCTGGTGAACGGATCAGGTTTTCCTTCGCCATCTCTTCATTGATGCTGCCAAAGATGTCCTTGCTTCCGGCCTGCTCCAGCCCTTCAGCCAGCAGACGTTTCAACTCAGACCATGCTCTTTTGACTTCACCCAAATTCGGCTTGGATTCCTGCAAGCGCATATCGTAGCCTGCCAGCATCGCATTCAGATCTAGCGCATGTGAACGGATTACAGTGAAGCGGCTGCTCGTATTCTGATCGACATCCTTTTCGCGAATCACGCCAAGTGACTTGGCACGGTCAAAATCATTACGAATGCGGGCATTGTAAGCTTGCACACGCGAATTGACGTAAGTTTCGCCCCATGACTTTTCAGGAATCGGCGACGGCAGATTAGTCCAATTGTTCTGACCTGTTTGCACCAGATGACGGCCAATACCTTCGCGGTCAAGAATCGTTTTTTCATAGCTTTCTTCATACACTTTGAGCGGCGTATATACAAACAGAGGAACACCATTACGCGTATTGAGCCAGAAAATCCGGTTACGAACTTCACTCTCTTTAATAGTAAAGTGTGATTTGCCAATTGCATTATTTTGATAATTGCGAACGCCTTTCAGGATATTAGGCGACTGTACAGGTACTGAAACGAATCCCCATGATGGGAAGTACAAGTTGCCAGAGCTATTGCTCAAATGGAACACAGGTACAGCTTCCTCATCCAGTTTACTCGCAATGTAGCGCTCCACAAATTTTTCAATGGCTTCATCTTGCCCGTATTTCATGACGAGGAAATCCTCCATGGAACGGGTAATGAGATCACCGAACTTATCAGTCAAGAAGTTGGAGATTGAGCTAATGATGTCCATATCCTGATCCTTCACCCATTGATCTGAATTTTCCAGCAATTCTTGGGCAAAATCACGAATCAAATCATCACCGTTGCGGTTGTCCAGCAGCTTGGTCACAACTTCAGAAATATCCGGTACACTTACCAGATTCCAATAGTACGTTTTATTACCTTTGTGATCGGACTGTTCCTCGCCGTTAATCAGCAGATCGCCATTCTTCTCGAAAATTGCGCTCAATGCGTTCAAAATTTCAGTAAATACATTATAAATGCGGCTATTTTCCTTGTTCAACAGGTCATACAGGTCTTCATAAAATTCAATGAGCTGCTCTGTACGTTCCACATCAGCCCGCAGCCAATATTCGTTAATTTTCGCTTCAATGTACGCATTTTTCTTTTTATCCTTGGACACAAACGCGCTCTTGGCATCGCCCAGCTTTTCGTTCGCCTGCTCACGCGCCCATTCAATGTCCGTTGGAATACGGTGCAGTGATTCACGCAACGTCTCAACATATGAAAGCAGCATTTTCAGCAAGCTAAATCCTTTTTCAGTATAAATCATGCGGGATACATAAAACGGCCCTTGCTCAGGATGCAGAAACATCCGGCGGATTTGGTCCGTAAACTGTCCTGTAATTTCGCCAGGAAGCTGTTTCTTCGCTTTGATATACTCTTCGCGGGCACGCGTCAGGAACGTTTGCTCCAGCTCGGTGTCCATATTGACAACTTGCATTTTAACAACATTGCTATAACTCAACCGTTCACTGTTTTCAAAGCCCGGAAGCGGCTCAGGTACACGGGATTCAAAGTTTTTGATCATGCTATCCAGATCCACGCCCAGCTTGCGGGCAAACTTCTCTACATCCTCTTGATTTGGCGATTGCTTAAACATTTTGGACATTTTGCCAAACATTCGATAGGCCAGATATGTCGTCATTTCCTCCATTGGCAGTACCGCCGAGGAAGCCCCGATAATATTGTAATCGTAGTTTGCCGGATAGGCCTTATTCATTTGTGCGATGTTGGTACGGATATTGCTGATATAGTCATGAATGGCAAACTCTTCACCTGACTGTTTTTCCTCACTCGCCATAAAGTTGGTGATGTTCTCGGCGGTGACATTCATGCAGTAATCATAAGCATTTTCCAACAGCTTGCCTTCCGTATTCGTGGCCGAAATGAGATGACACAGATTAAACGGCGGAAGCGGCGAGTTCACGGTCAAAATATTTCCGTACTGTTGCTTAAAGCGTTCACCACGGCTGTCTACATTCATCCAATAGTCCAGCTCTTTCAGTGCAGCATAGCCGTTCTTTTTAATATATTCACGTGTATGCTCGCTCAGGCTTTTGTTCGCTAAATTAATATCCGGTGTAAACAGATAACCTAATGTATTTACACGGTCTACACCTGCAGAGCCATAGTCACGCTCAATAATTCCTCGGACGATATATGAGATATCGAGGAAAGTACCGCTTCCTGTACCGCCGGACAAACCGGACAGCAGGAACACCATAAGCTTCTTGTTGGTGCCTTCAGACAAGGTTTTGATTTTTTTGTCAATGCTTTGTACGACCTGATTGATTTTGGTGAACAACAGCAATCGTCCTGCCTGACGTACCCCTGCCGCCCCGTTCATACCATCGGTAATGCTCAGCTCTGGAGACAGCCAATCGGTAATGTACGGCTCAAGAATGCTGCGGTTTTGCAGCAATCCGCCGATTTCCGCATTGGATAGCAGTACAAACTCATTGATGGGGTCCAAACCAATCCCCTTGTATTTTTTGTTGCGGTCTTGTTCATTCGTTTCAAAAGCGAGAAATTCCACATTGTCCGGTTTATCGCTCTTTTTCTTGGAGATCGGATCTGCTGGAAGCTTGAATCTGCGGTTAATTTGATATTTCAAGCGGAGAAGGGCATCAATTCCCGTGCCTCCGAGTCCGATAATTAAAATAGGATTATCAATAGTATCAACTCTGATCTTATCGCTTACGATCCCCCCGCCGAGTGATACGTCTAATTGTTGGATATGCTCTCTAACTACTGGTTTCATAGATATGACCTCCTAAGGGTTCGTTTAGCTGTTTACTGAAATAAATTCCAGTAAAATGGTTTTGTCCACACTGGCTAACGGGATGGTCAGACGATCACCGTTTTTGAGTTCAAGACCGTTGCCTGTGTCTACAGCCCGTCCGGATTTCTCAATCGTAATCTCGGGGGTACTGCGCACAATGATACGATCCTGATTGGCTGGTGTGAACACGACCTTGTCGGTTCCAGCAAATTCCGGTGCCAGTTGCAGCAACTGGTGCAGATTAAATTTGCCCCGGAAGGTGTTCAGCTTCTTGTATTGTGGATACGTTTTTTCGCCAGTGTTCTCATCCCGGATTTCCAGTACGATTTGACCGACAAAGCCACGGTTGGCCTTTTTGACAGCCTTCCAGATGAAATATGCGGCAACCAGCAGAATGAGCAGTCCCAGCCCTAAAAGAATGAGTGGCATTAGCTTGGACTTTTCAGCAGGTGTTGTTGGCTGCGTTGTGCCTGTATTCGTACCGCTCGTCGCCCCTGCTTTAGCACTGATGGTTACAGGCTGTGTTTCACGGTAGAAGCTCTTCTCCTCTGCTCTAACGGTTAGTTCGTAGTCATGCTCATCTGGAATCGTATAGCTACCGGTAAAAGAATCCCCTGCATTGGTTAACGGCACCTCATTCGTTGTACCGGAATCCAGATCCTTGACCTTCAGAACAGCATTCATATTCGCATACAATTCCTGATCCTGAAGCTGCTGGCTATTGCTCGTCAGGTAGGAACGAATTTGAACTGCATCGCCTTTTTTGTATGATTTGGCGGACGGTGCGTCCATTTTCAGCTCCAGATCGTAGTTAAACACCAGATTAATATCAATCTGATCCTGCTGGACTCCCTTGACTTGGAGCTTCCAGTCACCAGCCACAGGCTTGAGCAGTTTAATCAGCGAGTAGCTTTTGGACTTGGACAGCAGCACATCGCTCGAAGGAATCGGCTTGGTGTTGCCCGACGGGTCTATCAGTCTCGCATCCACCGGTTTCGAGGACATGATCGAAATGTTAGCCTCCAGCACACTATCATTCGGTACGGTTACCGTTACATCCTGATAGTCGCCGTTTGCCGTAATGGACTGCAAAGGCACCACTTTCAACTTCAAATTGCTGGCGAAAATTTCACTTAAAATGTTCGGCAGGTCATCCGCTGAGCTTGTAATAAAGGACTTGCCGCCCGTTTGCTGCGCTATGTCGGCAAGCTTGTTTTTATTCAGCTTCCCATCTGCATTCAAGCCGATGGTGTAGATCGGAACGCCGCTATTTTTAGCCTCGGCTACAGCCTGTGCCATATCCTGATCTGATTGGCTTTCGGTTCTGCCTGTCGTCTTATTAAAATCGTTGTTACCGTCGGCCAACATGACGATCATAGGCGCATGTCCAGCTGTTTTACCATCTTGCAAAATGCGGATCGCTTCCTTGACACCCACGGAGGTGTCAGTATACGCCCCCCGGTTCAGTCCGTCAATAAACGTCTTCAGTTCCTGCTTATCCGCTTCGGATGTAATATTAAGCAAGGCTTTCTCGCGCTGTACGACATCCGTATACGCTACAATCCCGACCTTGTCATTTTGCGTCGACAGCATATCAATGAACATTTTCATGGCTTCATTGCCAATTTTCCCAGGATCACTGGTGTTCATTGAATTACTTACATCGACGACCAGCACCGCATCCACCTTAGAAGCAGAGGGCGAAGCGGCATTCGCCATCTGTGGCTGCCATGCCAAAATCGAGGTCATGATCATTGTACATATGATTCCGATGACCAAAAACCATTTTCTGTCTCTACTAAACATCGCTTGTACCCCTTTGCCGGTTAATTCTCATTCTAAATTACAGTTGTACTCCCCTACTATTAAATTATAATGAGTTTTACATGAACGCCAGCTGAAAATACTGCCCAAATGGTCTGAATCCAACCAAAAAGCCTGTCATACCGCGAGATTTTACCAATATCCTGCAGTAATGATATAATTATACCCCAACAAGGGCAATCGGGCACCAGCCTTCTCCTTTATACGACAAAAATGACAGTAGCGAAACCCGCCCATGTAAAATATTGAAGTAAAAATCCAAGCAGAAAGAGGAAGTACACTATGATCTCATACGGATGTCTGGCGATTATGTTTCTTTTTGTCGCCATCAAATCACTAATTTACTATATACATAAAAAACGCGCCCCGTCGATTACACAAATCGACACCGAGCTTCTGGCACTGCTGAACCGGAGAAGTGAGCGCAATGAATAGTTCCAAACAAGCTGTACAATTTCGCCCATTTACCCGCACAGAGCACGCCTTCCAAAAGCTAAGAGTCTGCAAGCGTTGTGGACAATTCACCGCCCTTTGGGAAGAGAAATGTACATCATGTGGTCGGGATACACTAGTTCCTGTAGAGCAATATGCCAAACTTAGAGCCAAACGTTATTTTCGTAAAGACCTTGCCGTCGGCGTCATATTGCTGGCCGCTACTGTTTTTTTCGGCCACTCGCAGCAACAAATGTTTCTATGCGGTATCGTCGGTGCGTTCTTTCTGCTGCCCTTGGTGCTTCTACAGCAGGGTGTTTATCCTTATGAACAGCGTAGGCAGCTTATACGTCTGTTCAGAGGTCGTATAGGGCAGATCCAGGAAGGACTAAACGTTAATCATAAAAACGCGGTTGCCCTGCGGCAGCTCAGTGAGCGTGTCTCCTATGAAATGCTGCGTGAGATGGCTGTACTCATTCACAATGATCGGATAAGGCTCCAGCAGGTCGCCCTGCTGCAATCTTTTGTTCTCCGCAAAGACATGGAATTAACGCTCGATCCTCTCCTGATCAAGAGCTTCGAGCCGCTTATGGTCAGATATATCGGAGAGATTGCCAGACTCAATCGTGAGCTGATCAAGGACCGGACATTCCGATACGTAGTCTTTTATGAGCGCCGTATTCTGGAATTGGCAGGGGGCGAAGATATTCTCGTCCGCGTAGCCAGTGCAGCTGTCCGTAAAAAGCGCTACGTAGTCACCCATGCCGCTTTCATTTCCAGATATGTACGCAAACTGCCAAAGGAACGAGTCCAGCGTTTATATCATATCATTCAAGAGAATCCGTTAGAACCCTTTGGAGATTTGGCCGATGAAGTAAAGATCATGTACCTGATGGAGCAGTATAAAAACTGATCTGTCCTAACGCCCTTCTATATATGACGTCATTACCATGACAAACCACTGCAATAAAGCAGCAAAAAACCGTCAGGATCGCCTGGGTGGTATCATCCCCTTCAAGTAGACACTCTAAAAAAACCTTGTGTGTTACCATGAGGGTATGAGTGAACCTGGAGGGGATTTTCGTATGGCTAACCAACTCAAAGTTTGGGTGAAGAAGGTTCGAAATGCTGAACCGCTCGATTGGCGCAAGGGTTCATCCAGCCCGATGAAGGGGCGTACACGTACCTCCTTTTCCAGTATCAAAGAAGAACGAGATTACTTGATAGCTCAGGGGTGGACTACTTAAAAAGCGATATTCAAATCTGGTGACGGAGCGAAGCTCAGCGGTTTCAGGATAAACTCAAAAAGCGCGCCCCGATCGAGTATCGGCACGCGCTTGCAGCTTAGCTTTTTTCATTCGTCTACTTGACAGGGGTATGACTACTTGAAGGATTCATTTTATTCCTCTTGGTACAAACTTGTTTTTATTAAGATTCAGGCAAGCTCTGTCCTCCGTCAATAATAATTGTTTGTCCCGTGATGAAGCCAGCCTCCTTAGAGGCAAGAAATGCAGCTGCATGTCCCATTTCTTCAACGGTTCCAAACCGTTTCAATGGAATAGATGGAAGCATGGTTTCAATGTATTCTGGGAAGGTTTGTATCATTTCAGTCATTGTATTACCGGGCATGATCGCATTGATTGTAATACCAAACGGAGCTAACTCAAGCGCTGCACTGCGAATAAAACCGAGTTGGGCAGCCTTACTGGCACCGTAATGCGACCATCCTACAAATCCTGTCGCCGGCCCCGTAATCGAAGATGTTAACACCACTCTTCCATATTCAGCTTTTTTTAAGAATGGCAGACAAGCCTGTACAGAAAATAAAGCTCCACGCACATTAGTATTCATCACGCTATCCCATTCTTCAGCAACCATTTCTTCAATTGTAGTCATAGGGGCAATACCTGAGTTAGCACACAACACATCAATGCCGCTAAAGGCCACCGATACTGAATGTGCCATCATTTCCATAGAAGATCGATCCGTGACATCACCTCTAAAGCCTTGCGCGTATCCACCGGATGCTCTGATTTCGGCAGCGCATATCTCGGCCTCATCTAGGTTACGAGAAATAATGGCTACTTTAGCTCCCTTTTCAGCAAAGACTTTGGCGATTCCTTTACCAATCCCCTTACTCGAACCAGTTACAATAACCGACTTGTTTTCAAATGAATTTTCCATTATGTTTTCCCTCCTTCGGAGAGAGAGCATTTGCTCTCTAAATAGATCAAAAAAAATATCTTATAATAATATTAATAGATTGCATGACTAGATTAATCTTTTCCTGTGCACTTAATGTGCCTTTCCCTGGATAGAAGAAGGATTCAAAACGTTTATGATGATATTCACATTTTTTAGCTTTGTCAATAAAGTGGACGCACAAGGCTACTTCCATATCTCGACATGGTTGAGCTCTCTTGAAGGAGTTTTGATTTGTCTCACGTTAAGGGGTCAGTCCCCCTCCCCAACTCCGGACGTTTTTTTATTTTAGGATTATCGTGTCTAATTAGCTGTCTTCTTTATTGGCCTTGCAGTTTTTGCTGCGCATGTCTGATGGAAGTAAAGTTAAAAGCACGCACTCCCTTGCTGTCATACACAATAATCTCTTTATTCAAATATGGGTGTAAACCATTAAAATATCCAGGCATAATCAGTCTGCGCATAAATAGGTTTTTACCCAACATACGGGGGGAATTGGTCGCTACGACTAGCATTTGCTGGGTTGCAGACCATGGGCTAGGTTGAATATATGACAGACAATACTCGCCTGCCGTAAAATCGCCGCCCAATGTATACCCTTCCTCCGTACATGTAATTTGCAGATCAGCTTGGTGCTTCTGAAGCAGCTCATGTCTGGATAAGCCCGAAGTGACACATATCACGTTGCTATCAGCCAGTGCTTCCTCTGTAATATCATTGGAAGACACCACCGGATAATGAACACCGATATACGGATTCCAAGTCGCTGTTCGTGGGCTAGCCAAGGCGTTCGCCGTCCGTCTCACCGCCTGCTCTTCCTCCGGTGTAGCATAGCTGGATGGAAGGACAATGTGAAGACGATCCATATAAACGTCAAGCACACCCATACCATGGCTCAAAACGTTTCTTCCCACGCTTTTCGAATCCACAATTTCCTTTTTGGCATCCGATTCTTTTGAAAAGCATTCACTGCTTTCTTCCTCCCGTTCGGCAATCAAACGGTATTCAGGTGAGGGACGTTTATGTGAGTGTGTTTTAACAAAGCGAAAGCGGCTGTATTCCCGCAAGTCCAACACGAAAATACGGGCTCCGATACGAACTTGGGCCAATTCCAAGGGCATGACCTCTTGAGAAAGATGAATGATAAATTCTTCGGCGTGAACTGCCTCAATATCCAACTCACCTGTGGCACTCATTTCACCGTACAACTCGGCATATTCCTCATTTTCATCCATTCGCGTCAGTTCCAGCCAGTAAGCCCGGTTATGTCTACCCCGTTCCGTCCGATAGGCAATACGCTGAGGTACGACATCCCTTTTCCATTGCATAAGCCAACCCAGTACGCCGTCCAGAAGTCTCAGCTCATGCGTATCCCAGTGATTAGACTGCCGCTCTACGACACCTTTAAAATGATCAGATGGAAGCTCTGTGACAGGGGCTGTGTATGCTTGTGCAAATAAGTAATCCTGATCTCCGCATACATTCAATATTGGCATATTCAACAGATTTATCAGATGCTTGGGATGTGGCGCTCCAGAGATAACCGCAATAGCCGCAAACCGAGAAGGATAAGCCTGTGCCATCGCCCAGGCCGCATATGCTCCGTTCGAATAACCCGTCAGATAGATCCGCTCTTCGTCCACTCGGTACGCTTGCAGTATGACATCCAGCGCCTCCAAAAAAGCAGCTTCTCCAATATAACTGCCCAACGTTACACCACGGCATGAAAAAGTAACGAATATAGCTTCCTCTTCCCAGCCTTGCCCAAAACCTCGATTCTGAAAATCCGGCAAGCCCAGTTCATATCGCTTGCCTGGCATCAGAACGATCAGAGGATACTGTCGGTCAGTCGAATAGCTTCTGGGAAGCTGAATGGTATAGCGTTGCAAACTATTATCCAAACGGGAGACAAAAAATCCTTCCCCAATTCCGTCATTAGACAAAAAGATGTGTTCTTCTTGAAGTAAGGACGGGGAGTGTGACTGTTCGGCATGTCCACACGTGAAGATTTGTTTTAATAGCTTGATATATTCACGTACAACCCGGTAATCCCAGATTTCAAAAGGATCTTCCGGCAAATCCGTTAACCTTTTTAATTCCTCAAGCAGGCCCTCTATTTGTATTTCCTGCGCAGAATGAAGAATATCTATAGCGCGGGCTTGAATGTACCGGTCATACTCTTCCTGCAAGCCCTCCACGACGACTGACAAAGGCCGCACAAGTGCCGAATACACAAAATGATGCTCCACAGCCTCATGATCCCGATATGTAACGGTGAAGTGCAGCATTCCCGTATTCCTGGCCTTTTCCTCGTCCCAGTCATAGCTTTGCTCCTGCTCCCAATGTGCTGGAAAGCGATCCAGCTTCATGCCTTCATCATTCGTTACCTCGACCCATAACGTTTGATCTAAGGGAAGATCTATCCGATCCTTACGCAGTAAATAAAATAAGATCGGGCTGTCTTCACCCTCCCTGCCAGCACTTTTCTCAACCTCTAACCAAGCCATATGAAAACGTATATTACGCTCTACAAATTCACGTTGCAGTTCTGTCACATCTGGTTCGTCGCATACCTGATTTCCACTGATACGAATAGAGCGGGCCTCCTCGGGAATAAACGCAGCAATGATAACTACCGTGTGATCGCCTTCCTCCAGATACAAGCGAAAAGGACCGGATTCCGCATATACCAGTGTGCCATCTATCCAAATTTGTCCCGTTCCTTCAAAGGGTCTGAAAATCACTTCCTGTGCAGCCATACAACGAAGATTTGAAACCAGCAAAAGCCTTTCTTGTTCGGCCAAAGGCGGAAAAACACCTAGATTTAGTTCGGCAGTCCGAGGGTCCAGCTCGGTCAATAATCGGCAAGTTGCCTTTCCTCCGGCTGAAAGCTCTACTCCTTCTTCATCACAAGCCTTTTCCAAATTCCATTCCTCATGGGCAAAATAACTTGTCCATTCCCTGCCCACACCGCAATTTTCCGGGAGCATGACCGGACCGACTGCATAAGCAGACCTCAGACGTACCGGATGATCCGACAGCACAGTTGTTGCTTTTTCCAGATGTGTGAACCTCATAACATTCCCCCTCCAGGTTTTTGTTTCCTCAGAGACGTAGTCGCGGTTATATTCCGTTTAACATTCAATTTAACTATATAAAACTATTCGTTATTACCTCTACGTACTCCTCTGTTCTTCTCAAAAAAGTAGCTATGATAAAACAAAAAAACGAAGAAAGCAGAGTGCTTCACTTCGTTATTAAAAATTTCTATATCTAAAAACCTATTTAATGCTGCCATGATTGTTGCTAACAATACTAGGGTATAGTATGTTTAGGGTGAAGTTACTATTTTAAAAATGTGCATAACTCGCTTGAATTTGCTTTTCCAACTTAATGCGTTCTAACTTTAGCTCCCAAATCTGTTCGCTCCACGAGTTTCGATCCGCCGCGTTATTACTATTTCGTAAGAGATCAAACAACCTCAGCAATTCATCGTTAATCTGATCAAAATGCCGCCACAGCGTATTAATCTCAGAATCTTTAGTCTCTTTGCCATTCTCCAGCAATTGATGCCGCAGGGCTTCTTTGAGCTCCTGTTGCCACTCTATATCGTTCAATTGTTTCGCATAATTAAGAAGATCCAGATAGTCATCTACCTGCAGGTAACTGCGTGTTTTTATCTGTTTCATAGGGTCTCTCTCCTTATGGCTCAATCTATTACCAAGTATTATACTCGGTTATTAAGGGAAAGCAATACTTTATTCTACAATACACAAAAAAAGAGGCAGCCTCAGCTACCTCTCTTGAACATTACGATTATTTTCTTACAATGCTGCCTGCAAATCTTCGATCAAATCTTCCAGATCTTCAATCCCAACCGAAATCCGCACCAAACCTTCGGTAATACCTAGCTCTGCACGACGTTCTACTGGAATAGAGGCGTGCGTCATACGTGCCGGAACACTAATCAGACTTTCAACCGCTCCCAAGCTTTCAGCCAGTGTAAAATATTTCACCTTTTTCAGAAGTGCAACCGCGTTAGCGTCGCTACCTACATCAAAGGAAATGATGCCGCCAAAGCCTTCGGCCTGGATTTTGGACAGTTCATGCTGTGCATGGCTTTCCAGTCCAGGATAGTACACTTTGCTAACCTTCGGATGTTTTTCCAAAAAGGCTGCAATTTCCTTTGCATTTTGCTCAATCGCTTCCATACGCAGACCCAATGTTTTAATACCTCGGATCAATAACCAAGAATCTTGCGGGCCGAGAATAGCACCAATGGCGTTTTGCAGAAAATGAAGTTGTTCTCCCAGCTCGTCGCTGTTCACAACAGCCAGACCTGCTACAACATCGCTATGGCCGCCCAAATACTTGGTAGCAGAGTGAATGACGATATCAGCCCCAAGTGTAATTGGCGTCTGCCAATAAGGGGTAGCAAATGTGTTGTCGACGATCAATAAAAGATCATGTTTTTTTACAAGCTCCGAAACAGCGCGGATATCCGTAACCTTCAAAAGCGGGTTCGTTGGCGTTTCGACATACAATGCCTTCGTATTCGGACGAATTGCATTGGAGATGGCTTCCAGGTCAGTCGTATCCACAAATGTGGACTCAATTCCGATACGGCTGAGGACTTTGCTTACAATACGGTAGGTGCCTCCGTATACATCATCGGTCAGCAAAATATGATCCCCTGCATTAAACAGTGAAAATACCGCATGGATTGCTGCCATACCCGAACCGAAAGCAAAACCACGCTTTCCTTCCTCCAGATCCTTAATCAGCTCCTCCAGAGCAAACCGGGTCGGATTGCCTGTACGCGAATATTCGTATCCCTTATGGACGCCAATTTCCTCTTGCTCATAAGTGCTTACCTGATAAATAGGAACGTTAACCGCGCCTGTATGGGGATCGGTAGGAAGCCCGCCGTGAATCAGTTTTGTTTTGCGTTTCATTTTATATCCCGCCTTCATATATTTTTTTGCTCAGATAACGTTCGCTGCTATCCGGGAAAATGGTAACAATATGTGCGCCATCCGGTGCATTTTCGGCTTCCAGTAAAGCGGCATGTAAAGCAGACCCTGAAGAACTGCCAACGAGAAGACCTTCACGTGCAGCCAGTTCCTTGACACGGTCAAAAGCATCAACATCGCTAATGGTGTGAATGGCATTAAAATATCCTTTATCCACAAATTCAGGGATTAATTCCATGCCAATTCCTTCCGTTTTATGTGGACCTGACTCGCCGCCATTCAAAATGGACCCTTCCGGCTCCACGATGACCGTTTTAAGGGCTGCATTTTGTTCCTTAAGATAACGCGAGGTTCCCATAAACGTTCCCCCCGAGCCTGCACCTGCCACAAATACGTCCACTTTGCCGTCCAGATCGTTCCATATTTCAGGTCCCATTGTCGTATAATATGCCTCGGGATTATCCGGATTACTGAATTGCCGTGGCAAGTATGCATCTTTTATTTCAGCAGCCAATTCTTTTGTTTTTTCGATAGCTCCTTTCATCCCCTCACTTGTCGGGGTATGAACGATGCGTGCTCCCAATGCCTTCATCAGGTCCTGCTTCTCTTGGCTGAACTTCTCAGGCACAGCAAAAATAACCGAGATATTATAATGAAGCGCCGCCATCGCAAGACCAATACCTGCGTTGCCTGCTGTTGCTTCAATTAATGTCCCACCTGGCTTCAGCTGACCTGTTTTTAATGCTTTTTCAATTAGAGCCTTACCTACCCGATCCTTTACGCTGCCGCCGGGATTCATAAACTCCAGCTTCGCAAACAGGCGAATTCCTCTCGGTAGAGAATAGCTGTTCAGCTCCACTAATGGCGTACGTCCGATGAGTTCAAGGGTATTTTGATATACATTCATAATTTCAAGCTCCTTTTAATGGCGAATCCAAAATAAACCAATGGTCAAAAATTAACGCCTATTGTCGGAGAAGTTCGCTATCATCTCCGAGAAAACACAGTAATACGGTAAGTATTGATGCAATAAGATTTTATGTGTATTTGAAGCTTTTGTCAAATGGACCAGTCACAATACCCACACACCCTGCCTGCTTGCTCGATATGATAGAGAAGATGTCACAAAATATCCCCGTGCAACATAAGGAGGAGTTCATATATGGGAAAGCAATTTCTGAAGATAGCTGCCGTATATTTTGCCCTCAGTGTGCTGCTTAGTGTAATTATTGGCGTGTCGGGTGATTACAGTCTGTCCAATGTTCAGTCTCATATCCATTTGTTAGGTTGGATTGCACTTGGAATTATAGGTCTGATCTATGTGACCTTTCCTGCACTTTCAGTTACTATTCTGGCACATATCCATTTTTGGATGCATAATATCGGTCTGCCTGTGTTGATATTGGCGATTATAGGTGAAAATTACGAGGTTCCAGAGGCTGGAGTGTGGATCACCATAGGGTGGGTGTTACTCGCGGGGGGGACTGTGCTGTTTATGGTGAATGTGTGGGATAGACTGCGCTAGAGCAAATAAGTTCTCTTCATTTGACCATAAAAAAAGGAGCCTGATCATGTCAGGACTCCTTGATATCTTCATTATATGTTAGCTATACACCAGCTGTGCTAGCTAAGTGTTCTATACTGTTACTTCACTGTTTCATCCTGTACATGTTCTTTACAGAAGTTCTCAACAGCTTGCAGCTCATCATCTTCAAGTTCAAGATCAATGTAACTATTCGTTACTTTTTCAATTAATTCATACTTTAGCAGTCCCGTCTTTTCTTCGTCTACTAAATAAAGACAACGGATATACAGTCCGTTTTCAGTGTATAGCTCGTCGTCCTCCTCTACCTCTACATCAATGATAAATTCATAACGCTGTCCAGTCAAAATACCAAAAGCATCTTTAATCTGATCTACTGTGTACGTTGTAAAATTCAACATGTTTTTATTCCCTCCGGGTTTCCTTCAATTACGGTGCATTCTACGCCCGCAGGCAGTAGTTGTTCAACTTGTGTGCGTACTTCTTGACGTCTCAAATCCTGGCCCATGATGGATATCCAGCCTCGATCATTACGCGAGCGAATTAAACGCCCTATGCCTTGTCTGAGTCTAAGTGCCATGTGAGGCATATCTATCTGAATAAACGGATCTGCTGCATCCTTGCGCAGAGCCGTAAAAACCGGATCATTCGGAGGAAATGGCAGTGACCAGATAATGACGTGCGACAGAGAAGGTCCAGGAATATCCAATCCTTCCCATAATGTAACAGCGCACAACACACTTTCCTCATCATTCTGAAAAGCTGAGATCAGATGGCTGATTTCAGCCGAACCTTCGTACAGAAAACGATAGGCTGATGCCTCCGGGTAAGCAACGAGATCCTTCTTGAATGCAGCCAGTTCCTCCTGTGAAGGAAACAGGATAAGCGCTCTTCCCTGCGATTTCTCCAGCAGTGTCAGCGCTCTCTGGATTGGATCATGCCCCACTTGCAACGGGTACAGTGCAGCTTGCATCTGATCGCTGTAGTCATAAGGTGAAGCAACAGAAAACGTTAGCGGATTTTCAATACCGAGACTCTGTGCCATATAGTCAAAAGAGCTCTCTACGGAAAGCGTAGCTGAAGAGAATACGATTGGTATATGCTGCGCAAATACTCGTTCTTTGAGAATCTCTTTTACCATCTTCGGCATAACCACAAGCGTTAACCCATCCTGATCCTCCATCACCCACGAAATGAGAAGTTCAGGACGCTTAAACAAAGCCAATGCGGTTTGAATCATTTCCAAATGTTCTTCCACAATTTTGACTTGATACTCATCCAAAGAGAATAGCCCGCTTTCAAATACAAGCTCTTCTTCGATCGTGCCGATCAATTCACCAAAGCGGTTTACCTCTCGAATCAGCGACTCATTCAGGATGAACTCCTTGCGATTAGAACCCTGTACAGGCTGACTGTTCTTATCAAGCGCAGCGAACAAAACCTCACTTTGGGAGATCGCATCTTCGATCGTCATTGCCAAAGATTCTCGCACTTCCCCCTCGAGAAGTCGGGTAATAATAGACTCAAACTGAGCGTGCTTAAGCTTGTAGGTAAGTGCATTTTGTGCCGCTGTCTCCAGCAGATGCCCTTCGTCAAAGACGACAGAGCTGTGCTCCGGCAGCAACGGCAGCTGACCCTCGCGCTTTCTCGCTTCGTAGGTCCATACATGCTCCATATAAAAGTCATGAGAGCAAATGACCAGATCTGCCGCTTTGCGGTAATGATCACGAGACAACGTCTGACCGCAACGATGGCGCTGATGGCAAACGAGACAGTCTTGAAATACATCCCATCCGAGTCTGCTCCACTGTCCATCTGTTAGCTCGGGATACTCCTTCCGATTTCCGTAAGGAGTGAAGGACTGTAACGTATCTGGAAAATGAACAAAATCCGGCAGTTCCTGATAAATATCACGGAAAACATCTGCGTCCTCATCCAGTCCGCCTCGCACCTCATCCAGCTTATTCAGGCAAATATACTGATCCGGCGACTTCCCCAATCTGGCATCAATCGTCAGACTCAAATGCCGTGCCAGCTTGGCGATATCCCCTTCCGGCTTTACCAATTGTTCAATTAACGATTCATCCGCACAGGCGATAATCGCCGGTTTTCTCATGTATCGAGCATATGCAATAGCGTACAGCAGGTATACCAGCGTTTTACCAGTGCCCACACCTGCTTCTGCAAAAATGGTCTTTTTTTCCTTATAGGCACGTTCTAGCTGGAATGCCATATAAATTTGTTCATCCCGAACCTCAAAGCCGACTTCAGGCAAAACTTCATAAAATACATCCGCAATCCAGTCACTTGCCTGCTCAATAAACGGCTTGGACGGATCAAAGGCAAAAGGGTAAGTAGTCAATCGGGCTGTGCCTCCAATTCGTTCATAATGTGCATCCTTTCATTATAACGCAAAACAAGCTAAAAAGAACATGAAAACTGTAAGAACAGCTTACATTTTTTATTTCGCCATGAAATTCTATAAATAAAGGACATCAGGGTTCGTTTGTGTGAGTACGCTACGAGGAGGATTTGGCGAAGGATTTGGTGGAGAAAGCTTGATAAGAGATAGGTTAAGCAAGGGAATTATTCATAGCATAATGAGAAAACAAAGAAACCAGCTAATGCTTTCAGGCACTGGCTGGTTCCATGTTTACTTTTGCTTCATCAAATCTGGAATTTGTTCAAGAAGCCGTTCTCTCGTGATGGCATCATCAAAATTCCATGAGCTGTCGAGTGTATATACCCGTTTGTTTTGAACCGCGGGAATGGTCTTCCATATTTCACTGTTCATCAGATTATTAGTAACTGCAACTGTTTCTTTACTCTGATCCGACAGAATAAATAGTTCATCCCCGATAAATGCAGGAAGCACCTCGTTAGAAATGGTAGCAAAGCGCTCTTTTTTATCAATCAGGTCTGTTTGTACCTTGGGAGCCGGTTTAAAGCCAAGCACATCATACAAGGACACGGATGCACCCTGATGTCCCATAACATACAGGTTCTTCCCCATAACTAACAACACCGTCGCTGTCTCTCCTGGCTTAATGTCAACATCCAGCTTGGCCTTCATTTGTTTGGCCTTCTCGTCATATAAGGTTTTGAATTGGTCTGCCTCTTTAGTTTTTCCAAGAAGTTTACCTAGCTCCTGCATACGTTCAAAAGTTGCCTGGTCGGAATGAAGAGCCACGGTAGGTGCAATTTTAGCTAACGTATCAATCGCCTTTTCATCCCAATTGTCGTGAAGAATAAGGTCCGGTTTCAGCATCGTCACTTTTTCCAGATTCACTGGGTAGCCTACATCGGTAATATCCTTGGTAAGGTCCGCATACACAATTTGTGACTGAATGACACTCAGACTCGCACCTGCTGGACGTACACCCAAGGCAAGCAAATCCCCCGGATCACTGCCTACATAAACGATCCGCTGTGGATTTACCGGAATCGTTACTTTACGTTTTTGAGAGTCTGTATATTCTCGGGTGGTCGGCGTTGTTGATGCCTCTTCCTTTTGAACCGTGCTGTTTGCAGCCTGTCCTGCTGTAGGGGAAGTTTGGGCAACATTTCCTTGAGAGCTACAAGCTGATAGTACAACGGCTATAATGAGCAGTACTCCCGCCAGTATAGGGAGTTTGGTCGATTTTTTTACATGTAGCATATGGATGTATCCTCCAAGTTATATAGTCTATAGAAAATGATAATCATTATCATTCACTTAATATTACATAATAGACCCATCTTCTGCAACGGAAATTTCCTTAATTCATGATATTAGAAGCTACTGGAGGGAAGGGCAATTGTTGATCATATCGCTGCAATTCTTTTTTATTCACAACAAAGGTGTTGGTACAAAGATCGTGGAGTCCCTGTTTTTTGGCAGTAAAAGCAACCACAATATAAATAATATGAGCAATTACAAAAGAAATGGCTTTAATCCAATAACGTCCTGAGGCATGTAAGAATCCAAGACGATTTCCTTCCTTGTCTACAACAATTAAAGAGAACACCAGCTTACCCGGTGTTGCTCTTACCTTCGATGATTCCCATAACACACAGTACAACCATGGCACTACGAGCCATAAGATCAGCGGCCACAACATAAGCAGTACTTGTATGAAACCCGTCTCCTTTATGCCCAGAATATCTGGGATAATGTAAATTGCGCCCCCTACTAAAAGGACTATGGCAGTAAGGATGATCAGATCAATCACAAACGCTGCCGTTCTTATCCAAAATCCTCCGTATATTCTTTTTGTACAATCACTTGTTGCTGTCATGATATGTATAACTCCTTTTGCAAATGAGATTTAAAATCCAGTTTATTCCTTTACCCAAGAAGATATCATACGGTTCCCCACCTATATTGTCAATTTACGAGTAAATGCTCTTAAACAAGTAAAAGGACCTATTTCCATGCATCAAAATGAAATTTTTCATAGGAGTTAAGAGCTTATATCAATGATTTTTCTCTGATTGGGTACAAAATAAGCTCAGCCACAATCTCTTAACCCCCTATAAGTAGTACTTTGGCATCGAAATAAATCCAGCCTTTTCATGCATAAAAAAACAGCGTATATGTAAATGAAATTACACACACGCTGCTTCACAATTCATTCCGTAAATCTGACAAACGACCGTATGATTAAAATGAGTTCGTTCTTGCACGCTTATACACTATATTTTTTTGCATTCAATACTAAACAAACCTTCTTCTCCGCGCAGCTTTGCCAATGCCTCGACAAAGAAATAATCGCCATAGATAATGGGAACGTTGATGTATTTTTGCTCAGGATAATGTACAGTCCCGTTCATCAGCAATCCCTCATGCTCCTCGCCCCACGCTGTACATGTATGATGCAAGCCCTCGAGGATAGATGCTGCAGCTTCTGTAAAATGCTCTGCACGCGTCGAATATTTTGCCAGCTCCAGCAAACCACTGGCCGCAATTGCCGCCGCCGATGAATCCCATGCCCCGCGGTGCTCTTCTTCTGCTCTAAAATCCCACACAGGCAGGCAAGCATCGCCCAGCTGGGACAGGAAAAAGTCAGCCGTGTTCTCGGCCACCTTCAAATAACGCGAATCGCGCGTGTACCCATACGAAAGCGTAAAACCATACAAAGCCCAAGCCGTGCCACGTGCCCAGGCAGAACCGGGAGCAAATCCCTGTCCGCCATGCTCGGCGACCTTTTTTCCAATCTCTGGATCGAATTCGATCACATGTGCGATAGAACCGTCCGAACGGACAAATTCACGTGCTACGGTATCTGCATGCTGCACAGCGAGAGCGGCAAAACGCGGATCTCCGCTTTCCTCCGAAGCCCAATAAAGCAGGGGTAGATTCATCATACTGTCTATAATCGCAACGCCCCGTGTATCCATGTCCTTCGAGGGGAAGTTCCACGCACGAATAAAACGGCCATTCACGTTAAAACGGGCAGCCAGCAGATTGGCAGCCAATAACCCACGTCTTCTGGACTCAGAATCTCCGTTCAATCGGTGGGCGGCCACGCCGCTGAGCAGCCAAATAAAGCCAAGATCATGGTCTACAGCTTCGCTATTATAGAGTATTTTTTCCAAACGACCCTCGCACCGCTGTGCAATCCCGGCAGCCACACTGTCAGGACGAGCCCGATTGGCTAGCCATAGCAGTCCCGGATAAAAGCCTGCTGTCCACCACGCTTCTTCACGATTATCATAACGTCCACCCTCTGCAACATGTGGAAAAGCGTCCCCCAGTCTTGCCGCCAAGGCAAGCGTTTTATCCAAAGCCAGCTCCCACGATTGCTCCAGCCACGCTTCTGCTTTCGTCATTTCTTTTTCCTCTCCTTTTTCCACATGTTAAACCATATTTATGGCTCCAGCTCTATCTATTCAGGTAACCGAATGATAAAGGAAATGCGATTACCTTCACATTCCAGACGCGCTCCCTTAAGTAAACCATTCCGACAGGCCACAGAAGCTAATTCTTCCGGCCAGACCACATTCGTTCCTTCCGTCGTCGGGATGACTTCAAGGCTTGCACCTGCGTATTCTACTCGAATGCTTTCCGTTTCTTTCCCAGCTGACATGACATGATGAATAACACTGCGCTCCCGACCGTCGTACGCCATTAGGGGAATAAGTGCCCCTACATTCTGAATATTGCCTTGAAGCTCATACGCCACTTCAATTTTGCCGGGTACCTGACGATAATGCGTTCGGATTTCCCTCACTCCCGGGAATGGGCCTTCCCACAGGAGTGTAAAATCCGTTGCTCCGTCAGACGCTGAGCTTTGTTCCATCTGTACGGTTCCTCCACCATCCTGCGGGTCAATCCCTCCATCCCGGTCGAACTCCAGCGTACCGGGAATGCCCTCCGACAAGCTGTGCCACTTTCCGTCCTCCGTTTGCCAGGCCGGGGTATAGCTCAACGGGAAAATATCTCCCTCCGCGAAGCCTGTAAAGCCGCGGTCTGCATGACCTGCTGAGGACGGACCGATCAGCGACGGCAGCGCAGACTGCTGAATACGCACGATGCCCGGAATATTGTACGGGTCGTTGACCGATGTTTGCACAAGCATTTGCTGCCCGTCTACGGCTGCAATGACAGTCTGGAACCAGCCATCCGTTGCCAACACCCGGCTGCCGATCTCCGCCGGGATGAAGGTTGGGGAAATGCGATCCATCTCCTCACCATGTAGAAGGGTGTGGGCCAGCACAGCCGCCGTCCACAGACTGTAGCAGGTATGATTCGAGTACACCTCAAAGCCATGCCGTGCCTCGGACGGATAATGGTTGCGGACGATATGCAGCTTGCCGTCATCCGTCTGCCAGCGGCTAATCGCTTGCCAGCATAGATCTGCTGCCCGTCGGAACGCACCTGCGAGCCCATGCTCTCCTGCTGTAAAAGCCTGCTGTGCATGTGTTGTAAAGACAAAGGCCGCCGCCGATTCGTTCCACTGATGCTGGGCGCTTCTTCCACGCGGCGGAATTTCCCCGTGCGGGGATAGCGCCAGTAATGTGCTGAGCGCCCCCTTGCGAAGGTGGTCACGCAGTTCGAGTGCGCAGCTGCCATCATATCCGTTCTCCAGCATCACGCCCAGATGAAAACGTGTAACGATATCGTAGGCAAATGGGCTATTGGGCCGATCCAACGGACCATCCTGATACAGGCCCAACCTGGTAAAACGAGGCAAATGGTAGCTGCGGATATACGTCTCCATCCATTCCGAATCGGCTGCAATTCCTTCCGTTGCACGCAAAAACTCGCCGGAAATCATAATCGCATTCCAGTTGATCATCCGGTTCGGATTTTTCATTTTGCTCATCGTAAAAATGTAGGTCTGCTCCGGCTGAATTCTGCTCAGTTGCTGCTTCCATGCCATGGCTTGTTCTGGCAGCAGATTTTTAAGGAGCCGATACGCTCCCATCATCATAATTGGAAAAAAGTCTGGGTGGTGATCTGGCGCTTTTTCCTCCACTACACAAGCTATGCTATGCGTCAAGGCCGCAGCAGCAGATTCCAGTAAATCATGCCGGCCTTCTTTGACCAACACCGCCGCAGCCAACGCATAGGAGGGGGTGGAGTAGTACCGTTCACTTTCAGAATGGGGGTCAATGATAGCTCCGGTTTCGTCCTGATGCAGGGCATATGCGCGAACCAGCTTTTCCAGCACAGCCAGCTTATGTTGGTGAGTCCAACCGTCATTCACTCGATTTGGCGCGCTTTCCACCTGTTCAATAAATCTCTCCAGCTCCGTCTGCCAAGGGTACACGCTGCCTGTCTGCAGCTTATTCATCCTGTCTGCCTCCCATTCAAAATGAAAATTAATGTATGGTAAAAAACAGATTACAATCTACGCTTGCAGAACCGTTCCATTGATTGGAGTCCAGTTGCAGCGATGTTTTATAAAACACAAAAGGAACTCCGTCATGATCTATGTGCTTCACAGCCTCCAACCCCGCCCGCAGCACGCTGGCATCATAATCTAACCTGACCCCTGCGTTCGCTCCCTTCCATTCCACGAAGCCTGCTCCCAGATTAGGCTGAATACGACTGATCAAAAGCTCCTCCACATCCCGTGACTTCATGCTCACGCCAGACGTTTCAAACTCAAAATGATCTGTGACGGTAAGCCTTGCCCCCTCGTTTCCCTCCAGCACATTCCATGTAAAGGAGCGGGTGAAGACTGCCAATTCTTCTACAGGATAAGCAGATGTCAAATCAAGCTTAAGCCTTGTGCCCGTCTGTACCTCCTCCTGCTCATCCAAAGCAATATCCAGCACAGCCGCCTTTGCCTGTGCGCCCGATTGCTGCATAGTCCCATTGATGACAGGCACGGAATGACCGCCGGAGGAGATATTAATAATCGACTCTCGTCCCGATGAAAAATAGGCTTTCGTGTACAAGCCTGCTCCCAGATCGCACAATATATTTTCGCCACCGCCATGAAGGATGAAATGTCCAAGATCGTTATGATTGTGCGGTTCATTGTTATGCCCAGCCTTCGCTGAAAATGCAAGCATGACACCTGGTTCACCCTTTTGGCTTTCGGGTCCACTATGGCTGGAACTGCAGCTGCGGCACATCAGCCAACCGAGTTGCGGCAAATAATTGGTAACGGTCTCACCGCTCCCGAATGCCAGAGGATTCGTCCAGACCAAGTTGCGCAATACATGAGCCCAGCGGCGACAGGGGTCTTCCAACAGACCAGGTACGCGGAAAGGGAGTGTAGATGGTCGTCCTTGCAAAGAATTCAAATGAGAAATGAGTCCGGAAGGCAATCGTTCCGTTTCACTACTGTCCGAATAATTAGCGAAAATGCCATCCGACAGATGAACCCGCTCTGCAAAGGCTGCGATTTGCCTAACCTTTTCCGAGTTCAGAATATCCACAGTTCCCTCGGTAAACTCACGCAGCATATCGGCAAAATAAGTGAAATAACCAAAGCCGTATACCCAGTAACCTACGCCTTCGGGACATCCCCCATCCTCTCTGTAGCCTGCCAAAAAACAATCCAGCGCGCCCAGCATACTCTCGATGGCTACCGCTCTGGAAAAGTCGTCTTCTACCAGCAGCAATGCTGCAATTCCGCAACCGGAAGCACATACTGCCGACCAATTATGATCTGCGGTTTCCCATCCAAAATGACGAGGCTTCCAAAAAACGGGTTCCAGCACACGACGTTCAATCTCTTCGTGCACCTGAGCGACCACATGGCTAGCCAGTTGTTCTCCTAGCAGCAATAAAATTTCAACCAGCGTTTGTGCTGTTTCGGACGCGAATAAATCCACCTGCTGCCAAGGCGGTGTTACTGTGTCCTCTTCATTGACATGTGCAGGAAGCGCCCATGTGTACTCGCTACATATGTCCAGCAGACCGCTTTCCACCTCTTTCATCTTTCGAGGCTCCGGCTTGACAACAGCTTCAAGCACTATAGCAACCAGTCGTCCACGCCGTTCAAAGTACACATCCTCATACGGCTTGCGCTCTCCTGTATTAGTAAATTCCCGAAACAGAGACAACGGCAGTTCAGGCCATGATGTTTCCCGATTATCTTTACAGACACGCACAATATCCATCCAAAGTTCGGCGTATATCGGCTCAGAGACAGTCGTCCGCAGCCTTTTTGTCCAATTACTCCTTAACCGTTGCCTTGCTGAATCCTGCATGCCGCCAGCCAGCGCCTTAACGAGCCGCGAAGCAGGCCAAGCCTTCCTCAGAAGACTCATTTGCATTTCCTCCCCATGAGAAGCATTTGTTTCACCTTCTTTTTTGTTAACGCTTTCATTGTATCTAACAATCATCCTAAATTCAAAGGGGTAGTAAAACAATTGAGAAAAAGTAAAAGAACCTCCATGCCCCGTTGCTGTGGTCATGGAAGCTCTTATTTTACACTATTGCCAATCCCCGTCCAGATTCGCTTTGATCATTTTTTCTAAACTGTGGGTTTCTCTTGTTTCCACTTTCTAATCCCGTCATCTTCCAGAATACCCAATGCTGCATCTGAGATATTAGGATCACGTAGCAAAGCGTCCTCGACTCTAAATTTAATATCGTCAGCATCTGCCAGCGTCATGCCCGGTGTAAGCTCAATCAACCCTTCCACGTGATAGTAGCGTCCCTCCTGTAAAATACGCATTTGATAAATATCCGTTACATGTGTATCTGCTAGAATAATGGAAGCCACACGTTCTTCGATATCAGGAGGAGCAGATACACCAATCAAGCCTACCATGTTGTCGTAACCGACCCGGAAAGCAACACCGACCATCAGACAACCGATGAGTATACTCGAAATTCCGTCCAGCAGTTTAAAATCTGTCAGCGATGTGACCACCACTGCTAGCAGAGCAAGTACTCCACCCGTTGTTGCTACCAAATCTTCATAAAACACCAGCCGGGTTGGCGGTGCAGCACGCCCCACATGGCGGAACGCAGTGGTGAAAATGCTTAGCCCCTTCGCTTCTACTCTGGATTCATGCAGCACTTCTTTCATCGCTTTGCTCCATACAAATCCGTCCACCACTAGTGACAAAATCAGCACTACTACATTAATCCAAAATCCATGTGTAGATTCAGCCGGATGCTGCAGCAAATGAATGCCTTCCAATGCGGTTTCATAGGCCATAATCGTTACAACAATAACGGCAACCATACAAAACAGGTTAATCACTCGTCCAAAGCCGGTAGGAAAGCGTTTTGTCGGTTTTTTCTCTGCCAGTACACTGCCCGCGAATACAAACATTTGATTCACTGCATCCGCAATGGAATGCATCATCGTAGCAAACATAGAGCCGCTGCCTGTCAAGGCAAAAGCAATCCCCTTAATCAGAGCAATGCCGGTATTACCTAACGCCGCCGAGCCCGAGGATTTGTTTCCTTTTTTGACCATACTCCAAAAGGAGTCCTCTCTCTGTTTCACTTCCATCTTGTAGCTCCTCCTGAGGTATACATAATCTGATATATCCACATTATGTAATCGTTTGTTATGTATATTTTTAACCCGTCCATATTCTACCTAACCATCTAAGGAGAATCAATACAAACGATAATATTTTCCATGGAAAAGGAATGCCCCATGTCCCCCTACGACATGAAGCATTCCCGTTACAACCTTCTATAAGACATATCCTCAGGTTAACAACACAGATAATCTCCATGCGCTAACGATCGACATAAGTGCCTGTTTACCAGCTTGATTTCGTAATTCCTGGAATTTGGCCTTTATGTGCCAACTCGCGGAACGCGATACGAGACAGCTTGAATTTGCGCAAGTATCCTCTAGGTCTGCCCGTCAGCTCACAACGGCTTTTCAGGCGGGTTGGAGATGAGTCACGCGGAAGCTTTTGCAAAGCTTCGTAGTCCCCTTTTGCTTTCAATTCACGTCTCAGGTCCGCATATTTAGCTACAATTTCCTGGCGTTTCTTCTCTTTTACGACTTTTGACTTCTTGGCCATGTAAAGCTCCTCCTTGTGATATATGCCAATCATGAAGGTTCACCATCACTACCGCGAGATTGATGAACACGGATATGGACATGATTTTATACCTTAAATAGTAATCATTACGATTACTATTTAATATAACGCTGCTCCAGGTGTGTTGTCAACCCAAGCTGTTTGAATCACGACATTAAAAAGCCGTTGAAACAGCAGCCCCCTTCACTCTTGTGAACGGTCTGCCGTTTCAACGGCTTTAAAATTTGCTGACTGACTTTGTTCATTCAGCCAAATGGCAAGCTACCCAGTGATCTGGACGAGCCTCACGATAGAGTGGAATCTCTTTGGAGCAACGGTCGATTGCAAAGGGGCAGCGAGTATGGAACTTGCAGCCCGAAGGCGGATTAACCGGACTTGGAATATCCCCCTTGAGCAAAATACGTTCTCTCTTCAGCTTCGGCACCGGAATAGGTACAGCCGACAGCAACGCCTTCGTATACGGATGCAACGGATTCCCGAATAGCTCGTCACGCGATGCCGTTTCGACCATGGAGCCTAAATACATCACGCCAATACGGGAACACAAATGTTCCACCACGCTCAAATCATGCGAGATGAACAAATATGTCAGACCCCGTTCGGCCTGCAATTTGGCGAATAGGTTAATAATCTGCGCCTGTATGGACACATCCAGCGCTGATACCGGCTCATCAGCGATAATTAGATCCGGCTGAAGCGCCAGCGCTCGGGCAATGCCGATCCGTTGGCGTTGACCTCCCGAAAATTCATGGGGAAAACGGTCGATATGATACTCTGACAATCCACATAGCTTGAGCACGTCCAGCACAATCTGCCGGACCTCCTCCTTCGTTGCTATACCGTGATCCAGTAGCGCCTCACCAATGGCATCACCAATCCGTACACGCGGATTCAGCGAGCTATATGGGTCTTGAAAGATCAGCTGAATTTTGGGACGAAGTTCCTGCATCCCTTTGTCAGACAAGCTGTGCAGATCCACCCCTTTGTATTTTACGGTACCGTCCGTTTTATCCGTCAATCTAACAATCGTGCGGCCCACCGTGCTTTTACCGCTCCCCGATTCCCCTACCAATCCGAAGGTTTCACCCTGACGGATCGTAAAGCTGATATCGTCTACCGCCCGCACATGTCCTGAAGTACGGTTCATAAACCCGGACTTCACCGGAAAGTACGTTTTTAAGCGGTCTATTTCCAACAACGGCTCAGCCATGAACAACCGCCTCCTCATATAACCAGCAGGATGCTTTCTGCTGAGCTGAAACTTCTTTTAATGTAGGCTCCTTTACACGACAAATGTCCATGCACTGCCCACAGCGGTCATGAAAATAACAGGAAGTCGTCAGCTCCAGCGGATTAGGTACCTGCCCGGGAATGGAATACAGTTCCTCTTGGCGCTGGTTAAGCACCGGTTTGGATTTTAGTAACCCTTGTGTATAAGGATGCTTGGGATGATTAAACAGCTGTACCACTTCGCCTTCCTCGACGATCTTGCCTGCATACATCACAATGACGTAATCGGCCATTTCAGCGACAACACCCAGATCATGGGTGATTAGCATGAGCGACATATTGGATTGGGCTTTAAATTCACGCAGCATATCGAGGATTTGCGCCTGAATCGTTACATCCAGAGCGGTGGTTGGCTCATCCGCGATAAGCAGCTTGGGACCACAAGAAACAGCAATTGCAATCATAATTCGCTGCAGCATCCCCCCGCTCAGCTCATGCGGATAACTTTTTAAAATCTGCTCCGGCCGGGATATACCGACCTGTTCGATCAGCTCCAGTGCTCGCTTACGAGCTTCCTTACGGCCCATTTTCAAATGCTCAATCAGTGGTTCGGATAGCTGTTCACCAATGGTCATGACCGGATTCAATGAAGACATCGGCTCCTGAAAGATCATGGATATTTCATGTCCGCGAATCGTGCGCATCTCATTTCTGCTAAGCTCTATCAGATCGGTTTCCTCAAAGCGGATGCTTCCGCCTGCCACTTTACCACCGGGACTCTGGATCAGCCCCATGATGGACATCGCAGTAATACTTTTGCCGCATCCCGATTCACCGACAATGCATACCGTTTCCCCTGGCTTCACACGGAAGCTGATATCATCCACCGCTTTAACCGTTCCTTCTTCTGTATAAAAATGAGTGCTTAAATGTTCAATAGAAAGTAAATTGTCCATGGTGTATGATCACCTACCTCTTATGTTTCGGGTCAAGTACATCCCTCAGCCCGTCACCAAAAATATTAATAGCGATGACTGTAGCAAAAATAGACAGTCCTGGCGGTATCCACAACCACGGACGTTGCTGAAAATCCAGTACATTGTTAGCGGCATCAATCATGTTGCCCCAAGTCGGTGTTGTGGGCAGCACGCCAAGGCCAAAGAAGCTGAGCACAGATTCACTCAGGATGGCTCCGCCAATATTCAATGTAGCGATAACGATCAACAACGGTAAAATATTCGGCAGCAGATGCTTGAACAGCTTTCGACGATTCGAGAGTCCCAGTACCGTCGCGGCTTGCATAAATTCACGTTCCCGCAAACTAAGCATCTGGCCCCTCACCATCCGTGCAATCCCCGGCCAGTTGACCAGACTAAGCATCAGCATGACAATATACATCCGTTGATCGGGTGGAACCTTCCAGTCAGATAGCAGCGCGCCCATAATAAATAGCAGGGGCAAACTGGGAATCGTCAGCAGCAAATCAGCAACGCGCATAATAATCTGATCCGCAATCCCGCGAAAATATGCGGATATGACCCCCAGCGTAGCCCCCAAAAAGACTGACAATACCATTGAAGCCAAACCCACGGTAAGAGAAATTTGACCTGCTTGCATCACACGTGTCAACACATCCCGCCCCAGCTTGTCTGTTCCTAACCAGTGATGGATATTTGGCGCCTTGTTCATCATTAATATATTTGTTTTATTATCGGAATAAGGAGAAAATAGCGGACCGATAAAACAGAGCAAAAACATAAATACCACGACAAGCAGACCAGCCATAGCAAGCTTGTTTCTGAACAGCTGCCGGAGCGCTTGCTGCCACATTGAAGATTTAACAGTTGTTCGCAGTCTGCCGCTGCTCTTGCTCAAATTACTGCTCACGGATGACATTCCTTAGCCCCCTTCTTACACTTTCACACGCGGGTCCGCGATGCGATACAAAATATCGGACAACAGTGTTCCGATAACGCTCAATATGGCAATTAGCATCGTAAAGCCCATAAGTAGTGGATAATCCCGGAGCGAAAAGGATTGCATGTACAACTGACCGATTCCTGGCCAATTAAAAATCTTTTCAATAATCAGGGACCCGCCAAACAGCGCAGGTAATTCGAAGCCAACGAGCGTAATGGCAGGCAGCAATGCATTTCTCAATGCGTGCGTAAAAAGTACCTTTCTTTCCTTTAAGCCCTTTGCACGGGCTGTGCGTATATAATCCTGCTGGATCACGTCGATCATATTGCTACGGAAGTAGCGGGTCAACGACCCCAGTCCCAGCAACGTCATAACGATCACTGGCAAGGTCATATGCTGGAGAACCTCCTTCACATACTCCATACCTGTAGCGTTACTCCCCGTATTAAGCATGCCACCGGGTGGCAACCACTTCAGGTCAACTGCTGCGATTTTAATCAGATACAACCCGATAAAAAATGAGGGCACAGACATGGCAGCGAAAATCACCACCATTACCAGAGTATCAAACCATGAATACTGCTTATAAGCAGCAACCACACCGATAATGACCGCGATAAACCAGGTCAGGAAGGTCGATACAACTGCCAGCAAAAACGAGTTCCAGATATACTCATTAAATAAGGTCAGCACCGGCTTTTGCTGGGCAAGCGAATAACCAAAATTTCCATGCAGCGCATTGCCCAGCCAATTTCCATAGCGTTCAAGAATAGGCTTATTCAGGCCGTAAATTTCCCTCAGCTCCGCCTTTCTCTCTGGCGACAGCTTCAGATTGCCGCTAATGAAATCTCCCGGTGTCATGGCATACAGGAAAAAAATCATCATCGAAGCGGCCAACAAAATAATAACCATATACGTCAGTCTTTTCGTTAAAAACGAGCTCATGACAGACTCCTTTCAATTCAAGGTCAGGCTACTCATTACGTTTCCCCTATTTGGGAGGCCCCTTGATCCGAACCTGATGTTCTTCACAAGGGGCCCGCAAATGTGGCTTATTTAAGGGACCATTCGAACAGATTACCAGACAAGCCAATGAACGGACTGACCTTTACATGTTCCATCCGACCATTGTAGGCATACACCGTCTTCTTATAGTTGGTAAAAATTACGGGCAATTCATCGTTTAGCAGCACATATAATTCTTGATATATTTTCTTGCGTTCTTCCATATTCGTCGTAGACAAGCCTTTTTCATACAGCTCTTTTACCTTTGGATTGTTATATCCCTTGACTTCTCCATTGACGAATTGCTCGATTCCATCTGATGGATCTGTCAGCATGCCTGTCGAAAAGGCGGCAAGATCATAATCCTTACCTTCTACTTTGGCGACCATTGCATTAAAGTCTGCAAAGATTTCCGGCTGTAGGTCAACACCAATCGCTTTGTAATTTTCAGCCGCAAGCGCAATAAAGGTATCTGTTTCTGGACGTTTAGAGGTCAGCAGGTGAATGGTCAGCTTCTGACCGTTTTTCTCACGGATGCCATCACTACCTTCTGCCCAGCCCGCTTCATCCAGCAGCTTTTTCGCTTGCTCTGGGTCGTAGTTATATGGATTGATTCCATCGGTCGTGTAAGACCAGAATATTGGGGAAGCTGGAATGTTTGCGACCGCCCCTGCTCCCTGAGCTGCGTCGACATAAATGCTTTTCCGATCCAGTCCATAGGTCAATGCTTGACGAACCTTTTTATCCTTAAGCTTTTCATTTTCAAGATTTACTTGCAAATATCCGTAAGTGCTAGGGGTATACGGCAAAATGTTTAAAAAGCCAAGCCCTTTTAGTTTGTCGATATTTTCCTGAGTTGCGGTGAATTGAGCAAAATCGGTATCGCCTGTTTCTATGAATTGCCAAGCGTCGCCTTCTGCTGTTTTGTAAATGAAATGCTGTGTTTTCGGTTTGCCTTTGAAAAAGTGATCATTCGCCTCCAGACGAACTTCTTGCCCTGGAATGAACTTTTCCAACTTATAAGCCCCATTTCCCAGAGGGCTACTATGTAAATTTTTAAAATAATCCAGCTGTCCGAACTTGTAATCCTTGCCGTAGTAGGCTTTGGACAGTACATAGTCACCCAGAATCGGCAGAGCCAGCGCGTTTGGTTTTTCTAACGTCGCAGAAATGGTCTGCGCATCAATCACCTTGATTCCTTCAATTTGTTTTGCCTTGCCTTCCGTATAGTCTTTGCCGCCTTTAATGTTCAGCTTTCGGATTTGGCTGTCACCAGGATAGGCTTTGTCATAGATCAACGTCCAGGTAAAAGCGACATCCTCTGCTGTCAAAGGAGAGCCATCACTGAATTTTGTACCGGGAACCAGATGAAACGTGTACGTTAGATTATCCTTAGAAATATCCCAGCTCTTAGCCAGATTGGGCAGCGGAAGCCCCTTCTCGTCTACCGTGACCAGCGGAGTCCACAACTGCGAAATCACGTTGCCGTCATAGCCGCTTTGGTTAAAATACGGAGTAAACACCCCGGCTGGGTCAGTCAGACCAACAATAATCGTGTCGCTTCTCTTTTTGGACACTTCCGGCAATTTGGATAAATCTGAAGCTTGTACCAGACTTGTTAATGGCTGCGCTGTAGCGGCTGTCTGTGCGACATCACTATTTTGCGAAGTAGCATCATTAGCGCTATCTGATCCACCACTAGAGCAAGCTGCTAATAAGGTAGAACTTGCCAGAAGTAGACTGCTGAGTAGAATAATTCCCTTTTTCAAAATAATCCCCCCGAGTTAATTTAGTAAATTCCGATCGAACAAGTTGTAATTAATAAGATAAATCTCATTATAGGAATCTATTCCGGTTCTGTAAAGAGAGAACTCCATTTTTTATGTAAAAAAATAGACGTCAACTCATCTGGATTCCAAATGATCGACGTCTTTTTGTTTAAAGTGTTAAAGTCTAACTGGTGCGTACAGCCTAATTTCGCTCCATATAGCCAAGAATGCTTCGATGCATTTCATCCACAGCCGAAAGCCGTGCGCTATATCCGAGTAATGTTTCGCCATCAAAATGTGCATGGATGAAGCCAGAGGCCCGGAGCTTAAAAATATGGTCGTGGGTGATTCCCTTGGACAGCTTGAGATGACGGACAATCTCAATAAAGGTTCGTGGAGACTGGCTTTGATACAAATATTTTAAAATCTTAAGCCTGCTCTTCTCCCCCAAACTTCGGATCATTCGATATTCCTGTGGGGATAAAAAATCGTCCTCCTGAACATAAATCCCTGCCGAATAATGGCACAACAGGAGCGACCCAAATCGATAAATGATATTAATCGGCTGAAAATGGTATTGAGGCACCAGCAACACCCGTGTCAGCCCTTCGGAAGGCTCGAACCGGAAGCCATTAGTGGTACGATCCACCCACTCCATAGAGCTATATACGCCCCTCTCCTTATTTCTCCGTTCAGCTTCCTGTTCCAGACCGCTTAGAATACTTGTATCCACATGGCGGAAATACTCCTCGTCCCAGCCAGATAGCAGTTGCAAAGCAAGTTTGCGAAGCTTCTCCATGTCGTCAGGCAGCGAGACCCCATAGGCTGATGCCTGTTCATTTAATTCCTGTACAGTCCGGTTCTCCAGACGATCTACGACTTCTTTAACGTTCCCCTGATCAGAAAGCATACAGACGAGTCCATAAATAACCTTCCAATCTGCATTGATTTCCATGGACTCCAGCAATTTGGACAAACCTGGAGACAGCGTTCTACGCACTTGCTCCGCCCACCCGGCTGATAAATCGGTCTTCTTGTAAGCCTTGCGGCAAATAAAGGTGTGTAAGCTGCTGAGCAGCTCAAACACCGGTCCATATGCTACATGTACATCGTAAGGAGCATTCACGTCGTGACTCATCGCTTTCTGTCCTCTTTTCTTTCATGTCTGATGTCCATTATACATACTATCGTACACCCGTTCATTCTTAGTGATCCATTCATACGAGAATTTAGCAAAACACAGATACAAATATGAAGGAAACAAGCATCATAATCAAGACGAAAAAAAAGCCTGATCTCATCAGACTCTAACTGTTCAGCTATGAATTAAAAAAGGTTGTCTCCCACAAATATCGCAGGAGACAACCTTTGGACAAATAATATGATGCTTAAAGTTTGTTAGCTGCTACTTTCCACTCTAATATTCCTGTGGATGCTGAACCTTTGGATACCATTTCAATTCTTAATTTCGTTGTTTTTACAGGCGTAAAAGTGGTCGTATTATACTGGTCTGCCGAAGTACCCAATCCATTAGCCTGCTTGACATTGGACCAGCTACGACCATTCCAATACTTAATCTTGTAAGACTTAGGAACATCAATGCCAGCGCCATCTTTAAACCAATAGACATCCGTTTGGGATATCGTATATTCTTGATCAAAATCATATTGGACCCATTGTGTACCTGTCTCAGGCCAGTTACCATATACAGCATGACTTCTATCGTTGGAATTGGCAGGTTCAAATCCATCGTTTAGCGCGCTTACATTTTCCCAAGATGAAGTATAAGAGCTGCTAGCCGTTGCCGCAGGTGCTATGTTCACGATTTCATCAGGATCTGTTTCAATTGGGCCATCGTCGTCTTTAGTCGTGATTGGGAAACGAGCCGTATCCTTTTTGATTTGACTCCAGGTATAACGCAGCATCCAAACATCCCAGTCGGTGATATGATCGGAATTGCCGGCCCACATAATGGTGTTCGTTGGGAATCCACCTGGTGGACGCTCATGTTCTTCATAAAAATCGTTTAACCCAAATCCGTGACCAATTTCATGTTCAGTAATCTCAATCTCATCAGCGTTCACCGTACTCAGAACGTATTCATCATTCATACGCTGTCCCCAGTCGCCGCCGGCTCCCCCGCCAAAATTTTCTGTGGCCCAGAGATACATATCAAAGCGTTTATCCAATCCACCCGGATACGAATAGTTCGGGTCCGAAAAATGCTCAAACCGGGATATTTCATTAGGCGCAACTGGAAGCGCAGCAGGAATTTCCGGTTTTTCAGAAGCTAGTGTATCTGTAATGGTATCCGTATAAATGACCTCGTCAGGCTGCTTGTTCAGGAGCAGTGAAGGATCGGCAACAGCCCAGCCTACCACTTTTACTTTAATATTCTTATAGGGCCAACCGTCATATCCTTGAAGATGATCTGTCCAATGGTTCATCTGCCGATCTATCATTTTAGCAATATCCTGGCGTTGCTTCAGTGTGACGGGCTTAGAGGATTGCCAGCGTATAACATAATTAAGAGTCCCTTTTCCCGCAAAAATTTGATCAAAAATCGTATTTTTACGAACCGTCGAGCCTTCAGTCAACATCCTATTCTTCCAAACCCATTCCACTGAGGATTTGAGATAAGCTGGCATATCAGCTAACGTCGAATCACCCGTTGCCGCAACCACAGAATCCCCGTTTAGATGAGAATCCGCTGATACAAAACTAGCGTTTCCCATCAGTAATGAACTAGCAATGACTACTAAAAAAGAAGCCATCATCATTCCTTTTCTGTTCAACATGTATGTACCTCCATATCCATTTGTATTATTGCAATAGTTTTCTTGAAATAACTATCTCTATCACCTCTCTTTTCGTGTTTGCGAACTAATCTAGGAGATTAAGAGTACACTATCAAATCTCCTTGTCGTTTTTTGTAAATAATCACAAATCATATTATCACTGGATTATTGCATCGTCAATATTTTCCTTAATGATTTAAATTAGTCATTTTAATCGTATCTTGGAACATATACTTGATCTTTGCATGCACAAAACTGGTATTTTATAAAATGAAAAAACCGTTTATTCACTAAATCAATTCCACCATAGAATTTGATTTTGGAACAAACGGCTCTATTTATAAGCTTTTTTCACACTACTCTAGCATTTTTTAGCGGTTAGGAAAACGAGAGGTATCCTTCTTAACCTGGCTCCAGGTATAACGCAACATCCAGGTATCCCACTCTGTTATTTTAGGGGAATTTCCGGCCCACATAATAGTTGGCACAGGAAACCCACCGGGTGGACGCTCATGTTCTTCATAGAAGTCAGGCAAGCCGAATCCATGCCCCATCTCGTGCTCTGTAATCTGGATTTCATCCGAATTCAAGGTGTTCAGGATATAATCATCAGGCATACGTTGCCCCCAATCCCCGCCGGCTCCGCCTTGAAAATTGGACGTTCCCCATAAGTACATATCAAACCGCTTGTCCAGGCCACCTGGGTAAGAATAGTTAGGGTCCATAAAATGTTCAAATCTCGATAGTGCGTTAGGAGCAACTGGAAGTTTAGCTGGAATATTCGGGTCTGTTTTACTTAAGTCATCCGTAATGGTATCCGTGTAAACGATTTCATTAGATTGTTTGTTAAGAATCTGTGATGGATTCGCAACGGCCCAGCCTACTATTTTTACTGTAATATTGTTATAAGGCCAGCCATCATACCCTTTCAACTGCTTATTCCAATTATTGATTTGGCGACTCAGCATGGAAGCCATATCTTTACGCTGCTGAAGAGTGATATTTTTAGAGGATTGCCAACGCACTACATAATTTAGCGTTCCTTTTCCCGCATAGATTTGATCAAAAATCAAATTTTTACGGTTGGTGGAGCCTTCTTTGACCATTCTATTCTTCCAAACCCATTCTACCGATGGCTTAAATTTAGCAGGTATATCAGCAGCAGCCAAATTAATATTTGTCGACGCTATATCAGAAGTGCTTTCCAAATCTGAGGCTGCTGAACCAACGTTAGCCCCGCCAACCAGTAAAGAAGCAGCCACTACTAATGAAAAAGAAGCCATGATCATTCCATTTTTCTTCGGCATTTATTTAACCTCCATACCTTTTATTTTTACGAGACATCTAAAAGGACAACGCCTACTCTCTTATTACACCCACTCTCGTTTTTGAATAAAATTACAATTTTATACTATCATTGGAATGATATAGCGTCAAACAAAAATATCCCCTCTACAAGGAGGGGATAAGTATCCATAGACTAGGCTTGCACTCCTACTCTATGGATATCAATGCCGATTCTGCCAGTGAAGCCAGTAGCTTCGCTGTTCCGGGCAACGCGCGTTCGTCCAGATCAAAGGCAGGATGATGCCATTCCTGGCTTCCCGCAGTGCCGACAAAGACAAATACACCGGGGATGTTCTTCTGATAAAACCCAAAATCCTCGCTCGCCGAGGATGGTATGGGACGAACTACGTCCAGACCGACCGCTTCTGCCGCCTCCTCCGCGATGACGGCCAACTTACCGTCGTTCAGCACAGGCGGCGGACCCTCGATCCAGCGGATGGATGCTTTCGTGCCGAAAGCATCCGCAACGCCTTTTACGACCTGCTCGAAGCGCTCAGTCACCTGGGCGCGAACATTTTCGTCAAATGTGCGAATTGTTCCGTCCAAATGGGCGCGGTCAGGAATGATGTTCCAGGCGTTACCACTGTGCAGCTTCGTGACGCTAATGACCGCGCTATCCAGCGGATTAACGCTCCGACTCACAATGGATTGCAGCGCCGTAATGATATGTGACGATACCACGATGGGGTCAATCCCTGCATGCGGCACTGCCGCATGTGTGCTCAGACCCTCCACCTCGATGTAAAAACCATCCGCCGCTGCCATTAGCGGACCTTCTTTGATGCCGACCGTGCCTACGGGCAGGTCCGGCTTGTTATGTAGGCCAAATATGGCCTGCACCCCTGCCAACGCACCGCTGTCCAGCACTTGGGCAGCGCCTTTGGCCTTTTCCTCAGCTGGCTGGAACACCAGCCGAACCGTGCCTTTCAGCTCCTGCTCCCGCTGCTTCAACAATACGGCTGCTCCTAACAGGGATGCGGTATGAAAATCATGCCCACAGGCATGCATCTTGCCGGGATGCACCGAAGCATAAGGCAATCCCGTCTCTTCCTGAATAGGCAACGCATCAATGTCTGCACGAAGCGCGACAGTTGGTCCCTCCTGCTGTCCGCCGATTTCCGCTACTAATCCGGTACGCAGCGGCACATCCAGAATGGTTATGTTCTGTTCTTCCAGCAGACGGCGGATAAAGGCGGTAGTTTCAACCTCCTCGTTAGATAACTCGGGATTTCGATGCAGATGGCGGCGAATGTCCACCAGCTTCTGCTCCAAAACCTGCTCCTTCGTCCCGGTTGATCCACTCATCCCTATTCCTCCTTCGTGAACCCAAAATAGTTACAATTCTCTCAGACCAACAACATCTAGGACTGCACAGGCAACCCGGCAAAAGCTTCATGCAATAACTCGAACGAGCGCACGCGCTTGTGTATATCCCTTATTCCTGTCGTAACAATTAGCTCATCGGCCTGATACTTCGCTTGAATTTCCGTCAACACAGCATAGATTTCGTCTTTATTCCCTTTGTTAATTTGCGCTTGTGTAGCTTCAATTGTATATTCTTCACCTGATTGCTTGCCGAACTCTTCTGCACTTTCCAGCGTGCCCACCGTAGCCGTCTTGCCACTGGCCAGATGAATTTTGTACAACTTGTGCTCCCCTGCTAACTCCGCAGCTTCCTCGGAAGTGTCCGCTACGATGACTGAAAGCGCAAAAAGAGCTTTCGGCTCACGTCCATAACTATAATCGAAAGACTCCCGATACGTACGGAATGATTCCAATGCAATCTGCTCATTACTATTGATAAATTGCGAGAAAACGTAGGGCAACCCCAAACGCGCAGCAATTTCAGCACTGTCTGTACTTGTACCCAAAACGTAAATATCCGCTGGTGTTTCTGGAATCGGATTCGCCTGTAACCCGGCTAACGGTCCTTCTTCAGACGGAATATTATGAATATAGCGACTTACTTCATCAATTTTTTCTTCGAGAGAAGGCGCGTCATGAACGTTTCGTTGTAACGCCTGTGTGGATTTCGGCAACCCGCCCGGCGCGCGTCCAATTCCCAAATCTACGCGACCCGGTGCAAGAGAGGACAGCACATTAAAGTTTTCAGCTACTTTATAAGGGCTGTAATGCTGAAGCATCACTCCACCAGAACCGACTTTAATACGTTCAGTGCGTGCCAGCAAATGGGAAATGAGTACCTCTGGCGAAGAGCCCGCAACCTGCTCGGAATCGTGATGCTCTGATACCCAGAAGCGCGTAAACCCCAATTCCTCTACACGCTGTGCTAGCTTAATCGTATTACGAAGGGCCTGCGCTGCCGTTTCCCCCTCGTGTATAGGGCTTTGATCCAACACTCCGATTTTAATACTCATGTCTCCCTCTCCCGTCTAAATTGAATAGTTATATTCCGGTGTAATCCGTTTCAGGAATTGTTTGGTACGTTCCTCTTTGGGGTGGTTAAAAATGTCGTCCGGTGTGCCTTCCTCGATAATATGACCGCCATCCATAAATACCACATGATTTGAAACATCGCGCGCAAAGCCCATTTCATGTGTAACGACAATCATTGTAATGCCTTCCTTCGCAATCTTGCGGATCACCGACAGCACCTCACCCACCAATTCAGGGTCCAGCGCCGAAGTCGGCTCATCGAACAAAATCACTTCCGGGTTCAGCGCCAAGGCACGCGCTATGCCGACACGCTGCTGCTGCCCGCCGGATAGCTGGCTTGGATAATGATTCAGCTTTTCACCCAGACCGACCTTTTCCAGCACTTCAATGCTAATTTTTTTCGCTTCCTCCTGCTTGACCTTACGGACAACGACAAGTCCCTCCATGACATTTTCCAGCGCTGTTTTATGCTTGAACAAATTGTATTGCTGGAAAACCATAGCCGTCTTTTGACGTAGAGCCAAAACATCCCTCTTCGCAGGTCGCTTGCAGTTCACTGTAAAATCGCCAATGCTGACTTCCCCATCATTCGGCTTTTCCAGATAATTAATGCAGCGTAGCAGAGTCGTTTTTCCTGAACCGCTCGGGCCTAAAATAACGACGACCTCGCCTTTGTTCACGGTCAAATCAATGCCTTTGAGCACTTCATGTTTGCCGAACGACTTCGTAATATTTTGCAGACGGATCATGATGCTCGACCTCCATTAAACACATTGATTTTTTTCTCCACCAAGCCGGATATTCGCTCAATTAATACCGTCAAGCCCCAAAATAGCAGTGCAGCCGCGATATATACCTCTAAATATTTCCAGTTGGTAGATGCCAGAATTTCAGCCTGTGCCTGGATTTCTGTGACCGAAACCGTGAAGGCCAAGGTAGAGCCATGAAGCATCCCAATAACGGAATTCGTCAGGTTTGGCAAACTCACCACGAACGCCTGCGGAAATACAATCCGTCTCAGCACTTGCCACGTCGTCATACCAACGGCATAAGCCGCCTCGATTTGCCCCTTGTTGACCGATTGGATTCCAGAACGGACGACCTCAGACATATACGCGCCACTGGTAATGGAAAACGAAATGAGTGCAAATACCATATAAGGAACATCTTTGGAATGCAGAGGCCAGCCGAAATGCTTCGCTCCCGCATCAATCAACAAAGGCAAACTGAAATAAATAAGCAGCAAATGCATCAGCATCGGTGTGCCACGGATAAAGGTAACGTAACCGTGAGAAATTTGGGACAACACAGGAACCTTATAGATTCGCGCCAGTGCCGTTATAATACCGATGACCAACCCTGCCAGTACGGAAACCACCGTAATAATTAAAGTGTTGGGCAGCGCGGAGAACAACCCTAAAAAGGCAGTATATATAAATCCAAAATCCAGACTCATATGCCTTTACCTCCTTTACTAAGACGAGGACTTCTCAGGTAGCGCACCACAAAACTTTTTCGTTTCTCGGGTTCTTTCTGTACTGCATCCCGATGCTCGTGCCGGAGAAGCGTATTTTCCAGCACCTTGAACAATTTTTGTAAAATCAGACTGATCACCAGATAGATAAGGGATAACGCGATATAGGTTTCAACAAAATGCTGGGTAGCCGACCCTAATGTCTGTGATTTCCCTGTCATCTCCATCGCTCCGATCGTAAATGCCAGCGAAGTATCCTTCAGATTGCCAATCACCAGATTGGAAAATACCGGAACCACCACAGCCAGCGCTTGCGGCATTATGATACGTGTAAAGGTCTGGTAGCCTGACATGCCGACGGACTGCGCAGCCTCGATTTGTCCTCGATCTACTGCCTCTACTCCTGACCTGATAATTTCGGAAATAAAGGCTCCACTATTGAGCGCGTAGGTCGCTACGGCAAACCACAGCACATCCCATCTGGAGGAATTGATATCCACCAGCTTTAGTAGCTCTGGCAGGCCGTAATACACCAGAAACAATTGGATTAGAATAGGTGTTCCGCGAAAAAAGGAAACATACACTTGAGAAACACGTTTGAGAAATGGAATGTTATACATGCGAGGCAGCGCAACCAACAGACCAATGATAAGCCCCAATACAAGCGAGCTTGCCACAATAAACAAGGTGATGTGTAAGTAAGACAGCATTTTCGGGATAAAGCTAAAAACATAGTCAATATTGAACTCTCTGCTCATATGCCTGCCTCCTTTCTATACATCAGCGGTCAGAATACATAGAGTACCCTGACCGCTGAAATGTCCAAGTCTATCCTTACTTCTTACTGCTGCTACCTTCTTTTTTCACATCTTCCAGAGACTTAGTGAAATCCTCTCCAAGCCATTTAATGCTCAGCTTCGACAGCGTACCGTCGTCCTTCACTTCCTGAATGGCTTTGTCTAGGTCATCCGCCAACCCTTGCTCATTTTTGTTCAGTACATACAGTACATCCGATTGAGTCAAAGGATCACCAACGGTTTTCAGAGCTACTTCTCCTTTTTCATCGGTGTTAAAACGGTTCGCAAAGTCTGTCGTAACGGTAGCATCTATACGGCCGCTCGTAATTTGTTGCACCGTATCATTGGCTGCACCACTCGTATAAACGATATTCAGGGCATCTCCGTGGGTTTTGTTATACTCTTTCAGCACATACGCCGCATTACTGGTTGGGCTGGTGAGTACCTTTTTCCCTTTCAAATCATCAATTGAATGAATGGTATTGTTATCCTTCGCTACAGCGACTCTGTTCAGAAAAATGCTATACGGATTTTTGTTGAACAGATACTTGGCTTCGCGCTCCGGGTTTTTTTCCATTTGATGCGATACCAGATCAATCTTGCCGGCATCGAGACTTAGCAGCAAATTTCCAAAGTCCATCGTTTTGAATTCAAATTCGTATTGAGGCAGGCGCTTGTCCAGCTCCTTAATCAGCTCCACATCAAAACCTGTTAAATTTCCGTTTTCGTCAATAAAGCATACATTTTTGAATTGAGTACCTGTGCCTACGATAATTTTCTTCACGTCTCCGCTTGAACCTGACGCGCTAGACGCGTTATCTGAGGAACCGCAGCCTGCCAACACCAGGATGATTGCCATAACAGACAATATTGCAAACCACTTTTTCATATGAATCCCCCTCATCTCTTTGTATATCAGCAGTTTGCGACATACATGGTAGCTACAACATCCAATAATTCATAATTCCTATAAGCTTAATTGGTTTTAGGATGTGATTAATTTAACACCTGGAAACCTATACGTCAATCCACCAAGCTATAGAACATTCCTATAACAAAACAGCACCCCGGAAACCTTCTGTCAGTGCATCTGCAAAATCCGAGGTCACTGCACAGTCTTCTTTGGTCGCTATTATGCTAATCTGCATAGACACCCCAGCTACCTCTGGAACATGGATACGGAACAGTTTCTGATCTTTCACTTCACGGTTCACACAGACATCCGGCAAAAAGGCAATACCCGCTTCTTCCAATACCAGCTTTTTGGCCGTGACCACATTGTCTACCTGAAAAGCAATGTCCGGTGGCTGCTCCAGTGATTCAAAAGCGCGATGAATCCTCATCCAATCTAGTGATCCGCATTCGAAAAATACCAGTGTTTCACGTTGAATATCCTGTATGCTGGCCTTTCCTGTTTTCATAAACGGATGGCCGTTGTATACATACAGGGAAATCGGATCTTCATAAAAAGCAAGCGTACGGATAGCCGGATGCATCACTTTACGGACAAAACTAATGTCTACCTCACGGTTCAACAGTTTATGTACCAGTTGATCCGTCGTAGCCGTCACAATTTTGTAGTTAACCTCTGGATAACGGGCACGAAGCTGCTTTAATATCTCAGGAATGATGTAGTTCGACACCGATATCGTGCAGCCAATTCGAATTTGCTGAGGGGCTTTCTTACGCTGTTGGAGCTTTTGCTTCCCTTTTTGCAGCACCTGAAGCATCTGCTCCGCATAAGGAAGAAACTTTCGTCCATCCTCCGTCAGAACCGTTTGCTTGCTTTGGCGGTCGAACAGCTTGCATTCTAGCTCGCGCTCTAGCGTCTGAATCCGTGCTGTAACGGAGGGCTGGGACAAGAACAAGGCTTCTGCCGCCTTGTTAAAGCTCCCATAATGATTCACGTATACAAAGGCTTCCATATTCTCGATATTCATACGTAAGTCCCCCAGTAAGTTTTATATACATTTATCCAATATGTTAACTTGGTTTTTTTGTATCATAAAACTCACTGAACGACCTGTCAATGGAAATATTGAAAATATCTATAATTTTAATAGCTCATTTAGTTCTTTAACAGAACGTTCCAACCGTGCAACCAATTCTTCGGACAACCCGTATGCTCCATCTGGTAGACGTTCGACCCACTGATCCACTGCATACACCCCGCCAAGAATATGTCTTCCGCCCAGTGCATTAATAACCGGCTTCAAGGCATAGTCAATGACCAGCAGATGAGCCAGCGTACCTCCGATAAATAAAGGCAGGACAGGTTTCCCTCTTAGCCCCTCCTGCGGAACCAAATCCAGGAATATTTTCAATAATCCTGAATAGGACGCCTTATAGACTGGAGAAGCCACAATAACGGCATCCGCTGCTGCAATCAATGCAAGTGATGCTGTGACGTCGGGGCTGTTAAAGTTAGCTGTGACCAGATCCTCAGCTGGCAAGTCAACCGCATTCAGTAATGTAACCTCCGCTCCAGCCTGCTGCAACTGCTCCGTTGTATAGTTAATCAAGCCGTATAAACGGGATTGTGTAGACGGACTGCCTGATAGGATGACAACCTTGGACATATTTTTTCCTCCTTCTGTTATGCGTCAACCTTCACTTTAGATTTGGCTGCTGTATAGCGGTTCTCAGGAATAGGCACGCCCAGGTTTTCACGTAGTGTGCTAAATTCATAATCCTGACGGTAAATACCGCGTTCCTGCAAAATAGGCACAACCAGATTTACGAAGTCATGCAGACCCGATGGTACATCAGAACCAATGATGAATCCGTCTGCTCCTTTTCTTTCAAACCACTCCTGCACTCGATCCGCCACCTGCTCAGCGGTTCCGATAAAAGAGGTTCTCGGCGTAGCTGAACGCAACGCAACCTCGCGTAAGGTCAAGTTTTGTTCCTTGGCTACTCGTTTGATTTTATCTGTACCGCTGCGGAACGCATTGCTGCCAATACCATCAAGCTCAGGGAATGGCTCATCCAGCGGATATTGTGAGAAATCATGATGATCGAAGAAACGTCCCAAATATTTTAACGCAGCCTCAATCGTCACCAGATTAGTGATCTCTTCATACTTACGTTCCGCTTCCTCCGTCGTGCTGCCAATAATCGGCGATATGCCCGGCAAAATGACAATATCCTCTTCGGATCTGCCATAGCGTACCGCACGTTCTTTCACATCACGATAAAACTGCTGCGCTTCCTCTAACGTTTCATGTCCTGTAAATACAGCATCCGCTTCCTTGGCGGCCAGGTTTTTGCCATCCTCCGAGGAACCTGCCTGAAAAATAACCGGCTGTCCCTGCTTGGATCGTCCAATGTTCAGTGGACCCTGCACAGAGAAAAACTCACCTTTATGGTTCAATGTATGCAGCTTTTCAGGATCAAAGAATACGCCGGCTTCCTTATCACGAACGAACGCATCCTCTTCCCACGAGTCCCACAGTCCTTTGGTAACCTGTAAATATTCCTCTGCAATTTTATAGCGCTGCGGATGCGACGGGTGCTCGCCTTTGCTAAAGTTAAGGGCAGAGCCTTCCAGCGGAGAAGTTACCACATTCCAACCTGCACGACCTCCGCTAATATGATCAATGGAAGAAAACTGGCGTGCTACCGTGAACGGTTCGCTATAGGAAGTCGACAGTGTGCCGACCAGTCCGATATGCTTCGTCACCCCAGCCAAAGCGGACAGAATCGTAATTGGTTCAAAACGGTTCAGAAAGTGGGGAATGGATTTTTCGTTAATGAACAGGCCATCTGCGATAAATACGAGGTCAAACTTTCCTTCCTCTGCCTTTTGCGCCTGCGTTTTATAAAATTCAAAGTTAACACTCGCATCCGCAGGTACTTCAGGGTGACGCCAAGTCGTCATGCTTCCCCCAACACCGTGAATAATCGCACCAAATTTAATTTGTCTATTCTTAGCCATAACTCTTCCACCTCTCTTGAACATAATTGTTATCCTACGGCTATCATTTTTTTAGGGTAGCTAGGCTGCTAATGGTTTGTAGGGCAGTCTCCGCTACTTATTTTGAATAGGCAGCGGAGCAACTGATCCTTTTCCTATTGGCCTATACTACTTGATTGTAACTTTCCAGCACTTTACCCAACTCTTCCAGATCCGGGTTGAGCAGTGCTTCATATTTATTATCCCCGCCTACCTCGACGACAGGGACATAACGAATACCATATTTGGTCTCCAGCACGTCACGCAGCGCATCATTTCCGTCCACTTGGATATTTTCATACGGCTGATTTTGGGATTCCAGGTACGATTTGATCTCTCCACAAAAATGACAGCCGGTTTTACTCCACAATACAACTTTAGGTTTGGACGACATATACATACCTCCGTGAGCTTAATGTTTATAATCCCGATGAATTAAATAAGAATTATATCTATAATGTATCCTCCCCCCTCCTTTCCGTCAATCGCTTGTGCAATAGACAATGATAATTCATCGATAGAAAATTTTAATTATATATTGTATCTCATCGCTTATTGGCAGCTTGGTTATTTAAATTTAGGGGAATTGGAGTTTAAATGTGCCTTGACGCGGATATCCTTGGAATAGTAGCGTCCTTGTGGCGAAATGAAATGAGGTTGAGCAAATGCAGGATTGGGCCGAGGTTGCTATACGCACATTGATGGCTGTCGCTATATTATTTTTAATCACCAAAATTCTTGGAAAACGTCAGGTATCCCAGCTTTCCTTGTTCGAATATATAACAGGAATCACGATAGGTAACCTGGCTGCTACCATTCCTATGGAACGTGAATCCACCTGGTATCTAGGCCTCATAGCCTTGTCAGTATGGGTACTGACAACACTTGGCATTGAATATTTGCAAATTAAAAGCAAGAAAATCAGAGATATAACAGATGGAAGGACAACAATCCTGATCAAAGACGGCAAAATTTTAGAGGATAATCTGAGAAAAGAACGGCTCACCCTGGATGAACTCATGGAGCAGCTTCGAAGCAAAAATGTATTCAAAGTATCTGACGTGGAATTTGCTCTTATGGAAACCAGTGGCGAAGTCAATGTGCTGTTAACCAAAGACAAGCAGCCTGTGACACTTAAGGATCTGAATATGCAGCAATTACCGGAGAAGGAACCAACAGCAGTCATTATGGATGGACAACTTATGGAGCAACAAATGGCATATATGGGGATCACTCAACAATGGCTGGATGCCAAGCTAAAGGAAAAGAGTCTAACGGTCAAAGATGTATTTTTCGCGCAGGTGGACCCGCAAGGAGAACTGTACATTGACCAATATAGTGACAATGTACAGCTAAACAAGGTGCAGGATTCGAATCAAGCCGTGCTGACTTTGCTGGAACAATGCACAACGGAGTTGCAAAAACTCGCATCTGGTTCCAGTGAGCAACAAAGAAAACAGCTATATGAGCAATGCTCACAAAGCTTGAAAGAAGCTATACAGGAGATGCAGCCGGTAAATACATCTAAGTCCTGAGCACATACGCATATGCCATAAGAGTATGAGTATGGGAACTAAAAAGGAGCGTCCTTCAGCCGTTTGTGGCTTTGAAGACGCTCCTTTTTAAATTACTGTGCCGTTGTACATTTCACAGTTGCTGCTGCCTTTCATTACTTTCTGGCGCAGCGGCAGCATAACTGTAAATACCGTTCCTTCTCCCACCTTGCTGGATACAGAGATAGAGCCGGTATGCATCTCTGTTATTTTATAAGCAATGGAAAGTCCCAAACCACTGCCTCCTGCAGTTCGGGCCCGTGACTGGTCTGCTTTATAAAAACGTTCAAAAATGCGCTGCCGATCCTGTTCGTTGATGCCCTGTCCCGTATCCGCAATGCAGATAACCGCCTGATCACCGTTACTTGAAAGAGAAACAGATATGCTTCCACCCTGTGGTGTAAATTTAATGGCATTGTGAAGAAGATTCACCCAAACCTGGCCCATCAGATCCTCGTCCGCGTTGACCTCAACTATATCCACCTCAACAGTCATCTCGATTTTTTTAGCCTCCCATTGCGGTTCGCAGGCGAGAATAAGCGAAATCAGCTGCTTGTCCAGCCGATAAAGGGACGGACGAAACGGATACCGCTCCGAATCCAGAATCGCCAGCTTCATGAGATTATCGCTTAGCTTGGATAGACGAATACACTCCGTCTCGATGATCGTCAAATACCGATCTCGCTGCTCACGATCCAGATTCTCATCCTTAAGCGCCTTGGCGAATCCGATTATCGAGGTCAGTGGTGAGCCGATTTCATGGGATACGTTCGAAATAAACTCCTCCCGCAGTTTTTCCATAGCCTTCAGATTTGCAGCCATATCATTGATACTGTCCACCAACTGTACATAAGGATGCGGCCTCCGATGTTTTCCGTTCCGCCCGCCGAGGTCCCAATCCAGATTAATGTGAAAGTCTCCTTGCGAAATACGTTTTAAAGCATCGATCATTTCGGTAAAAGCGTGCTGCTCTCTAGGCTGGATGAAGCGTCTTACCGTCATACTGATAATACCGAAGAAGAAAAAGCCAAGCGTCGCATTAATAAGAAAGACGAACAAATCATGAAAAGCCCATGACATGCGCGAATAGATCGCCGCCGTAATAAAGTACGCGGCAGTCCAGCTAAGATACAGCACCAATAACACCAGCATGAGTCTCGCAAGGATATGGAGGAATCCCGGTTCCCGCTTCATTGCCTTACCTCCAGCCGATAACCCAATCCTCGGATCGTACTGATCCGGAAAGAGTGCCTTGCCTCCGGAAATCGTTCCCGAAGGCGCTTGATATGGACATCAACTGTTCTTTCGTCTCCCTCATAATCATAACCCCAGATCTGTTCGATCAACTGGTCGCGGGTAAAGGTTTTGCCAGGATAGCTGGCCAGCTTGAAGAGCAGCTCAAACTCCTTGAGCGGCAGGGTAATCTCCTTCTCTCCAGCCCGACACTCAAATGTATCGCTGCGCAGGACAAGATCTCCGACAGTCACTGATTTTGAAGCCATGATACGATAACGTTTTAATAAAGCCTTCACGCGTGCGACAAGCACCATGGGGTCGAATGGTTTGACAAGATAGTCGTCCGTTCCGAGCGCGAAGCCTTTCACGATCTGTGACGTCTCGCCTTTGGCTGTAAGCATAAGCAGCGGCAGGTCGGTCTGCTCTCGCAGCTTACGGCACAGCTCCCAACCATCCATTCCCGGCATCATGATATCAAGAACAAGCAAATCGACCTTGATTTGATCAAAAATGCGCATCGCGTCCAAACCATCCACCGCCTCGACTACCTCCAGACCTTCCATTCTCAAAAAGTGTCCGACCAGTTCACGAATATGCGGATCATCATCAACGACTAATACACACGTCATTTCAATCCCCCCTAACTAACTCTGCCTTAAATCTCTCGTCCTCGTCAAGAAGACCGCCATCTTATGCTTTACGCATATAAGCACGCACCGTAAGCGGCGCGAAGATCGCCACAATGACTGTAGCGCCAAGCAGTGAGATCGCCAGTTCCTCGCCAATCGTTCCCGTATTCGCAAGCTCCCTGACTGCGTTCACAAGATGTGAAATCGGGTTGACGTTTACAAACCACTGTAGCCAACCAGGCATGGTGTCCACAGGCACAAATGCATTGGAAACAAAAGTGAGCGGAAACAGAACAATCATGGAGATGCCCTGTACACTGGAAGCAGTGCGGGCAATCACGCCAAAGAAGGCGAAAATCCAGCTGACTGCCCAGGAACACACGATGACCAAAAGCGCGGCGATAGCGACACTCAGCAGTCCTCCCTCTGGCCGATACCCCAAAATATACCCCATGGCGAAGGTAAGTACAGTCGCAATAGTATACCGGATACTGTCAGCCAGCAGAGCTCCAGCCAAAGGCGCAATGCGTGCGATTGGGAGTGACTTGAACCTGTCGAACACTCCTTTGTCCATATCCTCACGTAGTTGGACGCCGGTAACGACGGAGGTCGAGATCACCGTCTGCACGAGGATGCCTGGAATAATAACCGGCAAATAATGCTGCACGTCTCCTGAGATGGCGCCACCAAAGATATAGGTAAACATAAGGGTGAAAATGATTGGCTGGAGCGTGACATCAAACAATTGCTCGGGAGTATGCCGGATCTTCAGAATGCCCCGGTAGGCCATCGTCATGGAATTGAAAAACGCCTGCCTGAAACTCACAGACTTCTTCAATGTGCGATCAGAACCTGTCATAACAGTAGTACTCTTCATGCTCTCGCCCCCTCCACAGCATGCGCTCCTTGGGACGTCTGCTGTCTGTTTACTTGTGCCCCATGACCAGTGATGGACAAAAACACCTCGTCGAGCGTCGGCTTCTGCACACTCATCTCTGCTAGACGAATCTCTCCGGTACGGAGGGCGATCAGCAGGTCCGTTACCCGATCTGCGTTGGCCATCGGAGAGATAATCTTTCCAGCTTCCACTGACACGCTGGACTTAACTGAAAGCACCTGTTCAACGATCTGAACAGCTCTCTCGATGTCCTGTTGATTTTGCACTTTGAGTTGCAGAGTCGACGCCCCCACTGCCGCTTTCAGTTCATCCACCGTACCCTCAGCGACTACCCGGCCATGATCGATCACCGCGATTCGATCAGCAAGTTGATCCGCCTCGTCGAGGTACTGGGTTGTAAGCAGTACGGTGGAACCGGTCTTGACCAAACTCCGGATCGTGTCCCACATCTGGACACGCGTGCGCGGGTCTAGTCCAGTAGTCGGCTCATCCAGGAAAATCAGCGGCGGCTTGGCAATGAGACTTGCGGCCAAATCCAGCCGACGGCGCATACCTCCGGAGAAATGCTTTAGCGGTCGTTTGGCCGCTTCGGCCAAGCCAAATTCCTCCAGCAGCTCCGCTGCCTTATTACGCGCCTCGGCACGTCCCAGTCCAAGCAGTCTGGAGAAGATGATCAGGTTCTCGGTAGCGCTAAGCGACTCATCGACCGATGCGTACTGGCCTGTCACCCCGATCAACTGACGCACAACCTGCGGCTCCTTTACTGCATCGTGCCCGAAGATACGGGCTGATCCCCCATCGGGCCGCAATAACGTTGACAGCATTCGGATGGTAGTCGTTTTGCCTGCTCCATTAGGACCAAGCACACCGTAGATCGTGCCAGCACGCACGTTCAAGTCGACACCGTCAACAGCCTGCTTGTCACCAAAAGCTTTTACGAGTCCCCTTGCTTCAATGGCCAAGGTCTCTTTTCTGTCTGTATAATCCACATTCATATCCTCCCTGTACGGTTTCTATAGAGAGGATAACCCACGTTTATGAACTGAATATGAATAGAACCGTTTACGTTTCACAAAATGGTCGACGATTCCTTTCTGACAGAGAAGCCAAAGAAGTCCCATATGGGACCTCTTTGGCTTCATGCTAAGCACTAACTTTGATATTGAACCTATTTACACTGTAAAAAAATAATCTCGTTCTACCTTGCTCACTCTTAAACCAAATGTTTTATACCACTCGGATTTCCCTTTTTCCTGCGCTACCTTGTGCAGCTCGTTATGTTTCCAATTTTTTATAGCGTCCAGAGACTCCCAATAGGAAACTGTAATGCCTACTCCATTGTGGTCACGAACACTTTCCACACCTAGAAAACCAGGCTGTTGGGCAGCCAGTTCCACCATTTTGTCTCCCATCACTCCGTATCCGCCATCTCCTTCCGTACGTTCAGAAGTAAAGATAGCCGCATAATAGGGCGGACGAGGAGTTTTAGCAATTGAATTCATATGACCCTCCTAAAACAAAATTAAATAACCTTTCTTTAATTTGATTATAATCATAAATATTAAATAAAAAAAATGAATATATCTGATATGATGCATGAATATATTTCATAAAAATAGGAGTGAACACGAATTTGTTTAAATATAAGATTTTTCTTTGCGTAGTTGAAATGGGAAGTTTCACAAAGGCCGGGGAAGTTTTAAATCTTACACAATCAGCAATCAGCCATGCGATCTCTGGATTGGAACATGAACTAGGGCTGACTCTTCTGATCCGAGGTCGTTCAGGCATCAGATTAACCAAAAACGGGGAAAGATTAATGAAGCGATTTAGAGAGATTGTACAAATGGACGAAAAGCTTTACCAAGAGGTCGCTTTAATTAAAGGATTGGAAATCGGAACCGTAAAGATCGGTACATTTTCAAGCGTCTCTATTCATTGGCTGCCCCGTATTCTAAAAAAATTCAATGAGCAGTTTCCTCTTATTGAAGTAAAACTGCTCGATGGGAACTACCATGAAATTGAGAGCTGGATAGTCAGTGGGGAAGCTGATTTCGGCTTTGTGAACCTACCCACGTTAGACACATTAGAGGCGTTGCCATTAAAAGAAGAAAGCATGCTTTGTCTACTTCCTTCCGATCATATTCTTGGAAAGCAAGCCTCAATTCGAGTAGAACAGCTCAGAGATGAGCCTTTCATTATGCCTGTTGCAGGCTGTGACACCGATGTAAGAAATATTTTTTCACAGCATCATATGTCACCTAAAATCAAATATGAATTAGAAGATGACCATGCGATTATGGCTATGGTGCAGAATGGCCTAGGCGTGAGTATTCTTCCTGAAATGATCCTGTCTCACATTCCTTACGACATCTCTATTCGACCTTTGGACGAAAGGCATTCCCGTACTATCGGTATCGCTACCGCTTCCTTAAAAAATGTTTCTCCAGCAGCTAAAAAATGTATGGACTTTATTACTGAATGGATCAACTAGCTTCAGCATGTCGGCCAAGGAAGCGGATTCTCAAAACTGGACCAGTCCATATCCATTTCGTTATCGTTCAGTAGACATTCATCTAGCTCTTCTTCCAAGTCCGATCGATTCATTTCGATACCTATCATGACGATTTCGTTCATACGGTCGCCCCATTGTTCATCCCAATGGTCCAGAGCCTCAGGGTCGGCTGCGACGATCTCCTGCCGTTCTTCTTCAGATAACGCAGCAAGCCAGCTTCCCGCAGGGCCAAATTGAATAGATGGTCCAGCTTGGCTAATACTCGCTGCCCAATCCTGCGGGGTTGCAATCCAGGCCAAACCTTTGGCGCGAACGACCTCCTCCGGCCAGTAGTTCATAAATTCAGCCAATCTTGCAGGATGAAATGGCCTTCTACGGCGATATACAAAGGAATTGATCCCATATTCGTCCGCTTCCGGTGTATGGCTTTCAAGCTCCAGCTCACGAATCCATCCAGCGGATTGACTAGCCTTGTCAAAATTGAACAACCCTGTATTCAAAATGTCCGAAGGAGCGACCTTTCCCTTGGAAGTACGAATGATTCGGGCTTCAGGCTGTAATCTCCGCAGCACACCCTCCAGCTTGTCCAGCTCCGCAGGCTGAACCAGATCGCACTTATTCAGAATCAATACATCACAGGTTTCAATCTGGTCAATCAGCAAGTCCGAGATATCACGCGTGTCGTCTTCACCAGTAGCCTGCCTGCGATCCAGTAGCGTTTCTCCTGATTCAAAATCATGCCAGAAACGATTCGCATCAACTACGGTCACCATGCAATCCAGTTTTGCCAGCGATGCCAAATCAATGCCAGTTCCTTCATCAACGTATGTAAAAGTTTGAGCGATTGGCACGGGTTCACTGATGCCTGTAGATTCGATTAAAATATAATCAAAACCGCCTTGTTCCGTCAGCTTCTTGACCTCCAGCAATAAATCTTCACGCAATGTGCAGCAAATACAACCATTTGACAACTCGACCAGTTTTTCTTCTGTTCTGGACAAGCCGCCCTCTTTTTTAACCAGCTCAGCATCTATATTCACTTCACTCATGTCATTGACGATGACTGCCACTTTCATTCCGTCCCGATTGTTTAATACATGATTCAAAATCGTTATTTTTCCTGCACCCAAATATCCGCTCAACACTGTTACCGGTATTGCTTTCTTATTCATCGCTGTTACGCTCCCTTGAATATTGGCTTTTCATTTTCATTCTTTTTTAAATCGTAATAATTACTATTAACATTAACTTTCAGTAATATACAGCATCCCTCTTACCTTGTCAACTGTAAGAAACTCTTGAATTGAATGATCTAAAGTTATTAATATGAGAAATAACGATACTTAAAGAATTAGGTGAATGCTATGCGCTCAATCTGGTTAGGTGTGTTGGCGGCTTTCTTTTTTGCTTTTACATTTGTTCTGAACCGGTCTATGGAGCTGTCTGGCGGGAGCTGGATCTGGAGTGCTTCATTGCGATATCTGTTTATGGTTCCTATTCTAGTCGTCATTGTGATGACCCAACAAAAGCTTAAGCCTCTTTGGAAAGTCATGAAGGAACAACCAGGAACGTGGTTGTGGTGGAGCTTCATCGGATTTGGCTTATTTTATGCTCCGTTATGCTTCGCATCGGCTTATTCACCAGGGTGGTTGATCGCGGGAACCTGGCAAATTACCATCATTTCTGGTTCTTTGCTTGTCCCTTTATTTGCTGAGGTTGTCCAAACGGAGAACGGCCCTGTCAAAATACGAGGAAAAATCCCCCTCCAGGGACTGTTGATGTCTCTCGTTATTTTAATCGGCATTATTGTTATGCAAGTCGAACAGTCGCAATCCATTTCTACCCAAGATTTTTTATTCGGTATTCTGCCTGTCATACTCGCCTCATTCGCCTATCCATTAGGTAATCGTAAAATGATGGAAGTCTGTGCAGGACGATTGGATGCCTATCAGCGTGTGCTCGGGATGACATTAGCCAGCTTACCCTTCTGGTTATTGCTTTCGTTATATGGAGTTTTCAGCGCGGGAATGCCAAGTAAGGATCAGACGATACAGTCTGCTTTGGTGGCTGTGTTTTCAGGGGTGATCGCTACGGTTTTATTTTTTAAAGCTACAGATCAGGTTCGTGGAAATATGCAAAAGCTGGCGACCGTAGAAGCAACACAATCTCTGGAAGTTCTTTTTGCATTAATGGGAGAATTAATCTTTTTGTCTATCCCCATGCCGTCTCCTTTATCATGGATGGGTATGTTCATCGTCATCCTCGGCATGATTCTACACAGTTATGTAACACATCATAAGAAAACCACTCAGAAAATCATATCTAAAAAGATAGATCCCATTTAGCGCATATTTATTCTTGTTACGGTCGTTCAAGTGTGGATCAGGCACCAGAAAAAAAGCAGCAGATCAAAGAGGAAGCTCCTGATCTGCTGCTTTTTGCCGATTATTTCTCACAAAGAATGATGTTTTATTACGAGTACGAAGTATTATTACCAAGCGTAGGCTTCTGGCGCAGGTTTTCCCGGACCGGGGAAAATCTCATTCAGCTTGTCAAGCACATCTTCGCTCAATTTGACCTCAGGTACCCGTAGAGCATCCTCTAACTGTTCTAAGGTCCGTGGTCCGATAATTGGAGCCGTTACGGCCGGATGGGACAGTACCCAAGCCAGTGCAATCACGTCTTCCTTTTCACCCAGCTCGCGGGACAATGCTGCAAATTGCTCCAGCTTCGCACGATTCTGCTCCACCTTTTCTTTGGCGCGTGCGCTGCGAGAACCAGTACCTGCTAACGCATTCCGTCCCAACAGTCCGCCCGCCAGCGGGCTCCATGGGATCACACCCAGACCCAGCTCTTGAGCTGCTGGTAATACTTCAAGCTCGGCGGAACGTTCGTTCAGGTTGTACAAATGCTGCTCGGATACAAGCCCCAGAAAACGCCGTGCCTTCGCTTCTGCCTGCGCCACCGCAATATGCCAGCCTGCAAAATTACTGGAACCGATATAATCAACTTGTCCCCGATCCACCACGGACTCAAATACGCCCCACAGTTCATCCCATGACACATTTCGGTCAATGTGATGCATTTGATATAGCTCTACATGGTCGGTTTGAAGACGTTTCAGCGACGCATCCAAATGACGGCGAATTTTGTAAGCAGACAAGCCTGATCCTGCATTGGGTCCGTCATGTTCATTTTTCATGTCTCCGTATACCTTCGTTGCCAACACGACCTTCTCGCGTCTTCCGCCGCCCTGCTGGAACCAACGTCCGATAATTTCCTCTGTCCAACCTTTACGGTCATGGCCATATACATTAGCCGTATCAAAAAAGTTAATGCCCGCATCCAGTGCGGCATCCATAATTTTAAACGCATCCTTTTCTTCGGTTTCCGGTCCGAAATTCATCGTCCCCAGACATAACCGACTAACCTTCAAGCCTGACTTTCCTAAGTATGAATACTCCATACTGCTTCCCGCCTTTGCCTAAGGATTTTAAAAATTCCGCAAAATTACATGCCAAAAAAGACCATACTCCGTTTATTCACCAGAAAAAACCATATTGAAACAACCCCAAATGCAATTTAAGGTTGGATAGCGCATGCAAAAAAGCCCCACGCACCGCCGAAGCAGCAAGCGCGAGGCATCTCCTACCATACTACCTACTCCATATGAAAAAATAGTGACTTTACGGCGGTTGCAGCGGAGCGGAGAATTTGAATCTGGAGAAGCGAAGCGTTCGCCTTTGCCATGGGATTCTTACCTTGTCATGTCCTAATCCAAAGAATCCCGTGGCAACAGCGATCGTAAGATCAAATCCTTCGCGGAGCGGCTCACTTCAGTCACCGTAACTCATTCTTTTTTTACAATCAAGGAATCAATTTCGTTTCTTTTGCTCGCTCGGCCATTTTTTTCGTATGCTTGCTGAGCGGCTTCTTAAACACCAATCCAAACAGGAAGCAAACACCGATAAATACAAACAGCATCACCACATCTCGTATCACCGTTGAAGGCAACATCCCTCCTACTGTCTCTCGTAACAGACTAACCGCATAGGTGAATGGTACGAACGGATTCAGCGCCTGAAAAAACGGTGTACTCGTCGCAATCGGGAATGTCCCTCCTGAACTGGAGAATTGAAGCACCAGCAGGATGACTGCCAGTCCCTTGCCGATATTGCCGAACACAGAAACTAGTGTATAGGTCATCGCCGTAAACACCAGACTGATCAGCATAGACGATAGTACAAAAGCTACTTTGGCATCCACATACGCCCCGAGCAGGAACAAGTCACCGAGAGATACGCTCAGCGCTTGAAAAATGCCAATCGTGGAGAATGTCATAAGCCGTCCGAAATACACTTGGTAGCTTTTAAATTGTCCTTCCGGGTCATCCACATCTACCCTGAACATCGAGACCAGTAGCATCGCACCTACCCAAATCGACAATGTAGTGTAAAAAGGTGACATCGCAGAACCATAGTTGGGAATTGGGTATATCCGCTCCTGCTTCAACGATACCGGACTGCCGAGAAAATCACTTTCCTTTTTCACATCCCCCTTGAGCAATGCAATAGCGCGTCCGAGTGCATTTTCGCCCTTAAGCTTGCGAATTGTGTCTGCAGCCTGACGTATGGAATCCTCGGCAGCTGGAAGATCGGTCCTTACAAAATTGGCTACTTGGTGTACCGCTTTTTCTGCATCAGGAAATTTATTTTCTATTAAGTCAGCCATTTTGACAAACTGTTGTTCCGCTTTAGGCAAATCATTACGCACAAAATCTGCTGCCTGATGAATTTTACTTTTAACCGCTGGCAAATCGTTATTTACAAAGTCTGCCGCTTTGTTCACAGCATTCGTAAACTCGCCCATGCGCCCCTGAATCGTCGTCGCCGCTTCATGCAGTTTTTGACGGTATTGTGGCAGATCCTGCTGGAGACGTGTTAGCTCTTGCTGACCGAATTCTGCTGCAGCCTGTGCGTCATTTAATAGCTTTTCAATATTCGGTAGCTGCTCTTGAGCTGTAGTCAGCACATTGGCAGAATTGCGGGCAACGGATTTGATCTGATCCAGCGCCTTTTGAATGGCGGGTGCATACTCCGTATCATAATTGCCCAAAATGCTGTCAATTCCGCTACTGATTTCTCCTGCAAGGCGATCAGTGTCATCCAGCAGATTTTGCGCAGGCTTTTCGCCGCGCTGAATGGCATCCCCGATGCTAGTTACTGTGCTATTCAGACGACGGAAACGATCCTCTACCCCGCTCACACGGGAAATAAGTGAATCCAGAGGTTGACTTGGCAAGTATCCGTTCACACGCTTCAGCAATTGAGAAATATGATCCAACACTCCCACGGCAGTTGTCAGCCTACCGCTGACACGATTCACCGCAGCTTGTGCTGCTTTAGGATCAAAATCCACACCACGAACAATGTCTGTAATCTGAGAAACTTCATTCGCGATTTGTTGTACCAGTTGTAAGTCTTCTTTAACTACTGTACCAATCGAATCAAGCGCACCCTCGTTTTTGTCCAGAAATTCGAGTAAACCGGTTGTAAAATCCTTGCCTGTGTCCGCTATTTTCTGTACTTCTGGCAGTGCTTTCTGGGCAGCATTAATGACTTTAAGAGCCGTTTGCGTGTCCTCTAGGGCTGTGGCCAGTGCGCTTTCTACCTTGCTGAAATTTTGATCTAGTTCAACAATTCGATCACCGGCCTTTTGAATATCAGGTAGTCTTTTTTGGATATCCAAAATAACAGCGGCTACCTTGTCCAGCTCAGGCATGTTTTTGTCAATTTTGAGCACCAGGTCACCGGCACGGTTAATTTCAGGAATTTTCTCCTTCAATGCAATGATCTTTTGTCCCTGTGCCTTAATTTTGGGCAGATTTTGCTCCAGCTCCAATGCCTGTTTGCCCAACCTATCGATATCTGGTAATCGATTATTAAGTTCCAACACCCGGTTCTCAATGTTACGAATCGTCGGGAGCTCTTCCTCCAGCTTGACTCCGGCTTCCTTCAACTTCGTCAATACCGCCTGGCTGGCAGTTTCTATAAAGTTTTGGCTAATCTGGTTCGTTAGAGAGGTTGCCCCCGAAGATGTAATTTTCGGAGCTACTGCATTAATTTTTTCATTTACGGCGTAATCAATTTCCGGCTTTTGCGGGTTTTCCGTCAGCACACTCGTAATTTTCTCTGAAAAATCTTTCGGGATCAGCAGGCTGGCATAATAATCACCATTCAACACACCTTTTCGTGCTTCCGCTTCATTGACAAAAGTCCAACCCAGCTTCTTGTTATTTTGAAGGTTATGCAAAACCTCATCGCCGATATTAATCTTTTTACCATTCACTTCTGCACCCTGATCTTGGCTGGTTACTGCAATTTTAATCCCAGATGTATTCGCATACGGATCCCACATCGCTTTCAAATTCACCCATGCATAGACAGAAGGCAAAAGAATGATGCCAATGACTAATAAAGTCCCGGTCGATACTTTGAATACATTTCTCCAGTCTGTTAAGTAGATTTGCCATATCTTCCGCAACTTCATCACTCCTTGTATGTACATTAACCTGTCGTCCATTGTTGTATGCACACGTATTGTAAACGATTCGAGCGAATGAAGCCAATCTTGTTACAAAATATGTCAAAAGCGTATGCCTCTTATAGAGATCATACGCTTTTCAATAAAATCATTCTGCTTAATTTCGAACTCCATTCGCGGGCATAGCCTCTAGGGAATAAAATGCTCCTTTTTTATTGATTTTTCCCACCACAGTAACTGCGCCTTTTTGGGAGAACGTATACTCGTTATCCTTAATTTTTACGGTATATCCTTTTAGGTTAATTCCGAAAAGAGATTGCACTTTCGACTTCGCGGCTGAAAGAGCCTGAGTTTGGCTGAGCTTTGGCTTAGCGAATGCTTTGACAAAATCCTTTTCCCCCGTCCAATCCATGCCAAGCTCGTTTTTTACGGCCCACACTTTACCAGTTTTCACCCCAATCAACACGTTGTTTAACTCATTATCGTCCCGGAAATTCCAAACGGTATCATTGCCTTCATGCTGACGAAACACATATTCAAACGGATTGCTCGAAGCAATACCAACTGTTTTAAGCGAACGATTCGCTTTGTTGGACAGTGAAGCTTTAACGTCTTTAAGCGAATACATTATGCTAGCCGTTATTTTATTTCCTTGATCAAGGTCAATGTAGAGACTCTGGTCATGCCCCCATAGCACCCAATAATTTTTGAGTTCTCCTTCGTCATCCGGTGAATATACACGCCAGACAGCATCCGTTTTAAACACTCCATCAGAATCAAATGTTTTCAGGAACGATGCAACCTTGCTGCGTAGATTATTGTCCATAACTTTGTTGAGATCAGCCGCATCATAAATAATGCTGGTGGATTGCACGATTCCCTTTTTGGAATCGTAATTTTGGATGAAATCAGCATTAGCTGTCCCGCTCAAAGTACCGTTTACCGTCCATGAGTCAAAAGCAGTATCAGCGCTTGTAAACTTTATTGTTTGTTTCCCCGCTAATGTGTTCAGCACATCTGTTAAACGCTTAGTGGCGGTTGGGTCCAAGTTAACAGAAGTTTGTGCGTTTTGAGCTATGGCAGCGGCGGGCTGCTGTGCCCATGCAACTGGAGCCGTTCCCAAAAGCATGGATATTGCCGCAACTGTTGCAGTGATAGAATTCCATTTTTTCATGGGGCAATTCCTCCTGATGTCTCAAAAGAGACTTAAAAGAATGGATACATATATTCCTTAGACGTAATACAAAAATAAAAGTTGCTTGCCCCAACTCAAAGAAGCCCTTCGGACCTAATAAATAGGCTCGAAGAGCTTCTTTCTTATGCATCGTTATCCATTCTTCAGCAGTCTGGCCGCCGAAAATGCTGCACCATGACGCAACTTCCGCTTTTCCAACCGTTTGTGCAGCGAACGATTATACAGAACCTGAATGACAAAATACGAGATAATGCCCAGCACCACACCGAAAATCGACATGCCGATCAGGATGTGCAAGCCTCCGTGCAGCAAGTCTCTGAATACAGACCAGTTGCCGTGAAACAGCTCCATAAAAGAATGCTCGTGAAGTCGTCCGCCCCTGACATGTACCGGATAATGGGATGGATAAATCCAAGCCCCCACTTGCTTGGCGAATGGCATCAGTACAATTGGCAAAAAGGTCAGTTTACCTACAACGTTACCCACAATGGCCGCAGGCAACGAGCCGCCGGACAGACGAACAATCGGATAAAAAACAAGGTATACCAGAGAAGCCGTGGAAATCACAATCATCTCCAGCGCAAAGCCAATGGCGAAGCCCAAAGAGATCTTTTTAACTCCACCAGGGGCGCGCAATAGCTTGATGAAATTCAGCCGAATCGCACGCCATATATTTTGAAACATATTATATTTCTTCTTCGATTTATGAGGTTTGAGCCTTTTCGGATTGAGCTTTATCAATAGGAGGACTCCTTCAACAGTACAATTCAAGTTCAGGAATGAGTATATACAGTTCCCATCCTTACTTATGTCTATACTGTCATTATAACCCTCAGCGTTCGAAAAGCAATGTTATTCCGCCTGTTTCGCCGTTTTAGGACAGAATTCGCTTGTTGACATCGTTTTGGAGAGGCACAATGTCCCAAATCTCAGCCGCGTATTGCTGAATCGTGCAATCACTAGAAAATTTACCAGAGTTCGCCATATTGACAATAGCACGCCGAGTCCACTCCGAGGGATTCCGATACACTTGTTCAATGTGAACCTGTGTATCCACATAGGATGCAAAGTCTTTGAGCACAAAGTATTCATCATTATGATCAATCAGGGATTGATAAATGGCCTCAAATTCCCGTTCATGCCGCGTAAAAGGAGCATCGTTCACGAGTTGATCCAACACTTCACGCAGTCTTTCGTCGCTATTGGCTGTTTTGCGCGCCGAATACTGGCCGTCCCGGTAATATGCCTCGATCTGGTCCACCTTCAATCCAAAAATGAACATGTTGGCATCCCCTACCATTTCATGCATTTCAACATTGGCTCCGTCCAATGTACCTATTGTGAGCGCACCGTTCATCATAAATTTCATATTCCCTGTGCCAGAGGCTTCCTTGCCTGCCGTGGAAATCTGCTCACTGACATCCGCCGCAGGAATAATCAGCTCCGCTAGCGAGACAGAATAATTTTCAAGGAAAACGACTTTCAGCTTGTCCTTGACATCTACATCCCGATTGATCGTGTCCGCCACGTTGTTAATAAGCTTGATCGTCTGTTTGGCGAGAAAATAACCGGGGGCGGCTTTGGCTCCAAAAACAAACGTGCGTGGCGTCACATCCAGGCCAGGATTACTTTTAAGCTGACTGTATAAATGCATCACATGCAAAATGTTGAGCAGCTGTCGCTTATAACCATGTAACCGTTTGACCTGCACATCAAAAATGGAGGACGTATCCAGTCGTACTCCCTGTTTTGCAAAAACATGCTCAGCGAGCCTGACTTTATTATTTCGCTTAATCGCCTGTATCCGTTCTTTGAACGACTCGTCCCCACTGTAACGAAGCAGGTCGATGAGCTCCCTTGGACGGGTCCTCCAACGTGTACCGATGGTCTCATCGTACAAGCTTGCCAGCTCCGGGTTAGCGTGCATCAGCCAGCGGCGATGGGCAATCCCGTTTGTTTTATTATTAAAACGGTCAGGGTACAGCTCGTGAAACGACTTCATCTCTCGTTCCTTTAATATTTGCGTATGCAGCGCAGCCACCCCATTAACGCTGTAGCTGCCGACGATTGCCAAGTGAGCCATACGGATTTGTTCACCATGAATAATCGCCATTTCACCAATTTTGATGTCCTGTCCTGGGTAACGCTCCAGTAGCATAGCGCAATAACGTTTGTTAATTTCTTCAATGATCAAGGAAATACGAGGTAGTAGCTCCCGTACCATATTGACAGGCCATTGTTCCAGCGCCTCACTTAATATCGTATGATTCGTATATGAAACGGTTCGCGTCGTAATATCCCATGCTTCGTCCCAGCCCAAGCCCTTCACGTCCATCAGAATACGCATCAGTTCCGGTATAACCAGCGTCGGATGTGTATCGTTAATGTGCAGTGCTATTTTATCGGGCAACTGGGCGTAAGGTAAACGAAGCTTCTCGAACGTACGCAAAATACTTTGCAGGCCGGCCGAGCACAGGAAATACTGCTGCTTCAAGCGAAGCAGCTTCCCCTCATAATTGGAGTCATCCGGATATAGAAATGCCGAGATGGATTCCACCGATCGATTGTAGTCGAGAAAGCGGTAATAACCGCCCTCGCCTCGAATCGGTCCTCGAACGGGATCAAGCGCTGATTCCGCACTCCAAATCCGCAGCGTATTCACCTGCGCATGACCATAGCCTACCAGCGGAATATCGTAAGGGACAGCCCAGACTGTTTCGGTATCCTGTGTCTCGAATACAAGACGTCCCTCCTGTTCACGGGTTTCCACTCTTCCCCAAAAATGAACCTCGACCTTTTTGTCAGGACGGCGTTCCTCCCAGACATTCCCTTTCTGTAGCCAGTAATCCGGCAGTTCAACCTGATTGCCGTCCACAATACGCTGTTCAAACAGACCATATTTATATCGGATACCGCAACCATGTCCTGCATAGCCAAGGGATGCCAGCGAGTCCATGAAGCAAGCCGCCAGACGGCCGAGGCCACCATTGCCTAGCCCCGCGTCCGCCTCCTGTTCTTCAATTTCCTCCAGATCCCAGCCCAGTTCACCCAATGCCTGCCGAACCATATCCAGTACGCCCAAATTCAACAGATTACTGCCCAATAGACGACCTATCAAAAACTCCAGTGAAAAATAATAAATCTGCTTCTCTTGTCCTTCTTTGTAGGCTTGGTTCGTTTCTGCCCAATTCTTTCCAACTTGTTCACGAATCATGCCACCCAAAACCTTATATACATCTTCCGACTGAGCCTCCTGCATCGGTTTGCCCAGCCTTCCGACCAGTTGCTCTCGAAAAGCCTGCTTAAATGCTTCTTTATTGCTGAACAAAGTTGTACCTCCTGTTATTTCCGTTTTAATGGCTAAGTATATCCTTTAAATTACGCTATTCTTGGCAATGACATAGGGAACTCTAATGTCTCCAATCAGAGTTCGATCTGGTGAAAGCTGTACATCTTTATCTAAAACCACATTCTCCACAACTGCCCCTTTACGGATGACGCATTTTTGCATAATAATCGAGTTGCTTACCCGCGCACCCTCCTCCACCCGTACTCCACGGAAAAGAATACTGTTCTCGACCTTGCCCCCAATGGTGCAGCCATTGGCAACAAGTGAATGATCCACCTCGGCGCTGTGCGTATAACGGGTCGGGGCTTCATACTTGATTTTGGTATGCACCGGCTGATTCTGAAACAGTGCATGATACTGCTCCTGATCCAGCAGCTTCATGCTATTTTTATAGTAGCTCTCGATAGAATTAATGACCGCATGATAACCTTCATAACGATACGCATAAATGCGCAGTCCACTTGGGTTTTTCTGGATGGCATCGCGAAAGAAATGATTATCCTGATGGGCAATGCAATGCTTCACCTGATCCAGATACAAGCCTTTGTCCATCACGAACATTTCCAGATAAATATTATGATGATCCTGCTCCTGATGAATACCAGTCACTCGTCCGTTCTCATCAATCTCCAGTCGTGCACAAGGAGCATGCTCAGATTCGAGCTGGTCTATGGGTTTATATACGAGGGTAACATCTGCATTTTTCTCCCGATGATAACGGTATACATCCTCGATATCAACCTTATTGACATGCTGAGTTCCTGCGTGAACAATGGTTTGCCCCGATGAGCGATGGAAAAAGTCCAGATTGTTGTGCACATGCTGCAAATCCCCACGTGATGCATCCGTCGGATCATTCCAGTCCGGTGGCAAAATAAACAACCCGCCCCGTCTGCGGTCTAAATCCCAAGGCCGGCCTTCACCCAGATGATCCAGCAGCGAACGGTATTTGCGGCGGATAAACAGTGCAATATCATGCACCCCTGCATGCATCATGTTGGATAAGGTAAAATCAATGAGCCGATATCGACTGGCAAAGGGGACTGCGGCCCCGCACCGGAAATAGGTCAACTCCTTCAACTGATCCAGTTCGTGATCCAGGTTGATAACTCCAATGAGTCGGCTCATAGCAGACACCGTCCTTATCCGGGTTAAATTCGTGCATGAAGCTGGCTTTCCTGATCGAACAAAATAATCTCATCAGAACTATCTTCAGGTCCGATAAACGCGTTGTCTTCAATAACGATGTTCTCATTCACGATAGCCCGGTGGATACGTACATTGCGCCCAATTTTTACGTTTGGCATGATGACAGAATCGGTAATAACGCTCCCTTCACCTACTTCGACCCCATAAAATAGTACAGAATGCCTTACTTCTCCATCCACCATGCAGCCTTCATTTACAATGCTGTTTTTGAGGATTGCCCGTTGGGTTATATACTGGGCCGGTTGATTAGGACTGCGGGTATAGATGCGCCAGAAAGGATCGTTCAGATCCAAAGGCGGATCCTGAACCAGAAGATCCATGTTGGACTCCCACAAGCTCTGAATGGTACCTACATCCTTCCAGTACCCGGCAAACGGGTACGCATACAACGACCGGCCATGCTGAAGCAGCAATGGAATGATATCCTTGCCAAAATCATGTGAGGATTCAGAATCGCTTGCACTTTCCAGTAAATAGCGACGTAACACCTCCCATTTGAACAAATAAATGCCCATGGAGGCCAATGTGCTTTTCGGCTGATCAGGCTTCTCCTCAAAGTCATATATTTTCAGATCATCATCGGCGTTCAATATCCCAAATCGTTTAGCTTCCTGAATCGTGACATTGATGACAGAAATGGTGCAGTCTGCTTCCTTCTCCTTGTGATAGTGGAGCATTCGACTGTAGTCCATTTTATAAATGTGATCCCCTGACAGAATGAGTACATGCTCTGGGTCATACTGATCCAAGAAATGCAGGTTTCGATAAATTGCATCCGCCGTGCCCCTGTACCAGTTGTTTCCATTTTCTTTCTCGTGCGGTGGTAAAACAAAAACTCCTCCATCCAGGCGATCCAAATCCCAGTCGCTCCCAACGCCGATATAGGAATGAAGCACCAACGGCTCGTATTGGGTCAGTACGCCTACGGTGTCTATACCAGAATGAGTGCAATTGCTGAGAGGGAAATCAATAATGCGGTAAGTTCCTCCAAAAAATACTGCCGGTTTGGCTAGTGTACGGGTAAGTCCTTTGAGTCTTTTGCCTTGTCCGCCGGCGAGCAGCATGGCAACCACTTCCTTCTTTCTCATAACAAAGACCTCCCTGTCATGTGCGTCTGAAGCAATTGTGGTGGGATATTTAATAATATCCATTAAACATGAAAAGACAGTCGTAATCGTTTCATTGGCGAAGGAACGGGTAAGATTTGATGGAGAAGGGTAAAATCATAGTTATGCGGAACGAGTGCAAGGAATCACTAAATCGTAAAATCCCGTTCATCTTTTCACATTTTGGATGCTTTTAAAGCAAGCGTGTATGACAACATGATCATAAGGAGGCGTTATTCATGAAGAATAAAAAATGGGTGGTAGCCGCATTGGGAATGGGTGTTACGTATCTGATGAAAAATAAAGGGGCACGCGATAAGGTATTGAATAAGGTACAGACTATTGTCAATCGTGCAAAAACATCTGCAAAATCGTAAAATGTTAAAGCTAGAAAAAAGCGAGCCTCTCTGAAGCATGGTTCAGGGAGGCTTTGCTCTGACTTTTCTCTGCGTCTACGAACAAAATATTGTTCGAGGCTGTATCCGTAGACGGTCAGGCATTCTCCTTATGTTCTTCTACTTCCATGATATGTTCAACGGTAAAGGTTCGATGCGTCCATTCAGAAGAACGGTAAGCCTCTAGGAGACCAAAGGTACGAATTTTCTCCTTGACCACCTTCTTAAAGGTATGAGTAATCCCTACCTTGCCCCTGAAAGGAAAAAAGGAAAGACCTACAGTCTGATCCGATAGCCACTCGGCCCAAACTCGCCCGCTTTCATGTCGAACAGCCGGGAAGCTTAAACCTTCAGCAAACCATTCATAATCTGCTGTAGGCGTGCCCGGCTCTCGGCTGCACAAAAACAGACTCAATTCGTCACAAAACAACATTCTCCGTACATCCGTCCGCACTTGATGGTCGAAGGTTACGCCACATGCCAGCTCCTGTTTGAGCCTCTGACGACGCTGTGCCTCCGCTTCCTGATAAGCATGCGTAATCTGCTTGTCCTGAGCGTTTTGATGCTCGGTCCGTCCGACTAGCTCCTTGTACATCAAGCTACACAGCAACGCCGCATACGTATTACCTTGTTCGACTTCATCAATCCCAAGACGATAGAAAACAAAACGAGGATTGAGCGGAAAATCAATAAACGTATAAGGTGCAGACACATGATCATTCCAGAAAGGAGCAGCGTCTAACTGTATCCAGCCCCGATCATGCTCCCTTGCTGCATATACAAAATCCTGCTTATGACGTCTATTCTTGAAGGCACTCTCTTCCCATTGTGAAGCCAACTCACCTGAAATATGGGCATGGTCATGCTGCGTCGTCATGATATAAGCTTGGTCCGTTTCATAAATAACCATATGCTCTCCCCTTCCGTTCGGCGATTCGTGTGATTGTGTACAAACTCTCTGATTGAAGGCGATGGTTATGCTTACGTTTATTATATCAGGATAAGGTTAAAAAGGCAGTGAAGTTTTCCGCCTCTTTATATCTAATTACCCCTTTGATTCTGCACTCGAAACTGTTGCGGGGTCATCCCCTCCAGCTCACGAAACACTTTGTTAAAGTGCTTTGCATTGTCAAAGCCCACGTTAGCCGCAATTTCATAAATCTTGCCCCCTTGACACTCCAGCAGCTTTTTGGCTTCTGTAATGCGCAGCCTTTTTACATATTGAACAAAGCTAAGGCCTGTATAGGCTTTGAACGCCTGACTAAAATACGTATAATTCAAGGATACTGAATTGGATACTACTGCCATATTCAAATCCTCGCTGTAATGAGCATGGATGTATTGGATAGCACGTGTCATACTACCGCTTCTATCGACGATGGCACTCGCGCCAGCTAGTCTATCTTTATCTACGCTGACAACACCATCGTATATGAGGTGGTTCCTCTGCTTCAATTCCTCATTCAAAACTGCCAGCGCACCAAACAGTTCCTCCCTTACGATTGGCTTGAGCAAATACTCCCGTGCCCCACAGCGAATCGCTTCGCGCGCATACTGGAACTCGTCATATCCACTGAGAATGATTACCAAAGGTCTGCGACCCGGCTCCAGCTCGTGAATATGCTGCATCAGCATAATGCCATCCATAACAGGCATACGGATATCCGTTATCACCAACTCGGGCAAAAACTGCTTCACATGCTGCCAGGCTTCCATTCCGTCCTTGACCAGTACACATTCATAGAGACCGGAAAATTCCCGTTCGATCATAGCTTGAAGTCCCATTCGAATATTTTTCTCGTCATCCGCAATCAACAGCTTGGTCGTCATGGTCTGCCCCCCTCATCATGTAACGTTTAGGCAAAATCAGGGTCACTGTCGTCGATTGTCCGGGGATGCTGTCCAGTCTTATGCCATACTCTTCGCCATACTGCATACTCAAACGGCGATGCACATTATACAAACCGATTCCCCCATTCATCCCGGGCTCGTGGGAATCCATTTCCGTTCGCGCTAGACCAGCCATGATGGCGTTTCTTCTTTCTTCAGATATCCCCACTCCGTTATCCTGTATGCGCAATTCTATAATATCCTGCTTAGGGCAGGCTTCAATCGTGATGCTGAATGGGCTTTGCAATGCACTCCAACCGTGCTTGATAGCATTTTCGACTACAGGCTGCAGCGACATTTTCAGCATCTCCAGTTCCATAAACGCCGACGATAGATGAATTTCCAATCCAATTTGGTTATCGTGGCGAATGTTCATGATGGCCACATAATGCTGAATATGGCGGATTTCATCCCGCAAAGCAACACACGATCCCGACCATTGGAGATTATAACGCATCATCGAGCCAAGGGAAGTAAGGGCATCCGACAGCGGATACTGTCGTTCTATCTCCGCCATCATTTTTAAATTTTCCAATGTATTATAGAGAAAATGGGAATCAATCTGATGCTTGAGCGCTAGCAGCTCAGCCTCCTGAGCAGCGGCCTGCTTGTGTACTGCTTCGGCAATGAGTCCGTTTATCCGACTCAGTAGACTGCGAAAATATAGAGCCAGCTCAGCCACTTCTCCCCGCCCATATACTGGAATTCTAAGCTGAAAGTCACCCTCCTGCTCTACTTTTTTCATGGATTCACGCAGTGTATGTAGCTGTTTGAGAATGAAGGCATGCAGGGTATAAGAAATGACGGACATAAACAAAATCAGCATACTAATAATGAGCAGCATGGCATTGCGTTTCTGACGGAGATCACCCAGCGGACCGTCCAGCGCCACCACATTTAGCAAATAGGCGTCCAACCCTTCTATATAACGGTACATGCCGAGATAAGGCTTATTCTCATAGGAAAAATCAAAAGCACCACCCGGTCCCTGAACCTGGGACTGAAACAGATGGTGCACATGGGACAGAGGGATCGAAATTGAATCTGATTGAGAGGAAGCTGTAGCTATATCGGTAGAAGACATTGGTTTATCAGCGTTCCTTGAGCTGGAATCGTCGCCGTCTAGAATGAACATTTGCCATGCGCGGTCACGTTGTGGGATTCCAAATACTCTAGGTGAAAATAGCTCCAGCCTCATGTTTGTTTCTACCAACCCTGCGTGTCTTCCTCCGGTAGACTGAATTTCACGCAGCAGTGCCATATACTGCACTGTCTCACTTTCCTGCCGGGATTGCCCCAGAAGTAAGCTTTTCGGCCCCTTGTACATTTCCCACCATATTTTCCCTTGTCGGAGTTGGGCCGTTTTCAGCCAGGAAGCTTTAGGCAGTCGTGATTCATTAAAAATCATCGGCCATATTTCATGTGCCTGAGGATTACTCGTATACAGTCGAATGTTCTCTACATTGGGATTACTGTACAGCAAGTGCTGTAAATTTGGAAACACATTCAAGTTGAATTGGACCAGCTCATCGCTGCTTATTTCACGTTCCTCGGTCAGATAACGAAGTACGTTGCGATCTGAGATCGCAAGCTGTGCGGTTCGCTCCATAATTTCCATATTGCTGTGAATATGGGCCAGCTCTGTATCCAACACATAATGATTTTGTACGGTAATGTCTTGCATGGTATTCTCGTACAGTTGGTGAAAGGTATATAGCGAGAACAATACCACCGGAATTAAAATGACTCCGATATACGCGACAATGAGCTTAACTTGAAGAGAGCAACCGCCAAGCCGATCGGCCGTCCCCTTCATCCACTGCCATATAGTGCGGCGCAGCAGGCTCTTCATCTGTGAACGTGCACGGCCTGGCATGAAATCACATCCTTAGGGGTTCAATAGATTAAGTCATCGAATTAAATCATTTGGTGAACTGTTCAATTTTCTTAAGGTTTTCCTCATAGGCTTTTTGCTGATAGGCCATAACTTTGTCATATCCTGCTTTTCTGCGATCTTCCAAAAAGCGAGCAAACAGCTGGTCGAATTCCTCATCTGAGGAAGCCAGCAGCAGCTTCGGCAATGTCTTGCCCCAAATTTTATCTATCTGGCCTGACGCAATGCCCTCCGCCGAAGTTCCGGTCGGTTTGATATTGTCATATTGGGAGAAGCCTTTCGTCTTGCCTTTCGTCCAATCCTCTGGCTGCTTATACGGCTCGACGCTGGGCGGCGCCCACTGCAAATTCATATTCGTATCCATCAGCATCCAGAAGGTGAAGGAGGCTCCATATTTTTTATCAAAAGCAGAACGATCCTTGTTCAGCAGCTCCTGCACCTCTGGCTTGAAGGCTGGCTTACCGTTAACCATGTCCCACAGCTTGCCCTGCTCCCCCAGATACAGATCGCGGTTTCCTTCCTCGCTAATCAGATAAGTCAGAAATTCAATAGCCCGCTCCTTGTCTTTGACATCCTTCGAAATAAGCGTCACCGTCCAGCCGGAAATACCCGGCCCAGCCAGCGTCGGCGGGTCCAGCTTACTGTTCGAAGGTCCATCCACCGCGATATAGACGGAGTTCGGGTCCTTCGCATATAACATTACCTGTTGTGTGGCAAAGTCAGAGCGCTGATATAACATGGCAAAATATCGGCCCTGTGCCACCTTTTCCTCCATTTGCGGACGTTTGTCGATAAATACGTCCTTGGCGATCAGGCCCTGCTCATTTGCTTGACGGAATGTTTTGAGCCAGCGAATATACTCTTCGTCCGAACGACGATCGTATAGCTTGCCGTCTTTTTCATGAGGAATGGCTAGGAAGTTAAGTAAATAGTCTTCAAAAGAATAATTTCCGTTATCCGTAAATTCGTGGAATCCCATCGGGATAAGAGGCTGACCGTTCACCTCTGGAAATTTCTCTTTCACTTTTTGAAGCGCTTTCAAAAATCCTTCCGGTGTTCTCATATCCGGCTTGCCGATCGCCTCGTACATATCCTTCCGAACCATAAACGTCTGGTTGGAAACAAAATTTTGGCCGTATTTTTGATAATCCTGTGGCGAAGAAGAAGCGTTAGGATACCCGTAAACATTCCCGTCCGTTTGGCGATACCAGGACATTTTCGCCGGATCAGCTATTTTAATCAGATACGGATCGTATTTCTCGGCCAGCTTGTTGAGCGGAAGCACCATCTTGCCCTCAATCATTTTTTTGACCGCGTCCTCTCCCCAACCAAGCGTGACAAAATCAGGCAGCTTGCCGGAGGCCAGCATGGTGTTGAGCTTTTCATTTTCATTCCCTGCGGGTACGATAAAATTGACGCTGACCCCGGTCTTTTGCGTAACATACTTCGAGGTCATATCCGTCCCCCACTTGTTCGGGAACCAGGAAAAGTTCAAATACCAGTCAAACGTAATCGGCTCCATATCCGCCTTCCATCCCGGTGCATCTGCCGTAGCCTTGGTCTTCTCGTCCTTCAATTCCGTGACAGTACCGCCTCCACCGGACGTACATGCCGCGAGCAAACCCACCAGCAGAACAGAGGCCAACAGCCCCTTCTGCCATTTGCGAATGTTCATTATAAATCTCCCCCTTGGATGATGTGCTAACCCTTGATCGAGCCGATCATCAGACCCTTGACGAAATATTTTTGCAGAAAAGGATATACCAGTACAATAGGCAGTGTCGTCACGACCATCGTCGCCAGCTTGATCGATTGCGAAGTGACGGACTGGGCAACAATTCCCGGTGCAGCAGCCATCATCTGATTAGAGCTAGATTGGGCAACAACCCGGTACAAATACGTTTGAATCGGCTGAAGATCCGTATTATTAATATAAATCATTCCGGTAAAATAATCGTTCCACTGGTATACCCCATGAAACAACGCAATCGTCGCTACTACCGGCATAGATACAGGAAGCACGATCCGGCAAAAGATACCAAAATCATTCGCACCGTCTATTTTCGCCGCCTCTTCCAGTGCATCCGGCAGTTCTCGGAAAAAAGCCATAAAAATAATAAGGTCAAAAAAACTGAACATCGCAGGAATGATGTACACCCAAAAGCTGTCCAGCAGTCCAAGATCACGTATCAGCAAATAGGTTGGAATCAATCCCCCACCGAAAAACAGGGTAATGGTGCCAATCAGCATATACAACTTGCGCCCGATCAGCTCCCTACGGGAATATGCATATGCAATCATGGCAGTAAAAAACACATGAACAATCGTGCCGATAAGCGTCTTGGCAATAGTCACCCCCATCGCGGTCATAATACCGTTGTTGGCAAACACAGCCTGATAGCTGCCCAGACTGAAGACCCTCGGCCACCAGTAAATGCCGCCCCGCATAGCGTCTGCTCCTTCGTTAAAGGAGTTCACCAGCACATACCACACGGGATACAACGTGACAAAACAAATGATCAGCATGAAGACGTTGTTCATGAAATCGAATATCGCTTCGCCTGCTGTTCTGCGTTGCAATAGCTGCATGCAGCCGTCCTCCTTCAAAATAGAGATGTATTATTCACCCGCTTGGTCACCGAATTGGCAATTAGCAGCAAAATGAGAGCAAGAACCGATTTCAGCAAACCCACCGCGGTAGAATACGAGAAACGGCCCTGCTGAATGCCCACCTGATACACATAAATATCAACTACATTACTTGTACTTTCATTCAGCGAGTTACGCAGGACGAGAATTTGATCGAAGTTGGAGTTCAATATGCCGCTAACCGCCAAAATAAACAAAATAGATATTGTCCCCTTGATAGCGGGAAGGGTGACGTACCACATTTTCTGAAACCGTCCGGCCCCGTCAATGGTGGCCGCTTCGTACATGTCTGTAGATACCCCCGCCATTGCTGCCAAATAGATAATAGCTGACCATCCAAGCTCCTTCCAGATATCCGAGCTAACGACGATAGCCCAAAAATAGCTCGGCTCTGCCAAATAACTGATCGGCTGGTCAATCCAACCCCAGGCTAGCAACAGTTGATTAATCATCCCGGTATCTGCCAGCCACGTCGTTAAGATCCCGCCAAGAATGACCCAAGATAAAAAGTGAGGAAGGTATGAAATGGTCTGAATAGATTTTTTGAACCGAGTAGATCGTATTTCATTCAGGAATAGAGCAAATACAATAGGCAACGGGAACCCGATGGCCAGCTTGAGTAGGCTAATGCCCAGTGTATTTTTGACAATGTACCAAAAGTTATCATCCTCCAAAAAGGCCCAAAAATGCTCTAACCCCGCCCAAGGTGCGCTTGATAGGGTACCAATGATGTCAAAATGTTTGAAAGCAATCAAAATGCCGTACATCGGAATGTAATGGAAAATAATCATCCAAACCACCCCAAGCAGCGCCATAGTCTGCAAATGTCTTTGTTGAACCCATTTGCGCGCTAGTGATGCCCCTCTACCCGATCGAACCGGTGGCTGTGGCTGCGGATTCTTCCATCCTGTTCTCATACGAAGACCTCCCTTCTTTGTAATGTAAGCACTTACATTTATTATTTTAGAGGCTTCTGCTTCGAATGAGTAGTACTGGATTTTTCGATTTTGGTATCTAAAGTTCAGGTGGGGATCTGACTATACGCGAAAATCTTCTTCCATCCTTTGGATTTTTACATCTATTAATTTACGAAAAAGACTATCAGATGGTACGATAAGACTATATGTGATTCCAATCATTACCTATATACCTAGATCAGGAGGATTAAGAATGGAAGAATTGGTTCGTTCGATTCAGAAACAGGTTCGAATTAAAAAGGTTGCCTGCTGGGCGGGGCTCATCATGTTTGGTCTGTGTACTTTAGTTGGCGTTGCAGTTCAGGAATGGCTTATGACGCTCTTGGCGCTCGCGATGACAATTTTATCCGTCTATGGATTAAGCATGATGCGTGGTATGACAAAGTTTACCAAAGAGTATCAACCGGGAAAGGGCTACGGTTATTATCGCCGTACGGTACAACAAAAGCTGCGCTATCTAACTTGGGGACAGTGGTTAGTAGGCGGCCTTATTGTCCTGATGTTCTTTATATTTAATGTCCGACTTAGCGCTTTTCTCATAGCTATCTTGGGCATCCTGACTATTCAGTTCAGTATCAAAAAACGAATTAAAAATCATCAGGAACCCGATGTCACTGAGCTGGAGGAGTTTGTACGGATGGGGATTGTTTCTCCGCATGAGCAGACTATTGGGGTATATAAAGATTTTCTACACCTGAGCCATACGTTTCGGGGTAACCAAATTGTTATCGTTACAGACAAACGCCTGATTTCTGTATTTGTAGAGGAACAGGGGCGTGCGGTGAAAACGGAAATGCTACTCTCGGGTATAAACAAAATACGCGCAATCGGTACGGGTTTCCAGGGTCAAGGTATATTGCTGTCTGTAAGCAACCGTGACCATAACGAGCTTCACATTCATATGGTCGGGAAAAGCATTTTCTTTTCTCCAGAGCAATTCATAGGTTCCTTGCTACGGGCACTGGATGCAGCGTTAAAAAGCAGACCATACAGTACGGAAGAACCATTCGCCGTTTACCAACAGACAAGGATTTCATTGCATCCATCAGAACAAGGTTTGCTGCATAAACCTACAACAGCTTAAATATTTTTGGGACATGTGCCACGTTATATATACGTTATGATCGGTCTTCATAATACGCCAAATAGCAAGTAAGCCCTGATCTTAATGAGCTTACTTGCTATTGGGTGTACTTCTACTTTACTTCTGCCTTCTTAATGATTGGCTCCATGATAAAACACCGTGATGAGGTCATGACTTGTAACAAACACTAGCAAACTAAACAGACTGAGCGACAGAGGGCGTGAAATCAATTTTTTCATCCTTTAACACTCCTTTTAAAATAGTTATATATTGGTCTTGCTGTGTTGCTGTAGCTTGGGATCTGAAAATTTCAAATATAGCAGTACATTTCCTAAACTCATGCTCATGTTCCATACCCAGGGTATCGGACAGCATGAGAGATTGCAGGATATAGCCCAACGCAACCGTAAACTGTTGTTGCTTGATATAATAAAGAGCCAGTTGATAGCAGAAGCGAAAATAATAAGATACATTCACAGGCTCTTCAAAATATGTAAAACCTTCAATTTGTTCGGCAAATGATTCTAGCACAGCCTCTAAAGGATAGTCGTATCTCGACGCTCCCTCAACGATGGAAAGAAGCCCCGGTAACAGTTCTTCCGGATTGTTACGAAGAAATTCGATGTATTCCTGCAACACTTCGGCATGACCTGACAAAATATCAAGGGCATACAAATTAGCTCTGGCAGCATAGCGGTAATATTCTACCTCTGCCTCCCCATATTGATCGAGACCATTAAACCAGCCCAATTCTGCATATTTTTCGATGCAATCGCGAGCGGCCTCATACTTGCCCTGTTTTTGGAAGGCCATGCCTTTCATAAGATGACTGTAGCCGTAGTAGTAGACTAGCGGCCGTTTCGTATGTATGGGTTGTATAGGTTTCTTGCGCGCTTTGTAGAGCTGCAATTCCTGATACTTTTGGTTGACATGGCTATACAGCTGGTCGCATAAAGCAATCATATTGGCACCATCCGCAAATGAAAAAGACAGCTTAATCATGTTAACAAGTGTGTCTAGATCTGTGATGTCGGAGTGAACAAGATCATCCACCGTTCCCGCCTCCTTGTCCGACTTTCTATATTCACCAAATAAAAGTAAGATCTAAATCCTATCTAAAAATAACTTAATTACGTATTTATTACGTAATTAAGTTATACCATAAATTCAAGCATGTGACAAGTACATTATGATAATATATTCCAATTTTTCTAACATGCTTATTTAGAAGCATACAAACTCAAAAAGGGAAGCGGAATAATTCCGCCTCCCTTACTCTTCAGCCTTTTACAACGTAACACCGTTTTTAAAAATAGCGAGCTCTCTGAAATTGTTTTTCTCATTGTTCACCCAGGTTCCGCTGGCTACATCGACGATGTAATCGACAAAGTTGCGGAGCGCATCTTCCATACTGACATCCTCCACCAATGAACCGGCGTTATAGTCGATCCAATGAGGTTTAGCCTTATACAACGGCGAGTTGGTTGAGACCTTCATCGTCGGAACAAAGGAGCCAAACGGCGTACCGCGTCCGGTTGTGAAAATGACAAGCTGGCAGCCTGCTGCGGCGAGAGCTGAAGATGCCACTAGATCGTTCCCCGGCGCGCTGAGTAGGTTGAGTCCCTTGGTCTTGAGACGCTCCCCGTACTGAATGACATCAGTGACCGTGGAAGACCCGGATTTTTGCGTACAGCCCAGTGATTTATCCTCCAGCGTCGTGATGCCCCCTGCTTTATTGCCCGGTGACGGATTTTCGTATACTGGCTGCTTGTAATCCAGAAAATATTGTTTGAAATCGTTAATCAGATGTACGATCTTATTAAATACTTGCTCATCGGCAGCGCGCTCCATTAAAATCGTCTCCGCGCCGAACATTTCAGGTACTTCTGTTAATACCGTTGTTCCACCTTGCGCGGCCATATAATCCGACAATCGTCCGAGTAGTGGGTTGGCAGTAATACCCGATAAGCCATCAGATCCACCGCATTTCAATCCGATGTTCAGCTCTGACAAAGGTACAGGTTCCCGCCGATCTTCTTGCACGGCCGCAAAAATTTCATGAAGCAGCCTTACCCCTTCCTCTACTTCATCCGACACATCCTGGGAAAGCAAAAACTTTACCCGCTCCGAATCATATTCTCCGATGGCTTCCTTAAATTCTTTCATCTCATTGTTCTCACAGCCCAAACCCAGTACAAGTACACCACCTGCGTTCGCATGTTTCACAGCATCGATCAAAATCGTGCGCGTATGTGCATGATCGTCACCCAACTGAGAACAACCATAGTTATGCTTGAGCACCAGTGCATTTTCAAAAGGTGAAATATCTCCCGCTTCCTGCTTGAAACGGTTTAAAATAAGTTCAGCGATCCCGTTCACACAGCCGACCGTCGGCACAATCCACAACTCATTGCGAATCCCCACACGGCCGTCCTTTCGCCGAAAACCTTGAAACGTACGACTCTCCTGTTCATATAAATGAGGAGCTGGCTTAGGCTTATAAGTGTACTCCTCAACGCCTGTCAGGTTCGTCTTCGTATTATGCGTATGCACATGCTGTCCTGCCTGAATGGGCTGAATGGCATGACCGATGGGATATCCGTATTTCAGAACATGCCCACCTTCAGCTATATCCTGCAAGGCGATTTTATGCCCACGTGCTACATCCTCGGCTAGCTCCACCCGTTGTTCTTCTTGTGCTCCCCACGCCAGTGTCTCTCCCTGCTTGTAATCACGCAAGGCGACAGCCACGTTATCTTGATCATGAATTTGAATGAACTCCAGCATTCCGGTCTCCTCCTTGCTTATGCTCTGGGCACGCTGTTCCCGGTTAGAGAATCGAGCGTCTCCTTCATTCCTCTGCTTGTAATTTCATACACGTGCTGTGCCGTTTGTTCAGCCAGTCCTTCGATCTGGTTCAGGTCTTGCCCCCACCATGTCTGCCGGCCAAGTACCAGCGCAGTCAATTGCTTCGCCCCGGCGAGAGTACCGTCATATTTACTCCACAGTTCACCAAACGTACTCAACACTTCAGCTTCGTCTGCCAACGCAATCGACTCGCCATTTCTGTCACCCCGGTAAAATACGAGCAAGGACGCCAGCGAAAATACAATTTTGGCAGGCAACGCCTTACGCTGTGTCACATACTGGAGCAAGGATGGCAAGTTCCGTGTCTTGAACTTGGACACCGAATTTAGTGCGATACTCATAACATAATGACTTACATAGGGATTACGGAATCGTTCAATAACATCGTCGGCATATACATTCAATTCCGCTTCTGGCGAGTCCAGTGTCGGAATAATTTCTTCTCGAATCAGCGACTGGATAAAGTTTCCCATAATATCATGCTCGACCGCCTGCCCCACCGTGTCCAGGCCATATAAATAAGCTACAGGGGTAAGCGCCGTATGTGCTCCATTCAAAATGCGTACTTTCCGTGTACGGTATGGCGCCATATCGTCGACAATCAGTACATTCAATCCGGCCAAATGAGCAGGTAATTCTTCTTTAAGCCACTGTGGCCCTTCAATAACCCATAAATGATACTGTTCGCCCACAACAACCAAATCGTCCTTGTAACCCAATTCTGCTTGAATCTCATGAATCCGGTCTTTGGGATAACCAGGTACAATCCGATCGACCAAACTGTTGCAGAACGTATTCGATTCCTCCAACCATGCAATAAACTCGGCCCCAAGCTTCCATTGGTCCGCATATTTCAGTACGATTTCCTTGAGAGCGTCTCCATTACGGTCGATGAGCTCGCACGGAATGATCACCAGTCCCTTGCTCTGATCGCCCCCGAAGAATTGAAAGCGCTTGTACAGAAAGGCGGCTAGCTTGCCTGGAAAGCTCTTTTGCGGACGATCTTCCAATTGATCCTCTGGTGCATAAGCGATCCCCGCTTCCGTCGTGTTCGACACGACAAAACGCAGCTCCGGCTTTTGGGATAATGCTTCATACTCGGAAAAATCAGAGCCGTATGGATTAATCCCACGAGTGACGCACTCCACAACGGTATGCTCCTTCATGGCCTTCCCATCCTTAATCCCTTCAAGAATAACCGTATACAGGCCATCCTGCTCGTTAAGCTTCTCCACGAGGCCTCCTGGCTGCGGTTGTACAATCACAACTCCCGTATTCCATTCTGCCAGCTTATTCATTTTGTCAAATTGCCAGTCTACAAAAGCACGCAGGAAGTTCCCTTCCCCGAATTGCAGCACCCTCACAGGATGCGGGTCTGTTACGATAAAGCTTTTTCTGTTTAATTGGTCTAATTCATCTACTTGTTTCATCCGGAGTAACCTCCCACAATTACCATAATGATTTCATCGTTATTTTATCACAATGCACACGTTAACAAAATAGTTTTATCAATATTTTTAGTTTAAAAAAATAATAATGACAATAATATGAACACGTTAACATATACGTTTATATAAAAATTTGCAAGTATATCGTCCTTTTTCTGTTGTTTCGCACCTGATCCAAGACGGTTAAGGCTAACTATCACCCTATCCCGAGACCTTGTTCTTATATACATTTCAGGAGAATAGACGCAAGAAAGCACGGGCAGGATAACACTACTTACTAGGCAGGAGGAACATCTATGAAGACAATCGCAGATACTATTGTACAAGTTTTGGTCAATGCAGGGGTCAAGAGGGTTTATGGCATTGTTGGAGACTCTCTAAATAATATGGTTGATTCCATTCGCAGCAATGGTCAAATCGAATGGATTCATGTAAGGCACGAAGAAGTGGCTGCCTTTGCAGCCGGAGCGGATGCTGACCTTAGTGGTAGCATTGCTGTATGTGCTGGAAGTAGTGGTCCCGGAAATTTGCATCTGATTAATGGTTTATATGATTGCCACCGCAATCGGGTGCCTGTACTGGCTATTGCCGCTCATATTCCAAGCGACGAAATCGGAAGTGAATATTTTCAAGCTACGCATCCTGAGCATCTTTTCGGAGAATGCAGTCACTTCTGTGAGGTTATTACGACACCGCGTCAAATTCCCAGAACGGTGACCATGGCCATTCAACAGGCAATTTCACGTTCAGGTGTCTCCGTCATTGTTCTTCCCGGTGATGTAGCAGCTTTGGAGGCGGAAAAGGTACCTGTCCCTGAACATGTCTACCATCCCACTGCACCTGTAGTGCATCCGTCAGCTTCCGAAATTTCCAGACTGGCCGAATATTTGAATAAAGGCAAACGAATTACGTTACTATGCGGCGCCGGCTGTGCACAATCTCATGAATTGCTCATGCAGCTATGCGACAAGTTAAAATCCCCTATGGTATCTGCTCTGCGAGGCAAGGAATATCTGGAGTATGACAACCCTTACTATGCTGGATTGACGGGACTGATCGGGTATTCTTCCGGGTACCATGCGATGATGGATTGTGACGTCCTGCTTATGCTCGGAACAGACTTCCCTTACAGACAATTTTACCCTGAAGATGCGATTGTCCTACAGGTAGACATAGAGCCAGCCCATCTCGGCAGACGTACTCCGTTGACGTATGGTTTATGCGGGGATGTAAAAGCCACATTGGAAATGCTGCTACCGCATTTAACGTCAGAGCATGATTCCAAGCATCTAGAGAAAACCGTCTCCCACTATACCAAGGTACGCCAGGAGTTGGATGACCTTGCCGTCGGTAAACCAGGTCATACGCCGATCCATCCCCAATATCTCGCCAAGGTCATCAGTGACGCCGCGCAGGAAAATGCTATTTTCACCTGTGATGTCGGTACTCCCACTGTATGGGCTGCGCGTTATTTGCAGATGAACGGTCAGCGTCGGCTTCTCGGCTCGTTCAACCATGGCACGATGGCAAATGCGCTGCCGCAGGCAATCGGAGCGCAGGCTACTGAGCCTGACCGACAAGTGATTGCCCTCTCAGGCGATGGCGGGCTCACGATGCTGATGGGCGACCTGCTCACTCTGAAGCAGCATCAGCTGCCTATTAAAGTCATTGTTTTCAATAATGGCGCTCTCGGTTTTGTCGAGCTGGAAATGAAAGCGGCCGGATTCCTGGAAAACGGCACTGAACTGGTGAATCCTGATTTTGGTGCTGTAGCGCAAGCCATGGGGCTCAAGGGCATCCGGGTTGAAGATCCAGCAATGCTGGAGGATGCCATTCAGCAAGCATTGGCTCATGATGGCCCTGTTGTGGTAGACGTGGTGGTGAACCGTCAGGAACTATCTATGCCACCCAAAATTAATCTTAAACAAGCAGAAGGATTTACACTGTGGATGATGAAAGCGATGTTGAACGGACGCGGTGACGAGATTGTAGAACTGGCTAAAACCAATCTCTTTCGTTAAATCCAGACGAAGCAGAGCGCATTTCAACCTAAAAGGGGCAGAAACCATACATTTAGCATGGTTTCTGCCCCTTTGGCCTGCTGTTAATAAAACGAAACTCAGCGTGGTCTGCTTGCCGTTGATTTCCGTTTCATAAGCGCAGTCTCCATAAATATAAGCTCACCCTCATTGGACGGTGACTGAATTCGTTCCAGAATGCAGGCGGCTCCGCGCTCACTTATCTGCTCAATCGGTCTTTTGACCGTTGTTAACGGTGGAGTCGTATACATTGAGAACCCGATATCGTCAAAACCAATGACAGAGATATCCTCTGGTACCTTCAAGCCGTTTTCGAATACCGCATTCATGGCCCCAATAGCCATATCATCGTTAGAGCAAAATACCGCTGTCGGCGGCTCCTGCAAGGAAAGCAGTTGCTTCATTGCCTGGCTTCCGCTTTCAGTATCATAATGACCTTGCACGATATATTCATGTCGAATCGGCTTACCACTATCAATCAACGCATTCATAAAACCCTCACGGCGTTGCTGGGTAGACTTGAAGCCTTCTACCCCTTCGATGATCGCAATGCGTTCATGCCCGCTTTCAACGAGAAAGGAGACCGCTTCATAGGACCCTTCCTTATCATTAGAGATCACATTTACAATCCCCGCACCGGACACCTGCCGATTCAGTACAACAAGCGGAATACCTTGACCGAGCACATGATAAATAAAAGGGTTGTCCGCCTCGCTCTGGCTCATCAGAATGATACCATCAAAACGCTTGCGGTGAATGGCCGAAAAATCGGCGTAATCGTCAATTCCTCGCACAAACAAATTGTAATCCACCCCGATGACATGATTAACACCGCGGATGGTATCCGCAAAAAAACTGGAGCTGGTGCCTTCTGAAATACTGGTGAAAAACAGGCCAATCGTATGCGAGCGCTGGAGAACCAGGCTTTTGGCATTAAAATTTGGAATGTAATTGAGTTGCTCTGCCAACTCCATAATTTTGCGTTTCGTATCTTCTTTAATCAGCGGGCTATTATTGAGCGCCCGGGAGACGGTTGTATGGGAAACATTAGCCAATTTGGCAATGTCTTTAATGGTAGCTGCCATATACGTATCCTTTCCTTAGTGAGGCTCTAAAAAAATTATATACCCACCATACCACAGGAGCCGCCCGGAAAAGAAGACTTTCACAAATTATACGCGGTTGTCCGCATGTCGACGCTGTAACTCTTGAACCATTTCTGCATGTCTACTGTCAGTCAGCTTGTACATTTTACCGATGACCAGCATGGCCAAAGCCAGGGCAACAGCCGGATAGAGACAAAGTAATGCCTTGATCCCAAGCAGCGTTCCAGAGGACTGAACCACATTCGGAACATACCCGATGAGCGCTAGTCCAATACCCGATAGAAAGCCAGACAAGGATTGAGCCAACTTACGTGAAAAGTTAAATAACGAGTAAGTAATCCCTTCCTTACGCTCCCCGGATGACCATTCGCCATAATCAATGATATCGGACACGAATGCCCAGGTAACCCCGTTAGGAATACTAATACCAATGAACGAAATACTGGCCAGGATTGTGAAAATATATACATTTGAAGGCATGAAAAAGTTAATAGAGTCGGCAATGACACTAACCAGCATCCCCAGTATAGCTGTTTTTCGTTTACCGAAGCGCCGTACCAGCTTGGGCAGGAACAACACACCCAGTAGCGACGAACCGATAATAATAAAATTCATATAAGCCATTAATTCTACATGCCCCAAGTTATATTCGGCAAAATAGATCAGCAGTGCGGACTTAATATTGTACGCGGATATGGTGAAAATCGTCATCAAAACGAGTACCAGCAAAGGCTTGTTATTCGTAAAGGTATGCACGATAACGCCTATAGATAGCTTCTCTTTTGGCCCGGACTGGCTAATAATACGTTCTTTCGTTCCTCGGTAACATATGATGAAAGCGATCACACCAATGAGTGACATAATCCCCATCACAACCGGATAGCCAACATGATGGTTAGGAAACAGTAAAATAAGCGGCATGACAACGACACTGGTGACGAATAATGCGCCCAGAGATCCTGCCTGACGGAAAGATGACAATGAAGCACGCTGATGAGTATCCTGCGTAATGGCGGCACCCAGCGAGCCGTATGGAATGTTTACAATAGAGTAGCCGATCCCCCAGATCATATAGGACGCATAGGCGTAAATGAGTTTTCCTGTGGGGGAAATATTCGGCGAAATAAAGGTTAGAACCGTAAGAATTGCAAGGATAACGCTTCCAACGATAAGAAAAGGCCTAAATTTTCCACGTGCACCGATATGTTTGCGATAATCAACAAAGGACCCGACAATGGGATCACAGATGGCGGCAAACAGCTTGCTGACCAAGAAAATGCCTGCGGCGGCTCCTGCAGAAACCCCTGCTACATCTGTAAAAAATTTCAGCAAATACAACTGCCCCAAATCAAACATGAATCCGTTTCCAAAGTCACCCATACCATACGAAATCTTTTCTTTCAGGCTAATATGCTCGCCTGTCTTGTTGTCAGTTTGGACGCTCTCCTGCACGATAGGCACTCCCATACCTACACACTCCTCTATGTTTGTAATTATTTTCACATATCTAGTTCAGGATTTTGCAAAATTCGATTCCAGTCGCTCCGAAGTGCAAGATACAGACGAACTAAACCATTTCGATCTATATCTTGTTCATTGGAAGTCGCTTATGGGATTTTTGCAAAATCCTCAGTTGATAACTATTTTGTTTTCAATTGCTCTTACCGGGAGTTTGAAACAAGCTCCTGGCAAGAGCTATTTTTTATAAAGTTAGTGAGTTCTCACCTTAGGCGGTAGCTTCACTTACTATGAACAACCGTTGGGAAATTAAAATATTGCTCAGCGTTATTGTAGCAAATGTTTTGTACCATTGCTCCGAGCAGTTCCAGATCCTCAGGCGCCTTACCCTCCTGAACCCACGTCCCAATTAAGTCACAGAGTATACGGCGGAAATATTCATGGCGTGTGTAGGAAAGGAAGCTGCGGGAATCCGTCAGCATACCAATAAAGCGGGACAGCACCCCATAGTTAGCCAGCAACTTCATCTGCTCCTGCATGCCTTCGATATGGTCGTTATACCACCATGCCGTGCCAAACTGGATTTTCCCTACAGTTCCACCGGATTGGAAGCAGCCCGCGAGACTTGCCAGTACTGGATAATCAACCGAATTAAGCGAATACAAAATGGTTCTCGGTAATCCACCTGCCAGCTCCTGTGCGTCCAGCAATGCCGCCAATGGACGAGCGATAGAGCCATCATTTACGGCATCGTAGCCTGTATCCGGTCCTAAATGACGGAACATAGCCGTGTTGTTGTTACGCAGCGCATGAATGTGGTATTGCATAGCCCAGCCATGTTCTGCATACTGTTTGCCAAGGAAAACCAGAACGTATGATTTATATTTCGCCTCCTCTAAAGGAGTCACATGGCCTTCCTCCAGCGCCTTGCTGAATATGGCTGCCGCTTCCTCCAGTGTCGTTTCTTCATAGACTACAGTATCCAGCGCATGATCAGATACCCGGCCTCCAGCAGCATGGAAATGGCGCACCCGGCTCGCCAGCGCATTCAAAAATCCTTCCAGGCCAGAAACATCCAGTCCGCTGACTTCACCCAACCGAGCCACCCAAGGCTGGAAAGTTTCACGATTAATTTCCAAAGCTTTATCGGGGCGGAAGCTTGGCAGCACTGCCACTGGGAAATCGGTCAGCTTGCTGATTTGTTTGTGGTATTCGAGATGGTCTGTCGGATCATCCGTGGTGCACACCACAGTTACCTTCGAGTTCACAATCAGATCACGTGCGCCAAATCCCTTTCCCTGCAGCTTTTGGTTTACCTTTTCCCAGATCACTGGTGCGTTCTGTTCATTCAGCAGCTCATAGACACCAAAAAAGCGTTGAAGCTCCAAATGCGTCCAATGGTACAGCGGGTTGCCTATTAGTGTAGGTACGGTTTTGGCCCAAGCCAAAAACTTGTCATAATCTTCACCATCCCCCGTAATCAGGCGTTCCTCAACCCCATTAGCCCGCATAAGTCTCCACTTGTAATGATCTCCGTACAACCAGGCTTCCGTAATATTTTTGAACGCTTTATTTTCATAAATTTCTTGTGGACTTAAATGACAATGATAGTCGATAATCGGCATATCCTTGGCGTACTGATGGTACAAGATTTCAGCCGTTGGATTGCTCAACAAAAAGTTTTCGTCTAAAAACGCTTTAGTCATTACTCTCTCATCCCTTCTATAATCGTGTTTCCTAATAAATTGTTAACGTTAACAAAAATGTTCGAGATACTACTTGCCTTTTAACAATTACATTCCCCATAGCAGTGGGAAATCCATATGATTTGTACAGGACAATACAACTATAATATGATACCTGTACATCATGTCATACTGGTTTTCTTCACCTTAAATTTAATGTTTACGTTAACAACAATTACATTGTAACCGCTATCCTTTGTAGAGGAAAGTGATTTTTATCATGTGAGCGGATAAAAATGATCTACCTCCATTTGGGACATATCTGTTCTATACCTTCTCGATGACCGACACCACAAGAAAATTCCACAATTTTAATTTTCCGTGATAGATCAAACTTTGAAAACGTTTTATATATTTTTCTCTTTTTTTCTGAAAATTTCTTTCTTGAAAATACCAGTTATTGTATTATAATTGCAATATACATCCATTGATTTACATTAAAAGTATTTCATTAGTTATTTCACAGAGAAGAAGAAGAGGTGGTAGCATTGAGTACAAAAGTGCAAGCTGTTCAAACTAAAACTATATCCGATACAAAAGGAGCCGACCTTGTTGTCGATTGCTTGATCAAGCAAGGGGTTACCCATATTTTTGGCATTCCAGGTGCCAAGATCGATTCTGTTTTTGATGTTCTTCAAGATCGGGGGCCCGAATTGATCGTATGTCGTCATGAACAAAATGCCGCCTTTATGGCAGCGGCAGTCGGTCGATTAACCGGTAAACCGGGCGTATGCATTGTTACCTCAGGTCCAGGCGCATCTAACTTGGCGACAGGACTTGTCACCGCTAATGCAGAAAGTGATCCTGTCGTCGCCATTGCGGGTGCAGTCCCAAGATCCGAACGCTTGAAACGCACGCACCAATCTATGGATAACGCCGGACTATTCGAACCCATCACCAAATACAGTGTAGAAGTAGAACATCCTGATAATGTACCGGAAGCAATTGCTAATGCATTTCGAATTGCGACCTCAGCCCAGCCTGGAGCCACATTCGTCAGCCTGCCGCAGGACGTGTTGACTTCGTCATCTGAAGTAACAGCTATTGAGAAGATCTCCCTTCCCCAGCTTGGAATCGCACCCGCCGGGCTCATCAAACAAGTCGCAGAGCAACTCAAAAAAGCCAAGTTGCCCGTACTTCTCCTCGGCATGAAAGCCAGCACGCCCGAAGCCACAGCTGCCATCCGTGCACTGATCAGAAACACGGATTTGCCTGTAGTTGAAACTTTTCAGGCCGCTGGAGCCATTTCCCGGGAGCTGGAAAGCCACTATTTTGGGAGAGTCGGTCTGTTCCATAATCAGCCGGGTGACATGCTTCTTGGAGCGGCAGATCTGGTACTGACGATTGGCTATGATCCTATTGAATATGATCCAAAAAACTGGAACATTCCTGCAAACCGAACCCTCATTCATCTGGATGATCATCAAGCAGATATTGATCATGATTATCAACCTGATTACGAGCTTATCGGGAATATAGCCCTGATTGTGAGTAGCCTTGCAGAAGAATTGCCTACCTTAAAGCTATCTAGAGCCTCCTGCAACCAATTAAAACGTCTTCACCATGATCTAAGCGAGCAAGAGGCTGTACCTGTACGCAAGCATGACTATCTGATTCATCCATTACAATTCATTCGCACACTGCGTAGCCTGATTGACGATAACGTCACAGTCACTTGTGATGTCGGCTCACACTACATTTGGATGGCACGATATTTCCGTTCGTATGAGCCGCGTCGCCTTCTATTCAGCAACGGGATGCAGACGTTAGGCGTAGCACTTCCTTGGGGGATTGCTGCTACACTCGTCAACCCCGGTCAAAAAGTCGTTTCTATTTCCGGAGACGGAGGATTTCTTTTTTCATCTATGGAGCTCGAAACCGCCGTACGTCTTAACTCACCATTGGTGCATATCGTATGGAGAGATGGTTCCTATGACATGGTCGCTTTTCAACAACAGATTAAATACGGAAGAACGTCTGGTGTAAAATTTGGAGATGTTGATGTAGTGAAATATGCTGAAAGCTTCGGGGCCACTGGATTACGCGTGCACTCTCCTGAAGAACTAGAAAGTGTATTGCAGCAGGCACTTCATACCGATGGTCCTGTGGTTGTCGATATTCCGATTAATTATCAGGATAACATCCAATTGGGACGTAAACTGCTGCCTAACCAATTAAACTAACCTTAACCATGCCTCACTCGTGACGGCTTTATGACAATTATGGAGTATAACGTTTTTTTTATGATTTTTTTGAGTTATTCATGTTATTTACTGAAATTTTACGTTTATTATTGAAAAAGAAAGAAAATAAATGCATACAATTACAAAAGGAAGTGTATTGCCATGACCGTTACACAATTGGAAACCAAGCAAGAAACTGATCATGATATTTACCAAACGTCCACCATGCTTGCTTTATTAGATGGTCTTTACGACGGAGTCGTTGCGTTCGAGGAACTGCAAAAGCACGGGGATTTCGGACTCGGTACCTTTGATCAACTCAATGGCGAGATGATCGCGTTCGATGGTGAATTTTATCACTTGCTTCCAGACGGTACGGCCCATCGCGTAAAACCAGAAGAAACTACTCCATTTTCCACCGTCACCTTTTTTCATGAAGATTTCACATATACTATTGACCGTCCCATGCATCGTGAAGAGCTGGAGGCTCTGCTGTTAACGTTGTTTCCAAGCCGTAATCTGTTTTATGCCTTCCGTATGGATGGTACTTTTCGTGAAGTAAAGACACGGACCGTGCCTCACCAAGTTAAACCATACAGACCGTTTATCGAAGCGACCAAGTCACAGCCTACCTTCACTTTTAATGAGGCTTCCGGCGTGATTACAGGTTTTTGGACACCTGCCTATGCTCAAGGTATTGGGGTAGCTGGATTTCATCTGCATTTTATTAACGATGAACGCACCGGAGGCGGGCATGTCTTTGATTTTATCGTCGAAAAGTGTACCATCCGCATTTGTCAAAAATCCAATCTGCACCTGGTCCTGCCCGATACGCCGGATTACTTGAAGGCCAACCTGTCCAGAGAAAACCTGGAGAAAGAAATTGCCGTTACTGAAGGTGCGCAGTAATCACAGTTATTTAACTCATCAAGTTACGGACCCTATAGCTAAACAATAAACAGTAAAAGATCACAGTCAGGGAAGAGAATTACTGCTCTCTGACTGTGATCTTTTTATGTACGAGCGTATATACACGTTACTGCTTATGCTCTCACTCCGGTTCACCTATGCCTCGATCTGATCCAGTTTATCTGCATAATATTGAATGGCACGTGAGTACTCCTGTGTAGATAAATCCGAGGTCGTCTCAGCCACCTCCATTAGCAGCTTCTGCATGGCTTTCCCGTATTCCCCCAGATTATACAACACCATCGCGTAAAATACCCGAAACGGTCTGTAATCCGGAAATTCGTTCATTCCTGTTTCCAACCACGCTTTCGCCTTGGCGTAATCTCCCAATACACGATATGTACTGCTTAGTCCCAGGATGGCTCCTTTTCTTGATTCTGCGGATAACGCCATACCTAGGCTTTTTTCATAATAGGCAACCGCTTCCCTCTCTAAGCCCAATGAATCATGCGTCCAAGCTGTCTGATACCACAATTCTGCATCATTTTGCTGCTGTTCTAATGCCTTTAAAAGAAGCTTACGTGCTTTCTCTGCTTGCCCTGTTCGTCTAAGCTCGTCAGCTTGCGCCATGATATCGTTCATATTCTCCTCCACTTCTGACTCATGCCTATCTTTGAGATATATGTTACCCGACATTTGAATGCAATGTAAATGGAGTTTTTCCTAAGATTTGAAATCCAAAAAAACGACCCTCCCTTTAGGAGAGCCGCTATATTTCCGAATTGAAGTTACGGTTTATTTAACCTTCAATGATCCTACAGTTAGTATTCCCGCTACACGCTGCGCGTCGAAAATACGAGAAAGCTCCTCCACTGCCGTCAAGTACAGTAGACCGTTGCCCTCCAGCTTAGGAGAATTGCCCAGTGGAATCGTGCGTTTGATGAGTTGTGCGTATAATTCCGGTTCGGTGAGATCACGCTCAAAGCTCGCATTCGCCAGCTGCTTAATCAACGCCAATGCACCTGCTACGTGTGGAGTAGCCATCGAAGTTCCGCTAAAGGTCGCATATTTGCCGCCCGGAACGGTGGACAAAATATCTTCTCCCGGTGCAACCAAATCCACCTCATTATTAGAATTACTAAATTCTGAGGTGTGCCTGTCAAAATTGATAGCACCTACGCTAATCACTTCATTATAACAGCCGGGGTAGCCAAGCTCGTCCGTTCTGTCGTCACCATCTCCCTCATTTCCAGCTGCACAGATGACTAAGATTTGGCTAGCTACAGCCTTTTTTACTGCTTCATGAAGCTCTGGCACATCCTCAGGACCGCCAAGTGACATCGATATGATATCTGCCTTTTGCTCAATCGCATAATAGATGCCTTGAATAATCCAGTCATATTGACCGGAGCCCTGCTTGTTTAGCACTTTGATGATGAGTAGGTCTGCCTCTGGAGCAACACCCACGACACCATCCGCATTTTCTGCTGCCGCAATGGTTCCTGCCACATGCGTACCATGACCGTTGTAATCCTTGAAAATTTCCGGATCACCTTGATCATCATCCGTGAAATTCCGGCCGCCAATAATGCGCGCCTTCAAATCAGGATGGTCCGAATCACAGCCCGTGTCCAGCACCGCCACCTTCACGCCTCGGCCTCGAGTCTGGTTCCATACCGCAGGAGCCTGAATCAGCTCTACACCTCGCGGTATTTCATTCACTTGTTGCTCCTGCTTGATCACTTGGTAAGGAATGATATGCACTTTACGTTCCATCTTATTCCCTCCTTCATGGATTCAATCGGAAACCATCCGTCTTTGAAACTTTGAAAACCTCTACTACATTCGAGGTTACTATATTCTAGCAATTTTTGAAAAGTTTGAACATCCCCATTTTGCTTATTTTTGTAAAAAAAACAGACATCCTCCAATTCGCTTGAAGAATGTCTGTTGTAGAATCTCTTTCAGCCTTAGGCTGATTCCGCCTGAAGTTCAGCCTTAGATAACAGCGATTTGTGCTGCCATTTCCGCCCCTTCCAGCGTAAATAGTGGAAAATGCCTCGTACCCACTCATCGCAGGCATGTGCAATCCACACTCCCAGCACACCATATCCCATATGAATGCCCAGCACATATGCTAGCGGGATTTTAATCCCCCACATTGAAATAATGGCCATCATCAACGGGAACTGAACATCTCCCGCCGCTCGCAAGGAGTTAATGACAACATGATTAAACACTCGGCCCGGCTCCAGCAATATACAGAAGAGCAAAATTGCTGCCCCTAATTGAATGATCGCCGGCTCATCTGAAAAGATCGCCATCACTTCATATCGGAAAAAGGATACTACCACGATCACAGCAATCGTAATGACCAAAGACCATTTCAGGCTCCGTAAAAGTTGATGATAGGCCTTTTCCTTGTCTCCTGCTCCAATCAGGCGGGCAACAATAATTTCTGTCCCCTCACCTACAGCCATTCCAAATACCATAAAAAAGTACACAATTGTATTCGTATAAAAATGGGTTGCGATCGCCGTTGTACCCATAAAGCTGACAAACCGGGTCACCATCATTTGGCTAAGCTGATAAGACAACCATTCCAGCCCGGCAGGAATACCAATCTTCAGGATGGCTACCAGCTTACTCCATTGAAGCTGTACATAATACCGGATGCGAATCGGCGCACTTACACGCTTGTACAACAGTAGAAAAATCCAGACACATGCTACAGCACGGCTAATAACTGTTGAAATCGCTGCTCCCGCCACTCCCATCTGCGGCAGACCAAACCAGCCATAAATGAGCAACGCATTCCCCACGATATGCAATATATTCATACCAATGCCCACGATCATCGTATCTTTAGTAAAACCATGCGAGCGAATAACCGGACCTGCGGTTAGCATGAGCGCTTCCAGAAACAGCGAACCCCCTGCCAGCATCATATAGATTTCTGCATTTTCCTTAATCGTCGGGGTAATATGATAAAAGGATAGTAAAAAATCCCGGCTCACAATAAACATCAAACTCAGCGCCAGACCAAACACCAGATTAAAGGTTAGTGCCGAAGCCGTAACACGGCTTGCATCCACATGCTTTTGCGCCCCCAATAGCTGAGCAATGATCACACCTACACCAAGACCAAGCAGATTGAAAAGTATAATCGTAAATTCAATCAACTGTCTTGATACACCTACAGCCGATACAACCTCATCAGAAACATGGCTTAGCATGAACGTATCCACGCTACCCATCAAAATGTGAAACAACATCTCTATAAAGATCGGCCAAGTGATGGCAAAAACCGTCATCGTTTTAACGGCTTGTGCTTGCTTGGAACCGTTTTCCTGAGACAGTGACATCCTTCCGTATTCCTCCTAAATGCGACCCAATTATTACTTAATACCTACACGTCAATATCGATAACACTTACTCAATCATAAAAAGTCATATGCTTTTTATCGTTTCTATAATAGTTCAAGCGGTCCTGCAATTGTCCTGTGTGGAATTCAAACTTATGTCCGTCTGGATCTGTAAAATAGACCGACCTTTTGTCCTGTTCATTCCGCTCTCTTCCGGGCAAAATGGTGACATTAAAAGTTCTCAGCTTGTTAAGCATGCTCTCAAAATCCGCTTCCGCTACCGAAAATGCAATATGCGTATAGGATTGATGAATTTCATTTCTTGGGATATCCTCCTCCACATTGAGGGCCAGCCACATTCCCAAGCAGTCCAGGTAAGCCAACTTACGTCCTTTAACGAGCAGTTTTCCATCTAGTATATTCTGATAGAAATGTATAGACTTCTCCAAATCAGACACCGAAAAGCAAATATGATTCCACCCTTGTATGCTCATGTTCCCTATTCCTTTCAGCAAATCCTGTCTAGCCAATAGGTCCACGCTTCTGTATATTGATCTAGATCTCCCGGATGATGCCGAATGCAGGTAGCAATACGAAAGTATAATCCTTGTAGTACCTCCCTGTTCAGCTCGTATTCCCCTGTCATCTCCGGCCCAAGCTTCTCTAAGGCAGGCAAAATAGTATCGACGATCAGCCTATCGGGTGAAGAACAAAAGGCGTATATCAAATCATACAGAGGCTCTCCCACGACTGGGTCAGGATCAATAATGCCTGTCAACGTACCATTTTCGGCAAACACAAAATTATGTACTCCACAGTCACCATGAAGCAAATATTTAATATTCCGTTGCGGCGATCCGGCCACAAGGGTATGGACGAACCGATGATCCTCTGGGGGTAAAACGTCTTGTATGATCTTTTCAGATTCCTTCGTTCTGTGCAGCAGAAAATCTCTCCATTCCACAAACGGGTGGTCCGGATAACCATAACGACGTTCCTCACCAAAAGGCTTATAGTGCGAGATCACCTCCGTCGCCAGACGAAGTAACAAATCGCTTTTGTTTCGTCCATGATACTGTGTGAGCCCTGACCTAAACGTGTACACCAAATAACGGTGCAACGGATCTACATAAATCAAACGCGATAGTTTCTCAACCTGTACATAGGTATGTAAGAATTCTGCCTCGGCTTCTACGACAGCGGGATCATTTTGCTTAATCACGTATCGCGGCTTAGTTCCGTCCATGACAACAACCACTTTGCTCGAAGTTCCGCCGGTCAGCGGTTTGAGATTTCGCATATGGCTTTCAAGCACGCCCGTTTCGTGAAGCTCATTCAGGATCAGTTGAACATCCATCTTACGCCCTCCCCCCATGCGTCTGATCAACAATGCGGCTGGCGATTTGGATATTTCATTAAGATCCAACACGTTCGCCAGCCGCTCTTCTTTTAAAAATAAATCTTTTCATGCTCCGCATAGATTTCAAGCGCCCGCTCCATCTTATGCACATAGGTCTCATCCTGACTAGAACATAGAAATGTAATGTGTCCCTCCTGCGATGAACCGGATTTTGGCGAAGGCTCCAGCAAATTACGCTCAGACAACACCTGTTTCAACCGTCTAACTGTTCCCTGGCTCCCGTCAATTAACTGAATATGAGAAGGCAGTAGTTCCCTTAGAATCTCCTTATAAAAAGGATAATGAGTACACCCCAATACCACCGTACCGTATATGTCGAGATTGAACGAAGACAGCTCCCGGTTAAAATATTCGGACATTTCTGCCCGGTCAAAATTCAACTGTTCGCAATACTGTACTAACTCCGGCAGAGGTAGTGAGTCCACGCTCCCATGATCGTCAACTCTGGATACCAGCGCTGCATAACAGGATTGTTTCAAGGTCAATGGTGTGGCTAACACCAGAACTCTTTTACCATTGGATCGGTTCATCTCGACCGCTGGCTTCACTGCTGGCTCCATACCAATAATCGGAATAGGATATTCTTTCCTTAGCTCCGCAACCGCGATACTTGTAGCCGTATTGCAGGCAATTACCAATGCCTTAACATCTTCTTTTAGAATCGTTTGTACTGAAGCCTTGACATAACCAAGCACCTCTTGGGGAGTTTTCGTCCCGTAAGGCACATGAAGGGTATCCGCCATGTATACAAAATTTTCGTTTGGCAAACGTCTTAGTGCCTCGGACAATACTGTAATTCCACCCAATCCTGAATCAAAAAAACCTATCTTCAAGCTACTCACCTTTTTTCGTTCAACTATTGTGCTATATCTTGCTGGCACCATGTTCATTTTCTTCTTCGCCTACTCAAACCATTCTCTTCATTAAACTTTACATTTAAATTTTACCGCAAAACTGATATTTTGCAAAAGAAACACGTAAAATTTTCAGTGTAAAAAATAAAGTAGCTTTTCAAAGTAAATTTAATATAAAAGTGTTGACAGATATTATCTTTATATTGTAATATTACTTGGTAACTTACTAACTTAACTTACTTATTCAACTTACTTAGGGGGAAATAAATCATGTCTAAAGTATTATTTGTCAAAGCTAATGATCGTACAGCTGAAGAATCTGCAACAGTTAAATTGTATAACGCCTTCGTAGAAAGCTACAAGTCTTCCCACCCAACTGATGAAATCACTGAGCTGGACCTGTTCTCCGTCGAGCTTCCTTATTTGAACGCTAACATGATCAACGGCACGTTCAAATCCGCTAGAGGCATGGAGCTGAACGCAGAAGAAGCTCGCCTGGCAAACATTGCTAATGGCTACCTGGATCAATTCCTGGCAGCAGACAAAGTCGTATTTGCTTTCCCGCTCTGGAACATGACGATTCCAGCTGTACTGCATACGTACATTGACTACCTGAACCAAGCTGGTAAAACATTCAAATACACTGCTGAAGGTCCTGTTGGTCTCGTAACTGAAACTAAAGTAGCCCTGCTGAATGCAAGAGGCGGCGTTTATTCCGAAGGACCAGCTGCTGCAGCTGAAATGTCTTTGAACTTCATGAACAACATCTTATCCTTCTTCGGAGTGAAAGACATCGTGAAAGTTGTTCTGGAAGGACATAATCAATCTCCAGATCAAGCACAAGAAATCGTTGCTTCTGCTGTACAACGTGCAGTAGACACAGCAAAATCGTTCTAATCATATATTATGAAGAGAAGAGGATATCCGCGCCCTATATGGGCTGGATATCCTCTTTTTTTGTTATAAAGTATAAAAAACACGTGCTCCCCTGATCTATAATCAAGTGAAAGCACGTGTTTGTGAAATGAGATTACTTCTATTTTAAGGAATGAATTGCTGCACGATTTTTATAACTTTACCCTCACGAAGCGTAATATGGTATGGAAATTGACTGAGGTCCAGAACGTCCTTTTTAGCAAAATCTTTCTCAAACTGTGCCAGTGGAATCGATTCGTTCCATTGCACGTCTGTATCTTCTATGTTACCCGTGTGATCATAAATCTGCACCTCTACTGAAGCATCTGATGCAACCTGATACACGTCATTTTGCACGGAATTGTTTACGATGTAGTAGCCATCCGGAGCTCCATCCAATCCTGTATTTCCTTCATGCTCCACAAATGCTTTGTCAGCTGCCGCGCCTTCATACCATTCAATCGGGTCTGCCGACAAATAAATTTGTCCGTCACGAATCTCCATTTGGTTTATATATACGGTCTCCTGATTTTCAGCAGCTGCTACAGGCGTGTAGCCTTGCGCTGTTGCCCCTGCCGTCGTAATCAGCATCATCATTAAAGCCAATACGGTCCATTTCGAAGCTAGTTTCATCATGTCTGATCTCTCCTTGCCGTTTGGGTATGTACACGGTGTCTGTAAGCTTCATTACCCTTGTGTACTTATCATAAACGTTGCACGGTTAAAAAGTGTATCAGATACATAAAAAAGAAGTTACGATTTTTTAAGACTTGGTCTTAAAACTTGATAACATGTCCTATTTGTCTTTGCTATCTTAATAATCCGACCTGACGTGCTTGTTCTTCGGTGAGAATAAACTCTTCATTTTGCCATACTTCGTCCTCTTTGGTTACAGCAAACATCCCCATGATCTCTGTCCATATTCCTTTGTCGACGGCTTCCTTTTGCGTAATGATAATTTTCATTTCGTTTCCTCCTTTATATACTCTTATCGGTCTGTGAGGCCCACTTCGCGATCAGATGGTTTCTCCGATCGCTGTTGGAACTTGATTTTTTGAATATATTTTAATGGTTAAAATCAAGTTCCAAAGGCGAACGCTATCGCTTCTCCGAAATCCATCTGCCCGCTTCGTTACTCAGTTTATCCTTGCCATTGCTCATTTTTCATGAGTTTGCCTCTAAAAAAGCCAACGACCTAAACTAATACTTAGGCCAAATATAATACTTTTATTTTAAGCCTCTAACCCTTATATGGAACTCACAATGCTTGTCCTAGATTTGCATTATCGGATTGAGAGATTCTTGTCCCGCTTATAACATATGTACCCTTTTCCTGCCGAGATTATTCGTATCTTATTTGTAACCATAAAATTTTATATTATTTTTGTAGGTAGTGACTTCTTTTGAAATGACTAAGCCCTAAAATAAAAACGGCTGTAGGTTATCCTACGAGCCGTTTTCACTAAAAAATTTTCTATGCTTGGTTAATCTATCAGTACCATCAACATATACGTATTCATTTATTGTTTCTGCATAAAAAAATGGTCGCCAAAAGCACTAAAGCAGCGGAGAGGACGGAATTGTTCTGAAGAAGCGGAGCGTTCGCCTTTGTCTCCGGATTTCTACCCTTGAACATACAAACAAGAAATCTGGGGGCAACAGCGATCGGAAGAATGATCCGTCCTCGTAGCGACCATTATCCGCATCACTATCACTTAACCACTCCGCATGATATAAATGTAGCGCTCCTTTTACACGGAAAAGTAAAAAGGCTGTACGCATACTGGCTTGGACACGGTTACTTGTTGCCCAGTGTAGGTCAAGCGTCCACTTGCCTTGTCCACTTTGAACGTAACAATGTTGTTGGTGTCGCGGTTGGCCACGAGCATATGGTCACCATTTGGAGTCAAAGCAAAATGGCGTGGATGCTCTCCTTCGGCAGATACATGCTCGACCAAGCTCAACTTGCCAGTTGCTCCATCTACAGCGTATACCACAATGCTGTCATGCCCACGGTTGGAACCGTACAGATAAGCTCCATCCCCCGAAATCGCAATTTCAGCAGTTGTGTTTTCACCTGTAAAGTCAGACGGCAATGTCGGTACGCTCTCAAGCTCAGTGAGCTTGCCAGCCTCTGCATCGTATGCAAAAGAAGTAATGGAAGAATCCACTTCGTTAATGACAAAAGCAAATTTACCATTCGGGTGGAACGTCAAATGACGTGGACCTGCACCTGCATGGGTTTTCGTTTCACCATGAAGCACCAGTTGTCCTTTGCTGTCATCAATGGTGTAAACGCGGATCAGATCCAGACCGAGATCTTGTACGAACAGGAAGCGGCCATCCGGACTAAAGAAACTGGAATGTGGATGTGGACGATCCTGACGTTCAGGATGTGCCCCTTTGCCCTCATGCTGTTTAACATCCAGCAACTCACCGATACGTCCGTCCTCGGTCAGAGATACCAGTCCCACCATACCTCCGTGGTAGCTGACTACAATAAGGTAACGATCAGATGGATCACGCTGAATGTGGCAAGTTGTTGCACCCACGTTTTCCGCACGATTCAGCAATGTAAATGTTCCTTTAACTGGGTCAATTTCGAAAGCAGAGGCTTCGCCTACTTTCGCTCCTGCAGCAGAAGTCGTCTCTCCAATGGAATACAGCTTCCGATTTTTGACGTCCACATTCAGGAATGTAGGATTTTTCAAGCCGGAGAACTCATCCTGTAGTGTAAGTGCTCCTGTCTGTTCATTAAAAGTGTACGAATAAACTCCGTTACCTTCCAATTCGGCGTAAGAGCCTGCGAATACGAGCAATTTTTGTTGTGCTGTCATGGTTGTGTCCTCCTTGGATTAAAAAAATGATGGGCAATTGGAATGATTGCTCCTGTTACAAATATCGCTTTAAGAGGCGCGCTCCACCACGGGCTCTGTGGACAACGTCACATTTCCCGCTACGGCACGCGAGATCATGCATGAGGTTTCTGCCTGCTCTGCCAGTCGCAATGCTTGTTCGATCTGCGATTCTGTCGCATCGGCGGCCAATTGAACCTGCGGACGATGCACAATTCGGCGATATGTAAAAATATTGTTCGTTACATCGACAATCCCTTCGGATTCCAGCGCCAGTGATGCCACCGGGAGACTCGCGCGCTCCATCATAGCCGCCAACGTAATCAAATAGCAGGTAGCGGCGGCACCGAGCAGCATTTCATCTGGATTGGTGCCCACACCAGGGCCTCCCATCTCAGCCGGGATCGAAATTGCAGTCCGCAACTGTCCAGCCTCAATACGGCCGTCGCTGTTGCGCCCCCCGTTCCAGTCTGCCTTGAGCAGAAAGGTATGCTCCATTTCAGGTCACTCCTCTCTCTTATATTATGAATCTTTACACAGGTGAATGTAAAGGTTAGTCAATCTCCTGGTTTTTGGTTTCCGTACCCAGCAACCATACAGCCGCTGCTCCGATCAAGATAGCTACGAAGAAAATCACAAAGATAGATGGTAACGCTACGCCTTGTCCTACGAGTATACCGACCGCAAAAGGCCCGATAACGCCTCCAATACGGCCAAACGCAGCCGCCATACCCACACCGGTAGAACGGACCGCTGTCGGGTACAATTCCGGAGTATAAGCGTACATGGCTCCCCAAGCACCGAGATTAAAAAAGGACAAGCAGATACCAGCAGCTAGCAGCATTCCCGCCGTTTCCGAGGTGCCGAACCAAATGGCGGACACTGCTGTGAGCAGCAAGTAGATGATCAGTACGAATTTGCGCCCCAGCTTTTCAATTAGATAGGCGGCGGTAAAGTAACCTGGTAGTTGCGCAAGCGTCATGATCAGTACATATTCAAAGCTTTTAACCAGTTCGAAACCTTTCATAAACATAATGCTCGGTAGCCACAGGAACATGCCGTAGTATGAAAATACAACTGTGAACCATAAAATCCACAGCATCAGCGTAGACTTGCGATTGGGTCCCGACCAAATCGAAGCCAATCGTGCACGCAGCGGAAGTTTAACGCTTTGCTGCTTGTAACGCGGTGAATCCTCAATAGCTCTGCGCAGATAAAGAGCGTACAGCGCAGGTACTGCGCCGAGAATAAATGCCATTTGCCAACCATACTTTGGAATAACAAAATAAGCAATAAGAGCCGAAAGGATCCAGCCTGCCGCCCAGAAGCTTTCCAGCAGCACAACCGCTCTTCCTCGTTCTTTCACAGGCACTGATTCTGACACCAGCGTCGAAGCAACAGGCAATTCCCCGCCCAAGCCTGCACCAGCAATAAAACGCAGCACCAGCAGCATTCCGAGACCTGTCGCAAAAGCGGATAAGCCGCTGGCAATAGAAAAGATCAACAATGTCCACACTAATATGGCGCGTCTGCCGTAACGATCCGCCAAAATCCCCGCCAAAGCGGCTCCGAACACCATTCCTATCGAATTCATTGCAGTCAGCAGTCCAATTTGCTCAGATCCCAGATGCCACTCCTTTGCCAACGCTGCGACTATAAATGAAAGCAGCCCCACATCCATAGCATCAAACAACCAGCTGAGCCCTGCGCTAAACAGCAATTTTCTTTTTTTGGCTGGTGGTAATGAAGTTAATTCACTCATGATTCGCTCTCCCTTAAAAATATATCGTATGTAGACGTATATTCAGGTGTCTTGTCACCTGTAGCCTAGCATCTATTGTACCGTAAGCTTCCTTAATCTGCGAGCTTTTTAACACAGAAAAAAACGGAAGATTGCCTACGGCAATTCTCCCGCCTTCTGGAACCTGCCACTTACCGGTTTTGGACCAGACCGATGATCGTCACCATGAGCACCAGCAGCTGGATGAGTGTATCGTTACTCATTCCAATCGCCCCCATCCCATATGAGATACTCCTTCGGCCGTTTCCCCTCTCCCCGGATCATGACGCTTGTTCCCCAATACATACCTATGCAGGTGGCGGGAAGCTTATGATCAATCATGGATGAAAATCTCCATACGTTTAAGGTTTAATCCAGGACCACTGCAAATCCATTTCCTGAATACATTCACGGTTATCATGTTCATCATTGGCCACCAGTGGGGTCACTGGATAGATGCTCATGTCGCCTTGCTCATACGTGCGCAGTAGAGGCAACAGCTCATCTATGTTCTGGACAGACGGGTCCAGCCATGAATCTATATGATCAGCTTCCAAAATAGCTGGCATACGGGTATCGAATTCACGTATATCCGTATTGGCATGAACTGTCATCATCGTACAGGTGCGTAAAGGCTCCTTACGACTATCCTGCCATACTTCATATAGCCCCGCGACCGCAAACATCTTCTGTTCCGGCAGTACCACCCGTACAGCACACATGCGTTTACCCAATTTGCGCCAATAATAAAATCCATTGCATGGAATGATACAGCGTCGGGTTTCCGCCATCTTGCGATAACTCGGATTTACCCGAACTGTATTCAAGTCTGCATTGACACAATCCTTGCCCCAGTAGGGAATAAATCCCCAGCGAAATTCATCAAGTACCCGTTCTCCATCCTGATGCAGCACAATTGGAATATGCTGGGTGGGACTCATGTTATAACGCGTTTTGTAATAATACATCACCCGTTGTATACCAAAATGATCCCTTACCTCATCCAAATCAGCCGATAACGAAAACCTTTTGCACATACGCTATTCATCCTTCCGCCTTTTTCATCTATTGTGCGGATATACAAGGAAAAATATGCATATGCAGGTTTTACAAACATCCAATAAACGACAAAACATATAGCAATATCCCCGCAGTTGTGAAGCTACGGGGATAGATACTAGCTTATATCGTTATTACTTCTTTTCTACCGCGTGACCGCCAAATTCATTGCGCAGCGCAGCAACCACTTTCCCGTTGAACGTGTCCGCATCAAGAGAACGGTAGCGCATCAGCAGGGACAAAGCAATGACTGGAGTTGCAGCCTGAATGTCCAGCGCTTCCTCAACCGTCCATTTTCCTTCACCAGAAGAGTGCATAACCCCACGGATTTCGTCCAGGTTTGCATCTTTGGAGAATGCCCGTTCAGTCAAGCCCATCAACCAAGAGCGAATAACAGAACCGTTGTTCCACACACGCGCTACTTGTTCATAATCAAAGTCAAAGCTGCTTTTTTCCAGCACTTCAAATCCTTCACCAATGGAAGCCATCATGCCGTATTCCACACCGTTATGAACCATTTTCAGAAAATGTCCGCTTCCGGTTTTACCTGCATACAGATATCCGTTTTCCACTGCTGTGTCGCGGAAAATAGGCTCAACAACCGCCCAAGCTTCCGGATCGCCACCGATCATGTAACAAGCGCCATTGCGTGCGCCTTCCATCCCGCCTGAGGTTCCAGCATCCATGAAGCTGATACCATATTCTTGAAGACGGGCATGGCGAGCAATAGACTCTTTGTAATGAGAATTACCACCTTCAATAATGATGTCTCCTTTGGACAACATCGGTTGAAGCTGATCCAGCACAGAATCCACAATTTGGTGAGGAACCATAATCCACAATACTCTAGGGGATTGAGTTGCCTGTACAAGCTCTTCCAATGTGGAAGCACCTGTAGCTCCATAATCCTTCATTTCTTGGATGGCGGCTGCATTGACGTCGTAAGCCACAAGTTCATGCTTATGATCGATCAAATTTTTCCCGAGATTTAAGCCCATTTTTCCCAAACCAATTAATCCTACTTGCATTGTAAAGGCCTCCTGCCGTAGCAAACATATTTTGTATATACTTTCTTATTGATGTTAAGAACGAACGACTGCTTTTTCAGTGCTTTCGGACTTTTCGTCCAGCCACCATGTAAAGCCTTGCTCTTCCAACAATTGATCTGAAGCTTCTGGACCGTAAGAGCCTGCTGCATACGTATGAAGTGGAACCTCACCACGAGCAAAAGCTTCCAGTACAGGTTGAACCCACACCCATGAAAGCTCAACTTCGTTCCAATGAGCAAAAAAGGTGGAATCGCCGCGCAGCGCATCAAAGATGAGGCGCTCATAGGCTTCTGGTACATCCTTGGCCTCGGAATGATAATTCATCAGAACCGTTTCCAGTTGACCAGCGTTTAACGGGTCTCTGCTATTCAGACGCAGCGTTACCTTTTCATCCGGGTTAACATGGATGATCAGCAAGTTCGGGTCAGTCGGTTGCCCTTGAGCGGCATAAGGATCTGTGCTGTCCTTTTTGAATTCCACAACGATACGAGTAGATTTTTCTTTCATGCGTTTGCCAGTACGAATATAGAAAGGTACACCCGACCATTGTTCGTTGTCAATCCATAGGCGAGCTGAAATGAAAGTATCATTTTGTGAATCAGGACCGATGTCCGGCTCTTCATTATAGGAAGGAACTGCTTTTCCGTTGATCTCACCGTTGGTATATTGGCCTCTAACCACGTTGGAAGCAATATCGGAAGGATCAAGTGCACGAAGCGCGTCCATCACCTTGCTTTTTTCATCACGCACCTGGTCAGCCGTGACATGTCCCGGCTTGTTCATAGCCGTCATCATCAATACCTGCAGCATGTGATTTTGTACCATATCACGAATAGCGCCGGAATGATCATAGTATCCTGCTCGCTCCTCCACCCCTACAGTCTCGGATGCGGTAATTTGCACATTGGCGATGTATTGATTGTTCCATATCCCTTGAAGCAATGGATTAGCAAATTTTAAGGCTTCCAGGTTTTGTACCATGGGCTTACCTAAGTAATGGTCAATACGATAAATCTCATCCTCAGCAAAGGTTCTGCTCAGGCGATCATTCAGCTCACGTGCTGATTCCAGATCATGTCCAAATGGTTTTTCGATAATGAGCCGTTTCCAACCCTTTGTTTCAGCTAAACCACTCTCCCGAATATTGAGGGCAATCACATCAAAAAATTCCGGTGCCACCGATAAGTAAAACATGCGGTTCCCCGGAATTCCCAAGTCATTTTCACGTTGCTCAGCAAGCTGCAGCAGCTTTTTATAATCTTCCGGGTGGTTGACGTTCAATGCGCTGTAACGGAAAGCACTTAAGAACTGATCCATCTGTGCACGGTCTTCATTCACGTGTCTGGAAAAATCCTTAATGGATTGCTCTACATTACTTTGAAATTGCTCGTCCGCCACTTCACGACGCCCCATCCCAATTACAGAAAAGGAAGCCGGAATTTTACCTTCTACAAACAAATTATACAAGGCAGGGTAAATTTTGCGTTTCGCCAAATCCCCTGTCGCTCCAAATAAGACAAATGTCATTGAATCCATGAAATATTCCTTCTTCCCATTATAAAGATGAGGTTATTAAAAGTTACCTGAGGAATTAACGTAACCCATAATACACCCAAAATAAGGGGCAAGTCAATCAAATTTTAGCGAAATCGTGAACATTCGATATATCCTGTAATGATAACGTTTTCTGTGGTATGATTGACGAAAGGAAAGAGAAAAAACTGTTAAATATGTCACAGTTGATACAAAGCGTTATAGTTACTATTGGTATACAGAGTTACTTTTAGTATACTGTTTAAAACAACAATGAAATTGAGGGGATTCAGATGAGCGACGACAGGCAGCCTAAGCTTTTGTGCGGTAAGGTGGAACAGTCCTTTCAGATCATCAGCAAAAAATGGACCGCTCTCATCATTCATACTTTGATGGAACATCCCAAACGATTTAGTGAAATTCACGTCTCCATACCTGATCTTAGTAAACGCATGCTGAACGAACGCATCAAGGAACTAGAGCTTTCCGGCCTGATCCTTCGCAATGTCATCACAGAGCGGCCTGTGCGTACCGAGTATTCGCTGACACGCAAGGGTAAAGAGCTAGGTGATGCATTAAATGGTGTGGAGAGCTGGGCCGAGAGATGGCTTTAACCGCTAACAGGAGGTCGTCACACAGGGTCTCCTGTTATTGTGTTACCCCATGTGGATCATAATACAAACTATAGTACGAAAATAATGGAACAACCGCGCAGCAGCTCATGATTTCAGAATGAGCCAAGGAAGGATGAGAACGATGGCATTTGGCATTACCCGGCAGGAGCTTATGGCCTGGAAAAGAGAGGTCAGTCGTGGTGAAATTGCTTTCCTGACACATTACTGGCTGGATGATCGCTTTCCAGGCATTACAACCGTCACCAAGGTGGGATGTTCTGATTTGGACAAGCTGCGCTTATGGTGCAACCATAACGGATTGAACCCCCAATATATTCATCAGCGTCAGCCCTATCCGCATTTTGATCTTATCGGCAACAAACAGACGGAAATTTTACGTAAGTACGGCATGAGCGATCAATTAAAACGCTTCGAACTTCAACTCCCAACGAGTACACACCCATCGTTCTAAACCGCAGCTCTCAGAGCTGCGGTTCTTTTGTTTTCATACCAGTTAATACCTTGTGTATCCAAATCGCTGACATAGCTCCTTCTCCCATCGCCACAGTCGCTTGCTCGGCATGAGCTCCTAAGTCCCCGGCTACCCATACATTTTCCACATTTGTCATTTTGCTGCGAGGATGAGTCTCAATATGCTTATTATGCAGCAGATGTACACCCAGTTGCTCCGCCAGCTCTGAATGAACGTGATTGCTGCCAAAGGCTAAAAAGCCCCGCTCTGCTGGAACCACATGTCCATCAGCCAGCCGCACTCCTTCAAAACAGCCCCATTCTCCGGTTATAATCTCTGAAATGGCTGCTTCCTTATAGCCAATCCCTTTTTCCCGCAGCTTTACGATCAGCTCGTCCGGCACCTCTGAACGCTCATGATTGACATAAACAAGTTGATCGGTGCGCGCTGATAAAGTCAGAGCCATGGAAGCTCCTGCTTTGCCTGCCCCCATAACGACCGTGCTGCGATCCTGAACCTCATAACCGTCACAATCCGGGCACACATATACACTGTTGCCCAAGCAGGCTTGTAACCCATCCAGCTTTGGAAAACGGTCCGTTAGCCCTGTCGCCAACAGCAGCGTTTTTGACGAATAGACGGATCCTGCATCCACTTGAATGTCAAAAAGCTCATCTCTTTTGGCGGCTTTTACCGCCTTCCCTTCAACAAATTCAGTACCTAGTTTCGTGGCTTCACTACGTCCAAGCCGTCGCAGCTCTTCACCAGAAATTCCGTCAGGAAAGCCCAAAATATTATGATACTGGTGGCACAGCGTAGATCGACCATAGCCCGAATCTATCACTAGAACTCGATGACTGCTGTATCTCCCCAATTGAATCGCTGCTTGCAATCCGGCAATTCCCCCACCAACAATAATGCAATCATAGTTCATCACTTTTCCTCCTTTGAATGCGCGTTATCCTAGACATCTGCATAAAACCGCAATAACACCAATGTAAACTTCTCATCCAATTTTAAACATAATATCACCCACTAACGGATGAATTAACCCCTGTGTCCGTACATATCAAAGCTTATATGCCTTAAAAATGGAATGACAAAAAGCACTGTGGATACCCACAGTGCTTTACCAGGTCGAGCCTGAATCGTCATTTTATCGTGAAAATTATAATTATTTAAATGTTTTTACTCGTTCTTCAACAGGCTGGAATTCTTTTTCACCTGGTTGGAATGTCGGTTTACCAAATGGCATTTCAGCAATCAGTTTCCAATGCTCAGGAATGTTCCATTCGTTTTTCACTTTTTCATCAATCAATGGGTTGTAATGCTGAAGGGATGCCCCCAGTCCTTCTTGCTCCAGAGCCGTCCATACTACCAATTGCAACATACCATTAGATTGGTTGGACCAGATTGGGAAATTGTCCGCATAGGCTTCAAATTGTTGCTGCAGACCAGCTACCACGTTATTGTCTTCAAAGAACAAGACTGTTCCGTATCCGCTGCGGAAACCGTTCATTTTCTCGGCAGTAGACTTGAATTGCTCCTCATTGCCTACAACCTCACGCAAAATATCTTCTGTAATATTCCACAGTTTATCATGATGCTCTCCAAGCAACACTACTGCACGTGAAGTTTGGGAGTTGAAAGAGGTAGGTGTGTACTTAACAGCTTCCTCTACAATCTCTTGAATCCGTTGGTCAGAAATGACCTGTTCTTTGCTAATACCATAATAGGAGCGTCTGTCTTTCAGAGCTGTGAAGAAGTCTTTAGCCATTTTGTTACCTCCTGAGAAAAATTAATTACTTTTCGTAACTTAATATACATTACATATATCTTAAAGTCAAGAGATTTCTTTTTAAATATTACCAGTTAGTTGATGATTATACGCCACCATTATATTTTTTCTCACTGGAAGAGGTGTGCTTGGTTGCATCCTTGTCTCTCTCCTCCTGCCTTTCCATCTTCAAATCCTCTACGGGAATGGCGTCTACCGTCTGCTCAATCTCAAAACGGTCAAACAAGCTTTCCTGCTCTGTCGGATACTGCTCTGCATGATCTCGATTGATCGACTGTTCCTGATGTTTAGACTCCGTTGTTCCTTTCCCCGTCTGTCCTTTCTGCTCATTCTGATCGTGCAGGTTATCTTCAAATGGGGCCATTTTACTTCCCTCCCTATCGGATTGGTGTTCACAGTATACTTTTACCTTTCACATCGAGGATTAAACGCAAAAAAGAGAAAATCTCCGCAAAGATTTTCTCTACTCATGTTCTTATAAATGGTTGATTGGATTATTCCGAGCTGGATTTACCTGTATACTCATGAAAAAGATGAGGTTCCAGCTTCTCTCCCGTTACGAGCTTCTGCACCAGTTGAGTCCCCGAGTCGGGGGTCATTTGACCATACCAGTCCCCTTGAGGATATACGATCACAACCGCAGCATCATGACAACGCCCATTACAGCGAGTTCTGGTCGTGTGAATATATGCTTCTGCATTTTGTTTACGAATTTCATCCCGAATTGCCTGTGTAACTTCTTCACCCTCATGTCGCATACATGTGCCTCCATTGCAGATCAACACATGATGCTTCATTGGTTCTAATTCAAAAATGGCCATAGCTTCCCCTTTAATCAACAGTTGTTGGTTTTAAATCAATGTTTATCTGGATAAAGAACAAGCTGTGCTTCCATCTGACCAGCTTCAATCGTCAGCACGATAAATGAATATTCGTCTTCGCCACGTTTGTCCGTCGGAGACCCTGGATTAAGGACAAGCTGACCGTCAATCGTTTTGACCACCGGAATATGCGAATGTCCATAAATCAGGCAATCCAGCGTTTCTCCCTTAAACGTATTCAATGCGATATTTTCTGTCGTTCCTCGCCAGCCGTGACCGTGAACCATACCGATCCGCTTGCCTTCAACTTCAACGATTCGCTGATAGCCTAAACGCTCCACGATGTCCATTCCATCATTGTTTCCGGCAATGCCTTGCACAGGCGCAAATTCAGCTAGACGTTCATATACGAACCAATCCGTCCAGTCTCCGGCATGGAGAATGAGGTCACTGCCTTTTAACTCCTGTACAAGCCGACTAGGCAACGCTTTGCTTCTATGCGGCATATGAGTGTCTGAAAGTACGATGATTTTCATATAAATTCTCCTTACCAGCGTCTTTACACGGATGAACTTTGTTGCCCCACGCGCTGCTGAAGTGCCTGCTCCAGATCTCGCAGCGTAACGGTCTCGAAAAACGCCTGTATTTTCTGCTCTGCCACGGTATATAAACCATCCAATAATGCGTCTATGTTCCTGCCTACCTCACAATTATGATTGCTGTCGGTATGGATGGCGAACAACGGACCTTCATCCTTGGTCGCCTCATAGATCATTTTCAGATTGATGTTTGAACTGGACATGCTTAGACGAAAGCCGCGTGCTCCAGGCGACGAATCCACCAAACCCGCTTGTTTGAGTCGGCTCATAATCCTTCTCACAACTACTGGGTTTGTATTGATGCTGGAAGCAATAAGTGACGATGTCATTCGCTCCGGTGCCCCTTCAGCCAGAAGAAGCAGACAATGGATACTAACGGAAAAATGGGTACTCATGTTAACCACCTTTATGTGTGTGCCTCATTAAATGTTTGGAAAAATGCTTGTTTCCATCATACCACAATAGAGGCACCAACACAGTGCTTACTGCACCTTACTCCGGAAAATAGTCATTTTCAGGACGTACTCGCACTTTTAATTGGCGTACACTATATTCCAACTGCTTAACGATATCCTCCAGTTGACGACGGTCCAGTCCATTAAGGTCGGCCGCAGGCTTGGGTGCATTTTTCAAATCACGTATGGTTGCCTGCTGCTCCTGCCACTTGTCCATCAGGTCGGCTATATTCGCATAAAAGCGTTCATAATCCTTGATCACTTCATCCAGAAAGGCATCCACCTCGTCCGGATCATAGCCGCGCATTTTATTCTTAAACTGTTTCTCATGAATGGAGAGCGCGTCCAGCTGAATGCCCAGTTGTTTAAACAACTGCTTTTGTTTATCCAGACGACGCTTCATATGTTCATCCATCGGTTATTCCCTCCTTAACACACTATTCTTTTTATATCACATTCTAGGCTGGGAATAAAAGTCTCTGATGATTGCCCGGCCCTATGAACGGGTATAAAAGAGCATACGTGTCACTTATACAGACCACGAAGGGGAGAGATGATCATGAACCATTTGAACGATTCGCAGCTTGCAGAGCTGAAACATATGTTGCTGGAGCAGAAAAAGGATTTAGAAAAGCATTTTGAACAAAACGGTCAGGAAAACGCTCAATTGGGAGAAACACTGACAGATTCCACAGGTGAGCTCTCGTCCTATGACAACCACCCCGCTGATATAGGGACAGAAACCTTTGAACGGTCCCGTGATCTGGCGATTAATGATTCGCTACAAGACGAGCTGGAGCAAGTCAATGCAGCCCTTCAACGGATGAAGGATGGGACATACGGAATATGTGTGGAGAGCGGGAAAGAAATTCCCTTTGAACGGTTGCAAGCCATTCCATATACAGCCTATACAATCGAGCACACGCCAACTCGAGAATTATCGAATGACCGTCCTGTAGAGGAACAGGTCATGACTCCGCCGCCCAAGGGTGCAGGTGAGGTTCGCCAACGAAATGCAGGACGATTTGACGATGCGGGCGCATGGGACGCCGTGGAGAAATACGGTACATCAAACTCGCCTGCAACTGCCGCCAAGCGTGATGTCACCGATTATGATGAAAATATGTAATGCTATATGCTTATGTATTCGTTCATCTAAAAAAGCAGCTTGTCCTTTGGACAGGCTGCTTTTTATGTCTTTACGGGAATACAGTGATCCCGTTATCCAATTTCTATCCGTTTCCGACTACGAGCTGACTCAATACAAGCATCGATTACCTTCATATTGCTCACCGCATCTTCTGGCTCATACGGCAACGGGACACCGTCAAGCACCGCTTTAGCAAAAGCATCCGCTTGCAGTTCAAAGGAATTAAAACCTTTCAGACGTTCCTCACGCGTGACCGAACCGACGTGGACGAAAATTTGCGGTACAACAGACGTTCTTTCCCAACCGAACATTTTGGGCATGGCAATCGTACCCTTGCTACCGAGAATTTCCATGTTGGAACGATTAGCTGCCCACATGCCACAATCGAAAGTAAGGTTGACTCCACCCGGAAATTCCAGCAAACCGGAAGCCATCATATCGACGTTGTCATGCTCCGGGGAAAATAAGGCATGTACCGTCACTGCCTCCGGTTCCCGATCCAAATACATACGAGCGGCTGATATCGGATAGACGCCCACATCATATAGCGAGCCGCCGCCCATGTTTTTATTAAAGCGCACATTATCTGCCTGATCGGTATTGTTAAACGTAAACGTGCAATGGATGCCGCGAATGTCACCAATTTCCCCACTATTGATAATTTCCTTAATTCTTCGATGTTTGGGATGATAGCGATACATAAAAGCCTCTGCAAAGATCACTCCTGCACGTTGACATGCTTCAATCATGCGGCTTGTCCCGGCCGAGCTAAGAGAAGATGGTTTTTCACACAAAACGTGCTTCCCAGCCTCCGCTGCCCGAATGGTCCACTCTTCATGCAGATGGTTCGGCAACGGAATGTACACCGCTCCGATTTCGGGATCAGCCAACAGGTCATCATAGCTTCCATAACTTTTCGGAATATCGAACTCCCGGGCGGTCTCAGCGGCTTTATCCGCATTACGACTAGCAATCCCAAGCACTTCTCCGCGTTCGGATTGCTGAATTGCCGGAATTACAGCGATTTGGGCGATCTCCGCAGTGCCTAAAATTCCCCATTTCAGCTTTCTACCCATCATTCTCATCCTTTCGTGGTTAGGAATAGTTGTCTTGTTCCGCTTTATGCAGCATACCTAAGCAACGGTCCAAATCAGCTTTGACCTGCTTCTTGTACAATCGTGCTTTCTCCTCCCCATCATCTGTAAAGTGATAGAGTACAATCTCCTGAAAATCCACGCGCGGGTCTGTTCCTTTCAATCGCTTGGTACGGTAAAAAACACCTTCCTGTACCAGCTCATGCAGCGCCCGGTAAACCTCGCTCTGAGGCGGAACATACCCAAAGCCACTAAACTCATCTTTCATCGATTCGAGCATCTGATATCCATAACCGCGATGCCTCTCCACCATTGTGATCAGATAAATTTTGATAAAAGCCCGCTGGGATATCATAAACGCCATTTCACAGCCTCCTCCACACCTTATTCGTGCACCTTATCTTCCATTATAAACCACTCTGCGTCCATACACTATTTCCTTTGATGATATGAGAGCGTATGAGAACCCTTCATCTCTTGTGACCTGTTTTAAGATGGCGAGAGATATAGAATGAGGCGATATAGAGTAGTGTGCGAAGCGCTGAGAAATGATTTTATTGTTTTTGCTATTATGAATTTTTCATATGTTGAAATAATATAACTAAAGCTAAAAAAATAGAGTTACAGATTACGAAGACTGGATTAATTGTTTTAAGGCCTCCGTATCGTTACTTGTCAAAACAGGAATATATTCTGTTATTTTTTGGATGTCCCAGTCCCACCATTTCAGGGTTTGGAGCATAGCTATAGTTTCCTCATCAAACCGATAACGAATTAACTTCGCAGGATTTCCTCCTACAATGGAATATGGCCGAACATCTTTAGTCACCACGGCGTTTGACGCAATGATCGCGCCATCACCAATTTGAACTCCGGGCATAATGGTAACGTTGTAACCAATCCAAACATCATTTCCAACCACAGTGTCCCCTTTGTAGCCCCCACTTAAATTGGGTAAACCAACTTCCCAATCTCCGCCAAACGCTCCAAAAGGAAAAGTCGTAAATGCATTTGTATTATGATTAGCACCATTCATAATAAATTTGGCTTTGGCTGCAATCGCACAAAACTTACCAATCTTTAATTTGTCCCCTATAAAATCAAAATGATAAAGGACATTTTTCTCAAAATCCAAAGGGTTATCATTATCGTCATAATAGGTATAATCCCCGATTTCGATATATGGATTAACCACTACATTGTTCAAAAAACACAGACTTCTAATATTTTTCATCGGAAAAACGCTTCTTGTATCTGGACCACTCATTTTGCGACCCTCCCATATGGATGTTCCTTCACCTTACTGGTAAAGGAACATCCAGTCTATCAGTATGCATACTATTAAACAAATGTAGATAGAAAAGTATCCCATTGCCTTATTTCTTGGCTTTGGGATACTCTTGTGAACATATGTGATTGGGTTATCAAATCAGGCTTGCTTTTGTAAGGCTGGCGGACCTCCAGTCGGGCGAGGACGAACCCGAAGCCCCACGATCCATTTGCCCAGAGGCAAGCGTGCCAGTAGCCATGTTCCGGCAACGGAAAAGATCATACAGAGAACGAACGAAGCCAGCGTACGAAGAACGTGGCTCCAGTCTGCAAAAAACGTCTCGTCAAAATAATAGGTCACACGCAGCATAAAGGCATGCATGAGATACGCTCCATAGGACAACGTTCCGATGGCCGTCAGCATACTCGCCGCACGTCCCCCCTTATGAGCAATCCACGTCGCTACCCGATAAGCTACAAAAATAGACGCAACGCAATATACAGCCATGACCGGACGCAGCAAAGACAAATAGTTAAAGGAAAGAACTGTACCTCGCGGCGTCTGGAACTGACCGATCATCTCATACAGTAAGTAGCCTGTAATCACGATAAACAACGGCCAGTATATCATCTGTGCTTTGGTTACCCAAGCATTCCAACGCTTGACGTTCATCCCGGCTGCCGCTCCTAACACAAAATAAAAGAAAAAGTAGATCACATTCCGGTCAGCGTACAGGGTAAACCAAGAGGTAATGACCGGAAGCTGGAGCTTATCCATCGCTTGGTATACGGGTCCAACGGCGAACATGAGCAAAATATATAGCACGCCGAATCCAGCCAATGCAGCGGGTCGCCATTTTGACGGCAGTAGCGCAGACAAATGACGGACCGCATAACGAAACACGGGAAATAACACATAACATTGGATAATCATAACGATGTACCATAGATGATAGCTGCTTTTCCCGTTCAATAGCTTCTGGAAAAAATCCAGCGGGTGAATATATCCACCACTTTGGGCAAGCTGATTTCCCAATTCGTATAAAAGAGACCATATGATATACGGAACAATGATGTCCATGAATCTTTTACGTAAAAACGTTCCGTACTTTAAGACCCCATCATAATTGTAAAATAGCACCATGCCCGTGATAAACACAAACACCGGAACTGCAAATTTGGAACACAGCAGTAAAAGTGTCATCAAAACCCCGTCCTGGATGCGCGCCCCCTGCGCAACCGCATAATGTGCGACGGAATGCTGAAGAACAACGGCGGCAAAAGCCAGCCCTCTTAGCAAAGCGACTTCGGAAATTCTCTCTTTTTGACTCATGTCACTCTCCTGTTACATCTAGCAATTTATAAATCCATGATTTTTCAAAATCCTCAAATCTATTATAACGACAATTCTGTAAAAATATATAGAAGGATAAACGAGCCAACAACAAGCAAAGCATCATTTATCTCAGGTTTATTCTATGTTTCACTAACATGTAAAAGCAGCAGTCTTCCCTCTCGGGGAGACTGCTGCTGTAGAAACAACCTATATACAAAGGAGATAGGAAAGCCTGTTAAATCACGTTCTCAACTAGCCGTTAGTTGTTTACAGGTTCCTTCTAGTATCTGTGTACGCATCTGTCCGCGTATCCGCCACCGTATCATCATACGTTCTGTAACGATCCGCATTCAGCGAACGGTTGGTGCGGAAAATATCATAAACATCCCTGTGATGGTCAGCAGAATCCACCAGCACTAAAATCTTGCCCTGATCGACGTATGTCTCGTATTGACGTGCATCATCTTCTGGAATGCCTAGCCCGACCAGTCCACCGACCAAGCCACCTGCTCCCGCTCCGACAGCTGCTCCGGTAAGAGTAGCCGCGATAGGTCCAGCAGCAAGGATCGGTCCGATACCCGGAATAGCCAAGGCCCCGATGCCTGCCAGCAAGCCAGCAACGCCGCCTACAATACCGCCGGTAGCCGCCCCTGTCGCTACACCCTCCGGTGCTTTGGTGCCTGTCTCTTCACTAATCGTCCTTAGCTCGTCACGGTCACGGGTGATCACAGAAATTTCACTGCTTGGGATTCCTTTGCTCTGCAATTGTCCTATCGCACGAGATGCTTCCTGCTCTGTATCAAAAACACCAACAATTTTCTTTTCATTATAATCGTTTAAGTTATTAGCCATAATAGTTACCTCCCAATATTTTGGTGTTGAGTGGTTCGTCTTTCATTACCCCGCCATTATGACGTTTAAACGATTTTACGAAAATTCAAAAAGTCGATTAGCATAAAACAGCTTCTATTTAACGCTTTGGCTTTGCTCTGTTGGTCGCCACAGCTTCCAGTGGATCATCCGGCCAATAATGCTTGGGATATCTGCCCTTCAGGTCCTTTTTGACTTCAAAGTAAGCCTCGCTCCAGAAGCTGGACAAGTCGGACGTCACTTGGACAGGTCGCTGGGCAGGTGACAGTAAATGCAATACAATGGGTACGCGTCCGCGTCCAATAAGAGGCGTATCCCTCATACCGAACAACTCTTGTAGTCGTACGGCCAGCGCTGGTGCCTCAGGATTCGAATAATCGACAGGAATGCGGGAACCGCTGGGTACGCGGATATGCGTCGGCGCTTCCTGATCAAGCTGCTGCCGCTGTTCCCAATCTAGCCTGCCTAGCAGCAATGCAGCACTGTCCAGCCGTTGCAAATCGGATACATTTTTGGCTCCTAGAGCAAAAGGCAACAGCCACGATTCCAGTGAATCCAGCAATGCCGATTCCGTGCAGTCCGGCCAGTCCTCAGGCGCCGAGAAGTGCATAAAAATCAAACGAGCCTGCAACTGGAGGGTTTGCCGATTCCATGACAGTAGCTTCAGACCTCGTTCACGGACACCCTGCATCAAGGCGGCAGCTACTTCCTCTGCCGGAGGTCGCTCATAGGACGTTTCCTTTAAGACGAGTGAGCCCAGCCGCAGTACCTTGCGGGCTCTCGCTGCTGAGGCGGAGCTATCCCAGTATACGTTGGCTTGTTCTAGCAGCAATTCGCTGCAATGCTGAATCAGCTCTTGCAGTTCAACCGGTGCCGCCAACTGAATGGCGCCATCTGCTCCCTCGTCGTCCACTTCGGCGGCGACGAGATAGGACGAACGCGACATCCACTCCACTTGTCGGAGTCGCGCCCCCCGACCGCCGCTAAGCAAAAAGCGGCCATCCCCCCGGCCCTGCGCGATCCGATCCGGATACGCAAAGGCCAACAGCAGCCCGCAAGCCGCGGAGCCATCAGGCTCGTCCTGCGCTGCGGCTGCTGTCGGCAGCGTGGCTAGCAGCTGCCGGCTCTCCTGCACGATACGGCGAATCACCGTATCGTCTGCTGCCCGCAGCAGGCTGTGCGTACTGCGGGCATGGGCCGCCTCGCGCAGGGCATCCAGCCGCGGGCGCAAATCCGTTCCGCCATGTGCGCGGAACGGGTCCCGCTCTTGCAGCAGCGCAGCCAGACGGCTGGCAGTCGGGGCCAGGCCAAGGGCGGCTGCGCGCAACAGCATGTGCCCAAGGCGCGGGTGCGTGCCTAGGGCGGACACCTCGCGCCCATGCGCGGTGATGCCGCCTGTAGTGCCGTCGGCTGCTTCATCCAGGCAGCCGAGCTGGTGCAGCAGACCTGTGGCCTGGCGGTACGCGGCCTCAGGCGGGGCATCCAGCCAGGCCAGCTCGGCGGGCTCGCGCACGCCCCAGGCCGCCAGCTCCAGCGCGAGCGGGGCCAGATCCGCCGCGGCGATTTCCGGGCGACTGGCATCGGGGAGCGCGGCATGCTCCTGTGCGCTCCACAGCCGGTAGCATACGCCCGGCTGGAGACGGCCCGCCCGTCCGCGCCGCTGGTCGGCGGAGGCCTTGGACACCTTGACGGTGGTCAAACGGCTCATACCGGTTCGCGCGGAAAATACCGATTCCCGCGACAGTCCGCTATCGATCACCACCGTGATCCCGGCGATGGTCAAGCTAGACTCGGCAATCGAGGTGGCCAATACCACTTTTCGGCTGCCCAAAGCCGACGGGCGTATTGCCTCATCCTGCTGCTCCAGCTTCATGCTGCCGTACAACGGAATTACCTTGACGTGTGCTGGTAAATGCTTTGAAGCCAATTCTCGTTCCGTTCTATGAATTTCTCTAGCCCCTGGTAAAAACACCAGCAGATCGCCATCATGAGCATGAAGTGCCTTTTCTACCGTCTCAGCCGTAAAGGACTCTAATGAGATTGATGAAGGTTTGGACATATGAAAGGTTTCTACTGGAAATACGGTGCCTGGACATTCCAGCAATGGCGCATCCCCTAATAGTCTGCATACAGGCTCTGCCTCCAGGGTGGCAGACATGATCAATATCTTCAAATCCGGTCGCAACAGCGCCTGGCTTTGCAGGGCAAGTGCCAATCCCAAGTCTGCATGCAGGCTGCGTTCATGAAACTCATCAAACATAATCAGCCCGACTCCCTCCAATGCCTGATCATGTTGCAGCATCCGGGTCAGTACGCCCTCCGTAACCACTTCAATCCGCGTGTTTGGTCCTACTTTTGTATCCATACGAACCCGATAACCCACGGTCTTCCCGGTGGGCTCTCCCAGCGCTTTCGCCATTTGCGCTGCTGCTGCACGTGCTGCCAAACGCCTCGGCTCCAGCATAATCATCTTTTGCCCTGCCAGCCACGGCTCATGCAGCAGCTCCAGCGGTGTTACCGTCGTTTTCCCCGCTCCCGGCTGTGCAATCAGTACCGCCGCCGAATGGGATTGCAGTGTATGTTTAAGCTCGGGGATCACTTGCATAATAGGCAGTTGTTTATCTGTCAATGAAATCTCTCCAATGATACGCTTGATGCGTAGAATCTAAGTTTTAATTCCTTTATTATTGTGAATTTTTCATTACCTGTAATTATTGAATATTGAATAAAAAATGTTAAGCTGCACTCTGGGACTTCTCTTTGATCTGTCGTGCATAATTCTTCTAAATCTATTATACAGATATTTAAATTTCCCGTCTGGCCATCGCAGCTATGTAAGTTTTCTGTGTTAGCTCCTATACCCTGTCGAGATGCACTCGCGGCAAGTTCGTTTTATAATATGGTTGATATGGATTGCTGAAGGACGGAATATAGAATCGAGGTCACTTTCGTATGGAATTACAGGCCCAACCCATCAGAGGGCGATTTGCCCCAACACCATCGGGATGGATACACTTAGGAAACGCTCGTACCGCCTTATTATCCTGGCTGCACGTTCGTTCCCTGGGTGGAACCTATATTTTGCGCATGGAAGATATCGATATGACGCGAGCTCGCAGCCAGTTGGCGCAAGGGATTATGGAAGATTTGCGCTGGATCGGGCTGGAATGGGACGAAGGACCCGACGTAGGCGGTCCCTACGGTCCCTACACTCAAAGCCAGCGGCTGGAACGCTTCCAATCTGCATTGGAGATACTACAGGAGCAAGATTTGCTGTATCCTTGTTTTTGTAGTCGGGCCGACATTGTGGCTGCCGCCCATGCTCCACATGGACTGTCTGGTGAAGGACCCGCATATTCAGGTGCATGTCGCAACCTTAGCTCTCAAGATGTCGTAGCCAAAGCACAACATAAACTCCCTTCACTTCGCTTTAAAGTACCGCAAAATCCAGATGCCGTTATTTCGTTTCATGATCAGGTAGCAGGCCATGTGACCTTCGGTGCGGCAGAGGGCGGCGATTTTATCGTCAAACGGGCGGACGGCATGTTTTCCTATCAGCTGGCTGTCGTTGTCGATGATGCAGATATGTATATGACCGACGTACTACGTGGGTATGATCTTCTCGATTCGACTCCCCGTCAGCTATTGCTGTACCAAGCTTTGGGGTTGCAGTCGCCACGTTTCGCACACGTTCCCCTTGTCCTGGGCCCTGATGGGCGAAGGCTGGCCAAACGACATGGTGGCGTAGCACTCCGAGCTATGCGCCGACAAGGTATCACACCGGAAGCAGTCATTGGCTGGCTCGCCTATTTTTCCGGGCTGCTGGATTCACCTGAGCCTGTGAAGGCTGTGGATTTAATCGATGACTTTCATTTGGACAAACTGCCCAAAGAACCCGTCATCCTGACGAAACAATGCCTCATGAGATTATCTGCACTGCAACGGTAATGAGGTAAAGCGCGGAAATCAAAGTGTACGGGCAAGGGCATTCCGCCCTTTGCTCCGCTCGCTTCTATTTCTCCAGTCGCTTACGCATAGCGGACTCATATTCATAAAATACAGATGACGTATTCAGCCCTCTTTCCTCCAGCAGCATACGTAGACGAAGTGATTTTTCAGTCAGCCTGCGACTGATCCGTTGTTGCTCTCCTGCCTCATGGCAAGCGTGAAGCAAATCACGTAGCTGGACACATTCCTTTTGTAACTGAAGCTCTTCCGGTAAAATGCCTGCATTCTTCAACAGCTTGTACGACATCCGCAGCTCCTCTGGAACATGTGACAAATCCTCGATCACCAGTGGCTTGCCCTCTCCCGGTAAATGATCAAACTCACCTTTGGCCATCGCCTCAGCAATCTTCTGCTCTGCCATTCTGGAGAACATCCCCATCACTCCTTGTTTTAAGCTTCCTATGTACAATCTATATTAAAGAAACCTGGAGTCCTTTGCCACTGTAGCTTACATATCATTAGGATGCCCTGTTTCCATAAAGGAGAGAGGGGGTTATTCTTCGATCCCAAGCAGTTGACATACTTGTACTCTATATTTTTTGGCCTTACGTGTTCCATGAATGAGATTGGACAAGCGGCTAGCAGGAATATGGTAGGTATCACAAAATGTTCTCTGATCCATTTGCCTCTCGACTAGCTTTTCTTTGATTTTCCAACCAAAAGGGGTTACAGGATTTCGTATGTTCAACAACGTTATCACCTCTTCATAGTATAGGATTTAGAATTTTGATTGGGGTTTGGGGTTTGGAGATTGGATTTCACGTTCTACCATTAGCAACATGTCGTGAACTCATTTGTTAGGATTTCATTTTGTATATTTGGTATTGATTCAATAGTTCATCCAGTTTCATGGATTGTTCAATCACTTTGGGATGCGTTAAAAATCCATATTTCTTCTGGATTTGGTACAGTCTTTTTCTGGCCCGTTCGACACGAAGTAAAGTCTCACCTGGATTCATCAGTATGATGCCCCCTTCTATGTCATATCTTAATACAAAACGTAAACTTTTGGATTTTTTGAAAATTTGCTCGACAAAAAAAGTGCTTCTGGCGCATTCCAGAGGCACTTTTTTGGCGATTTATGTTTATTTAAAATGCAACAGACTCCTACAAGCTGAACTTAAAAATTCAACTATTGTTTCACTACGCAGTCGGATGCTGCTTCCCATCGTCACCACCCCTGTATTTCCTGAATAAAGTCAGATGAGGGTTAAAATCCGTGGCAAAAGCGATCGCTTTACTTGCACAGCAACATTCTGCCTTCTTCGTTTTCCATATACATTTTTATTCAGCTTGGAATCAACACTGAGAAATGATTAATTACTACTAATAATAAAATAATCTTTCTTTTCGCCCTTCTCTAACTAAACTTTCATACTTTGTACACAATGTAAAGTCTGCAAATTGCTTGAACTGCTCAAATAATCTTATACAGCTAATGAAAAAGGCTTCTTTGTTAATGACTAATGATTTAGATAAAACGTCTAGTAAGTATTTAAATCCATATGAGTAATTACCTTTATTTAAGTAGTATTTAGCCAGTTCATATTTAAAACGCGTTGATTGTTCTGGAACCACTTGATGAGTGTACATATCAGCAGATGGTTGCTGTTGGGTGATCGAATCTATCTCCGTTTCGAACTGCTTAAGTATTTCATCCACATCAACATGAAATCGGTTAGCCGCCATCATAATATTCAATAATTGAGTAACCATTTCTTTAGTGGTATTTGAAGATACACTAATGTATTCAACATAATCTGGAAGCACACTTATATCTCCGGATAATAACTTATTAACGTAAGTATTACATAGCGCCCAATTTTGAAATAGTTTAATCCAATGCAGAGTATCCTCGTCCGTCTCTTTGACCCAATCTAAATTAACGTAGGCATATGTATATTGTAGAGCTTGTTGGTAATTACCTTGGGCTTCACAGACACTTGCACACAATAAATCAGCATAGGTGATATACACAAACAAAGGACGACTTAGCTTCTTTTCAAGTGCAGGATTTCGTTTTTTCTGCTGATGCTCTAATGTATATTGGATTTTCGCTTTATCTCTCATTTTGCGAGCTATCACATCAAGCCTGTCCCATAAGCGTAAAGAACGATACACATTCGCCAAATCTTTAAGCGCATCAAGCTGGTCTATTTCATCCAGACGTTCCACGAAGGGTTCAAATAGCGTTGCTGCCTTGAGATTACGGCTTTGGTCGTCTCCAACTTGAATTGAGAATATACGATATTGGCAGGTGGCCAAGCGTTCAGAATGCTGATATTTCTCCACTTCTGCGACATTCTCATAGAGAGGCAGCGCAGCAGCATGTCGTCCCTGTTCAAATAATGCTTCTGCAACATCAAATAGCCTGGACGCATACAGCGGATTATCCATGATATGTCCAACCATTCGACGGATTGCATCCAGCTTGTCCAGCTCCGCACAACGATACAATAATGGCTCGATTCGCCTAAAATTCGGGGAAAGGTCAATGATGTAATTTTCTATGTATAGGTCATAAAAATAGCCTTCTGGCAAATCCATAGCCGCAGTAATTCGGTCTAGCTGCTGTACGGAAACAGGACGATGCTGACTAATCCAATTACTAAGCGTTCTTTGATGAACCCCTGAATATTCGGCAAATTGACTCAATGTCATATCATTTTGTTTTAGATAATCCTCAAACTCCGCTGAAATCGTAGGTGTATGCTTCAAGTCATAACCACCCTTCACATAAAAATTCCATTATTTTAAAAATCACCCTCTATTCTTCTCCATAATTAACCATCTGTCAATATATTATGCAACTAATGTTTATAGCGAAAATTCAGCATAACTTACACATATTGGGACATGTTGGACGAGTGGCATCCTGAAATGATTGGGTTGATCCAAGTAAAAGGTTTCACAGAGTTGACATGACTAATTCATTTCCCCATGTGGATTCTCACCAGTAATGATATAGAGGTCCCATGCAGAAACTCTGTTGGACCTTTTAATTACATGAAAAATCCCCTGATGTTGATGCAATCAGGGGATACCTAGGTTCATTTCTCTCGCTTTGATATTACGAAGTTGATTATTTCTCCAGTCACAATTCCTGTCAAAATTGCATAGATTCCCATTGCGCTCATCTTATATCCCAAAGCGTAAAATAACCCTATACATATTGCGTAGCCCAACAAAATAGCTGCATAGCGCTTTAAAAACTTACTCATGGAAATTCTCATAAGCAGCAACTCCCACCTTAATTTATACTTCAACCATTGTAAATGTTAGTTAATTGTTGCATAAAAGTAAGGGGGAATTTGTCGAATAAGAAATCCGTTAAGAAGAAATTTGCACCTATTCACTGCTGGGCAGGCCACGAAACAAGCCTTCTTTTTCATACCATCCACGCACTCACATGGAGTGCGACGCAAAACAATTATCGGAGCTTTACCGCTGCCGAAAATTTCAATCCACGCACTCACATGGAGTGCGACTAACTTTCGTGGATGGAACGAAAGAAAAAGTTTTGATATTTCAATCCACGCACTCACATGGAGTGCGACTGCAATCCTCCAGAATACTTTCTTAGCACCACAAAAATTTCAATCCACGCACTCACATGGAGTGCGACACGAATATCACATCCAATCTTGACTTAGGCGAATTGATTTCAATCCACGCACTCACATGGAGTGCGACGCTTGGCGATCTTGACGAAAGTTCCGTCTCCCTTAGATTTCAATCCACGCACTCACATGGAGTGCGACGCTACCAACACCTGCAGGACTTTGTTTGGAAACTATTTCAATCCACGCACTCACATGGAGTGCGACGCTTACGGGAATACTCGCACAAGATTCCCACGTGGATATTTCAATCCACGCACTCACATGGAGTGCGACGGTATTGCTTCCCGGTGGACAGATGATATTTGTGATTTCAATCCACGCACTCACATGGAGTGCGACATAGACCCGGTGAAATATAACCTCCATCTGTCAGATTTCAATCCACGCACTCACATGGAGTGCGACCAATTTTGTCTGTAGCTGTTTGACCAGCGTAACCAATTTCAATCCACGCACTCACATGGAGTGCGACTTGGTATTCGGATTTGTGCGCAAGCTGGTCGATCAATTTCAATCCACGCACTCACATGGAGTGCGACCTCAGCGCAGCAGTAAACAACGTCACTTACGTGGACCAATTTCAATCCACGCACTCACATGGAGTGCGACCTACTGATATTACTGCATTAAAAGCAAAAGACGTTATTTCAATCCACGCACTCACATGGAGTGCGACGCCTAACAAGTTTTACGTAGCCGTGGCTGAAGTTAATTTCAATCCACGCACTCACATGGAGTGCGACGAAGCAGGTGTAAGAGTTACACGCTGTCCGTCAAAATTTCAATCCACGCACTCACATGGAGTGCGACAGCGCGATTCAATGTCCTGCCCGTTTCTGTCTGAAAATTTCAATCCACGCACTCACATGGAGTGCGACTTTATAAAGCTCTTTGCCGCCAGAATCATAAATAACATTTCAATCCACGCACTCACATGGAGTGCGACTTGCTGTGTAACTTGTTTTCTAAATTTCCGTCACAATTTCAATCCACGCACTCACATGGAGTGCGACCACACCAGCACCAGGCATAAGGAAAGGAATGTTAAATTTCAATCCACGCACTCACATGGAGTGCGACGAGGATTCGGGCTAATGTAGTGTACCGAATGAACGATTTCAATCCACGCACTCACATGGAGTGCGACTTAGATTTATAATGTTCGCACAACACAAAATTATTTCAATCCACGCACTCACATGGAGTGCGACAGCTCCTTGGACATCTTCCCAGCCTACAGTAGTGATTTCAATCCACGCACTCACATGGAGTGCGACATCATCAGCCCATGCTTCTTGTTCCCACGCATACTTATTTCAATCCACGCACTCACATGGAGTGCGACTTGAATCACTTCATATTGCGTTTTACAGTAATTTCAATCCACGCACTCACATGGAGTGCGACGTGATCCAGGAAAATAACATGACCAGACTGCTCACGTCCCATTTCAATCCACGCACTCACATGGAGTGCGACAGCGAAAATGCAGTAATTGATACCCTAATGATATCAATTCTACACATTGTCGCAAAAACTGATGTCAAATAAGCTTGGATCAACTATTGACTTTACGGATAAATAGCAAATTTAATACTTTTCGACAAATTTCGAGGTGCGAAGGACCCGGGGTTTTTATGTGAGCTTCACATTCGCACCTTATAAAATCAGTGGGCTTTCCATATCGTAAGCTTCCTTAGCCCCTATATGCTCTACTTTCTTTTTATAGCTATCTCCAAAGTTGTAGAAACGCAGGCTGTCTTCTTTTTTGTCTATCAATTCTTCTAATTCATATTTTAAACGGCGGAACTGGGTCGAATCCAAAATGCACTCAAACACGGAATTTTACACCCTTTGTCCGTGATCTACGCACCTTTTCACAACCTTTTCCAGTCTTTTTCTGCCTTCTCTATCTAATGTACTTACATCATACGTAATTAGTATTAACAAGATCAACCTACTTCCACAAAAATGGAGGGTACTCGTCCAGATCTCCCCGAATATATCTAGCCAAGAGCAAAGCCTGTGAATAGGACACAAGCCCCCAAGACATTTTCTCATTCAAATAAGGATGAATCATTTTTTCCTGTTTCCGTTCTTGCCATGCCTTCAATACGATTTTCCTCGTATCATCGTCCATCATGACAGCCTCGTTTTCTTTTTTGTAAAATCCTTTGCCATGAATCATTTTTTGTTAATAATGTAAGAACAAAACGGTCGGTATTTACTCCTCTAAGCTCTTTCATCACATCCAGTGCCAATTAGGCTCGCCCTGGACGATCTCTATGCAGAAAACCTACATAAGCATCCAGACCGACAGCTTCCAGTGCGGATTTCATATCGTTGGACAACAGTGTATAGGCAAAAGATAATAGGGCATTCACGTTATCTAACGACGGGCGCTTATGGCGTCCATGGAAATAAAAATCATCTTTTTGCTGTAAGATCAGATCATCCCACACGGAATTGTACTGAACCAACGCCGTCTCCCTCCAAACCACGTAAAATCTCCAGCTCCTCACTTCACGGACCCCTTCATGATTTCGGATAAAGAGGCGCTCTCCACTCGTACGACCAAGTGGCGGCTGCTCCGTCATGATCCACGCACTCATATAGAGTGCGACTTAAAATATCCACTCAATCATCTGCCGATGGTATCATTTCAATCCACGCACTCATATAGAGTGCGACCATGTGTCAACATCCATTCAATGATAGTAAACAATTTCAATCCACGCACTCATATAGAGTGCGACTAGATATTTTCACCGGAAATTTTCACGAATGTAATATTTCAATCCACGCACTCATATAGAGTGCGACTCAGACACTCGCAATCCGCAGTTAATACCAAGCAAATTTCAATCCACGCACTCATATAGAGTGCGACTTGGATTCATTTCCGCTGGTGTCTATGGCGCTCACAGTATTTCAATCCACGCACTCATATAGAGTGCGACCCGATGCGCTTGGAGTCAAGACGGACGAACTGCTGGATTTCAATCCACGCACTCATATAGAGTGCGACGCCCAGGTACGGGACACCGTACAAGGAACCAAAGAATTTCAATCCACGCACTCATATAGAGTGCGACTTAACGAAAACCAGTTTCTTGTCAACCCAAAATTTATTTCAATCCACGCACTCATATAGAGTGCGACAGTTAGTGCAAGCTGTCAGGATAGCCATACAGACATTTCAATCCACGCACTCATATAGAGTGCGACGGGGATGGTTTCCTGGTCGTAACGTGGAAGCCAGTATTTCAATCCACGCACTCATATAGAGTGCGACGGTAGAGCAATTGAGTATACTCGCGAGGAATACGAGAATTTCAATCCACGCACTCATATAGAGTGCGACTTCCCCGGCATATGCCAGGGACAAAAAACCAAACAAATTTCAATCCACGCACTCATATAGAGTGCGACCGCAATGTTGTCGTTTTGGCTGATTAACAAGATATTTCAATCCACGCACTCATATAGAGTGCGACAGCGAAAATGGGTCAAATGCCCCCTATTTAAGTAACATTCTAGCGTTATTTTGGCAAAAACGCATCTAATATTACCTTATCCTCTTGCGATCGTTTAAAACTTGTTCACATTCGATGTAATTCGACAAAATCTGAGGTGCGAATCTCTCGGAGAATTCATGTGAGCTTCACATTCGCACCTGGACAGACTCGCTTTTTGGCTTAGCAACAAATACCTGCCTGGACTTATTTCACCTCTGCCAGTTCTGCCACCTGTGAAGGAGTAAGCGCACATTCGAATATATTTAATTCATCGATAGCTCATTTAAAAGCAGGGTCCCACCAGTTAACACCAAAGCTGAACGTTCTGGCTTTGGGTAAATACATCCGGAAATATCGACTACATTGATCAGAAAAATACCTTTATGTTTTCGAAAATCATAAAGGTATTTGTAAAATATTTTATGAAGACGTTCGGCAAAAGTTGAGTTATTAACCCTGTTCATCATACCGGCTGCATTACCTGCATAAACCTTCCCATCCGTTCCAGCGCCTTCTCCAAATCGACGAGCGAGGCTGCATATGAGCAGCGAATAAAGCCCTCTCCGCCTGATCCGAATACATGTCCCGGTACGACCGCCACCTTCGCTTCCTTCAGCATACGAAGTGCAAACTGCTCAGATGACATGCCAGTAGAAGTAATTGAAGGGAAGGCATAGAAAGCCCCCTCAGGCTCATGACAAGCAAGCCCGATTGCATTCAAGCCGGCCACAAATAGCTTGCGACGTTCATTGTAGCTCGCCATCATCTCATCCTTGGCAGCCAAGCCATGGCGCAATGATTCCAGCGCGGCAATCTGTGCAATGGTGGGCGCACACATGGCTGTGTACTGGTGGATTTTCAGCATGCTGGCAATCAGCTCATGCGGACCGCACGCATAGCCTACCCGCCAGCCTGTCATCGCAAATGCTTTGGAAAAACCACTGATGACAATCGTACGCTCCTTCATGCCCGGCAAAGAGGCGATACTGACATGCTTTCTCCCGTAAGTCAGTTCGGCATACACTTCATCCGAAATGACGACCAGATTATGTTTGATAATGAGCTCTGTCATCGGCAGCCAATCCTGCTCCGTCATAACTGTTCCAGTCGGATTACAGGGATAATTGATCATTAAAACCTTTGAATGAGGTGTAATTGCCGCTTGCAGCGCTTGCGGGGTCAGCTTGAATTGCTCCTCTGCCGTAGCCGCCACCTCTACAATTTTACCGCCATGCAGATGGGTAATGGGTTCATAGGCAATATAGCTTGGTGCCGGAATTAGCACCTCGTCACCTGGATCGATCACTGCTCGCAGCGCCAGGTCGACGGCTTCACTGCTCCCCACCGTCACAATCAATTCGTGCTCAGGATCATAGGAAAGCGCGAAGCTGCCGGAAAAATAAGCAGAGATCTCCTCCCGCAGCTCCATCAAGCCGGCATTCGAAGTATATTTCGTCTGCCCTTCACGCAATGCCTGAATGCAAGCTTCACGTACCTTTTCCGGTGTAACAAAATCAGGCTCTCCGACCCCAAGGGCGATTGTACCTCCGCCTGCTGCATTCAGATCAAAAAAAGCGCGAATTCCCGATGGCCGAATATCCCGTACACGCGAGGATACAAACCGCCCTGTCCCCTTTTCACTAAACATATTACGCCATCCCCCATTCCTGTTTCCGCTCATGGAGCGAGCTGGCAATAATATGGTCGAGTAGCTGTGTAAAGGTTATACCCGCAGCTGCCGCACTCTTCGGAAGCAGGCTGTTGGCGGTCATTCCCGGTAATGTGTTCACTTCCAGCACGTAAGGTCTATCCTGACACAAAATCATATCGACCCTTGCATAGACCTTACATTGCAGCAGCCGGTAGCTGGCCAGTGCCGCCTCGCGCACACGCTGCTCAATAACGTGGGGAAGCTCGACCACCTTCTCCTCAGCGCCGCCGACCTCGTATTTTGCTTTGTAGTCGAACCACTTCGAACGAGCGGAGCTAATGCTAATAATCGGCAATACCTCGCCATCTACGATGGAGCAGGTAATCTCCGTCCCTTCATAATAGGACTCAATCAAGATCGCTTGATCCAAGCTGCAAGCCCCCTGAACAGCCGACAGCAGTTCCTTCTCATTTTGTACAAGCTGGATGCCGATGCTGGATCCCCCCGTATTCGGCTTCACAATAACCGGGTAGCCCAAACGCTCCACCACCTGCGGATCATAATCGTCCATCCCCTGCCAGTAAAGGCCTGAAGGCGTATGCACACCCGCTGCCTTCAACAGCATCTTGGACAACTGCTTATTCATGCATAAGCTGCTTGCCAGGACACCGCTGCCTGTGTAGGGAATGCCCAGCGTCTCCAGCGCTCCCTGCACCGTGCCGTCCTCGCCATACTGACCATGCAGTGCCAACAGCGCGATATCGATGCCTGTCTGCTGGACCTGCGCGATTAAATCCGCTCGCTGCTCGATCACCATTGGAACCACTTCATAACGGCTGTGATCCAAATGATTGATCATCTCTTGACCTGTCTGCAGAGAAATCTCACGCTCAGAGGAAATACCGCCCATAATAACACCAATTTTCATCATGACACCTCATTTTTCTTCAAAATCTTTATGTGGTTACGGATTGTTCTTTTGATCGCTGGTGCTTCTCCAGAACAATATTCCGTCTCTGTAGCTCTTTTCTAACCATTATGCTTTAAGAAAGTTACGTGTCTGTTTGCCGATTATTTGAATACCCCGTTCGATATTTTCATCCGTTACTCGTGAAAACCCAAGCCGCAATGTATTCGTCCCTTCGCCTTCTTGAATAAAAAACTTGTCTCCCGGTGTAAAAATGACGCCCTGTTCGTTGCAAGCTTCTAGCAGCTGGCGTGTATTTACGCCTGCCGGGAAGGTAAGGAACAAATGCAAGCCCCCGTCACCAGACACCTGCGCCTCAGGAAGATGTGCTTCACAGCATGCCTTTGTCAGCTCATATTTGCGCTTATACTCTGTACGTGCTTTTTTTACATGTTTATCGAAATTTCCGTTAAGCATATATTGGTATAAAATCGATTGATCGATTGTTGAGGTATGAATGGTGCGCGCACGCTTAATGCTTTCCAGAGTGTCAATCAGTGCTCGGTCTCCAAGCACCCAGCCTACACGCAAGCCAGGGAACAGCACCTTGGAGAAGCTGCCAATATAGATTACTCCGTTCCCTTGGCCTGCTGTCGCTATTAAGGGCGCAATATGCGCTCCCGAGTAACGCAGCTCCTCATTGAATCCATCCTCGATCACCGGAATCTGATGGCGTGCCATTAATTTCATAACAGCGCTGCGCTTTGCCGGCGACATGACGATGCCTGTCGGATTATGATAGGAAGGAGTCAAATAGGCCAAATCGAAGCTATTGTTCTGCAGTACCTCCTCTAGCCGCTCTACATCAATACCGTCACACTCCATCGGAATGCCGGTAATCTCAAATCCTTGCAACTTCAAATTTTTGATCGCTGTGTGATGGGTCGGATTTTCACAAATTGCCGCTCCACGGCGTGCAGAAGGGCGTAAAGCCGACAGCACAATGTCAAAGCCTTCTGTAAACCCGCCTGTAATCAGCATATCCTTGCCAATTATATCGACGCCTTTGTTCTCCATATAATGCATCAGATAATCAATCAGCGGCTTGTAGCCCTTGGCATAGCCGTAGTTGAGCAGCACCTGCCCTTCGATTGCCATCCGATCCATAAAAGCTCGCCTTACATCCCCCAGATCAAACAGTTGCTCATCCGGAGCGATGCTTGTGAACGAGATAGTTCCCTTTTGGGCACGGATGCCCTGCTTCATCATATCCAGATCAACAGCCGATACAGCATACTCGTTCATTCTTGCCTTCCAGTCGATCTCCCAGGTGGCAGAACCGTCAGATCCTCCGTTATCTACGGCCGACTGGCCCACCATGGCGGCCACATAACTACCCTTTCCGGGAATCGCATACGTAAATCCGTCATCCTCCAAGCCTTCATAGGCTGCAATGACTGTATTACGGCTCACCTTAAGCAGAACGCTCATTTCTCGTGTGGAAGGTAGCTTCTGATCCGCCTGAAGCGCCCCTTTTATAATTAAACGATTGACGTATTCTTTTACTTGTATCGAGACCGGCCGGTCACTTACGAGCTTGAAATCCTGGAACATCCTTCATCCCCTCCCCCTATAATGATGGCATACAAGACGAGTAAAAAAAAAGAACCACCGCACTGGATTTTTCATCCTTCGGTGGTTCTTCCGCATTTTATCCCCTGTACGGCCTCATATCCTTGCCTCATTCCCCCGCATCATTGCCTCTCATCGCGCCCATTGCGAGCATTATACATATCACCAAGCATCGTTTCACTTCGATTTTATTTTCTTCCTTCTGCGGCTGAAGCCCTGAGAACTATGAAAAGCATACCAGTCAAACAAAACCATATGCCGTAACGACTGACCGTGAATCCTGCCGCATCGTCAATTGTCACATGGAGTGCGCCTATTTCTTTCTTGAGGACGTCCTCCATTCATCTTATTTCAATCCACGCACTCATATAGAGTGCGACTTCATCCAATCGGTTTTATCCTGCACATTGAATTCATTTCAATCCACGCACTCATATAGAGTGCGACGTAAACCTCTTAACGTTATCTAGCGCCAAATAGATTTCAATCCACGCACTCATATAGAGTGCGACTTTGCACATTGGAACACCATCAGCATTCAAACGAGATTTCAATCCACGCACTCATATAGAGTGCGACTATCGACATGTTAACGGCATTTCTTTAGTTGGGAATTTCAATCCACGCACTCATATAGAGTGCGACCAACCTCCATTTTCCTGTTGTCTTGTCCCATAAGATTTCAATCCACGCACTCATATAGAGTGCGACTTTGGTCATGAACGTGTACTGTCAGGTTAGAAAGAATTTCAATCCACGCACTCATATAGAGTGCGACGTATGAGGGTATGCAACGCAATCAAATGGATTACGAATTTCAATCCACGCACTCATATAGAGTGCGACGCATCCCGACGTATTACAGTCGACGAGATGAAGAATTTCAATCCACGCACTCATATAGAGTGCGACTTGGAGGGTAAACAAAATGATTCCAACGATGGTAACATTTCAATCCACGCACTCATATAGAGTGCGACCTGGGACATTGGGGGATTGTATTGTGACTGTATTAATTTCAATCCACGCACTCATATAGAGTGCGACCGACATATGTAGTTTGCGCCGTAATTACATTGGTAATTTCAATCCACGCACTCATATAGAGTGCGACTCGCGGTTTTGGTAGAGGTGTACGTAACCACGCATATTTCAATCCACGCACTCATATAGAGTGCGACGCGCTTAAAGACGCCTTAGAATGTCCAGAGTTTGATATTTCAATCCACGCACTCATATAGAGTGCGAAGCGAAAATGCAGTAATTGATTATCTAATGATATCATTTCCATGCATTTTCGAAAAAAGCAATGTCTAAAAGGCTTAAATTAACCATTGACTTTTTCTCACTGATAGCATTTTCTATACTTTTCGACAAATTCCGAGGTGCGAAGGACCCGGGGTTTTCATGTGAGCTTCACATTCGCACCTTATAAAATCAGTGAGCTTTCCATATTGGAAGCTTCCTTAGCCCCTATATGCTCTTCTTCTTTTTATAGCTATCACCCAAATTGTAGAAATGCAGGCTAAGTTCTCTTTCGTCTATTAATTCTTCTAGTTCATACTTTAAACGTCTAAATTGGGTCAAATCCAAAATACATTCAAATAGAGATACATAATCCTATCCTGTTTCATTGTACCATGCCTTCATTACGATTTTCCTTATATCATCGTTTCATCATGACAGCCCATTTTCTTTTTTTGTAAAATCCTTTATCTAATCATTTTCTTGTTAATCAAAAACAGGACAAAACAGCCGGCATACGCCTCGAAACTCTTTCATCATATCCAGTGTCAAGGAGGCTCATCCCGGATAACCTACATTAGCATCCAAGCCGACGGCTTCCAGTGCTGATTTCATATCGTTGGGCAGCAGTGTATAGGCAAAAGATAACAAAGCATTCACATGATCTAACGGCAGGCACTTATGGCGTCCATGGAAGTAAAAATCAATTTTTCACTACAAAATCAGTTCATCCCAAACGGAATTGTACTGAACCGCCTCCCTCCCCTCCAAACAGCGTAAAATCACCAGCTCCTTCACTTCTCTGTGATGCCATGCGTTCATGATGACAGGACATTGGTCAGATTTAATTCTGCCTGGATGATAATATAATCCAGTTTTCATATAAATACCTCAATAGTCCCTGTTTATATCATCATCATACGAGATTGAATGTACATCATAAGTGCTGGTAAACAAGGAAAGTTTAACGCAGGAAGTTATCCCCCTGGAACCAGTGAGTCAGGTTACGTATAAGAATTCGAATTCATCCCTCACATCCGTAACTGATACTACGTATAAAAATAATAGGTATAAAGATTCAACGGGGCAGTTATATACTTTACCCGTATTACAGCCTAAACCAGCGTGTATGGGAAATCACTCATTAACACCAATGGATTTTAGCACTAACTCCGCGAGCTTTCCTGAATGTCGAGACCTGAGAAACGGGCCGTATCGTTCGGTATGGTCACATATAGGGTTTGCATGGGCTAGTACACGGGTTCATTTACCAAGTGCTAGAGAGATTCGTGATAATAATAGTGGTTATAATGGAAGCACAGGATTTATCTATATGGGTGGTTGGAGTAACACCAATATGGCGGTTGATGTTGGTTTGCAGCATAGTACAAAATATAATGACTGGGCTACTTTTATGCTTATTGAAGGTGTGAAGAACCCTTATACTTTTAAGCCACGTTTTGAACCCGATCAGGAAGTACAAATGAAATTTCATGTTCCTTCTGACGGTAACATTGCCTTGACTGTAACAGGTTATGCAGACGGTGAAAAGATAAGTAGGAGCTATGTCGAGCCGGCCCCAGGTTGGACTGCTACTGGCAACGGTAACCTTATCAAAAGAACGACAAGTATAGGGCAGATACAAGATCGACAAGACTATAATGATGGATCTTACATTAGAAGAGTTCGTTGGGCCACATCCTATATCGGTTCAAATTCAGAAGATAATATCCCTTGGCGTAACAGTCAAACCTATGATTATTGTTCTATGCCACGGAGTAAAGTTGAAGTGGATTACGTGCATGGAGGAGAGGAAACAGACAGTATATTTTTAGACTGAATTTTTATGAGAGGGGCTGCTTCACCCCTCTCTTTTAAGGAGGAAATTTTGTGGGAAAGATGTTGTTCAGAATTATGCTTATAGGTGCATTGTTTTTTTGCTTTTCTCAACCCTATACAGGAAAAATGTCAGCTCAGAGTATAGCTCCAAGCTCTCCATTTTTGAAGATTAACAATTACTATGTCTTGTTCACAGCTCCTAAAGCACCTTATATTGATCAGAATAATCGCTATATGGTGCCTTTGAGATCCATTAATGATTTGTTGGGGGGACAGACTACGTTTAACCCAACTTCTAATACGGCCACAATTAAGTTTGGAACACACAAGGTTGAGTTTAAAATGAACTCCACTGAGATTGTTACCGACTCGAGCACGTCCGTGATGGATACCGTCCCTGTGCTTTATAAAAATGCGATGTTTGTCCCTTTAGGGGTACTTACTAAGCACTTAGACATACACCAGGAATGGGATCAGCAAAATAAACTGTATTCCCTATCAGGGAAAGAATTAATGAAGACACCTATGATGGAGAATGTAGAAGATTTGGATCATTTTAGAGAACATGTTGATAATGAAAATGCATTTCAGTTATTATCGTACAAATTGGCCATGGGAGAAAAAATTCATCTGGCCATTACAGCTAAGAATATGACAGGGAAAAAGATTAGTGAGGGCATTGAAGATTTAAATACCACTTTTATTTTTTCTGACGATAGCACGGCCGGGGAAAATAGAAATCGTAAAAGACCCAATATAGATAAGGATGAAATTGTAACTCGCGAATATGACATAGATTATGTGAAAACAATTGAGAATAATAAAATTATCAAACATGAGCTGTCGTATATTCTCTTTAAGGGAAGAACGCTAAAACCATAGAATCCCTTATGTGAAATGGTACTGTTTTCCTTGCAGATGGGTCGTAGGGTGTGAATTGAGTTAAAAGTAAAGCTGATCCAAGAAGGGATCAGCTTTACTTTTGCCATTCTAATTATGTAGCCATACAGAGGCTTTCATTCTCCTCCTCTTATCAAGGCTACTGAAATAAAAAATGACAAAAAATATTATAATATGGAAACTTTTTACTGAATAACAACGTCTATATAGTTGATCGTTGATTTATAAAAAATTCCATAGGAGGAACAAACATTGAGAAAAGTGAAATGGAAAACGAAATTGATTATCACTTCAATGACATTTGTTTTATCTTTAATGGCAGCAACAGTAAGCGCTGACACTGGAGCCGCGCATATTAAAATTGGTTCTATATCAGGTGGGGCAAGTAATATCTCCTATTGGTACGATTCATCTCTTTCAACATACGGCCAAACTGGTGCTGTAGACAATGCGAGAAGTAAGTGGGATGCAACATCATCTAGAATTGGATGGAGTTCTGGAAGTTCCTCAAGTGCAAAATTAAAAGTTTATGCCGGGAATTACTCACTTCCTGGAGGTACTTACGGATCAACCTCTTACTTTCTTTCTAACGGACAGCAAGTTGACGCTGGAGCCATAACAAATGGGTCAAATTATGATGTGGCTAGAGTTGTATTAGATGCAGGCTGGACAAGCGGCTGGTCACAATCAGAAAGATTTATGAATGCTGGTCACGAACTTGGTCATGTACTTGGCTTAAACCACTTTCAAAATGCTCCTGCTCATGCAGGAGAACATTGGATGAAATCAGGTAGATATGCTCTCTCATCACCTACATCAACAGATACTTCACATGTGGTTAAGAAATGGGGGAATTAAACATGAGGAAAAAACTGGTATTGACGGTCGCTGCTTCTCTAGCACTTGGGATGGGGATTTTCTCCTATTCATATTCAAATAGTGCGGCAATAAGTAAGCAAGCCCAACATAATGCTAATCTAATTGCTATGAAAGACCCTTCATCTATATTACGTACAGGTGAAATTGAAGCCAACCATGCAATTTTCACAAATGCAGATGATGCGGAAGCTCAATCTGATGCTGTAGTTAAAGTCATTGCAACCGGAGAAAGCAAAAATGTCATTGAAAATTTTGATTGGGGGCCTTCAGGTAGAACAGAAACTAAGGTCAAAGTAACTAAAGTATATAAAGATTCCATAAAAAAGGAAATCGGTTCTGAGCTTGTAGCATTCGAGCCTACCTATGTGATCCAAGACAAACAGGGCAGTATTAGAATGAATTATGAAGATTACACACCAATGCAAGAAGGGAAGGAATACATCTTATTTTTAGTATGGAGTGAGCCGCTTGGTGGATATTGGATTAATGCTTTAGAACAAGGAAAGCATGATTTGTCTGGGACTGATGCAGAAGAAAAAACATTACAAGCTACTAATAATCAGTATAATGAGCTGAAGAAAAGTGTATTAGAAAAATATAAATAATGACTGGCAGGTAATAACTTATATGTGCCTTTTCGGACAAATTAACTCACTCAATAAAAACACGCCGTCCTGCTACTAAATTCCTTGGCGGGATGTACTGGCTCTAAGGTGGCTGCTCTTCCCCCCTTAGAGCCACGCAAAATGGTACTGTTTTCGGTGCTAATAGGTCCTAGGGCTGTGAATTGAGTATAATTATGTAGCCATACAGAAGTTTTCATTCTCTCCTCCTCTCCTCTATCAAGTCCAGTTCGTTCAACTCCAGTGCCGCATTTGTCTCAATTACTCCCACATTCCTTCTTCATCCATTGTACTGTGACGTTCCCATCTTATTACGTATTTCGAATACTCTAGTATCATTGAAGCAAGCAGCTGTGTTTTTTCGCCATACGTTAGTTTGTATTGTTCTGAGATTTTCATTAGAAGAGATTGAACACCTGCCTCAAAAGCGTCATTGTCTTCTTCCTTACTCCAAAAAGTAGCGATAATGCGCCGGAGCCAATACAAAACCTCCTTATGAAATATACTACGTCTCCAACATGCACCCATATAGAGTGCGACTTTAGCTTCTACTGTTAATTCTTCAAGTCCTAGCAAATTTCAATCCGCGCACTCCATACAGAGTGCGACGTCAATTAAAGTGACGATATCCCCAGTACCGATATTATTTCAATCCACGCACTCCATACAGAGTGCGACATTGTGTCGAGTATCACGCGATGCCATACAGGGAAATCATTTCAATCCACGCACTCCATACAGAGTGCGACTCCAAGTCCAATAAGTAACAGCAGCACCACAACAAACTATTTCAATCCACGCACTCCATACAGAGTGCGACGCTGAGCGCAAAAAACGCATAGAGCGTAGATCAATTATTTCAATCCACGCACTCCATACAGAGTGCGACGATGGTTTGGCGACTATGAGGTGCCGCTATGAGTATTTCAATCCACGCACTCCATACAGAGTGCGACACGCGCTTGCCGAAGTTAAATACTTTCTAAGCGTGCTATTTCAATCCACGCACTCCATACAGAGTGCGACCCTTGAAAGGTCATTACTCTGTCGCGCTGGCAGATGTATTTCAATCCACGCACTCCATACAGAGTGCGACCGAAATCGGGACGTCGCCGTGCTCACAGCAATGGGATTTCAATCCACGCACTCCATACAGAGTGCGACGGGAGCTTCACAGCCCGCCGAGTGTGACCCATGCGAATTTCAATCCACGCACTCCATACAGAGTGCGACGTTATTACGCCAGCCTCTTGCGCCTCGGTTATCATTATTTCAATCCACGCACTCCATACAGAGTGCGACGCTGCTGGAAGAAACGAATGATGCTGTTTTCGTAAAATTTCAATCCACGCACTCCATACAGAGTGCGACCTCAAATGGCCCATTTTATCGGTATCAATGCAATACTAATTTCAATCCACGCACTCCATACAGAGTGCGACTAAATCAGTATGAGCCTCGTCCAAACAAATGATGGATATTTCAATCCACGCACTCCATACAGAGTGCGACTGCCTACCATTTTGCAAAGCTTTAACACGTACAATTTCAATCCACGCACTCCATACAGAGTGCGACGAAAATTAAAAACTTTACCATAAGTAATACTGGCAATTTCAATCCACGCACTCCATACAGAGTGCGACCCTGTAGTGTTCGTTGACGCTAAAGCGGGAACGGATTTCAATCCACGCACTCCATACAGAGTGCGACTGGAACGCCAACCAGTTCAGCGCAAAGCTACGCTGATTTCAATCCACGCACTCCATACAGAGTGCGACGTTATATCCACCCAGAGACTTGGGAACAGGACTGGATTTCAATCCACGCACTCCATACAGAGTGCGACCATCCCCCGGAAAAGCGGAAAACCCGGAAAAACGATTTCAATCCACGCACTCCATACAGAGTGCGACGATGCGCTTGGAGTCAAGACGGACGAACTGCTGGATTTCAATCCACGCACTCCATACAGAGTGCGACTGCGCGCTAACGGGAATAAAAGCAAGCTATCTAAAGCGATTTCAATCCACGCACTCCATACAGAGTGCGACAGCAGCCATAAATCTAACCATTAATGGCGTAATATATTTCAATCCACGCACTCCATACAGAGTGCGACCGAGATAGGCGATCCCATTGAGTTCTTCCTTGATATTTCAATCCACGCACTCCATACAGAGTGCGACACGGATGGGATGGGCTTTGATCCATCGGATGTATGGATTTCAATCCACGCACTCCATACAGAGTGCGACTTGCCACGTATCCGCGCATCTATATTCGCGTAAGACGATTTCAATCCACGCACTCCATACAGAGTGCGACAGCGAAAATGCAGGAATTCATACCCTAATGATATCAATTCCACACATTGTCGCAAAAACTGATGCCAAAAAGGCTTGAGTCAACCATTGACTTTTACTGAAGGTAACTGATTTAATTGCTTTTCGACAAATTTCGCGGTGCGAAGGATCCGGGGTTTTTATGTGAGCTTCACATTCGCACCTTACAAAATCAGTGGGCTTTCCATATCATAAGCTTCCTTTGCCCCTATATGTTCTACTTTCTTCTTGTAGTTATCTCCTAAGTTGTAGAAGCGCAAGCTGTCTTCTTTTGGGTCTATTAATTCTTCGAGTTCATACTTTAAGCTGCGGAACTGGGTCGAGTCCAAAATACATTCAAACACAGAATTTTGCACCCTTTGTCCGTGATCTACGCACTTTTTCGCAACCTTTGCCAGTCTTTTTCTACCTTCTCTGTCTACTGTACTTACATCATACGTGATCAAAATGAGCAAGTGTTCACACCTACTTCCACAAAAATGGAGGGTACTCGTCCAGATCTCCCCGAATATATCTAGCCAAGAGCAAAGCCTGTGAATAGGGCACCAGTCCCCAAGACATTTTCTCATTCAAATAAGGATGAATCATTTTTTCCTGTTTTCGTTCTTGCCATGCCTTCAATACGATTTTCCTCGTATCATCGTCCATCATCACAGCCCCGTTTTCTTTTTTGTAAAATCCTTTCCCATGAATCAATTTTTTGTTAATCAATGTAAGGACAAAACGGTCGGCATATACTCCTCGAAGCTCTTCCATCACATCCAGTGCCAATGAGGCTCGCCCTGGACGATCTCTATGCAGAAAACCTACATAAGCATCCAGACCGACAGCTTCCAGTGCGGATTTCATATCGTTGGATAACAGTGTATAGGAAAAAGATAATAGGGCATTCACATTATCTAGCGGCGGGCGCTTATGGCGTCCATGGAAATAAAAATCATTTTTTTGCTGCAGGATCAAATCATCCCACACGGAATTGTACTGAACTGCCGCCGTCCCCTCCAAACCGCGTAAAATGTCCAGTTCCTCCACTTCTCGGACTTGCTTCATGATCTTTGTCAAAGAAGCGGTCACCTTCTTCATGCGTTCCGTATCAATACGAAGTGGATAATCCCTCGTTGCCCGTTCCAAAATCCATTTATGGTTATATATTTTGCCTATAATCATATTTCTGGCTACAAGAGCACTTCTTCTATCATCATCGGAAATCCGGTACTGTTCTTTTCTCAGTACCACATTTCCCCGGCTTTCCCCGGTAACTCTCGCCAAGAAGCGTCCGCTTCGTGTCATAAAGGTTAGGTCTATATTGCGTGTTGCACAAGCTCCCATGAGGCCTGGACTGGCCCCTGAATAGCCAAAAGTGCAAACCGCCTCCAAATTGTGCAAAGGATACCGTGCAAGAATGGACTCTTCTTGTTTGATCACGATATTTTCCCCATCTAGTGACAAGTACGTATCTGGCATGGTCACAAATAATGTGTTTAGTAGTTTTTTCATTCAGCTATCCTGCTTTCAATAAAGCTTGAAACTGATTTTTTATTCAATATTTCGGGAACACATATGTTATGTAGTGAGCAGCTCAGGCAGTGTGGTCCCGCTTTGGCTTTAGGTGTATGATTTCGCTCAAAATAATGCCGCATTTCCTGCAAGCTTCTACGCACACGCTCTCGGTCAGCCGCCGTGATGATGACCTCTACACGGTGTTTGATCTCATCGTAATAAAAGTAGCCTTTTGAAATCTCACACACGAGCATTTCTTCAAGACACATCACTTGTGCGACCAATTGTGCATGATCCGAGTCATTTCGTTTTGGTTTGCCACGCTTGTATTCAACAGGAAAAGGAAGGTAGGTACCTTCCTCTCCTGCAAGCGGAACACCAAGGGGATCACATATGAACTCTACCACGTCGCAGATTCCCGTAATTCCAAGCTCTCTGGAATGTATAGGTAACGCGCGTACGATGAGCTTATCCCCTCTTTTTTCACGAATCATGGGCTGATCGGCTTTCCTGTGCAAATGATTGCCCTCAATCGTCCGCACGTTTTCTTCCCATTGCTGCTCAATGTGAATAAGCGCCCACTGTCTTCTACAAAAATTAAAATGCTGTAAACCGGACAGCAGCAAATAATCTTCTTCGTTATAGACCTGCATACTCTTGGACCTCTAAGCCTTCGAGCGGTTGAACCGTGCATACGTAATCCTCAAAAGACCTCGCTTCGCTCACATCTTTATTTAGCTGAATTTGTAGTGAACGATGGACTTTAGCCGAAGAATATTTCCCTAATTTGGAATTATGCTCCCACCAGTACAGATGATGAACTTCCATACTCCCATCAGGACGTGCGGAAGAGGTATCATTTTCGAACAGTGTTCTTAAAGCTTCCCGAATTTTCTCTGCATCCTCATAGGTAAATCCGGTTTTTTCCGCCAATTGTGTATTTATACTTCCATAAAAAACATAGACGCCAAAATCAACCCTGTGCTTCATCCCCATCGTATCAGAGCTTTTCTTATTAGGGTCCTTCGGGGTTACTGCGTTGACGCTCTTGGTAATTTGCATACTGGAAATATCAATAGGAGCAAGGCTTACCGCCGTATGTATAGACACAGGTCCACGAATGCCCAGGGATATATCCTCTTTGGTAAAAGCAAATACTTGCCCAAAACTTCGTACATCGATCCAGGATTTGCAGGCTGCTTGGGCGTAAAGCTCATTGTTTTGCTTTTTGCCCTTACCAAATTCCTGTACTTCCTCATTAGCGTCTACACGTTCTTTAATGCTGCGGTAAGCATCCACACGTCTCTCATCGGATTGTACAAGAATGGATTCCCCCGTATCTTGTAGACGATTACGGATTTTGCGTTTGATACATACATCGGAAATTTCACCGTAACCGTCATAATTTTGGCGCGGACGATTGCCATTCAACGGATCACCGTTCGGGTTAGCATTACGAACTGACAGTACAACGGCAAAATCAATTTTATGGTCAAGTACACTCATTTATACGATCTCTCCCTGTTCATTATTTTCCTGGTCTTGTTCGGTATCAGTTCCTATTTCCTTATCTTTCTTGCTCGTGTACAAATCGTTACGCTGGCTGTAAAATCCGAGCAGGTACAGACCGCTTAACGGTTTGTCCGTAAAATTCTCAGCTTCTAGCTGTGCACCTACCTCATCCAGCAGGCGATTGTAATATCCCGCATCGGTTCCCATTCTTGCCTGATACGGTTGAATATTCGACTGGATAATCATCCAGGTTCGACTAGGCCGCTGTGCAAAAGCATTCATATAACGAACCGCATTTGTAGCCCGTTTTTCTTCCCGACCCAGTGCCCGTCTTTCCAGTACATCCGCAATCGCCAACATCCTGCCGAACAAATAGCTGCGGTCTTTATTTTCGGTATTTAAAGCCACTTCAAAGCCCTCCCTCTCAAATGTTTTGTTTACCAATGCGCAGGTGATACTCAACGTCTTCTCCCACTCCCATTCATCCAAGCCCACTGGATTAGAGGCACGATTAACCGCACAGCGTACAATATCAAGCGGAATTTTTCGTCCGTCAATAATGCATGGAAGCATCCGTTCAATTAAACCTTTGACAATCTTATCATTCGCTCGTGGACCGTAGGCTGCAAAGGCAATATCTCTCGTTGCAGGTGCTCCAATAAAGGTAATGTTCTTGTTATCTGCACTTTTCCGATACCGATGTTGCCAGTAACAGGTTTCGTGCCAAGCTTGTAACCGATCCAGAAACATCTCCTTGTTCAGATCACGGTAATATACCATTGCCAGCCGCCCCGGTGTTGCCGCATCCAATACCATAATGATGACATTGGAGGCATAATCGCCATCATAACGATAACCGCCAATGGCGCGACGCACTTGATTAGCAAATTCCTTATGAGTACTGTCTCCTCCTGTCGGCTCTTCATCCTCATCTTGATACAGGCTGAACGTATCACCGAGCGGATCAGGCATGTCCAGACTTTCTATTCCCCACACAAGGAAAACTCTACCGTCCACAGTAATCCCTTGACGTTCGATCAGCCACTTTAAGGCATTGTGAGCCTTCTGAGATACTTCGTAGCTGACCATCGCCGCATCGCGGCTGCTACGAAATCGTCCCCGATAGGTGAAGCCGTCAGAATCATTCGCTGAAATCAGCTTGGATTTGTCAGCGGAGTTGCGGATGCGCGAAGTATGCTTGTCTGCATAAGGCAACAGTTCACCCGACACATAACATAAGTCTTTTTCCACTAAGCTCATCTCATAAAATTGGATAAAAGATTGCTGAACAGATGGGTCACGCCATAATCTGGACTCTACCTCCCCTGGCACCTGAACCGCGAAGCGAATAAAAGCCGCACTTTGATCGGAGACAATTACTTTGAAAATATCAGGCTTTTCCCCACGCTCCGCTTCTAGTGCTGCCGTCCATTTTTCAATCAATTTGCCCTGACTGTCAATCCAGAGAACTTTGTCCCGGATCAGATCTGTTATGAGAGTTCCTTTGGCCAGATATTCATGAACGCACTTTACCTTCGAGTGCCCATAGGGAGATTCGCACCAGGAACGCAATTGCTTCATATAATCTGTGTGTGGCGTTCCTTTTACTTCGCCACAATATTGTACAAAGTCGCCTGCCACATAGACAAGCTTGTCAAAAAGTGGATACGGAACTGGAGCGCTTGTCCGACTAGCTGAGGCCTCCGTACATGGAATAATAGTGCTCCCCTCGTTTTTGTCGATAACTTTTGCTGAAAGATAGTTACCCTCCCCGTCCAGATTGACCTCTATGTGAGCGCTCTGTGTCGTATGGGATACGGGGATCAACGCGTATTCACGGTTATTTTTCTTTTTCTCAAATTGTCCGACATCACGCGTATGTTTTTCATACGTTTTATATAAATTCGCCAGCCAGCTCATTCACTTCCCCCATCCACGAACATTTCTTCGTACAGACTGTCCACATCTTGCATGTTGGCAGAACTGAACGTTTTCACTGCCCCCTCACCTGTCTTACGCACCAGTGTGCACTCCTCCGGACGAATAAAGCGGATTACACCATATTGCATTTTGGCCCTCCAAAGCCGGGTTTCCCGTTCTTTTCGACCGGTTTCATCTGGATAGCTGATCCCATGCACCATTGTGCCAAAATCAATTTCAGGAACCTCATCGTAGTCCCCCGCTCCTTCGCCGAAAACGCAGGGTTCAACGTAGCCTTGGCATTCACGCGTGCCCAGAAAAATATCTCTGCGTCCTCCGGCCTTGACCGCCCGTTTAGCAATATTATGGTGCTTATGTTCGTTGCGGTCATAAATGAGGTCTTCACGATGAAGATTGAATTCAAAATACGCACGAACCTGATAACGAACGTCTTTGAGATAAGTATAGTAAGCCAAGGTATTTCCCCCGCTATATTCAATAGGGCGAATTCCCTTTGACTCGGTCTGGATAACATTCATAACTCGAACCTCGTCTATATACCAGATCAGGGTGGGCTTCCAGTAGATGCTTTCCGCAATCCCCTTTAAGCTTTCATAACTAGGAACCTGATATGAAAATTTTTCTCCTCCAAGCTTGGTTAATGGGTCTGTGAAAAGAGCGTATCTTCCGGACACCTCAAACTCAATTTGATTCCGCATTTTTATCCCCCCTTCTTATAAAGGATTATTTATTTTTATAGAATTCACTTTTTCAGCATATACTATATTCCAAATAAATACAACCATCACTTTGCAGATTGATTGTGTTTCTCATCCTGTGCTACACTCAATGTGTCGCTGAGAAGCGTGGATTGAAAATTATATAGGATTATTTGAGTGCCCGCCTTTGGCGGGTTTTCTCTTTTAGATCATAGCCATCGACCATTCCCCTTCACCCTCTGACCCAACTCCAAATTGCCCAGAATAAGCCGTTTCCCTCAATGCCAGAACATGACCATGCAATAAAGGATATAGATCACCGTTTTTCTCCAGCTTTTTTAGCTCATAGTCATAGATATTAACGACATAGGGTTGCAGTTTCCGCAGTAGCCCACCCAGTTCCCAACTGCCCAGTTCACCATTAAACGCTAAGATTAACTCTTTTGCTTCGTCATTATAAGGTACCAATACTGATGTAGCCTTGTTACTGATAACCTCAAAATATTGCTCCGCAGTCGCTATAGATGGGCGGCTTAGAATCTCGGGATTTTTACCCCACTTTTTCTTATAAGCTCCATAATAGTCCTTGTTTGCACTCAACAATTCGAACAAATTTTTTTCCAGCTTGGAAACGGGATAATCCATTTCTTCTTTAATATTGTGATAGTAATATTCAAAATAGGCTTTCATTGCTGATGCAGATAATAAATCATAGTCGAATCGTTGCGGGTTCTGCTCAAACTCATTTAATATACGCTCTGTCTGTTCCCTGCCAATCTGAATTTCAGGCAACCTTGAAAGATTCTCGTCAGCCGATTTAATGATATACACATACCGTAGCTTATCCTTGCCATGTCGGTTACATCTACCTGCTGCCTGCGCAATAGAGTCCAGCCCAGATAGTGAGCGAACAACGCATTCAAAGCTGATATTGACTCCTGCTTCAATAAGCTGCGTACTAACACAGATGACACGCTCATTTGCCTCAAGGGCCTGTTTTAGTTCGGACAACACATCTTTACGATGGGCCGCACACATATTCGTGCTCAGATGAAATAATCTTGCGCCACCTTCTCCCAATCCCTCACGTTGGGTTAATTGGTCAAATAGCTTGCGTACAGCCATTTTTGTATTCAGAATCACAAGCAAACTATTAACTTCTTCCATTTGTTCTTGAACAAAGTCGGCCAGTTCCTCGGCTCTCCACCCCAGAGTTGTTGTACGATTCACCACTTCTACCCGTTTGAAGCTTTTGCCCACTTCATCCATATTTTCGATAATTTCGGCCTGATCGGAAAAATGAAGCTTGTGCTTTACAAAATCAAGGGCAGGTTGCGTCGCTGTACAAAGCAACAAACTGGAATCACCCATAATGTGCAAAAAATTTAGTGCCGCGTTGAATAAAGAAATACATTTCACAGGTACCGACTGAACTTCGTCAAAAATAATGACTGAATTCGACAACTGATGCAATCTTCGTACATTACGCGTACCTTTCGCATAGAAGGTATTCAGAAACTGAACCATAGTAGTGAAAACAATCGGACGATCCCAAGTATCTCTTGCTAACTTTATTTTTTTCTGATGCACGTCATAATCTTCGTTCTCAAGCTCATCTTCTCCCTCAATTACGTTAGAGTGATGCTCCAAAATCATGTCGTCTTCCTGCAAGATACCCCTGATTTCTGCAGCATTTTGCTCAATGATTGTTGTGTAAGGGACAATGTAAATGATTCGATCTTTGTTAAAGGTCATCGCATGTTTAAGCGCATACCTCAAGCTCGCCAGTGTTTTGCCCCCGCCTGTAGGAATGGATAGCGTGTATATACCAGATGGTCGTAGTGCAAAAGCTTCACATTGCCGGGACATCTCACGTCTTAAGCGATTAATTGGCTCTTCCGAGTCACTATCGTTCTCAAGTGTCTCTAGCATGTTTGTCAAAGCATCATAGCTTCTTTTAAAAAACGAATGACTATCCAGAGGCTGCTCCGGTTCTTCACCCTCTTCAAACTGCCGGGTATTGGTTCGGTCCGCATCAATAAGGCAACTAAATATGTACTTCATAAGAAGTGAAGCAGCAATAGAAGGAAGTTTATGCTGTTTAATAAGGCCTAAATAATGTTCTAGTTCCTTCTTAGCTTCAGAAAAATATTGATCCAGCTCATGTTGTGGAACATTTTCAAAAAATTCAGATACTGTTTGCTCAAACTCTTCCAAGTCTTTGGAAACGCGTTTAAAAAAAGGAGAATTCAGTTCGGGATCAATAAAGTCCCGTAACCCTTGGTGATGTGAAATGATACAATTTCCGATCCATTCTGCGGCAACCTTGTCATGAATGGAAGAGGAATGATGATAACGGTCAAAGAGTAATTTACCACCAGCTGTTGAATGATCTACAGAACCTCTGCGTGAAGGTGCATCCGGATTAGCCACAGCTCCTTGAATATACGTTTTGAATTCGTTTGTATTTTTCCCCAAATCATGTAACCAACCCGCCAGTCCAGCCAAATGACCGACACCAATTTTCCCTCCATAATGCTCACAACTCTCTTTCACTTCCTGTAGATGATCTCTCACTGTCTGAATACGTCCGTCTTTCTGACGAATGTGAGCTATATATTTCATTTAAAGTGCCTCCTGAACCAAGTCTTATTTACTAACAAAATAACAAAAAAGGAATAAAGACTTATTTACTTTTACCTTATTTCGACTTCCAATGACAAATACCTCCTAAAAAAATCAAATTAACAGATAAATTGACTAACATAAAAAAACTTGTAGCAGCGCGGTACTATTCATAGAGAAGGAGCATGTACCGCTCTTTTATTCGTCCTCTACAAAAATTAAAAATCCCCAGAGTCTTTCCTCTGAGGATTCATAATATCTACAGGATAGAATTTAAATGTAAGACGCGAGTTTCCCTCGCTGTTATCTTGAGCTTCCTGAAGATTCTATTTGAATGCTGCCCGTTTCTTCTGTTTGAACCTCACTGAGCGGACTTTATATATATTAATCCACACTCTAATACAGAGTATGACCGACCGCAGATTCTGCTCTGGTTATCTCTTGTTTTGGACGATTTCAATATATGCATTCATATAAAGTGCGACACAACTCTATCAATCTCGCTTTTCAAGGAACAGAAATTCCAATCCACGCACTCACATAGAGTGCGAC